>NZ_AXAC01000058.1 GCF_000472665.1 Acetobacterium malicum subsp. dehalogenans DSM 11527 | reverse complement strand
AGAGATGATGGTGCCGAAGGAATGATCCTTCATTCCGATCGGGGCACGCAGTTTACCAGCCAACGCTTTCGAAAGGTATTAAAAAAAGCAAATGCCATCCAGAGTATGAGTGGCACCGGGCGTTGTTATGATAATGCCCGGATGGAAAGTTTTTTCGCAACGCTGAAAAAAGAGAAGCTCTATAAAATTAATACCAAAAGTATGCCCATGGTTGAAGTCAAAACGATTGTTTACCGCTATATCCATTATTACAATCGACGACGAATTTACAGTACAAATAATGGCTATCCACCGCTNGTTTATCGGGGGCTTTTTATCNACAATCACCAGCTCGCTGCATAGCATTTGAAGTTTTGATGATTGTTACCGACGATGAGGGCTGGCTATTCTATAGGGGCTTGGAAAATTCCTTGCGCGTTTTGACTGAACTATTATTGACAATTCCAAAACGATTGCTGCGATCCTTGAGATGTCAAAACCCTATGCCCGAATTAAAGACCTTTCCGAATTGATGCAGGGTGTGAAGATTGCCTATGGGACACTTCTTGCCCAGAAGAAGGAAGAAGTTCTCGCCATCATTACCCAGTGTCGTGGCGATGTTCATACGCTGGCAGGAGTTGGAAGTCGGGCTAATAATGAAGTAGTAAAATCCGATGACCGCTTCGCTGAATACCAGCAGCGAGTAGCCAGTGCAACCAGTCTCACGATCCTCGACGCAATGATTACCCAGTTGCTTAGCTACAAAGACCAGGTTTGTAAACGGATTGAACTGATGCTCCATGAAAGTACGACACCACCTAAAGCCGGTGAAAAAGCACCGAAGCCCCAAAAAATAGCGCAAATACGGAGATACGATGTATTCCCAGTCAAGCGGCTGACATCGCGCGAGGATGTCGAACAGTATCTTGAGGGTATTCGCAAAAAGCTGTACGACACGCTTGAGGCAAACGACAGTATTCAGATTAACTAAGCGAGGAAGTGAACGATGAACAAGAATGCGATTCAGAAATATGCCATTTGGGCACGGAACGAATTAATCGAACAAGTCAAACAGCGCGCCTTCCAATATGACATCAGCGAAACGGGATACGGTGACGAACATGCCACCGTTGTTTCTGGACGGGTGCTGTCAACTGATGAAAAACAGCAACGCCAGGCATTTATCGAAGAAATAAAGCAATCTGGTTACAATCAAACCATTGAGGAAGTGGCCTACACCTGGTTCAACCGCTTTGTCGCCTTGCGCTATATGGAAGTGAACGACTATTTGCCGACCCATATCCGAGTTTTTTCGGACGCTGGTGGCAATTTCAATCCGGAAATCCTCACGAATGTCTTACATCTTGATCTTCCGGGCCTGGATAAGACAAAGGTATCGACACTGCTCAATGCCAACGCTTCCGAGGAACTATACCGCTATCTTCTACTGACGCAGTGCAACGCTCTAAACTCAATACTGCCCGAGATGTTTGAGCGCATGGGAGCCTATACCGAAATGCTGCTACCAAACAATATTCTGAAACCTGAGAGCGTGATCGGGCGGCTGGTGAATGACATCCCCGAAGAAGACTTCCGCGATGCAGTGCAGATTATTGGTTGGTTGTATCAATATTACAATACCGAACCGAAGCAGGTAGTTCTTGATGGCCTGAAAAAAAATATTAAAATTACAAAAGAGAATATTCCTGCTGCAACCCAGTTATTCACGCCGGACTGGATTGTCCGCTATATGGTGGAGAACTCACTGGGGCGCCTATGGTATGAGGGGCATCCGGATGAAACGTTAAAATCCAACTGGAAGTATTATCTTGATGAAGCCGACCAGGAAGAAGCGGTGCAAGCTCAGCTTGATCAAATCCGTGAGGAATATAAAACCCTTAAACCTGAAGAAATTAAATGCATTGAGAGAATCATTCAGAGATTGATACAATTTAATGAACCTCAAACTTGCTGCGCTTAGGGGTATGCAAACTCAAAAAGGGTATGCAGTAGTTTAGTTAAGGTGGGGGAGGAATATATGGATAATGAATTTACTATAAAGATCTCAATACCGACTGATGACTATGGATACATTCTTTTGAAATGTTCCCATTGCGGAACTTTTTTTAAATCAACTCCCGACGATATTGAAGACGATAGAGTGTTAGAAATATATTGTCCAAGTTGTGGACTGACTAGTGATAACTACTTAACAGAAGAAGTAGTCGAATTAGCCATAGCAATGGCTCAAAATAAAACAATGGATTTGATATACGATGAATTTAAAAAGATGGAAAAAGAATTTAAAAAAGGACCTGTAACATTCAAAGCTGGTAAACGACCAAATCATGAGCATGAGAATCCAATCCGATCTGGAATTGAAGCTTTAGAAACTACAATATTTCCTTGCTGTAATCGGAAAGCAGGAGTCAAACCAATATTGAGAATAACCGGATGTTATTGTCCGTTTTGTGGGGTGAAAAACTATGAAGTTGAATAGAGCAGAATTAAGAAAAATTATATATGATTTTAACAGTATTTCTAATCGATTATTACAGGCAGATTTTGAAGATTATAACGCAGTTCTATCAAAATTTACTGCTTTTATAAAAAGCAATGATTTGATTTTTAGTTACATACAAAGCTGTGGTGAATGTGAGCAAGATTTAGAAAATGAAGTCAAGGAGGTTGCAGGATCATATGGAAGAGCAATCTTCTCCTTAGGCCATCTTGATGAAGAAGAAGTACGAAATGTTTTCTCTATTATTTGCTATATAGTAGACAATAATATCCAAATTCATTATGGAGTGGCAATGGGATATTCATCTTCAAGAAGTTTTCAAGATAAAGTCAAGGGTTTTAATGACCGGGTGGTAATGGTCTTAATACGCCATATAGAAAGATACTTAACTAAAATAGGGATCGAGATGGGAATTGATGAAAAAGTTACATATTCTATAGCAATTGAAAATGGGCAGGTTAATATAGCAAATGACAATTCTACTATTAATGCAACAAATACTGTCAATACAATTGATGTTGAAAAATTGAATGGGCTTATAGAAGATATTAAAGAAAATGCAAAAGGACTTTCGATAGAAGATGAGGAAACTCTCGTTAGTAGTTTAGAAGTAATTAAAGAAGAATCGAAGTCAGCAAATCCAAGAAAGGGCTTTATCAAAACAGCAATTAAAGGACTTCAGACTATAAAAGGCACTGTAGAATTTGCTGCTGCAACAGCTACACTGATTCAATTTATACAACCTATATTATAATTAATATAATGGGTTCACAAAAAGACATAGTGCAATGCCAAAAAAAAGAGGAACACCTTACTACTGAATTGCCAGTTATAAGGTGTTTTATTATATTACCTAGATTCCACGCGTAATGAAACCAAATAGTCCTATAAGCAAGTATTTATAATGATTAAGCTAAACCCGGTCTTTCACCCAATGGGTGAAAGAAATTAACAACAGAAACACACTATTTATATGTTTTTTGCCTTGTTCATTGGGTAAGAATATAACAATAGAAACACTGCGAAGGAGCTGGCTAATGATTAATAAAATTGATTTCAGTGCTAAGAATCTAACCTCAAATGCAGGACTTTTCCTTCTGCTAGAGAATGCAAAAAACAATGCCATTTTTGAGACGATTGAAAAAGATCTCGTTTTTGAGAGTGACTCTGTGAACAAAATCAAAATGAATCATATTAAGACCATGCTTTGCGGTCATTTCATAGGAATAGATAAGCTCGAACGGTTGAAGCTCCTAAAAAGCGATCCCCTGGTTCGTGAATTTGATATCTCTGTAAAAGAACCTGAAACAATATCAAGGTTTTTGGGGAAATTCAACTTTAAGACAACACAAATGTTCAGAGAAATCAACTTCAAAGGGTTCAAAAAACTACTTTTGAAAAGCAAAATGACATCCATCACGATTGATATTGATAGCAGTGTTGTAAATGTCGAAGGGCATCAAGAAGGCGCTAGCAAAGGATACAATCCTAAAAAGCTCGGCAATAGATGTTACAATATCCAGTTCGCATTTTGCGATGAACTTAAAGCATATATCACTGGGTTTGTTAGAAGTGGAAATACTTACACTGCAAATGGTGCTGCTGAACTGATTAAAGAAATTGTAGCCACCCTAAAGACAGATGAATTGGAGATCTTTTTTCGAATGGATAGTGGTTACTTCGATGAAGAAATCATTGAAACAATCGAGTCTCTTGGTTGCAAATACTTAATCAAAGCTAAAGCCTATACGACGCTTGTATCTCAACTATCAAATTCATCTGCAAAGTTTGTTAAAGGTACAGAAGGCAGAGAAACTTCAGAACTGTTTATAAAGCCAAATAAGTGGGAGAAAAGCAGACGGTTTGTCGTATCTCGCGTACTAAAACCAGAAAAAAAGAGAGCGCAATTATCACTTTTAGAAGGCTCTGAGTACGACTATTTTTTCTTTGTGACAAATACAAAACTACTGTCAGAAGCCGTGGTTATCACCTATGAAAAGCGTGGCAATGCTGAAAATTATATCAAAGAAGCTAAATACGACATGGCGGTGGGCCACCTTTTGCTAAAATCATTCTGGGCTAACGAAGCGGTATTTCAAATGATGATGCTCTCATACAACTTGTTTTTGTTATTCAAATTTGATTACCTTGACGTCTCTGAGTACAGACAGCAGATAAAAACATTTCGCTTGAAATATGTGTTTCTTGCTGCCAAGATTATCAAAACGGCTAGATCTGTGATTATGAAGATGTCTGAAAAATATCCTTATCGGGAAGTGTATGAAAAATGCTTATGCTACCTTTAGTAAAAAACAACAGGACACCTTTACAATCACTTGAAATAATAGAAAAAGTGGTTTATTAATCGAACTTACAATTGTGATTCTTCTGTGACAAATGGGTATACTATTAGAAATTGAGAGAAATTGAGTTGAGAAAGGAGCTGAAAAATGTTAAAATGCACAAGTAACTACTTGAATTCCTCGTAAGACATATGGAATAGCGAATTTAGATGCACTTTGAAAAACGACGTGGAATTTAGGTTATAATTATCTCATTGAAGTATAGAGGCGCTCAACAGTCTTTCATGTTCACGGAATGTATGATTTTACAAGGAGGCCAATAATGAATAAAAAAGATAACAATCTTAAAGATGGAAATATGGACCACAGTAAGATGGATCACAGTAAGATGGATCACAGCAATATGGATCACAGCAATATGGATCACGGCAAGATGGACCACAGTAAGATGGATCACAGCAATATGGATCACGGCAAGATGAATCACAGCAATATGGATCAAGGCAAGATGGACCACAGCAAGATGGACCATAGCAAGATGGACCATAGCAACATGGATCATGATCGTGGTGCAATGGGAGGGCACGCCCACCACCATCATGGTAGTTTCAAGGAAATTTTCTTGAAATCACTCCCATTGGGAATTGCAATCTTATTTATTACTCCCTTGATGGATATTCAATGGCCTTTCCAAATCATCTTTCCTTATGCAGACGTTGTAGCAGCTGTCTTGGCAACAATTCTATACATTTATGGCGGAAAACCATTCTACATGGGTGCGAAAGATGAGTTTAATTCAAAAGCTCCAGGCATGATGTCTTTGATTACTTTGGGAATAACGGTTTCTTATGCCTATAGTGTTTACGCAGTGGCCGCTCGATATGTGACCGGAGAACATGTCATGGACTTCTTCTTTGAGTTTGCAACGTTACTTTTAATCATGTTATTAGGACACTGGATTGAAATGAAGGCATTGGGTGAAGCAGGGGATGCGCAAAAAGCTCTAGCAGAATTATTGCCAAAAGACGCTCATGTTGTTTTAGAAGATGATTCGATTGAAACTCGTCCTGTGTCTGAACTTCAGGTTGGAGATGTTATCCGTGTTCAAGCAGGAGAAAATGTTCCAGCTGATGGTATCATTATTCGCGGAGAATCCCGTGTAAACGAGGCCCTCTTAACAGGTGAATCTAAGCCAATCGAAAAGAATGTTAAAGATCAAGTCATTGGTGGATCAACAAATGGTAGTGGTGTCCTATATGTAGAAGTAACAGAAACAGGGGATAAGTCCTTTATCTCACAAGTACAAACATTAATTAGCCAAGCACAAAGCCAACCATCTCGAGCAGAGAATGTGGCTCACAAAGTAGCTAGCTGGTTGTTCTACATTGCCGTTGTAGTAGCTTTAATCGCTCTAGTAGCCTGGATGATCATTGCAGATTTACCTACAGCCGTTATCTTTACTGTGACTACGTTAGTTATTGCCTGCCCACATGCTTTGGGTCTTGCTATTCCCTTGGTAGTATCACGTAGTACTAGTTTGGGTGCAAGCCGAGGATTACTGGTTAAAAATAGAGAAGCTTTGGAATTAACTACTAAAGCGGATGTTATGGTATTGGATAAAACAGGTACTTTAACAACTGGTGAATTTAAAGTGTTGGACGTCACTGTTTTGAGTGATAAATATTCTGAAGAAGAAATTACAGGCTTGTTGGCGGGTATAGAGGCGGGCTCCAGTCACCCGATTGCCCAATCGATTGTGAACCACGCTGAAGCGAAAGGCATTAAGTCAGTTTCCTTTGACTCCATTGAAATCGTTTCGGGAGCAGGAATAGAAGGGGAGGCGAACGGCCACCACTATCAATTAATCAGCCAAAAGGCATACGGAAAAGCATTGCGTATGGATATTCCGAAAGGCGCTACTTTAAGTATCCTTGTAGAAAATAATGAAGCAATCGGCGCTGTCGCATTGGGAGATGAACTGAAAGAAACCAGCAGAAACTTGATCGAGGTGCTGAAAAAATACGGAATTGAACCACTCATGGCTACTGGTGATAACGAGGAAGCTGCACAAGGAGTTGCAGAAGTTCTAGGTATTCAATACCAAGCCAATCAATCTCCGGAAGATAAGTACAAGCTGGTCGAGTCCATGAAAAACCAAAACAAGACGGTTATCATGGTGGGAGACGGGGTCAATGACGCACCTTCCCTTGCCTTGGCAGACGTAGGTATTGCAATCGGAGCTGGAACGCAAGTAGCTTTGGATTCTGCGGATATTATCCTTACTCAGTCTGATCCAGGGGATATTGAATCCTTTATCGAGTTAGCAAACAAGACGACACGTAAAATGAAACAAAACTTGGTATGGGGAGCAGGCTACAATTTTATCGCGATTCCAATTGCTGCTGGCCTCCTTGCTCCTATCGGCATTACCTTGGGTCCGGCCTTCGGCGCCGTCCTCATGTCCTTATCGACCGTTATTGTTGCGATCAATGCAATGCTTTTGAGATTAGACCCGAAATAAAACGAAGCAGGAACAAAAAAACACTGGCTGGTGTGCTGTACAAGGATATACGTACACCCACGGATTTCCGAGAAAAAACAGGACTCCATCATTTTAATCTGGACCTGATTTCAAGGACAATATCGGATAGTAATTCTTAACACAATTTTACCCGCAGCTCTTTTTATTGAGTTGCGGGTTTTCAATTTGTAAACATTCAATTGTTATTTGAAACCAAATGGTTTACAATATTTCTATTGAGGCATGGAGGGACTATTATGAAAACCTCGGACATGATACGACGGCTATGTGAACAAATGAATATCAGTGTCTCCGAACTGGCTAGACGCTTAGATCAGTCGCCACAGAACTTCGGTATTAAATAGTGATTCCGTTTTTAAAGGTAATTTGAACATTTTCTTTATCTAGGACTGTCACACAATCCACTAAACTGTGCCAGAGGAGTGGATCAAAATCTGTGAGCAGTTCATCTTGATTCTTAAGTTCAGCGAGGAAAGCAGCCATTGTTTGGCGACTGATCACTTTTTCCTTAATCTGCCCGGATATTTTTTCTAAATCTTCTTTGGTAGTGTCAAACCTCTGTACCAAGCCATCGTATCTTCTTTGGTATTCTCCTTGGTCTAAGGCAACATTGGCATTTTCGTTTATGCATTGCTGTATCAGCTCAGTGACAATCTCCATTTCATTTTGAAGCTCGACCTGTTTGGTTTCTAAGGGACCAGTGTCAAAAAGAACATCCTTCATGGATTCGAAGTTTGCTATGATTTCATCCTTATCTTCCAGGAGCTTATTAGTAGCCTTCACGAAGAGTTCTTTTATAGTATCTTCATCGAGGTGGGGAGTGGAGCATTTTTGCTGTCCGTTGAACTTGCGGTTGCATTGCCAGACTGTACGTCGGTATTTGCTGTTTGAGTGCCATACTTTTGAACCGTACCAGCTTCCACATGATCCGCATTTTATCTTGCCGGAGAATATATGAACACCGCTGTGACGATTGTTTGCAGGGTTTCTTTTTTCTAACTCGTTTTGGACCAGGTCGAAGACCGCTGGCTCAATAATCGCTTCATGGTTATTTTCAACATAGTATTGAGGTATCTCTCCCTCGTTGGCTTTTTTCTTTTTGGTAAGAAAATCTACAGTGTAACTTTTCTGCAAAAGCGCATCTCCTTTATATTTTTCGTTTGTGAGGATGCGCTTGATGGTGCCTGCGTTCCACTTATCTTTCTTCGCGGGTGATAAAATGCCGTCTGATGTAAGCTGCTTGGCAATACCGTAAGGCGTCATTCCCTGTAGGAACATGCTGAAGATCCTCTGGATTATAACTGCTTCATTGGGGTTCAAGACAAGGTTGCCATCTTCACCCCGATCGTAGCCGAGGAAGTGCCCGAAGGGAACCGTAACCTTCCCGTCTGCAAATCTCTTGCGCTGTCCCCATGTGACGTTCTCTGAAATGCTGCGGCTTTCTTCCTGTGCAAGGGATGACATGATGGTGATTAGAAGTTCACCTTTAGAATCTAAGGTCCAGATATTTTCCTTCTCAAAATAGATCTCGATTCCTTTTTCTTTCAATTGGCGAACGGTGGTGAGGCTGTCTACTGTGTTCCTTGCAAATCGGCTGACTGACTTGGTAACGATGAGGTCGATCTTGCCGCTTAAGGCGTCCTGGATCATGCGCCTAAAGCCTTCACGCTTTTTGGTGTTGGTACCGGATATCCCTTCGTCGGTATAAACCTTCACGAACTCCCAATCGTCTCGACTCTTAATAAAATTAGTGTAATAATCGACCTGCGCCTCATAGCTTGTGAACTGTTCTTCGCTGTCGGTGGATACGCGAGCGTAACCAGCTGTGCGGCGTTTTCTTTGCTCATTAATTGGCGTGGAAGAAAACTGCCTTAGTGTAGCAGGTATGGTTTTAACGTTTTTAGTTGTCTTTGTTCTGCTCATGCTTTTTCCTCCATGCCGCTTTCATTTTCTCAGCTTGCCTGGAGTGTTATCATAAAAGTGCAGTCCCAAATTGCAAGGAAATGAGGTAAAATAGAAATAAAAAGGACTGACTAATAATGAAAAAAATATATAGTGCCGAAGAACGCTATGAAGCGTTGAAACTGGCAAATGAGATTGGCAACAAAGCGGCAGCAGAGCGATTAGGTATAAAGCTCGATACCTTGTACACGTGGATCAGCAAAGCTAAAACCGGAAAGGTTGGTTATTGTGATAATCCAGGGAATATCCCAATAACAGATCCCAATCGTTTAAAACAGCTCGAAAAAGAGCTTCGGGAAGCCAGAGAAGAAATTGAAATTCTTCAGGATGCGCTTGGTTTTTTTGTCAAGCGCCGAAAGAAATAGCGAAACAGCAGCGTATGTCATATATTGCCGACCGTCGAGACCGTTGGCCGGTTGCCCTGCTCTGTCGTACGCTTGGTGTCAGCGAATCGGGTTACTATAAATTTCTGCGNTCAAAAAGCAAACCGGATAAGCACGCAAATCTTTTGGCGCAAATCTATGAATTAATTCGGGAAGACGAAGAAAACGCCAATTATGGTGTTCGACGTATTTATGATTATCTTCGATTAAATCGGAACTATCATGGGAGTTTAAGGACAATCTACCGCATCTGCAAAGAAAATAATCTGATGATCCGCATGAAGCGTAAACCTAATGGGATCACGAAAGCCGATGCCGAAGCGCAAAAGTCTGAAAACCTCATCAAACAGGATTTCACAGCGGAAGCGCCGAATCAAAAATGGCTTACTGATATTACGGAAATCCCCTGTAAAGATGGAAAACTTTATCTGGCACCCATTTTTGATTGTTATGACGGCAGTATCCGGGGCTTCAGGATGGATGACAATATGCGGGCAGACCTTTGTGTTGAAGCGTTTCAGAACGCCTG
>NZ_AXAC01000057.1 GCF_000472665.1 Acetobacterium malicum subsp. dehalogenans DSM 11527 | reverse complement strand
TTTTAGAGCTGGGAAAGTTGAGTAATTAATTTAATTTTATTATTTAGATTCATAATTATTTTCCTTTGTTTAATTCCAATGACCGCCCAGACTTGTTTGACCGCAATTTTCACAATAATAAAAAGCAGGGATAAAAGTAAACCAAAACGGAAATTCTTCTGCTATCGCATAACGGTCTGAAGTAAGATTATAAAATGTAGATACGTTTTCCTTAATTCCTCCGGGATATTTTGTGTTTCCGTGTCCTTGTTGCCATTCGACATAATTATAAATACAGCCATTAGCTACATCCGCTTCGTATAATGGTGTTAGCTCAACAGACTCCCCTGTTTCTTTATAATAATGTTCATCGATACATTTAAGCAATTGGTCCTTATATGTTTCATAAGGCCACCAGCCTCCTCCCCATTTATGTTCACAATTACTATTGTCAAAATTTACCTTCCACGGTACATAATTGACGTAATAGCTTTGATTTCTATTGCATCCATCGTTAACGTCTTCATACATGTCAGGCGTAATAGGCGTACCAGCAGGTACTTGTGTGCCTTTTGGTACAATCTTGATAACAATCCCTTCGAGCTTTAACGACCGGCCTTCTGTTCCAGACATTGCGCCATTACGCTTCCATTCTTTTTCCCAGCCAATGTTTTCAATATGAGTCCGATAAATAATATCGAACTTATTGGCATCAGCACCGGTTAGTTTGATTTTAATACCCTCTAACCGGTAAGATTTACCCTCCGAACCAGAGAACTGAAAATTAGATTTAAGGCCTTGACCAGCTTCTTTTTCCCAGCCGATATTCTGAATATGAGTTTGATATTCAACACCTAAATCATAAGAATAATCTTCAATAAAAATCCTAATACCTTCTAGTCTTAGGTTTTTCCCTGTTGTACCAGATACATTACCGTTAAATGCAACTTCTTGCATACCGATATCTTGAATATGGGTTTGATAAATAACATTTGGCTGAAGCGCTGGGTCTATTGCAGTTGTTTGAGTTTGTAACTCTTGCGAATCCATTACCATTAGTTCAGCCGGTGGTTCTGTTGCAGCTTGAACTGCTCCACTCATTGCAAATAGCATACAGATACATAATAGAATTGTTATTTTTTTATTCATTTTGATTTTCCTCCTCTAATTTCATAATCCGAATCGAAGATACATTGGTTAATGGATTACCGCCACTAAAAAAATTAAAGCTAACCGTGCAAAGGTCATCAACTCTATAACCCCTATTTCTAGTATAAAACTTTGAAACTCTGCCAATGAATAAATGACCGGTTGAAGCGACAGAACAGACAACTTTATCTCCAATTTCTAATTCTTTATTATTGACAGTCGCATTTTACACAAATTTCAGCTTTATCATTGAGAACCGCACCACAATTTCGACAATACACATTACTCATCTCCCTTCATCAAACTGTATTTATTGTAACATAATGTTCCTTTTTGTTCAATTGAATGTTCCACTGGGCTAGCGCACCTATTCCGATGATTCAGCGCAGGCTGTTCGTAAAACAAGTTCAATGTTTCCGAACAGAGTGCACAATTACTTAAGTCTATATTCTAACCGGTGAACGCCATTTCCATGGTAACTCGGTCATTGAGACCTTGTTCATCAGTGAAATTGTCAAAGAGTATGGTTAAACAGGCTCATTCGTCACTGGATTATATGAAACCTCCTTTGAATTTGTCTATGTAAGTATATTTAGTTTGTATAGATTATTCTACTACATAATTGTAAATATTACAATTAGAGCATAAAAAAACTTACTGAGACAAATTTGGAGGATATTCTAATTGGAGCAGGAAATAGATTACGCAAAGCTTGGCCTAAAGATAAAGACAATACGACAGAGCAAAGGATTAACACAAGAGAAACTTGCTGAAACGGTCAGCTGTAACACATCACACGTCAGTAATATTGAGAACTTCCATACTAAAGTCAGCCTTAACGTGTTACTGGCTATTGCTAATGCCCTTAGCACCAGCATTGACTACCTTTTATCAGACCAGTATGATAATTCCTCACTGGCTCTTGACAATGAGATATTAAGGGCAATCAAGGGGTTTGATATCGAGAAAAAAGAGAAACTCTTGAAAATTATAGCGATTTTATAACTCGGCAAGCAATGCCATGAGGGTAGACAGAGTGTATTTTTCCCCATGCTGAAATCCTTCCTGCATTGCTTTATTTGTAGAATCAGCGTCTTGCAACAGTTTCATAAATTAAGCATCACCTTCCCCATATGTCCGTACATTCTGAATAATCAGGGCAATAATAGCAAAAATCAAAATCACATTCACCAGCCACATAACCACCAATGGCAATGGGAATACAAGTGTTTAAATATAGCGAACATTCTCGGCAACAGAAGCAGTATTCGCCTACTGGCCTTCTCTGAAATCTACACATAACAACACAACCTTTCTTGATATTGAGCAAAAAAATAAAGCCTTTCGGCTATCTCCAACTCTTATCAACGGTTTCCCATTCAAAACAATTACCATAATACCGCCACTGACCGTCACACTTAGCAAAGGTCATATAAATGGCTCTTAATCTACCGTCAATATCATAAACATGGTCGTATGCTTCGCCTACCTGTAAATATCCATGTGACATGGCTCTTGGTGGCAGCATATCCATAAAATTATCAACGATATCCTCTGACACGATGTCCCCCAAATTTAAATAATCATTAATACTTTCTTTTCCGGTACGGTCTGAAAATTCACACCAGCCGTCTAATGTTTTGATTTCTGTACTCATTTTTTCTCGTTCCTTTCTTACTTTAATTTGTACTGTTTGGATTGCCGTATTTCATAATGGGCATAAAAATAAGACCTTTTAGCGACTTGTCTAGGTCGTGATGCTACCGGTTGGGTATCAATCTAAGAACTACTTTTAAATAATAGTAACCGGGTAGATTTCAAAATATATAAACAAATTTTCGCTATACTGGCATTTTAAATTACTGATTGTTTTCTTTTTTCTCTAACGAGGGTTGATTTGCTGATTCCAGTCATTTCTTCCACTTGTTTATAAGAATAGGATTCCAGCAATTCCATTGCGTGATTGATTTTCTTACTGTTGAATTTCTTTGGTCTGCCCTCCCTAAAATCTATTTTCTGTTTGGCGATAGCTTTACCGCCCTGGGTGCGCTCAATAATCATGGCTCTTTCGAACTCGGCGAATGCTAACAGATTCGTGACAATCAACCTGCCCATCGGTGTATTTTCAATTAACCCCATGTTGAGGATATGGATTTTCACCCCTTTGTTCAATAAAAGGTCGATATAGCCTAATCCTTCTTTTGTTGACCTACAAAAACGGTCTAATTTCGTTACAACAACATAATCATTTTCTTTTGCCGATTCCAACATCTGATTGAATAGGGGACGCTCTTTTGCTCCCGAAAAAGATTCAACAACGATTTCAACATCAGGATAAATGACTTTAATTTTATTCGTTTGTTCCTCAATGCTGTTTCCGTCAAGCTGTCCTTTTGTGCTTACTCTTGCGTAACCATACTTCATTTTTTAATCCTCCTTAAATTTTGGTATAAAAAAAGAGAAACTTTTTATAGTTCCTCCTAAGATACTTTTGGCTATATGTTTCGACACCGATTAAACCCGTATGTTTCCATAGGTGGCTCAGCGGTGTCATAACTTAAAAGTTTTGACCATTATAAATGTGCTCACTATATGTCTGTAGAAACTGAAAGTGTTTCTTTTGTGCAAAGTCCATAAACCCAGTATTCATCAGCTATTACAATGCTATCTCTCAAAAAAGCTAACCAATCGACACTATATTCATCACCAATTTCTCTATCATATATGCTATAATAACAATATTTTACAAAAGGAGTTGATGCATATGATTCATACCTTTGAATTATCAACAATGATTTCTGCTGCCCAATATGAACAAGCAATAAAATCATTACAGCAAATTAAATGTCTGAGCAATAAAGGCATATGGATTACCCAATCTTATTCTGACAAAGGTATCTCTCATATTCGCCTATACAAGTTCAACAGAAAAAAGAATGACCCATGCTATAGCCCTGATTCAAAATATTATATGATTTCCTTAACAATAAATCCTGGAACAATGTTTGGTGGTGATGGTAACTACTCAAACAATATCCTAAACTTTGGCGATGCTTACATTAAATCAATTTATTACAATATATATGAGTTTCTGCCTTTTCTTGAAACATCCAATGAATATCGATACAGTTCAAGCAGAGAAGAGCGTGAGGTATGGTATGAATACAATACTTTCAAACTAAGAAGAATAGATTTTGCTTTCGATATCAAATCATACTCTGACATCTATTTATCATTGATAGATAAAGGCTACACTTTAAAGGGTTCACTCAAACGCCAATATTATGAGGATGAATTATTAAAAGAAGATATACCTGATACAGACAATGACTTTGAACCTGAATTTAATGACGACGAGTTTCTTCTTCCTGATAAAAAGTATGTTTATTACAAGAGTAAATCTTTAAACATAAATGTTTACAATAAAGAATATGCACTCAAAAATGAACAACCCGATTTAGCTAATCATGATTACGATTTTTTGCGTATTGAATTTCAAATAAAGAAAAACAAGATAAATGCTATCAAAAAGCGTTTTAATCTTCCAGCTCGTGACTTAAGATATTTTGCAACACCAGTAATTGAGTATTATATTTTAGAGAGTTATATCAAGGCATTAACAGGCACTGGCTATTATTGTACTTTGCAACATGCTTATATGGTCATTGATAATTCCACGTTCAAGCCTTCAAAAAAGGAACGTTTGAATAAATTGCTATATCATATTTCTCGCCGTAAAGGAATTGCAAAAACACTTTCCTTAATCGAAATTGGAACAATAACAGATATAGGTAAATTATCAACTGTGAAGACATATCTCAAGGAAATCTCAGGCTTGGGAATCAATCCTCTAACAATTCCCAAGTCAACTAAGATTCCAAAAGAACTCATAGCAGCTGGATTGGATGAATCAGTCGGTGCAATCCTTCCTTCATTATTAACTATTGTAGCAGAGTTTAATATTCAGACATTAAACGAAGTTGAAGAATGGCGTTCATTAGATAAAGCTAACAAAGTCCAATAAAATCATATTAACTGGCGGATACGCTCATATTTAGTTGTATCCGTCATTTCTTTTACATATGACAATGCCGCAACATAATTATGCTTGCGAATATTTGTCAGTTCTCTGACTTTTTTCCAGCACAATTCTATTCCAGCATTATCCACTTGATTTACTGCCCAGATTATTTCCCTTGCCCAATAATGCTCCTGTGATTCTTTATACTTTTTTATTTCAGCTTTACATCGTGGTAAATTATCCATTTGTTTAGTTGTAATCTTTAATTGTCGACAAGCCCAATATGCACATATTTTAACAGGACGTTCCTCTAGATTATTATTAACCCATTCAATAAGTTGTTGAACCTGTGGTAGTATTTCTAAATCCATTTGCTCCCATTTATGCATTTGAATTCCGCTCTTCTTCTGAACCCGTGATTTTCTATAGTAATCATTTAATATGGTTTTTCCAATAGCAGCAACTGTATAATAATCTATGTTATATTCCTGCGATATTTTTCTATATGTTTCCTCCATAATTTCTTCATCTGATGTTTTGAATGAGACCAGCTCCTTTGCAGTAATTCCTTCAAGCAATGCAAGTTGACATATTTCATAACTATTCCAGCGATATCCATTATAGATTTTCTGAAACCTTTGCAAGTCCATGTGGTCAGGAATAGAGCTAAAGTATTCAGTATACCCCTTATAGAGCTCAGTTATTTTATTAACTATACCATTGGCTGAAACATATTTTTCATCAATTTTTCCTCTCAAAAACGTTCCGACTTTGTCATTCGTGTAATTCATATCTGACCAGAATACTGCTGTTACGTATTCAGCCATTTCCTTTTCTCTCGAATCATATAAATAAATAATATCCGCATCCCGAACTGCTTGTTCTGCTGACTCTAATCCTGATGATTGTTTGACTCCGATAGGTACGCCACTGTCAATGAGACGGCACGCATGGCGACTACAAATATTTATACCATCCATCTGATGAGCTCTATGCCAAAATGTTTCACCATACTTTTCCCTATCCTCTTTTACGCACATTGGACAATACCGTAAAAATCGTCCTGATTTTCCTTTCGGTATCGGTAGCAAATTATGATAATTACCATCCATATTTATTAATGATTCTAATGCTCTTTTTCTACGGTCTTGTTCAATGAATCTTGCATAATAAGGGAACATCGTATGCTTCTCCACAAACTGTTTTATCGTCATGTGTTTGGTCATTATCTCAACAGCCTCAGGTAAAAGTTTGTTGAAAAATAGAGTATCAGCACGATACCACCTGTTCACATAAAGCTCAGCCATCACATCTCTAACTGTGGCAAAACCAGACCTCATGTAATATCGTGCAAATAGGCTATAAGCAAGTTCATCTTGATATGGTTCAGGAAAATATGCAATCATATTCGCACCACCTCCACTGTTACCATTTGCATTAATGTATTAACAGCATCAAGGTCATTGCTTTTAGAATACTCAACTGCATCCGCCAGAGACTTTATATCAGCTGCAAATGAATCAACTTTTGCTGGAACCACAATTTTCGTTTTTCCTCTTACCGAAGTCTGCGATTTTCGTTTTTTATCAAGTGATACCCTACTGTGAAGCATTCCCATTCGTTCATCATAAGCCATCGACAATGTTTCAATATCAATAGATTCGATTTCCTTTATGATTGCTATTTCCTGAGCATCATGGACTAGAGATACAACAATCGCCACCACACCCTGACTATGTTCAAATAACCAATTTATAATTTCATCTGTCAGCTCTGACTTATATTTCGTGTATTGAAATTTGAATAGAACCCGACAAAAATCGGCAAAATAATCCTCCAATCCTAGAGCAAAGTATTTTAATCCAAGTGAACGCCTAGCCAATTGCATTTCAGATTCGAAGAATATTGCACTTTCTGGTGTTCCAACCATACAGATACTTATGCCACTGGTATTTATAAGTTGCATTAACAGACCAACCAACAGACCACCCTTTTTGCTTTTTACAACATTTTGAATTTCATCAATTATTAGAAGGCCAATATGATTCAGTGCCACCTGACTGACTAATCCTACTAATGTATCTACGGTCACACCTGTTCTTGTCCCAGACCGATAATAATTACTTCCAATATGGTCATCCACTGCCCAAAGGATTTCTAAGAGCAGTGATTTTGAACTACAATCAAAAGGACATTGCACTTGCAATATTGGGATAATCATTATATGTGGCATATCTATTTCGATTACTTTATCTCCTGTAATTAAAGATATTGCTTTTTCAATAGCAGAAGACTTACCGATTCCTGATTTTCCAATAATACTAAAAGAATCTGAGCCACCAATGATTCCCCGGAACTCTCCTTTTCTTGCTCCGAGAAAATTATTTTTCTGCTGTAATATCGCATCCCTGGTTTCTTTTTTGTTCAATGACATCAACATTGCTGTGAACAATTTGAAATAAATTTCTACCGACATCACCTGTGGCACATATATTTTATAAATATTCGATAATGCCAACAATCTTATTGCGATAGCTTCCTCTCGTATGCTCTCTTGGTATTCAGGCAAATCCAGTAGTGCTGCTCTTAATTCATCACCAGCTAGCATAGGTAACAGATATTTATTCCATTCAATCATAAATCCCAGCCTCCTTAACAAAATCTTTGTGCCTAGTCTCCTGTTCCTTTTTACGATTACTTCTAATATCCTTAATCTCCACATTTTCAGATTTATCTACTCCGGCAATTATGGATTCTATTTGATGTATTAGTGTAATTTCAGCCTGTAAAGAATTCTTTTGTTCGCCTTGATTCAGAACACTTTGCCTACGCTTCATATCCTCTATTGCTTCAAAAGTCATATCCTTATACCGTGATTCGATAGCATTAAATTTTATGTATGACCCCTTTTCAATTAGCCAAACATAATTAGAATTTTCAGGATTAAATGCAACCGTTACTCCCCCACCTTTCAGATACATTTCTGTGTACCCCTCATGGTAATAGCGGATACCGTTGACCTTTAATCCATATCTGCTAAATCGCCCCATAGCACGTGGGAGCAATGTCAATATCAGAACCGCTGGTTCAACTTGAAGTAAATTACATCCAGTCTGATGTATTCCCCAGTTCCATATATCAGCTGCATATGGCTTAATTTCATTAGTCAACATTTCGTCTGTAAACCGATATTTATCAATAATCCTATGATTGTTACAGAACAAAATACAGCGAATCACAATTTTTTCAAATTGCTCTATGTTGAGTCTTGCATCTTTGCGATAATCATGACTTCCACGCTCTCTATAATCAGGTTCTACTACACCTTTTCCTTTTAAATGAGGCAGGAATCTTTCTTGAATCATGTCAAAGGTTTTCTCCGCACAACTTTTCAAGTCTGGTCTATACGCCGGAAGATTTATTAACTTTACTCCTAACTCTACGATTTGCCCGAAGGTATCTCCGACATATTCTGTTCCTTGGTCAGATACAAGCTTTGCAGGGAGCATCGCCGAAGGCCATTCATTTTCTACAATGACTATTCCATTTCTTTTACAATGTTCCACTTTATCTGAAATAACATTAAGCATCATATCTCGCAATGAATATGTACCGCCTTCCCACGTTAGAGAATATCCCATAATTAAACCGCTAAAAACATCTACACATATCGTAAGAACCGGACGACCAACAATCCTGCCTTCATTATCAACCAAATAAATATCACAAATAGTTGCATCAATCATTCCAGTGCCAAGGACTGAAGCATATTCCTGAACACCATCTCCCAGCAACGGTCTTTTATTTTTCTGATATTCCTTTAGTCCATTTCTTGAAATATAAAAATTTTGTAGCTTCTTTGTCTTACGATAAAAATATCGAAACTGATAAAAGCTAGGAAATGGTTCAAGCAAATTTCCTATAGTATCACAATACTTATGTTTTAGCATCAGCGTGTAAGCTGTATGTAATGAATTTTTTCGTTGTGTATAAAAGAACTTATTTAATCCCCAACGGATATTTTTTTCATCAGCAGTCAAATCTCTATCTGAATCTTTTTTCTTAGGTGCTAATGCCATAATATCCATATAAGCAAGATACACACACAAGTGATTTCTAACAGTCTGTTTTGAGATATGATTTGCCTGTGAAATAGCTCTTATTTTACTAGCCCGAATCCTCTCATCGCTTATAAATGGAAGCAAATCATTAATCATCGTGTAACGCTCATGCATCACTCTAATTCTTTCAGATTCAAGCATTTCAAGTGTAGGTACATTTCCAATAACCGCTAATAATTCATCTTCTGTATAAGGCTTGTACGCAGTAATTTCTGTTGCATCAATCCATGCTGGCATTGTCTTTTTAATACAATCAATAACAAGCGCTTCATCATCTCGAAATTCCAATATGCGTATGATTGAAACTCCTGATTGGAATAACTTATTCTTCATTAACAACAATCCCCCAATCCTTTACGCCTCTACGGAGCCAATATTGTCTGCTCGCTTCCAATAGCTTAATTGTCATAGGCTTTGTTATCATTTTCCGATACAAGCATTCCCTGACCAGCATTTCTCCTGATGCCTTAAAACACAAAAAATCAGATGTATAATCCATATCATCTAATGGAACATTACACCTGATTTCTACAATATCGTCTCTGGCAGATAGAACATCAACATAAGCACACTGAACAGCATCATAACCTTTGAATATTTCATTGGACTTAAGGATAGACTTCTTCTCACAACGACCCTTATAATTTTTCTTCCTCATAGCAGTTCCTCCCGGTATCGTAATTAGTTTTCTTCAAGAAAGATTTCGTTAAGTCATTGTCATTTTCCCAAAAATCTTCCCAAAAACATAATTTTTAATTTTGGGAACTTTATTTTCGTTTTTGGGGATTTGTTTTTGGGATACCTCAAACCATTGATTTTACTAGCTTTTTTGTTTCCCAAAAAAGAATATAAAAAATATCACTATGTTACGGGGCAAACACGTTTATCCTCAAAAGGGCAAAGTGCTTTATCCTGTAACCCAATTCCTGTGGAATCAATAATAGCGTTTTATTAATAAGTAATATTTGCTTTCTTAATAGTAATCTCTCTTTAAAGAATTGTGGTAATTACAAGGCTTTGAGCCACATTATGAAGAATAAAAAATGACCTCGGAATGAGAAGTTGGACGACTCATTTCAAGGTCATTTATCATACTTTATTTTGTTGGTAAGGCTAAATGATTTTGCCCCAAACAGGATAAATCACTTTGT
>NZ_AXAC01000056.1 GCF_000472665.1 Acetobacterium malicum subsp. dehalogenans DSM 11527 | reverse complement strand
CGAAGCTCTTTTTCGAGCTGTTTTAAACGATTGGGATCTGTTATTGGGATATTCCCTGGATTATCACAATAACCAACCTTTCCGGTTTTAGCTTTGCTGATCCACGTGTACAAGGTATCGAGCTTTATACCTAATCGCTCTGCAGCCGCTTTGTTGCCGATCTCATTTGCCAGTTTCAACGCTTCATAGCGTTCTTCGGCACTATATACTTTTTTCATCACTAGTCAGTCCTTTTTATTTTTATTTTACCTCATTTCCTTGCAATTTGGGACTGCACTTTTATGATAACACTCCAATATTTATTTGAATAGTATCGTTGCCTTCGAAATGATGAAAATTATATCAGTTTGAAGGTGCTTTTTTTATATAAAGTAAGCTGGTCAATAATGATCTGAACCCAAAAGTTTGAACGTTTATACCGACTGTTGGTATTCTCGAAATCGGTAGTTGTCAAGATAGTTGGCAGTTTTAATTGAAATAAATTTTGACAGTAACCGTTTTAAAATCATGCTTCTTCCAGTGAATCCAGCATCAGATCAGAAACATGCATCATTTTAAATAAAGTAAATGTATTGGAATAATTGATACATTGCTTTATTTTTTTTAAAATTTTTTAAATAATTTCTTATCTCCATAAGTTCTACAAAAGTTATTGTTATTATTCCTATAGACAAGAAGTGACAAGGAGAATGACCATGGAAGAAAAACCAATAACAAAGACATTTTCAGTGAGTGGAATGACCTGTGTTAATTGTGAAAATCGAATTGAGAATAAACTTAAAAAGCTTGATGGTGTAACCAATGTCACTGCAAGTTATCCGCGTTCACGGGTCAGTTTTACATATGACCCAGATCGTGTAAAGCTGTCGGCCATTGTGCAGACCATTGAAAGCATGGATTATCATGTGAAACGTGCAGGTGAAAAACAAAAGAACAAAACCGTTGAAAAGAAAAATAAAATCAATGAAGTGTTAGGAACCGGCATTATCATCATTGCCGCATTCGTGATTATTAATTACTTTGGCGGTTTTAATATCTTCAACTCGTTTCCGGAGGCAAAACAGGGTGTGGGTTACGGCGCACTATTGTTAATCGGTTTACTCACATCGATCCACTGCGTTGCTATGTGTGGAGGGATCAATCTTTCACAATGCGTTCCCAATGCAAGTATCAAAAGTGAAAAGAAAACCGCAAATCTCAGACCCGGCATTTTATACAACACCGGACGGGTGATCTCTTACACCATTGTCGGCGGGATCGTCGGAGCACTAGGATCAGTCGTCAGCTTTTCAGGAACCGCAAAAGGAATTGTCGCTGTTATGGCAGGGGTGTTTATGGTAATTATGGGCTTAAATATGCTTAATATTTTCCCCTGGTTGCGCAAGTTTAATCCCAGAATGCCCAAGATTTTCGCCAGGAAGATCAATGAACAGAAAAAAAGTAACAGTCCCTTATATGTCGGACTTTTAAATGGCTTAATGCCCTGCGGACCACTCCAGGCGATGCAACTCTATGCACTTTCCACCGGTGATCCGGTACAGGGTGCCTTATCGATGTTGGCATTCAGTTTGGGAACGGTGCCGCTGATGTTTGGACTGGGAGCGATCAGCTCATTTCTCAGCAAAAAATTTACCAGCAAAATGATGACCGCCAGTGCCGTATTAGTCCTGATACTGGGTGTGTTTATGTTCAGTAACGGTATGAGTTTATCCGGTATTGGACTTCCGTCCTTAACCGGTGGTGTTACAGCGGCGAATGAAGCGCAGCAAAACAATACAGCAACCGTCGACCAGGGGGTTCAGACAATTACAACGAAGCTTTCACCGAATAGTTATGAACCAATCACAGTCCATGTCGGGGTACCCGTCAAATGGATCATCCAGGCAGACGAGAGTGATATAAATGGGTGCAACAATCAAGTATTGATTCCTAAATACAATATTGAAAAGAAATTAGTGGCCGGTGACAATATCATCGAATTCACCCCAACTGAAACAGGAACAATCCCCTATAGTTGTTGGATGGGGATGATTAAAAGCAATATAACAATTGTTGATTAAAAGATAATAAAGGGTATTATTAAAAGGAGGTTTTAAAAAATGAAAAAATCATTTTATTTATTAGGAAGCGTGTTAGCGATCGCTCTGATTGGGATCGTCTTACTTTCTGGTTGCACCAGAAGTTCGGGAAACACAGGAGGAACTGCTGTTAATTCGAATTCCTCACAATCAAGCAGTGAGACTCAAAATACGACAACACAACAGAGTACCAGCAGTTCCGGGGCCAAATCAAATGGCGGAACCAAAGCCACAGTGAGTGATGGGGTTCAAACAGTAACGACCACTCTTGAGCGAGGTTATGCTCCGATTGTCGTACAAACGGGTATACCAGTTAAATGGACCATTACTGCTGAAAATGGTGACCTGAGTGGCTGTAATAATAAAATGCTCATCAGAAGTTACGGTGTGGAACAAAAACTGAATGTCGGAGAAAATGTGGTTGAATTTACACCGACAAAATCAGGGACTATCCAATATTCCTGTTGGATGGGAATGGTAGGAAGTACGATTACTGTTGTAGACGATATTAACCAATAAAAAACTAGTAAATTAATACAATTGATAAATATTATTTTGAAGCGCAAGAGGAGGGGAATTTAATGAACAAAGAAACAGTCAAAATAACCGGAATGACCTGTGCGGCCTGTGCGGCCAGGGTGGAAAAAGTAGTCAATAAGATGCAAGGGATAAACAGTGCATCGGTTAACTTTGCCACCGAAAACCTGTCAGTTGAATACAATGAGGCAGAGACATCCCGGCAAAAAATCAATGAAGCCATTGAAAAAGCCGGATACGGAACCGTGGAAGTTTCCACCAAAAGTGAAGTTACCATCCCCATTGGCGGGATGACCTGTGCCGCCTGTGCATCGCGAATTGAAAAGGTTCTGGGAAAACTTGAAGGAGTAATCAGTGCGTCGGTTAATCTGGCCACTGAAAAAGCCACCATTCACTACGACGCCCAGCTGGTAAAACTCTCAGCCATTCGGCAGGCAATTGAAAAAGCTGGGTATCAGGCACTGGAAATAGAGAAAAAAACGGCTGTTGATGAAGATAAACTGCGGAAAGAAAAGGAAATCCGAACGCTTAAAACCAAATTGATCGTATCGGCCAGTTTTGGGATTCCATTGCTATATCTGGCCATGGGGGCAATGATCTGGTGGTTGCGGCTACCGATTCCCAGCTTTCTGGAACCGATGCAATATCCGCTGACCTATGCCATCGCGCAAATTATTCTGGTTATCCCGATTATCATCGCCGGCCACCGTTTTTACAGTGTCGGTTTCAAAGCCATTATCCAGCGCAGTCCCAATATGGATTCATTGATCGCAATGGGAACTTCAGCAGCGATTCTCTATAGCCTCTATTCTGTTTATCAGATCGGTTCAGGCAATTTCGGGGCAGTTGAAGATTTGTATTTTGAAACCGCCGGGGTTATCATTACCTTGATTCTGTTAGGAAAATATCTGGAAGCCGTATCCAAAGGAAAAACTTCCGAAGCAATTAAAAAACTTATGGGCCTTGCGCCTAAAACGGCCATTGTCATCCGGGATGGCGCCGAAATTGAAACACCCATTGATGAGGTCGAAATTGATGATGTGATCCTGGTCAAACCCGGGGGTAAAATTCCGGTTGATGGGATCGTCATTGAAGGAAATACCGCCATTGATGAATCGATGCTCACCGGAGAAAGCATGCCCATCGATAAAAAATCAGGGGATATGGTATATGCAGCCAGCATTAATAAAAATGGTGTGATCCAATTCAGAGCGACAAAAATTGGCGGCGACACAGCCCTCGCTCAAATCATCAAACTGGTGGAAGATGCCCAGGGCTCAAAGGCACCGATTGCTCAGCTGGCCGATATTGTTTCTAGTTATTTTGTCCCGATTGTCTTTGTGATTGCCGTTCTGGCCTTCGCAGGTTGGTATTTCACAGGTCAGTCATTAGTGTTTTCAATGACCATTTTCATTTCAATTCTGGTAATCGCCTGCCCATGCGCACTTGGTCTGGCAACGCCAACCGCCATTATGGTTGGGACCGGAAAGGGTGCGGAGTATGGCATTTTGATTAAGGGCGGCGAAGCGCTGGAAACCACCCATCAGATTAATACCATCGTTTTTGATAAAACCGGAACTATTACTGAAGGCAAGCCCGAAGTAACCGACATTGTGACAGCTTCCGGGATTGAGCGAAATTGGCTGCTTCAAATCGCCGCTTCGGCTGAAAAAGGATCGGAACATCCGCTGGGTGAAGCGATTGTCAGAGGTGCCGAAAAGGAAAACCTGGAAACACTTAAAATTGATAAGTTCAAAGCAATTCCTGGATACGGGATTGAAGTCGAAGTTGACGGCTCTCGGCTGTTGTTGGGGAACCGAAAAATGATGGATGAAAACAGTATTTCGCTGATTACTCTGGAAAATGAATCGGATCGGCTCGCTGAAGAAGGAAAAACTCCGATGTACATTGCTACGGATGGCACGCTGTCCGGGATTATTGCCGTTGCCGATGTTGTCAAAGCCAGCAGTAAAGCCGCTATTGCCAAACTTCATGAAATGGGCATTGAAGTTGCGATGATTACCGGCGACAACAAAAAAACAGCCGAAGCCATTGCCAAACAAGTTGGCATTGATCGGGTTCTGGCAGAAGTATTGCCCCAAGATAAATCAAACGAAGTAAAAAAACTCCAGGCTGAAGGCCGAAAAGTGGCCATGGTTGGGGATGGCATCAATGACGCACCGGCATTGGCACAGGCTGACATTGGCATCGCGATTGGTTCTGGTACCGATGTCGCCATGGAATCCGCTGATATCGTACTGATGCGAAGTGATCTTATGGATGTGCCAACGGCTATCAAGCTCAGCAAAAGCACCATTCGGAACATCAAGCAAAATCTAGTTTGGGCATTTGGCTACAACGTTGCCGGAATACCCATTGCCGCCGGACTGCTGTATCTGTTTGGCGGGCCATTGCTGAATCCCATTTTTGCAGCCGCGGCCATGTCACTGAGTTCGGTTTCGGTACTCACCAATGCACTGAGATTAAAAGGGTTCAAGCCATAAAAAGTAATAAGTAATAGTAAAAAAATAAACTTAAAATAAAAAGGAGATATGATTATGAAAAAGAAAATTGTTTTAGTAGGGGCAGTAGCATTGTTATTAGTTGTCCTATCTGGTTGCCAGCAGGCAGATGTTGTTGGCAAGACCTCTATCACATCATTTGATGCGGTTCTTCAGGCAATCCCTGATCAAATTGCCGAAGACGAGATGAATGGCGGATGGTCTTTGTCGGCACCGGATGGAACCGCCCGTTTTATCTGGAGTAAAGATTACAGCAGTGGCACACCTCACGATGTGATGCTGGAAGTGGCTGCGAAACCATTCATCGATGCCGGACTTGATGTCACCAAACTCCCTGCCGGGATGGTTATCGGCGATAAGATTATGGTCGGAACCATGTTAGGTGATGAAAAATTAACCTATAAAGGCGAAGTCACACCGCTAGCCTCCTATGAACAGATTGTCAATTTAAAACGTGAAAATATTAAATATCATACCGCCCTTGACCACTATGGGGTCGATCTTGGTGATGGCAATGCGTTTGAATGGGCGAAAGACATGAGTACCAATGACAAGGATATCGTCTTTGTGCTCAATCCGCAGATGTTTATTGATGCCGGTGTTGATCCGACAAAAGTTGAAGGCTGGGTTTTTGCCAAGGTAAAAATCGAAGATAAAGATAAACAACCCATTGAAGTTGATAAATTCTTAAAACCGTTTAGTATTAAATAAATAGTCTAGAATAACGACTCAAAATAAATATTTTAAATAAAATTTAATGAGGTGCAAAAAATGAAAAAAATAATTTTAAATGTCGAAGGTATGTCCTGTGCTCACTGTGAAAGAGCTGTAAAAAATGCTGTTGGCGAACTTGAAGGTGTTGAGAGTGTCATCGTCGATCTTCCTGGAAAAACGGTGGCAATCGAATACGATTCAGATAATTTAACCTTTGAGAGTTTTAAAGCGGCCATCGAAGAAGAAGACTTCAATGTAGTAGGACAAATCTGAAAAACTAATGCAAATAACCGTAAATAGTATAAAACCAATATCCTTAAAAAATTTCAAAGATGTCACATGCTGATACGGTTAAAAAGTTGTTATAAGCGTCTTTGCTTAAAAGTAAAGACGCTTATAAACAACAGATAGTATGGTCCAATATGGACGTAAGTCATAATCGATTCATCAATCAGAACGGATTGAAATTTTAAAAGGTGGGAATGAAAATGAAACAGCAAGAAATTGGGATTGTTATTGAAGTAAATGGAAATGTGGCAAAAGTCAAGGCCGCCAGACATGGGGATTGCGATAACTGTGGAGCATGCCCTGGAGATAGTGCTATTGTCATGGACGTTCGCAATGCCGTTTCGGCTAAACCAGGACAAAAAGTAGCATTTGAGATGCACAGTGCAAGTATGGTACTCGCAGCCTTTGTGGTATATGCGATTCCTTTATTTGCCGCCGCCGCGGGAGCGGCGATTGGTTGGTTGATTGCAAATCAGCTTGGTCAATCATTGGTAGGGTTTCAAGTTGGTGGTGGTATAATCGGATTCGGTTTATCATTAGTCGTTATAAAATTATACGATCGGGCTATAAAAAACAACGTCAAAACACTGCCTGTGATTACGAAAATATTGAATTGAAGTTATTAATGCTAAGTCATTCAATTTTTAAATTAAAGAATGATTTTGTATTTTACTAAGTATGAATTTTGTGAATAGGCGTGTTGCTGTATTTTCCCAACACCTAATTTTACATAGATTAAAAGGTGAAAGAAATGGTACAAATGACACTCAATATTGAAGGTTTATCCAGTGGCCTTTGCGGACAAGAATTAATGGAAACAATCATTAAGATCGATGCACAAGCAGAGGTAGCAGTTGATTTGCCTAAAAAGAATATAACAATTGAATTTGATGCAGAAGTGACGAGATTAGACAGTTTTATATATTCAGTCGAAAACGAAGGCTACTCCGTAACAGATATAAAATTAATCATTTTTCGTTATGGTTATTAAGGGATATTCAAATGAACTATTTTATATCGTTTCTGGAAGGTATTATCACCTTTATTTCTCCTTGTTTACTGCCCCTGCTACCTGTTTATATTTCGTATTTTGCGGGACAAACCAGCAACGGAAATAAGTCGAATGCATTTATAAATGCCCTTGGTTTTGTGCTCGGTTTTACAATTGTTTTTGTGTTATTGGGTGCATTTGCGGGGGTGATCGGGAATGTTTTCATTCAAAATAAGAATAGCTTACATGTAATCACCGGAATCATTGTCATCCTTTTTGGTTTAAATTTTATGGGTCTATTACAGCTTCCTTTTTTAAGGATGAATCACCATATGAAACAGGAACAGTTTAAAGTAGGCTTTTTATCATCCCTTGTATTTGGAATTGTTTTCTCCATAGGTTGGACCCCTTGCGTCAGCGCATTTTTAGGATCGGTATTGATGTTGGCGGCTTCCGGTGGGGATGCTTTAAAAGGCATATTAATGCTATTTTCATTTTCACTTGGTCTGGGTCTTCCCTTTATCTTGAGTGCACTGTTAATTGAACGATTAACCACAACATTCAATTTAATAAAACGGAATTATCGTATCATCAATTTTATTTCAGGCATATTTCTTGTAATGATCGGAATTCTGATGGCCACCGGATTAATGGGATATTTTCTTTCGTTATTCACGATATAAGGAGCTTTATGAGTAGTAAAATAAAAACAGTCATTGCTATCTTTACATTTGTCGCTTTTTTAGGTATCGTCTATTTTGGTTATACCTATCTATCAAGTTCTTATCAGCAGAATTCTATCGCAAATAGTACAACACAAAAAATTCTATCTCAGAAAAGTCCATTAAAGGCTGCTCCGGACTTTACTGTCATCGATGAAGCCGGAAATCCGGTTAAACTTTCAGATTTTAGAGGGAAACCCATTGTACTGAACTTCTGGGCTTCATGGTGCCCACCTTGTAAAAGTGAAATGCCTCATTTTAACAAAATATATGGCGAAAAAAAGGATGAGATTGCATTTTTAATGGTTGATTATGTTGATGGTGAACGCGAAACGACAGAAACTGGTCTTCAATATGTACGTGAACAGGGCTTTGATTTCCCAGTATATTTTGATACCGAACAGGAAGCTGCATATGCCTATGAAGTAACATCTATTCCAGCTACTTTCTTTATCAACGCTGACGGCAAAATTGCAACAAGTTTTCAAGGCGCTATTGATGAAACTTCTTTAAATGAAGGCATCCAATTAATCTTGGATTAGGAGATTGCTATGAAACATAGCTTAAGAACAAAATTATCGCTGACTATTGCTCTGATAATGTTACTGACTGTAGCTTCGATCAGCTTTCTATCTAATATTTTAATAGAAAAAGAATTTACTAATTATCTTACCATTCAGCAGGAGAAACGAACTCAGGAAATAACAGATAGTTTGAGTCGGCAATATGATCTGAATACAAAAACATGGGATGCTGATTTCGTTCATACCATTGGCATGTATGCACTTTATGACGGGTATATTGTTAAGGTTTATGATTTGCAGAATCAAACGATCTGGGATGCTGAAACCTGCGATATGTCCTTGTGTACACAAGTGATGGATGATATTTCACATCGAATGGACACGAAATACCCGCAAATGAATGGTGAATTTATGTCAAAGACCATCTCGATTATGAAAGACGGGGAGGTCATTGGCACCGCACATATCAGTTATTTTGGACCGTACTTTTTAAGCGCTGATGATTTTCAGTTTTTGTATGCACTCAACACAATTTTAATCGGTATCGGACTTTTCTCACTCATTTTTTCAGTTATCGTCGGAACAATCCTGGCTAAACGATTAAGCAGTCCAATCCTAAATACTGTCACGGTCACAAAACAAATTTCTGATGGTGATTATGATGTGCGCATCGCCGAAGGCTCAAATACCAGAGAATTAAATGAACTCATTGTTGCTGTCAATCATTTGGCCGATTCACTGGGAAAGCAGGAATCGTTAAGAAAACAATTGACATCAGATGTAGCTCATGAATTACGAACCCCTCTTACATCCATCGGAACCCATATTGAGGCCATGATTGAGGGGATCTGGGAACCCACAAACGAACGTTTGCAAAGTTGCCACGATGAAATATTGCGGATCGGCAAAATCATTCAGGATTTAGAGAATTTGGCAAAAGTTGAAAGTGATAATTTAAAACTTGATAAAACACAAATCAATCTGACTGAGTTATCCGAAAAGGCAGTTGGTAACTTTGAAGTAGGTATTAATAAAAAAATGTTGAACGTATCGATTAGTGGGGACAGTTCAGCCATCTATGCAGATCAGAATAGAATCAGCCAGGTTCTCATAAATTTAGTTTCTAATGCGGTAAAATATACACCAGAGAATGGAACTATAAAAATTCATATTTCTGAAGATAAGCAGTTTGTTCAAGTAAGTGTTAGTGATAATGGAATCGGTATTCCAAAAGATGAACTTCAATATGTATTTGAGCGGTTTTACCGTGCGGATAAATCCCGAAACCGCATGACCGGTGGTTCCGGAATTGGTCTCGCCATTGTTAAGTCAATAGTAACTGCCCATGGTGGCATGGTTGAAGCCGAAAGTCAATTAAACAAAGGTAGTTGTTTTACAATCATATTGCCGAAAAATAAAATGGAATAGGAGTGATAAAGATGGACAATTCATTTAAACTAAAGATAGACGCCGCAGTTTTAGCATACATGCATAAAAAAGGAAAAAACGATTTGACACTCACGATCAGTTCCACCGGGGGTGGATGTTGTCCAACTTTTGAGCTCTCTGAGGTTTCACTTACGAAACCAGATCAATTGGAAGCGTTTGATATTTTTCAACAGAATGGTATTACCGTATATATCAGTAAAAATGCAAAGGTGATAGCCTCAACACTACATTTTGTGCTAAAAAGAAATCTGATTGGTGCAACGATCCAAGTCGAAGGATTAAGTCTAAAAAAACGGCCATAAAGCATTCCCGATTTCATATATTTGAGACTAAATTGCTTTTGTTGCTACCTAAGCCTCCGGTTCGATGCCGAGGCTTTTTTTGGTTTGCGAGGCATGTTGCCGAGCTAATGGTCTGAAAGAAGACCTGTCACCTGGCTAATTGGGAAGACAAGCTGTAAGCAAGGGCGTTTCCGGCGACGGAAGGGTCTGAAGGAAGCTGATGGCGGTTGTTGGAACGGAACGCAAGTGAACCAGTGATGGTATATATGAAGGATAACCTTTCCAAAAGTGGGGACGTCCGAAAATTAGCTGAGTCATATATATTGAGATGGTCGTTTTAACAACAAGCGGAGCAACTTAACCTCGGAAGTACTG
>NZ_AXAC01000055.1 GCF_000472665.1 Acetobacterium malicum subsp. dehalogenans DSM 11527 | reverse complement strand
ACCATTGTTTTTACCCGTTACATTCTCCTGGAATGGCTTCGCCGAAGCGAAAATGATGATAAAACCTTGTGCGAATTATTCTTCAGGCTTTGTGATGACATCCAGGATATGGTACTCTCAACCGCTCTTCAAAGTTTGATGAGCTTATTTGTTGAACAATTAAATTCGGTAGGCGCTAGAAAGTCTACACTGTTAAAAAATCAACTCCAGCAATGGATTGACTCTCAGGCCTCTTTTATAAAGGCTTTGTTCGGTCAATTAAGCTGGGAAAGTTGAGTTAGTTAGACAATCTAATAATAATGGAGGTGACCCTTTGGACTCTTTTTCTTCCCAACTCAACGCCGTTCTGGTTGATACATTCAATAATATTTTAAAGTTTGAAGAAGATTTACTCAAACAATCAACAAATATTGATTTATCAATCAATGAAATGCATCTGATTGAGCATGTGGGAAAAAATAAAAATGATGGAAGAACCATTAGTGATCTTGCCCAAAGCCTTAACATTACCCTCCCATCTGTGACCGTAGCCATTAATAAACTGGTCAAGAAAGGGTATGTAAAGAAAGAAAAGAGCAATACCGATGGACGGGTTGTTTACGTCCGGCTCACTGATAAGGGTTTGCGGATCGATAAAATTCACCAGTACTTTCATGTAAAAATGGTGAAAGATATTTCTAAAGAAATGACCGATGAAGAGAAAGAAGTTTTAATTCACGGCATGGAAAAATTAAATGGTTTTTTCAGAAAAAAATTATCAAGATTATCTGACGAAAACGAAACGTCTGAGTCTTGATGCTTGGAGGAACAAATGTCCTTTGCAATTATCGGAACCGGTTCTGCATTGCCAAAAACAATTCAGACCAATGAAGACCTCGCTCAGTTTCTGGATACATCCCACGATTGGATTGTTTCCAGAACTGGCATCGAAGCGCGACATATTTGTGTGGCCGAATCCATTTTGGATATCGCCCTGGAAGCCAGTGTGAATGCCCTGGAAAATGCCCAAATCAAACCAGCAGAACTTGATCTAATCATCTGCCCCACCCTTGGCGGCGATACCGTCACTCCTTCCCTGGCCTGTCTGATTCAGGAACAACTGGGTGCGACCTGCCCCAGTTTTGATCTCAATGCTGCCTGTTCCGGCTTTGTCTATGGACTGGATGTGGCGGATGCATATTTTGCCCGGAATAATGACATGAAAATTCTGGTCATTGCCGTGGACGCCATGTCCAAACTGGTGGACTGGCAGGATCGGGCTACCGCTGTTCTTTTCGGAGATGGCGCCGGTGCAGCGGTGCTGGGCAGCGGGAATAGCTTAAAAGCCATTCAGCTGACCGCCGTCGGAAATCAGCATGCCTTAAGTATTCCCTGGCCTAAGGGGAATCACCCCCTGACCCAAAACCAGTCAAACCCAGCCCCCTATCTGCTGATGGACGGGCCGGAAGTTTATCGCTTTGCGGTAGCTGCCATCTGTAGTGACTTACGCTCAGTGGTAAAAGCCGCCGGCATCGAACTGTCTGATCTGGATTATATTATCCCCCATCAGGCCAACCTGCGAATTATCGAAGGAGCTGCCAAACGCCTGAAACTGCCAATGGACAAATTTGTCCTGCGCGTCAACGGCTGCGGCAACACCTCAGCCGCCAGCATCCCACTGGTGCTGGATGAACTTAACCGCAGCAAAACCTTTAAACCCGGCACCCGGATTGCCCTAACCGCCTTCGGTGGGGGCCTGACAACTGGCGCCTGCGTTATTGAATGGACCTGATGTGGTCCACTCGCAACTAATTGTTTAAATAACTAACCCCATCTCAATCAAAAATTTATTTATAATCTTAGGAGGATTAATCAAATGGTATTAGAAAAAGTAGTGGAAATTTTACGGAATTACAAAGACGAACAAGATCTGGAAGTAACAATGGCTTCAACATTTGAAGAACTGGAACTGGATTCTCTGGATACTGTCGAACTGGTCATGGAAATTGAAGAAGCTTTTGATACCAGTATTGAAATGGATGGCGAACTCCAAACCATTGGTGATGTGGTAACTCTGATCGAAAAAGCAATCGCTTAGGTGAAATAACATGATTAAAACACCACTCTGCGATCTTTTAAACATTGAATTTCCCATTCTTCAAGGAGGAATGGCGTGGATATCCGATGCTCAGCTTGCAGCTGCCGTGTCAAATGCAGGTGGTTTAGGGATTATTTCGTCAATGAACGCCGATGAAAATTGGCTGCGCAATGAAATTCATAAGGCCAAAAGCCTGACCGATAAACCCTTTGGGGTCAACGTGATGCTGATGAATCCTCACGTGGATAAAATTGCCCAGGTTCTGATTGATGAACAGGTCCCGGTTGTCACAACCGGTGCCGGTAATCCGGGTAAATTCATGAAGCTGTGGATTGAAGCCGGTATCAAGGTAATTCCGGTAGTACCTTCGACCGGATTAGCACGGTTTTCGGAACGGGCCGGTGCCACGGCGGTAATTGCCGAAGGCGGCGAATCCGGCGGACACGTTGGTGAAATGTCCACCATGCCATTAATTCCCCAGGTTTGTGACGCGGTTTCGATTCCGGTCATTGCTGCCGGCGGAATTGGCGATGGCCGGGGCATTGCCGCCGCTCTAATGCTGGGCGCGGTGGGCGTTCAGCTGGGCACCCGTTTTTTAGTCGCCCACGAAACCAACATCCATGAAAACTATAAAGACAAAATTATCAAAGCCAAAGATATTGATACCACTCTCAGTGGCCGGTCATTGGGTCATCCGGTCCGTTCTTTAAAAACAACCTTTTCTAAAGACTTTATTAAAGCGGAAAATGACCCCACTACACCACCAGAAGTCCTGGAAGAATACGGGCGGGGTGCTCTTCGCATTGCTGCTCAGGAAGGTGATTCTCTAAAAGGTTGCTTCATGGCTGGTCAGATTGCAGGAATGATTAAGAAAAAACAAAGCGTGAAGGAAATCATTTTAACACTGGCTGAAGAAACAGAAACAGTTTTAAAAGGAGGAACACAATGGGTAAAATAGCACTGCTTTTTCCCGGTCAGGGCTCACAGTATGTTGGTATGGGCAAACCCCTTTACGACCTCAGTCCCTGCTCCCGGGAAATTTTCGACCAGGTCGATACCATTCATCCCGGCACTTCAACCCTCTGCTTTGAGGGGCCAGCTGAAGCACTCAACCAAACCCAGAACACCCAGCCCTGTATTTTTGCCGTGGAGCTGGCGGCGCTGGCGGCCTTGAAATGCGTTGGAGTCGAAGCCCAGGGAATCGCCGGCTTCTCATTGGGGGAGGTTACTGGACTGGTGGCAGCTGGGGTCCTATCGATGGACGACGGACTAAAATTTGTTAAAAAACGTGGTCACGCCATGGAAGAAGCATCGCAGATGACGCCGGCATCGATGGTGGCTGTTTTAAAACTGGACAATGCCACGGTGGAAACACTCTGCCGGGAATTCAATCAATGCTACCCGGTCAATTACAATTGTCCCGGGCAATTGGTTGTTGCGTTGCTGAAGGATGATCAGGAAGCATTTTTAGCACGAGTCAAAGAACTGGGCGGAAGGGGTATTCCACTGACTCTGTCCGGCGGCTTTCACTCTCCTTTTATGACTTATGCAACCAAGCTGCTGGAGCAGAAAATTTATGAATTGACATTTGCAGCAGGATCCATCCCCCTCTATTCCAACGCTTATGCCAAACCCTACCCCACAGCTCCGGCGGATATCCGTGATTACATTCTGCATCAAATCAATCATCCCGTGCTATGGGAACAAACCATCCGCAATATGATTGCCGACGGATTTACCACCTTTATTGAATGCGGTCCTGGTAAAACCCTGGGCGGCTTTATAAAAAAAATAGACAAATCGGTTACCTGCTGTCATGTTGAAACAGTGTTAACCGATTATCTTGAAGCAAAAAATGCCGGAAAGGAATGGTCTTTTATATGTTAACAGGAAAAACCGCACTGGTCACCGGCGGTGCAAAAGGAATTGGCCGGGCGATCGCCCTTAAAATAGCGGAAGCTCATGGAAATGTGGCGATTATCTACCGCGGCAGCCAGAAAAATGCTGAACAAACCATTGACGAACTGCTGGCACTGGGTGTCCAGGCTAAAAGCTATCAATGTGATGTGTCCGACTTTTACGCCACCAAAGATTTAGTTGTCCAGGTTATTAAAGATTTTGACGGCTTGGATATCCTGGTGAATAATGCCGGCATTACCAATGACAAATTGTTAATCGCCATGAAAGAAGAAGATTTTGACAGCGTCATTAACACCAACTTAAAAGGCGCTTTCAACATGACCAAACACGTCGGCACCTATCTGCTCAAACAGCGCAAAGGCCGAATTATTAATATTTCCTCGGTTTCCGGCCTGATGGGTAACATCGGCCAATGCAATTATGCCGCTGCCAAAGCCGGTCTGATCGGCCTGACAAAGTCAGCTGCCAAAGAAATGGCCCTGCGGGGAGTCACCTGTAATGCCATTGCCCCCGGTTTTATCGATACCGATATGACTAAAGAATTGAAACCCGAAATTACAGCAGAAATTCTCAAACAAATTCCCTTAAAACGCTTAGGCCAGGCTGAAGACATTGCCAATCTGTGCGTTTATTTAAGTAGCGATTTATCAGGCTATATTACAGGAGAAGTCATTAAAGTTGATGGCGGTCTCTATATTTAGGAGTAATCAATGAATCGACGAGTTGTTATAACAGGATGTGGTGTCGTTTCTCCAGTGGGTAGCACTGTAGAGCTTTTTTGGGAAAACCTCAAAAACGGAAAATGCGGCATCGACTTTATTAAAAAATTTGATACCACCGACTTAAAAGTGAAAATTGCAGGTGAGGTTCTTGACTTTGAACCCCTTGACTATATTAGAAAAAATGAAATCCGAAAAACTGATCTGTTTACCCAATATGGCATTGGTGCGGCCGTCCAGGCGATGGAAGACAGTGGGGTACAGGCTCATGTGGACCCCACCCGACTGGGTGTTTATATCGGTTCCGGCATTGGTGGCATTCACACCTTTATTGATGAATGTCATAAAATGGATACCAAAGGGCCAAGCCGGATTTCGCCTTTTTTCATCCCGATGATGATTTCGAATATTGCGGCGGGAACCATCGCTATTCGCTATAATGCCCAGGGTCCCTGTTTGCCCATTGTCACAGCTTGCGCCACTGGCACCCACTCAATTGGCGAAGCCTTCCGCAGTATCAAGCACGGTTATGCCGATGCTATTATTGCCGGCGGTACTGAAGCCAGTATTTCGCCCCTGTCGGTGGCCGGCTTCACTAATTTAACGGCCCTGACGACCGTTAACGATCCGACCCGGGCCTCCATTCCCTTTGATAAAAACCGCAGTGGTTTTGTCATGAGCGAAGGCGCCGGCGCAGTGGTTCTGGAAGAACTGGAATCAGCCCTGAACCGCGGTGCTAAAATCTATGGTGAAGTTGTTGGCTACGGCAATACCTGTGATGCCTATCATATTACGGCCCCCCATCCTGATGCCATCGGTGGAACCCGGGCCATCAGCCTGGCCATGGCAGAAGCAGTCGGTGCGGGTGTCAAATTTGAGGATGCTCAGATTTATGTAAACGCCCATGGCACCAGCACTCCCCTTAATGATAAATCAGAAACCATCGCCATTAAAAATGCCCTGGGTGACCATATCAGTCGCACCCTGGTCAGCTCCACTAAATCAATGACGGGCCATATGTTGGGAGCGGCTGGCGCCATCGAAGCAATTGCCGCGGTGATGGCCTTAAAAGATGGCATAATCCCCCCTACCATTGGTTATCAGGAAGCTGATCCGGACTGTGATCTGGATTATGTCCCCAATCAGAAACGGGCCGTCCAGAGTGACGTTGCCCTGTCCATTTCGCTTGGATTTGGTGGTCATAATGCTTGCCTGGCATTTGTTAGATAGAGGAGAATAAACAATGGAATTAAATATCGAAACCATCCAGGCCCTGGCCAAGATCATGTCGGCCGAAAAGCTCACCAGTCTGGCTCTTGATCAGGGCAACCTGAAGATCGAAATAAAACGGGAAATCGGAGCGGCACAACCAGCCGGGATTACTTATCAGGAACCCCCGATAGCGGCAACTGCACCCCTTCCTCATTATACTCAGCCGGTAGCGGCGGAAGCCATTGAGATCGCTGAAACTGCCCATTGGAAAGAAATAAAATCACCGATGGTGGGGGTTTTCTACCAAAGCAGTCAACCCGGCAATCCCGCCTATGTGACCAAGGGCCAGCACTTTTCCGAAGGCGACACCCTGTGTATCATCGAGGCGATGAAGCTGATGAACGAAATTACCGCCGAGACGCCCGGAACCATTATGGAAGTCTGCGTCGGTAACGGCCAGGTCGTCGAATTCGGCCAGGTGCTCTATCGCATCGTTGAAGACTAGATTTTAGACTGCGTTATTAACCCAGTACCGACAATTGTTACATCATGTTGTACGCATCGGAGCGGACACGGCAGAGCCTGTCCTATTCTTCGCGAAAGTAACGAGCCAATCACAAGCTTGCTTGTAGTTGGCGACTGCTCGCGACTCATGCGAAAGGAGCAAAGCGGATTTCGCATAGCGCGGCGAACAACAGATTAACAATTGGTCGGTACAGTAGTTTATACCAATCTACACCGTACCGATCCTGATCGGTGCGGCTGAAGCTTGTTAACGGTCTGAAAAATTACTAAACGGAATTTTATATAAAATTCAGAAGGAAATCAGAATGAAACGTGATGAATTAAAGAAGATCCTGCCTCACCGGGAGCCGATGCTCCTGATTGACGAGGCTGAAAAAATAGACGATACCACCGCCACTGGTCGCTACACCGTAACCGGTGACGAGTTTTTTTTACAGGGACATTTTCCCGGTAACCCGGTCGTACCCGGTGTTATTCTTTGTGAAATCATGGCCCAGACCTGTTGCGTCTTAATGGCTGATCTGGATGGGTCCAACAAGACGCCCTACTTTACCGGACTGAATAAGGTAAAGTTTAAAGAGAAGGTCTTCCCCGGCGATACCATTGAAATCACCTGCAGCATTACCCGATCCAAGGCACCTTTTTATTTTGCCAGCGGCTCCGGCTCGGTCAATGGCAAGGTTGCGGTGGTGGGCGACTTCTCTTTTGCCCTGATTGAGTAAGGAGGGCGGCGGTGTTTTCAAAAATACTAATAGCCAACCGAGGCGAAATTGCTCTGCGGATTATCCGTGCCTGTAAAGAAATGGGTGTCGCCACCGTTGCCGTCTTCTCCACCGCTGATGAAAACAGCCTCCACGTCAGCCTGGCTGATGAAAGTATTTGTATTGGACCGGCGGCTGTTTCCGACTCTTATCTGAATATTTCGGCGATCTTATCGGCGGCGGTATTAACCGGAGCGGAAGCCATCCATCCCGGCTACGGACTGCTTTCGGAAAACCCCAAGTTTGCCCGGCTGTGTGCCCAATGCGGCATCGCCTTTATCGGACCGACCTGGGAAATCATCCAAAAAATGGGCGATAAGGACCAGGCCCGCGCCACCATGGCGGCGGCTGGAGTCCCGATTGTCCCCGGTACCGATATCATCAATGACCCCGGCGAGGCTCATCAGAAAGCCGATGCAATCGGCTATCCGCTGTTAGTCAAAGCCCGCTCCGGCGGCGGCGGCAAGGGGATCCGCCTGGTTGAACGATCCGAAGATTTTCTCAACGAATATGCTCTGGCCCGGCAGGAAGCACAAAATGCTTTTAATGACGATGGGGTTTATCTGGAAAAGTTTTTAACCCGGGTCAAACATATCGAAATTCAGCTGCTGTGCGATCAGCATCAGCATGTTGTGGCCCTGGGCGAGCGTGAATGCTCGATCCAGCGTAAAAATCAGAAACTGCTGGAAGAAAGCCCTTCCCCATCCCTGACACCGGAAATTCGTCAGACCATGATGGAAGTTTCCCGCCAGGCAGCACTGGCGATCGGCTATGAAAATGCTGGTACGATTGAGTTTTTAATGGATGCCCAGGGACATTTCTATTTTATGGAAATGAATACCCGGCTGCAGGTTGAGCATCCGATTACCGAAATGGTCACCGGGGTGGATATTGTCAAATGGCAAATCCGGATTGCCGCCGGGCTGCCCCTGACCTTTGGTCAGGACGATGTCCACATTCAAGGTCACGCCATCGAGTGCCGGATCAATGCCGAAAACCCGCTGCTGGATTTTCGACCCAACTGCGGAACGATAAGTTTCCTCCATGTTCCCGGTGGTCCCTGGGTGCGTTTTGATACCCTGCTCTATCAGGGTTATTCGATCCCGCCCTATTACGACTCGATGGTTGGCAAGCTGATTGTTCATTCCAAAACCCGAGAGCTGACGATCCGGAAAATGAAGGCGGCTTTGTGCGAACTGGTCATTGAAGGCATCGATCACACCAGCCAGGTGCAATTGGATATCCTCAGTCATCCTTTATTTATCGCAGGTGATTATTATACCGATTTTATGGAAAATGAATTTGGCAAACCCTTGTCTGAATAGAAATGGAGGTTTTAAATGCTAAGCAAAGGTCTATTTAAAAAACCCAAAAATGAATTGGAAGCCCAGCATCGAATCAAACGCAAAACGGATCCGGCCATTCCCTCGGAACTGTGCCGGAGCTGTCCGTCCTGTAAACAATTGAGCTTCACTTCAGATTTAGAAAACAACTTCCATGTCTGCCCTAAATGCGGTCATCATTTTCGCATCAATGCCCGACAGCGTCTAAATATGATTATTGATCAGGATACCTTTGTCGAACAGCATCATGAGCTGTCTTCAACCAATCGACTGGAATTTCCCGGTTACGACGAAAAACTGGAGCAGGCCACCCTGTTTAGCCACGAAAACGAAGGGGTTATCATTGGAACCGGAAAGATTGACAATCACAAGGTTGCTCTATTCGTCATGGAGGCCACCTTTATGATGGGCAGTATGGGTCAGGTGGTCGGCGAAAAAATCACTCTGATCTTTGAGTATGCGCTTAAACATCGTCTGCCGGTGATCGGCTATACCGTCTCCGGTGGCGCCCGGATGCAGGAAGGGATGCTGGCGCTGATGCAGATGGCTAAAACCAGTGGTGCGGTCAAACGTCATAATGATGCCGGTTTGCTCTACCTGACCATTTTGACCGACCCGACTACCGGTGGTGTCACAGCCAGTTTCGCTATGGAAGGCGATATTATTCTAGCCGAACCGGAAGCTCTGATTGCCTTTGCCGGTCCCCGGGTGATTGAACAGACCATTCGGCAACGATTACCAAAAGGCTTTCAGCGAGCTGAATTTTTGCTGGAGAAAGGATTTGTGGATGCGATTGTGCCCCGCAGTATCCAAAAAGATACGGTAAAACGATTATTAACCCTACACGGAATTCCCAAAGGCGGTGATCAAAATGGAAGCATATAAACGGGTCGCCCTGGCCCGTAAAAAGACCCGCCCGACAGGACAGGATTTTATAGATAATTTATTCACCGATTTTATTGAACTGCATGGTGACCGTTGCTTTGGTGACGATCCGGCGATGATCACTGGAATGGGTATGCTGATGGACATGCCGGTGACTGTTATTGCCCAGGAACGGGGTAAAAACACGAAGTCCCGGGTCAAACGGAACTTCGGTTCTGCCCATCCCGAAGGTTATCGAAAAGCTCTGCGACAAATGAAGCTGGCCGAAAAATTCAATCGTCCGATTGTCTGTCTAATTGATACCTCCGGCGCGTTTTGCGGTATCGGGGCTGAAGAACGGGGTCAGGGCCATGCCATTGCCAGCAACCTGATGGAAATGATGAGCCTTAAGGTGCCGATCCTGTCCATCATCATTGGTGAAGGCGGCAGCGGTGGAGCACTGGCCCTGGGCGTGGCCGATGAGGTCTGGATGCTGGAAAATGCCATTTACTCGGTTATCTCGCCTGAAGGCTGTGCCAGTATTCTCTGGAAAGATGCTTCCAAAACCAAAGAAGCCGCTAATTGTCTGAAGTTGACAGCCCAGGATTTATTGGAACTCCAGGTCGTCGATAAAATCATTTCTGAAAACCATCGTGATTTTAAAAACGTCTATCGGGAACTAAAAATCGGTTTGTATAAAAACTTTCAAAAAAACCAGGCCCTGGATCATGAACAATTGACGGAACACCGTTACCAACGCTTTCGTAAATACGGGGCGATCGAAACCATATCCGAATAACTTTAATGACAAACAGGCCGAACCAGAAAAAAGCAGATAACTACCCGTTGTGCTGCTTTTTTTTTATTTACCCGGAGCAAAAATGATGATATTATGGACTATAAGTAGAAACTGATATAAAATTCAAAAAAGGAGATGATACCATGACTGGAGATAGAATTAAATGCGAACTTGTTTATAGTAAAATGCTAACCGCTGTTGAAGACATCATGTTGGAAGAGTTTGACTTGCCGGAGGGCTGTATAGATATCGGGATTTTTACCACCCAATATGATGGTGTTGGCTATTGTGCTGCCGATGAAGCCACCAAAGCCTCAAATGTCGAGGTTGTTTACATTAAAACCCTGTACGGAGCCGGTGCCGGACTTAATGACGGCCAGGTTTTTGGTGTCATCACTGGACCCACTGTTTCTGACGTTGAAAGCGGACTACGTTATATCCGGGACTATGCTGAAAATAAATCCAGCGTCTACAGTGTCAATGACGATGACAGCAACCTGATTTATGCCCAGCTGGTGCCTAAAATCGGTAAGTATTTTTCAAAAACCTATGGCCTGCCGATCGGTTCATCGATTGCTTTCCTGTTTGCCCCGGCCCTTGAAGGGGTCGTCGGGATCGACGAAGCCTTAACGGTTGCCGATGTCGAAGTGGTTAAATTCTTTGGCCCCCCAACCAACTCAAATCTGAGCGGCGCTATTCTGACCGGGACCCAATCCAATTGTCGAACTGCTTGTGAAGCCTTTAAAAACGCCATTATCAGCTGTGTCGAAGACCCGGTTGACTATTGATCGCTGCTTTATTGAATGTATAATTTTAAGTTCATCACGATCCATGGATGATCGAGTAGCTGGAAATCCGGGTAATTAGTCCGGATTTCTTTGCTCTCACAGAACCGTGCTTACGTTTGCCGTACACGGCTCCTGAAATCTCTCACCGAATTAATAATAATTCGACAGTAACCCAACTTTATATTGACATAAATCGATGAGTCCCAGATCTTCAAAGTACTGGTTTGGGAGTAACATGTGGATGATATGGACATTTGAATTCTTCCATTTCGTCACGGCCATCTTTTCACCACTACCTTTGATTCCCTGTTTTCTCATTGCCT
>NZ_AXAC01000007.1 GCF_000472665.1 Acetobacterium malicum subsp. dehalogenans DSM 11527 | reverse complement strand
GGCGCGGTCAGCAATATTTCCTTTAACCTGCCGGCCCGAAAAATGGTCAACATGGGCTTTACCGTCCTGGCGATGAATGCCGGTCTGGACAGTGCCATTCTCGATCCAACCAACGGTGATCTGATGGGCATCATCTTTGCCACTGAAGCGTTGCTGGGCGAAGACGACTACTGTATGGAATATATTGGCGCTTACCGGGAGGGCATTTTTGGGCAGAAAAAATAGTTGACGATGAACGGAAAACACTAAGATTCAGGAAGGAGATATTAAAATGTTAACGAAAAGACAAAATCTTGTGGAAGTTATGAAGGGTGGAAATCCGGATCGCTTTGTCAAACAATATGAAGCTTTCGCAATGATGATGAAAACACCAATTACCCGAATCAAGCCACCAATAGGCGGTGAAATTGTCAATGAATGGGGCGTCACCATCCGCTGGCCAGAAGGCCAGCTCGGCGCTTTCCCCGTGCATGACGAAGAACATATCGTGATTAAAGATATTACAAAATGGCAGGACTATGTAAAAGCGCCTTCCGTAGAACAACCAGCTGAAAAATGGGCGACTGCTATTGCTGAAGCCAATGCAGTTGACCGCAATGATCAATATGTCACCGTTTTTGTAGCCCCGGGGATCTTTGAACAAGTCCATTATCTGATGAGTATGGAAGAAGCATTAATGGCATTTTACGAAGAGCCGGAAGCGATGCATGAACTCATTGATTATATTGTCGATTTCGAACTCAAACTGGCAAAAGAGTTTATTGATCATCTCCACCCGGATGCCCTTTTTCATCATGATGACTGGGGTAGCCAGATTAACTCCTTCATTTCACCGGCAATGTTTAAAGAGTTCTTTGAACCGGCTTACAAGAAAATCTACGGGTATTATAAGGATAATGGTGTCGAACTGATCATTCATCACAGCGACAGCTATGCAGCCAACCTGGTCCCGTCAATGATTGAAATGGGAATTGATATCTGGCAGGGAGTTATGACCACCAATAACGTCCCTGAACTTATCAAGCAATATGGCGGAAAAATTACATTCATGGGCGATATTGACAGCGGCGTCATTGATTTCCCGGGCTGGACTCAGGAAAATATTGCTGAAAAAGTGGAAACGGCCTGTCGTCGATGTGGAAAATTGTATTTCATACCTGGTGCCAGTCAGGGATTGAATGTCAGTTCATTCCCTGGTGTCTATGAAGCAACGGATGAAGAAATTGATAGAATGACGAAAGAAATGTTTTAATTTAAAAGGAGGTTTTAGCCAGTTGTTAATCTGGGCTGAAACCTCCTTTTGAGATTAAAATAGTTATTAATAAAGAAATTTGATTTGATGGCAGTCAATGGTTTTGGCGATACGAATACCCTTGTAAAGAAGGGTGGTGACAGCATGTTGATCAATGCCAAGTAAGCGGGGAAGAATCCCGTTGAGCAAAAAAACCAATTCGTCGATGGAATCATCCAGCGGCTTTTCAAAATAATTCAGAAAATACTCCCGACGTCCACCAAAATCGATGAAAAGGAAGTTATCGAATTCTCTTTCACTGACAACCAGATTGTACTCTTGAATATAACCAAGGTAAGTGTTGCGGATAAAGTCGCCAGCAATTCGATAGTTTGATGCTTTTTTGAGAATTTCATAGTAAAAGCGTCGATTGTTTTCATTGTTGAGAATCAGATCAAAATAGATATAACTCAATGCTGCATGGTGCAGGATGGAATTTTCAAATCCATCGATTGATAATGCGTTCAGACACTTGCCAATTTGCTGATAATAATCTGAATATATTTCGTGGACAATGTTATCTTTTGTTTTGAAATAATAGGTAAAAAGACCAATGGGTGTATCAGCTGCGGTTACAATATCTTTTATCTTGGTATTTTCATAACCATGTTCATAAAAGCACTTTTTTGAAATTTCATAAAGATGGTTTCTTGTCTGGATACCTTTTTCGTACATTGTGCGCTCCTTGAGTTTTATTGATTAGATCTGTTTATATCCTATCATATTTCCGCCTGGATTTAAATCTTAAAAATCATAAAATTATAAAAAATAATAATTTTATGATTTTAATTCTGGCACAAAACATCGAACAAATGCGGCGGTTTTTTAAAATCTGATATCAGATTCAGTTGACAATATGAAGAATATGTAATATATTACCTTTTATAGAAGCGTAAGTTTTGGATGTACTATATCGGAAAATAATGGAGAAAAGAGGACGATTATGATTACCATATTATCAGATCACACCAGACAAGAAGTTGGCGAAAGACTGGATAAAAAATTAAGAGAGCGGAAAATAGCGACTGAGTTTATTTCCTTAACAGATATGAATGTAGGACCCTGTTATAGTTGCGGCGGCTGTACTGATAAAACCTATGGACAGTGTATCCATCGCGATGATGGCGATATTATTTTACCAAAATTGATGCGAACCGATGTATTGGTCATGGTTACTCCGGTTAAGTGGGGAAGTTATTCATTTAAAACGAAACGTGTCTTTGATAAATGTGCTGTTATTGGAGATCGGCATTATTATTACAAAAATGGAGAGCTTGTCAAAGGAAAGATTGGTCGGGTTCATACGTTTGTAGCGATTGGTGTTAAGGACCAATGGCAGAACGATGAAAAAAGTGCTTTTGAAAATCTGGTTGCGGAAAACATCAAAATAATGAATATCAAGGGTCGCGTGCATCTGGTTGATGCTAGCAACATCAGTGTCTTTCTTGACTCGGCAGTGGAGGATTTAAATCAATGAAAAAAGTGGTTATTATTAATCTAAGTCCCCGAAAAAAAGGGACAAGCATGATGCTGGCCAATCGTTGCAGAGAATTTTTGTCTGTCCGGGATTATCAGGTGGAAATCCTGCATTTATATCCAAACTTGAAAAACCTGAGTCCGCTTTTGGCGGCTATTAATGAAGTCCAGTCAATCATTATGGTTGGGCCCTGTTATATTAATACTTATCCGGCAGACACGGTTTACCTTTTGGAAGAGCTGGAAAAAAACCGCGACGTCTTGCATGGACAAGATCTTTATGGCATTATACAGGGGGGCATGCCCTATGTTCATACCCATGAATCAGGTTTGAAAATGCTGGAATTATTTGCCGGAGAGAATGATCTCAGTTTTAAAGGGGGATTTGTGATCGGAATGGGGGCAATGCTAAATGGGCAGCCCTTGGACAAGCTCTTGAATGGAAAAAAAGCTGAGCGTGGATTTCAATACTTTCTGGAAAATGTGGCAAAGCAGGAAAACTCATCGTCAGAACTATATCATCAGGCCCAGTTAAAAATGCCTGGAATGGTTTATTATTTAATGGCAAAAATGATGAATCGCAAAATTGACAAAGAGCGACGGGGAAAAGGCATTGGTGATCAGGTAAAAAGCCCCTATGATAATACCGGTATTAATTACTGACAACCTGAAGAAGTAAAGCTTGGCAGGCGGACAACAAAACCTGCCACGATGCATCTTTTTCTGAAATAAGGGTAAAAAGATAAAATAAGAACATCAGCTTGAAAAAAATTTAGGAGGTGGATTCATGGACCTGGAAAATTTGAATCAAAACCTGGGATCTACAAAAAAAACATCAGAAAATTTACGACACGAAAAGCCCCAACTTTTCAAAGCTAAAAAAAATTGGTTGTGGGGGATGGCCATAGTTTTATGCTGTTTGGTCATGATCGTTACAGGGGGTTGTTTTAGTGGAGCAACCCAGGAAAATAGTAAAACGGCAACGGATGAATCCATGGTCACAGATCAGGCAAGCGGGGAGACCACAAATGCTGTGCCGACACCTGAGGCTACGGCAAATGCCAATGTCCCCTTTGATACATCTAAAATTATTTATTCAGGAAATATCAGCCTGAATACGGAAGATTATCAAAACACCTTTGCAAAAATCAGTAGCTATGCCGTGGAAATTGGAGGATTTGTTCAGGATTCTGGCTCAAACTATGCCTCGGAACAGGCGGGTGTCCAGGCTAATTCCGGTTATCTTACCCTTCGTGTACCTTCAGCAAAATTTTCAGAAGCGATGACGCAGATCCAGACATGGGGCAGCCCCATCAGTGCCAATGTCAGCAGCACCAACATTTCTCAACAGTATCAGGATGTTCAGGCGCAACTCAACAACCTGAAAATTGAAGAGGGGCGGCTGTTGGAATACTTAAAACAGGCGACCAATGTTACCGATATGCTGGCCATTGAAAGTGAATTAAACCGGGTTCGAACAGAAATTGACAGCCTCACGAGCACCATTAAAAATTGGGATATCGAAATGGCCTACTCAACAATTTATGTTTCCTTATACGAAAAGCGGTTATCCTCAACTGCCGTCAATTCACCTTTCTCAGAAATATTCGCAAAAATCGGAGAAGGCTTTGTAACCTCGATCAATTTGATTCTATATATCATCGCATTTCTGGTTGTTTTAATTTTTAGACTGATACCATTTGCGGTCATAGCCGGATTAGGGTTCTTTATATTTATTAAGATCAGAAAGAAAGTTAAAGATAAAAAGAACCATCGCAGACAAATCGAACCGAACAAAAAGGAAGACGAAAAAACGGATGGTGAAAACTGATTAAAGGAAAAAGATGCCGGCTGTAGCGGGCATCTTTTGGTTAGCAGCTAATTATCACGATCAGACTGCTGTTCCCGTAGGTGGTGTTGGTGGGGTGGTTCCGGGATCGGGTCGCGTTCCGCCAGGACCGCCGGTTCCAGTATTACCGTTACTGGTGACAATGGCGGTGCCTTCAATACCTTCGGTACAATTGGCAATGTTAAAGGTCCCACCAGCAATATAAACATAGCCCTTGGTGGTGTCGCTGTCGTGTTTTGAAGTCAGGCCTTTACCCGCCGATGAGCTGATGTTAAAAATGCCGTCTTTTATTTTAAGTGCATCCTTGCCGTTAAATCCAGCTTTTACCGATTCGATATCAAAGATACCATCAGTAATAACCAGGTCATCTTTGGAGACAATACCGTGCTTATAATGGGCTGTGATATTCAATGTGCCAGAGCCATTGATAGCTAAATCGGCCTTGCTGAAAATGACGGCATCTACGGTGTTGTCGTCGGTCTGAATATATTCAGTCCCATCAGTCAAGGTATTGGTCGTTCCATCGGCCAGGGTGATAAATACCTTGTCAGCACTCTTAAGATAAATCGGTGCGCTGTTGCTATTGTGGATAGTGACGCCGTTTAAGACAAGCTGCACTTTTTCGGCATCTGCGGTTTCCACCCGGATCTGACCTTCGGTGAGATTACCGGTAACCACGTAGGTTCCTTCTTTGGTAATGGTAAGAATGCCATTACCGGCAGTAGCTCCGGTTCCGGTTACCTGGATATCAGTTCCGTTAAAAACTGCCTGGGTGGCAGTGCTTAGGTCATAACTGCTGTCCTGTTCACGGTTTGAGAATTCTTTATCGACGACAATCGTCGAAGTCGGCGAAGCGATGGCCGCTGAGGAAGAGGTTGAATCATCGGTATCCTCGCTACTTTCATCATCAGAGTCGCTACTGCCGGAATCAGCACCGTCTGAATCACCGTTATCTGTGCCAGTTTGCAGAATCTGTATTTCCAAAGCTTCCAGTCGCCGGCTCAAACCCGTCGTTCCCAGTTCGGCACCGTCGGCGACCCAATCGGTGTCGCCCTGATCCTGAATGTGGCCCCGGTACTCAACAGAATATCCGGACATGGCATTGCCGTCATCATCCACCAGGCGAATTCTGATGGCTTCGATTCGTTGGCTTTTATCTCTGGTTCCAGCAAACTCACCGTCCGATACCCAGTCCATCCAGCCTTCATTTTGAACATGGACCTGATATTCAATGTGGGCATTTTCTGGTACGGTTCCTGTTAATTCAATCCAGAAGCCCTCCAGACGCAGACTTTGACCTTCGGTACCCAATTCGGTGGGGCCTTGAATCCAGGTGTTGTCCAGGGGTAGTCTCCAGTATTCTGAATATGGCCCCGGTACTCGACGCCGATACTATTTGAAACTGCGGTTGTAGTGGTGGTGCTGATCGTGGTCGTTTGATCGGACGCAGCAAAAACACTGGTTGAGAAGCTCAACGATAGGATAGTCATTGCTGAGATCATGGATAGGGTGGATTTTTTCATAATTACCTCCAAATTTATGAAGAACCAGCCAGAGGGCTTGTTTCTTTTCATTTTACTATCATATCCCGGAGAGGTGAGCGTTATGTGAAGAGATAGTGAGTGGCAACTGAAAATTTATTGGTGCCATTTGCAAATAGAAGTTGACAATTAAAGGCTAAAAAAATATAATGAAAATAATCAAATACGGAATGAAATTGCTTACTGATCTTATCTTCCTAAAACATGAACATGTCATGGAGGTTAAGACGTTAGGGTTCTGCAGGAAACGACAGGGCCTCCCACATTGGAAAAGTAAGAAAATCATGTTTGCATGGAGTTTTTTGTGGGTTTAGCTTTGCTGAGCCTTCTTTTTTTTGCAGAATTTGAATTTTTTATTTTTGTTTGGGAATCCTGAATTTCGCAGTCTTCCGTTAAAAAAGAAAGCTCAGGAGGAGAAAATGAAAAAGAAGTTGTTAACACTGGCATTGGTGATGGTCTTGGGGGTTGGTCTGCTTGGTTGCAGTGCGCCAGCAGCAAATTCAGGCAAAGAAGAAAACGCTTCCAAAACGGAAACGACAACCCAGAGTCAGGAGACGGTTGCGCAATTCAGTATCACTCTAGAAGGGGTTAATGGAAAAACCCAGCTGACTCAGGCAGATCTGGCAGCCTTGCCACTGGTAGAAAAAACCATTAAAATGACTAAAAAAGATGGATCAGAAACGGGTGGTGTTTTTCAAGGTTATGCTTTAAAGGATGTCGCTAAACAATTGGGCATCACCGACTTTACCAGCATCACAATGGCAGCATCAGACGGCTATTCTAAGGCCTATGACAAAGCGACAGTTGAGGCAGAAGATTCGCTGCTGACCGTTTCATTAGATGGTGAAGAACTGGTCAGTGTAGTTGCTGGCAGTTTAGGTTCTAGTGCCTGGGTTCAGAACATCAGTAAAATGAGTGTTGTTAAATAATAAAGACTTAAGTGGGCAAAGTTATCTTTGCCTGCTTTATTTTGGTTTGGGAATAAATCGGCAATTCAATAGTTAAGGAGAGCTATGAAGATGAGCAGACAAGAACTTGGAAAAGATCGCATTGTCAACCACTTGAAAAGTCTCAAACGATGGATTCTGCCGCTGGTAATTCTATTCTTAACCCTTTCATCAGTGCTTCTGATCACGATTAATAAAACGCAGACGGAAGAACGGTTGGCGGCGCTGGGCCGGGAAACGGTTAAAATTATCGTCAATGATGAAATGGTCGCTCAGTTTGATCTGGAAGCGGTCAAAGCGCTGCCAAAGGTACTCACGGATGAAGGTTTAAATACCAGTAAAGGTAAGGAAGAGATCGTCTTTGGTGGGGTATTGCTAAAAGATGTATTAAAGACCATTGATTTTGATTATCGCCAGTATCAAACAGTAACTTACAAAGCGATTGACGGTTATGCCTCCCCCGGGACGATTGCCGAATTGGATGGCGATGGGGTTTATCTTGTCTATGAACGCAACGGCGTCGAAAACACCGATAAAACCCAGGGTGGAACAGGCCCGATGGAAATTGTCATAACGGGTGAGACCTTCAGTTTGCGAAATTGCAAATATCTAAGTGAAATTTATTTTGAGTAAAAAGACTGTTACCATACGAAGATGAGGTGTAGTGATGAAGGTAATATCGGTACGGGGATTGACGCATTCGGGAAAAACAACGGTCATTGAAACTATTATCAGCGGTTTGCGAAGAAGAGGGTACTCGGTGGGATCGGTTAAGGAAATTCATTATGAAGCTTTTGCCATGGATCAACCGGGAACGAACACAGATCGCCATAAACAGGCGGGGGCACAACTGGTAACGGCGTTGGGAATGGCAGAAACAGATATTCTTTACCAGGCAAAACTGCCACTTCGAAAGCTGCTGGCTCACTATGATCATGATTATGTGATATTGGAGGGTGTTGACGATCCGGCCATTCCCAAAATTGTCACCGGCCATGATTATGAGGGTCTTGAAGAGCGGTTGGATGACACGGTGTTCGCATTTTCCGGAGTTATCGCAGACCAGTGCAGTAACTATCGGGGAAAAGCAGTGGTTCACTGCTTACAGGAACCTGATCGTCTGGTTGATCTGGTTCAGCAGTATGCGTTTGATCTTTTGCCCGGTTTTTCAGAAAAATGCTGTGGTTTATGTGGCACTGATTGTGCAGGGTTTTGCCGGCAGATTGTCGCCAACGAGGTAAAAAGAGCGGATTGTCCCCTCAAAGATGACGGGGTGACGCTGAAAATCAATGAGCAAAAGGTCGTGATGGTTCCCTTTGTTCAAAAACTGATTCAAAATGTGGTGCTCAGTGTCGTTTCGGAACTGGAAGGATATGAAAAAGGTGCCGATATAAAAATACACCTTGGCAGACCCGAAGATGATGAGTGAGACCATTCAAAAATACTATCAAACTGGAAACTACCAGGTACTCAGACAATTTAAAAGCAAAAAAAACCGGGTTCAGCTGATCGAGATATCAGCGGGTCAGCAGGTGATCCGGCTGATTGAAAAAACATTTACAGAAGCAGTAGCGCTAAAAAAAGAACTGTCAATGTTAAACCTGCTTCATGAAATGGCGTTTAGCGTCCCCGAATGTTTGGGCCAGTTTGACCGTGTCCTATTATACGAATATCTTGGCGGAATGACGCTTTGTGAAAAACTGGAAATAGCAGAAGTTTGTGAACCGGACTTATTTTCAGGCCCTGTCAACCGGGACAATGAGATCACCGAGTTGTTCAAAAAAACGATTGACTGGCTTGATCAATTGCATCAAAAAACCGGTCTGACTTTTTATGATATCAATCTCAGAAATTTCATCGTTAGGGATAATCTGGTTTATGCTATTGATTATGAAGATTTCAGTAAGCTTAAGCCGGTGGTTGATTATGGCCGACTGCTGGCCTTTATCCTGACCTACAAACCGGTCTTTACCGAGTGGAAAAAAGCTTTGATCCGGGAATTGGAAGACTACCTCAATAATGAAATCAAGGTGAACATGGATGAAGTCCGGCAGGAAAAAGAAAGAGAGCTTGCGCGTATAAATGAAAGGAGGGCTAAGCTTGTTTGAAAAGAAGTTTGAAAAACTAACCCTATTTGATCTGGTCACGATTGCCATGATGGCAGCTTTGGGGATTGCGGTAAAGGTTGTCCTGGTACCGCTGGTACATATTATCACCGGCCCTTTTTTTATCCCCGGGGGGTCCATTTCCGGGGGCATCTATATGCTGTTTATCGTTTTGGGGGCGTTGCTGGTAAAAAAAACCGGAGCGGCCTTTCTGGTTTGTCTGGTTCAGGCGATTCTGGTCACCGTCACCGGTACCATGGGTTCCCATGGCATCATGAGCATGCTTACCTATTTAATGCCAGGTATCGGCGTGGAAATTCTTTATTTTTTAATTGGAAAATACAAATACACCAAAGGGGGTTGCTTTAGTGCCGGGGTGGTGGCCAATGTACTGGGCAGCTTTGGTGTTAATTTTGTCTTCTTCCGCTTGCCGTTGATCCCGCTGCTGCTGACTTTGAGTTTGTCGGCCTTATCAGGCGGACTGGGAGGACTGCTGGCTTACGCCATTGCCAATCAGGTCAACCGCTTAGGGTCTTTCAATGAGCCGGAAGAGATGGAGGAAATCGACATCCGCTGCAGTGGTGATCCCGGATTAGTCGATCCAGCGGAAAAGACAAACCATGAATAAGCCACAAGTACAAAAGAAGTCAGTTACTATTCAAAAAATAACCAGCAGTAAAACTGGAGGCCGAAATGAATCCCATAGAAGTGCGAGATCTTTATTTTCGTTATCCTGGCAGTGAGGTCAATATCCTCCATGGACTGGATCTGAGTCTGAAAAAAAATGAAATACTGGCTGTCGCTGGTCATTCTGGCTGCGGCAAAAGCACGCTGTGTCATATCTTAGCTGGAATCATTCCCCAAACCATCCGAGGCAGAGTACAGGGCGAGGTAGCTGTGTTTGGTGAATCTATTTTTAAAATGCAAACGTCCAGACTAGCCGAAACGGTGGGAATTGTATTTCAGGAGCCTGATAATCAACTGTTTTCGCCCACCATTGAAGCGGAGGTTGCCTTTGGCCCTGAAAATCTTTGTATCAAACGAGAGATTATCGGAGAACGGATTGCAGCGATGCTAAAAATAGTGGGAATGGAGGATTACCGGTTTGATTCCCCCAATAATCTTTCCGGTGGTCAAAAGCAACTGATTGCCCTGGCTTCAGTCCTTAGTATGGAACCACAGGTACTGCTGTTTGATGAAGCCTTGTCCCAGATCGATAACAGGGGCCGGGAGTTGATCAAAGCGGTCATGGGGCGATTAAGAGAAGCGGGGAAATCGATCATCATGGTGGAACATGATTTTGAAAATATGGATCTTGCCGATCGTATCCTAGTACTGAAGCATGGCCGTCTGATTCCCTATGAAGGCAACTTATAGTGATTTAGTATCTGAAGGCAAAAAATAAAGTGAGAAACAATGAATGGAGCCAGAATGGAGAGCTATATCAAACTCACGGGAATATCCTATGGCTATCCCCGTAGCAGATTTGCATTAAGGGATATCAATATGTCACTGAACCGGGGCGAAATTGTCGGGATCACCGGTGAAAATGGATCAGGAAAAACCACTCTGGGAAAAATTATCATGGGTATTCTGATGCCAGATTCAGGAAATATCGTAATCGACGGCGTCGACGGAAAGAACTTGAAGCTGTGTGAGCGTGGGTCTAAGATTGGTTATGCTTTTCAAAACCCGGATCGTCAGCTTTTTGCTGCGAATGTTCGGGATGAAATCATCTTTCCGCTGGAAATTAAGGGAATGAACAAAACGTTGGCGCAGGAAAAGGCCGCGGCACTGCTGGGGCGGTTTGAGCTGAGCCATCTCAAAGAACGGGTGCCGATGCGGCTGAGCCGGGGCGAAAAACAGCGCCTGGTGCTGGCGGCAACTCTGGCGCAGGAGCCCGGATTTCTAATTCTGGATGAACCCGCTACGGGGCTGGATCGGGATCGCAAAAAAGCGCTGTATCAATTGATGGAAGAACTGGCTCGGGAAGGCATTGGTCTGGCTGTGATTTCCCACGATCTTCAATTTATTGAGCATCATGCCAATCGCATTATCAGACTTGAAAATGGAAAGGTTGTGGATGATGGCTGCTAAGATCGATCCGCGAACAAAAATAGTGCTGGTCCTTTGTCTGACCTCGATGGTACTGGTGGTAGAGAATTTGGCTTTTGTTGTGGGGATCGGTATCATTTCAATTGCCTGCGCGCTACTGATGGGGGTGCAGTTATTGGCGCTGATCAGGCGGTACCAACGGATTTTGATCTTGCTCTTGACCCTCTCGATTGTCCAGAGTATTTTTACACCCGGTCCAAAAGTGCTTTTTGAAGTGTTTGGAATCCCGCTGCTGACCGAAAAAGGGCTTGAGATGGGGATTAAAACATTTGTCCGGATGCTGGTCATTCTGACTTCTGGGGTTATTATGTCGACGTCAAACTACCGGGAGACCATACAAGGGCTGATTCAGTGGAAGGTGCCCTATAAAATCGCCTTTATGACGGCGTTGTCGTTGCGGTTTATTCCCATCTTCACCGAAGAATTTCAGGATTCTATGGTAGCGCTACAGTTAAAGGGAATCGATTTCAAAAAGATCCCCTTTGGTAAGAAAACCCAAATCTACGTTTATCTGATTACTCCTATTATTCTGTCTTCATTAAAACACGCCGAAGAAATCGCCATTGCCATGGAAAGCAGAGCCTTCGGCGCCTATCAAAGCCGGGTGGAATACCTGGTGCTCAGACTAAAAGGATATGATTATGGGGTGATGATTGCAGCAGTTCTTCTGAGTATCAGCTACGTGTGGGCGGCTTTGATGGTCTAGAGAAGCAATAAAACAATGCAGCAAATATTCAAGCTTATTTAAAAATAAAAATCAACAGGAGAGTGTAATGAAAAAGAGTATCAGCCTGTTTTGGGCGATAATGATGGCAATGTTTCTGGTGGTGGGATGCAGTGGTGGTGGTCAGAAAACTGCTGCAAGTGCGCCGAAGTTTTCGGGAACTGCCCAGGTCAGGGTCTTCACCGCCGCTGGTCAGGAATGGATCATTGATCAGAAAACCATGTCCACCGCTCCGCTGGTGGCGTTTGAAACGACCCAGGGAAAAAGCGGCGAAGAACCAATAACCAATGAACATTTGGGAATCCTCTTAAAAGATATTCTGGCAGCAGCTGGTGTGGATTTAAGTACGGTTAATCAGATCACCTGTACTTCTCAGGATGGTTTTTCAAAGGCCTACAGTAAAGCTGATCTGGAAGATCCGGAAAAACTTTTTCTGACCTTTGCAATGGATGGTGAAAATTTAACCTTTGAGAATCAGGATTGCTTTTTTATCGTGGCCAAGAATGAGAGTTTTAAGCAAAACTGGACAAAATTTCTGAAGGAAATCGAGATTTCCTGATTAACGGATTCATGTGATAAGAAGAAAGTGAGGGAAAGATGAAAAGAGGTTATTTAGGGGTTCTAACCGGCCTGATGATGGTGATGTTAGCCGGTTGTACCAATGGCGTCAGCTATGAAGCAGGCAGCTATGTAGGGTCGGCGCAAGGAAAAAATGGTCCCATCAAGGTGGAGGTGACCTTTTCGGAAAATAAAATTGAATCGGTTCAAGTGGTTTCTTACAAGGATGATCTGGACTACGCAACCAAAGCGGTCGAGGGGATGCCGGAAAGTATCATCGCAAAACAACGGCTGGACGTTGATGCAGTTTCTGGAGCGACTCTGACCAGTCGCGGTATCGTCGGTGCGGTGGCGCAATGCGTAACGGATGCCGGTGCTGATCCCGAAAAATTGGGCTTCACATCGGTAGCAAAAAAAACCGACAGTCAGGAAGTGCTGATTACCGGTCTGACTGATGAAAAAATCATCACCGGCGATGAAATCAAGGCCATGACGCCCGTGACATTCGAAGCGATTTCAATTGATGCCAGTGGAACACAAACGCCCACCTCCGGAAAAGGAGTCAAACTGGAAGATATTCTGGCGCAATATGGGGAATCGCAAAAAAACTATGACGCCATTGTATTAAATGCCACGGATGGTTACGCCATCGAAATTCCCCGGGATGTATTGGCGATTCGGGATGTGATCATTGCCTATGAAGTTAACGGTGCCGCCTGTGATTTGCGGACGGTGGTGCCGGAGGAACGGGCGATGTATTGGGTGAAATTCCTTAATAAAATCGAGATTAAGGGGGCTGTGACCCAGGTCGAAACTGAAAATCTAGCCATGCTGGAAACGGCAGTTTTGATGTGTACACCGGAAACCTACAAGTATTATGATGCCATTGATCAGGCTGTTCCAACCAGTCAGCTATTAGAAAAAACCGGCGCTACAAAAACTGAGACAGTGGATGTGGCCGGAATGGATGGCTGGGCGCGAACCGAAAATTATGATCTTTATAAAAACCAGTATATTAAAATTACCGGCGAGAATGCGCCAATGTTTATTGGTCCCGATCTTCCAGAAGGGATGCGGATGAAGGATATGCTTTATAATAAGCTGGGAAAAGATCTGATTTTGAGTGTTTCAAAAGCACAGGAAAAATATGGCACCACCACCATGAATGGAAAATCCGGAGTAGCCATCGACAAAATATTCCAGGAGCTGAAAATCAGGGAAGCAGCCAGATACAAGCTGACGGGTTCCGATGGGAACGAAACGGAAATTTCCCTGGAAGAGCTAAAGAAGGGGCTTTTAACGCTTTCTGACGGTGGTGTTGATGGTGTGTTTGAAGGGCCAGATGCTGTTTCGGTGAAAGGATTGCTCTTCATTAAAGCGGTTGTGTAGGTGAAAAAATGACCGGTTATTTAAAAAAAATCCGGATTATGATACCCTTGATATTGCTCATTTTCATTCTTTCCGGATGTGATTATCAGGGCTTGGGCGGCGAGTATCCCGAAAGCTTTACAATCGGTGGGGATGTCGAAACGCCATTGACCATCAATACCATGATGGGTTATCCGATCAAGCGGGTTACCAAAGATGAAAAAAATTATACCACAATTGCCCTGGAAAAGGTGATCGCTTCAGCCCAACCCCGATCAACCAGTTATGATCTGTTGTTAATCGGGGCAGATGGGTTGTCTTCCAAAATAAACGGAAATGATCTCAGTGACTGTCATCTGAGCTATTCAAATCGTTATGACTGGGAATTGATCAATACCCGCCATCCCATCTCCAGTCAGATCAAAAATCTGAGTGGCATCATCGTGATTTCGACTGATCTGGATGAAGACAAAAAGGCTATCGGAATTGATGACAAAAGTGGCTACCGGAGCACCACGGCCGGCAATTTGTACCTGAATGGCTTCACCGAAAAGCGAATTTTTGAAGGTCAGTCTGAAATTAATGGAAAAACAGTGACTGTTTACACCACCCACAAGCAGGTTTTACCCGAAGATCTGCTCGATTTTCAGGCTGAAATCGCGGTATTTGGACGGGATGGAAGCATCAAATTCGATAAGGTGAGCGATAAAAACTATTTTGAAATCAGTGCGACCGGGATCAACTACACGGCCTCGGATCTGACAACGATCACCGATGTCGCTGGAGTTCTCGGCGATCCACCGCGGTTTTCGATTACCGACGTGGCCCCGGATGCCATCCATCAACTGGAAAAAGGCAGTGATGTGATGGTCATTGAGTTGGATGGTCTGGGTTGGACAATGCTGAAAATGGCAGGGGAACAGGGTAAAGCTCCTTATTTATCCAGTTTGCCCGCTCAGCCGGCTTTATCAGTTTACCCGCCGATTTCTCCGGCGGGACTGGCGGCCATGATCACCGGAACACTTCCCAACAGCAATGGGATTAACAACCGGGAAGTGATGGATTTTAACGGTACAGATATTTTTGATAAAGCCCGGGTACTCAACAAAACGGCCGTTTATATCGAAGGCGATGTCAAAATGCTCAACACCTCCATCGAACCGGTCCTTTCTGTCAATGAGGGTGACCAGGATAGGAATGTTTTTGAGAACACCAAAAAAGCAATTAGCACAAAAAACCAACTGATCTTCACCCATTTTCATAGCATTGATGATGATGCGACCACCTATGGCCCTTATTCCCGGGAGGCAATGGAGCAAATTTACGAAGTGGACAAAATGGTCCAGGAACTGACCCGCGATTTTAGGGGAACAATCATCATTACCGCTGACCATGGGCTCCATCCAAGTGGTTCAGGGGGGACCCATGGCAGGATCTGTTACGAAGATATGATCGTTCCCTATATGATTATAAAAAATGAGCAGGTATAAAAAGACAAGAAGACATATTAATAATTGAGCATTTACTGGGAAAAGGCAAATAAATACCTTTGACTGTTCAAAATGAATTGATAATTATGTTCGAAAAAAGATCAAATGATCAATTAACGAACAATTTATTTCCGATCACTGATCAAAATATACACAAACAAGAGTGGAAGATAAAGAAGAAAGCCTTCAAACAGGCTTTTTTTTATTTGGCACGTTTATTGCTGTATATTACAACCATCATCAGTAACACAGTGAAAATGATACAGATCAAGCTAATGGAGGAAACAATATGAAGGTAGTACCTGTTCGCGAATCAGTGGGTATGTTCCTGGCACATGATATGACCCAGATTATCCCTGGGGAGTTTAAAGGAGCAGCATTTAAGAAGGGGCATATTGTGCAGGAAGAAGACATTCCCCGATTATTGAACATGGGAAAAGAACACATTGCCATTATTGAGTTCAATGATGGGACAATCCATGAAGACGATGCAGCTCTAAGATTGGGACAAGCGGCCTCAGGAATTGGAGTTGAATACGTCGGCGCATCCGAAGGAAAAGTGACGATGACCGCAACTCAATCGGGACTACTTAAAATAAACGTGCCGGTTCTTCAGGAGATCAACGAACTGGGCGAGATGATGATGGCCACCCTTCATACCGATACCATGGTAACCAAAGGAACTCTGGTTGGCTCAACCCGGATCATCCCACTTTCCATCGAAAATGAAAAACTGATCAAGATGGAAGAATTATGTGCAAGAAGTAAGCCGATCGTTGAAGTGCTACCACTGAAAAAATTCAAAGTAGGAGTCGTTACCACCGGCAATGAGATTTTTTATGGCCGGATCGAAGACAAGTTCGGAGATGTGATCAGAGAAAAATTTGCCGAACTTGACTCGGAGGTATTTAAACAGGTTTTTTCCCGGGATGACTCGGACATGATTGCTGAGTGTATCCTGGGTTTAATAGCAGAAGGGGCTGATATTATCACCGTAACTGGCGGAATGTCGGTCGATCCTGACGATGTCACGCCGGAAGGAATCGGGAAAACCGGGGCGAAGTTTGTCTCTTATGGTGCACCCACGTTGCCTGGTGCGATGTTTTTGCTTTCATATCTGGGTGATATTCCAGTGCTGGGATTACCCGGTTGCATTATGTACAGCCACCGAACCGTTTTTGATTTGGTGGTACCTAAGTTGATGGTAGGCGAAAGATTAACCCCCAAAGACATATCCAAACTGGGGCATGGGGGACTCTGTTCCACCTGTCCGGTATGTCACTATCCCAATTGCGGATTTGGAAAAGGTTGATTTTTGCATCCATATAGAGTAAATAGTTTTTAATATTTTAAGGAGGATTTCACGTGGAAAAAAAGACATTGTTCATTAACGGGATTCAAAGGACGGTAATTGTTGATCCGGAAACTACCCTGGCAAATTTAATCAGAAAACAGCAGGGGTTAACCGGAACAAAGATTGGTTGCGGCAAAGCAGAATGTGGAGCCTGTTCAGTTATTTTAAATGGCAAGGTAGTGCGATCCTGTGTTATGAAAATGAAACGGGTTGACGACGAGTCTGAAATCATCACCATTGAAGGCGTTGGAACGCATGAAAATTTACACCCATTGCAATTGGCATGGATGGTCAATGGGGCTGCTCAGTGCGGTTTCTGCTCACCTGGTTTTATTGTTTCGGCAAAAGCATTACTAGAAGAAAATGCCAGTCCAACCCGTGAAGAAGTTCGGGCGTGGTTCCAGAAACATCGAAATGTTTGTCGTTGTACTGGTTATATCCCCATTGTCGATGCGGTTATGGACGCAGCAAAACTAATGCGCGGCGAAATTGCAAAAGAAGACCTGTGGTTCCAGTTAAAAGATGGCGCATCCATCATGGGTTCAAATATGGCCCGTCCTTCAGCCCTGGCAAAAGTTACCGGTACCTGGGACTTTGGCGCAGATTTAGGATTAAAACTGCCTGAAAACACTTTGCACATCAAATTGGTTCAGGCTCAGGTTTCTCATGCCAATCTTATTTCTGTTGATACCTCTGAAGCAGAAAAAATGGAAGGTGTATTCAAAGTTATCACTGCTAAAGATGTTCCCGGAACCAACCGCATTAACGGTTTAGCATTCCCTACGAATTTAGGGGATGGTCTGGAACGTCCGATTTTAAATGATAAAAAAATCTTCCAGTTTGGGGATGCCATCGCCATGGTATTGGCCGATACCCCGGAACAGGCAGAAGCAGCCGCTGCAAAAGTTGTTGTTGAAGTTGAAGAACTATTACCATATATGAGCGCGCCGGCGGCTATGGCCGATGATGCTATCGAAATTCATCCTGGCACACCAAATGTTTATTTCAAAACCAATATCGTGAAGGGCGATGATCCCGCGCCATTAATGGAAAAACTGCCAAATATCATTGAAGATGACTTCTATGTTGGCCGTCAACCACATTTACCATTAGAACCAGATGTTGGATTTGCATACTTTGACGAAGAAGATAACCTGATGGTACATTCCAAGAGTATTGCTCTTCATTTCCATCAGCTAATGACAGCTGAAGCCATTGGTGTTGATCCGACTAAATATTTTATCGTTCAAAACCCAACTGGGGGAACATTCGGCTATAAATTTAGCCCAACCATCGAAGGTTTGCTGGGTGTGGCCGCATTGGTTACCAAAAGACCGGTATTCCTGGAATTCAGCATGTACCAACAAATCACCTACACCGGAAAACGTTCGCCATTCTTTATGAATGTAAAAATGGGAGCCGACGAAAATGGTATCCTGAAAGCGATGGAAACGGACTGGTCAGTGGATCATGGTCCATATTGCGAATTCGGTGATCTGGTAACTACTCGTGGCTCGCAATTTATCGGTGCTGGTTATAATATTCCCAATATCCGCGGTGAAGGCCGAACGGTTGCCACCAACCATGCCTGGGGCTCGGCATTTAGAGGTTATGGCTCACCACAGAGTTTATTTGCATCTGAAACCTTAATTGATATGCTGGCATATCAAATGGGTGAAGACCCCTTGGAACTTCGTTATAAAAATGTATATCGCGAAGGCGACACCACACCACAAGGTTGCGAACCAGATGTTATTGCATTACCACAGGCCATTGATACGATCCGACCGATTTATCAGGCCGCTAAAGCTAAAGCTGAAGCTCTGAACGCAGAGGGCGGAGATATCAAACACGGCGTTGGGATCTCGCTGAATATCTATGGTTGTGGTCTTGATGGCCCAGACTCCTCTGAAATGTGGATCGAATTAACTAAAGATGGCGTTACCGTCGGGGATTCATGGGAAGACCATGGCCAGGGCGCTGATATGGGAACATTGACATTTGCTCATGAAACACTGCGACCGTTAGGAATTAAACCCGAACAGATCAAACTGGTCATGAATAACATGAAATTGACACCAAACAGTGGACCAGCAGGCGGAAGTCGTTCAAATGTAATGACTGGAAACGCTATTAAAGTGGGTTGTGAAAACTTACTGGCAGCTATGAAAAAAGATGATGGTAGCTTTAGAACCTACGATGAAATGGTCGCTGAAGGTTTGCCATTACGCTATGAAGGCGTTTGGACAGCTCCTTGTACAGCGCCATCGGTTGAAACCAGCCAGGGAAATCCATTCCCAGTTTATATGTACGGGGTGTTATTGTCAGAAGTTTCGGTTGATACCACCACCGGTAAAACCAATGTCGATAAATTGACCCTTGTATCAGACTGCGGAACCATTACCAATAAAACTGTTCTTGAAGGCCAGTTATGGGGTGGCTTAACCCAGGGGATTGGTTTAGCCTTAAGTGAAGACTTTGAAGATATTCAAAAACACACAACCTTAACTGCATGCGGGATTCCGCAAGTGAAAGATGTTCCTGACGAAATCGTCCTGATTCATCAGGAAACACCGCGTCCATTGGGGCCATACGGCGCTGCTGGCTCTGGTGAAATGCCATTATCAGCACCACATGCTTCGATCGCAAATGCGATTTTCAATGCCTGTGGCGTTCGCATCAAGCATTTGCCAGCTTATCCCGAAAAAGTACTTGAAGGTTTAGAAGCCTTGAAATAAACACACCACGTCTCATTACCAAAGGAATTGAAAGCTTCTAAGCTTTCAATTCCTATTTTAAATTAACCGGTAGGGTTAGCGTACACTGGACTTCGGTGTTTGTTTCTATGGTACAATTGGGAGAGATTATTTACTTGCTTATTTATAACGTTAGTAGGGTGTATTACAGTAAATTTCGCAATCATTTATAATAATTGTTTATAGAAACAAACATCAGGACAAGTGATGGTGTTTAGTTGCCGCTTTGGCCTAAATAATAAAAGAGTTAGGAGACCAACTATGAATTTAGATAAATTATTGGAAACCGGGGATCGCTGTATTCATAAGGAACCCCCAACCTGTACAGCCCAGTGTCCGGTTCATCTGGAAATTATCGATTTTTTAGCAGAAATAGAAAAAGGAAATTTTCAGAATGCTTATAAGCTGATGGAAAAGAAAATGCCTTTTCATAACATTATCGGGCGAATCTGTGATCATCCCTGCGAAGCACCCTGTGAAAGAAGCAAGGCCGGCGGATCAATCCGGATATCTGATCTGGAGAAAGCGGTGCTGGAATATGGCACTTATAAACCTAAAAAAGTCTGGCCGCTGCCTAAAAATAAAGGCAAGGTTGCGATTATCGGCGGTGGACTAAGTGGTTTAACCACGGCTGTTGATCTGGATAAGAAGGGTTATATTGTCACAATTTTTGAAAAAACCAATCAATTGGGCGGCCGACTGTGGGATTTTGTGGGCGACTCCCTAACTGAAGCAATACTGCAGCAGGAATTAAAGGCGGTTGTCGACAAAAAAATGACCATTCATTTTGAAGAAACGGTAGATAAAAGTAAACTGACTGAACTGCTAACTGAATATGACGCAGTTTATCTGGGGACAGCTAACTGGGCAGTGCCAATCGAAGTGAATCCGGTTACCTTTCAAGTGGGCAATTTGGCGCTGTTTGTCGGTGGGCAGCTACTTAACAAAACGGATTCGGTGATTTTGTCAGCCAGCTCCGGGCGACGGGCGGCTATTTCCATAGAGCGGTTTCTGTCAAAGGTATCGCTGACCGATTCCCGAGACCGAGAAGGTATCTTTGAAACACCGCTTCAATTTGATATCAGCAGTAAAGAGTCGCTGCCACCGATCGAGAAATCAACCGGTATTTACAGCCAGGTAGAAGCCATCGATGAGGCCAAGCGCTGTGTCAAATGTCAGTGCCGCAAATGCATTGAAGGCTGTGTCCATCTCCGTAAATTTGAAATGTCCCCAGATGCTTACATTCGCCAGATTAACCACAACGAGCGGATTATTTTAGGAACGCATTATGCCAATAAAATGATTAATTCCTGCGCTGAATGTGGTCTCTGCAAGGAAGAGTGTTTTCTGGATATCAGCATGAACGATGTCATTCATGAAACCCGGGAAAGTATGGTGGCGCGGGGCAAGATGCCGGTTTCGGCCCATGACTTTGCTTTGAAAGATATGGCCTTTTCTAACAGCTCCCGTTTTTCATTGGTGCGGAAACAACCGAGCAAAGAGGAATCCAAAGATTTGTTTTACTATCCGCTGATTTCCTTTTCTGATTATGTCAAAGGACTATACAAGGGTACCGGCAAAACGGAATATCTTTTCTATCCCGGTTGTCAGTTGCCGGCATCTTATCCAGATGATATCAAAAGCATCTACGAGTACCTGGTCGGCCATGTCAAAGGTGATGTCGGGATTTATCTGGGTTGCTGCGGAGCACCGGCTGATTGGGCTGGACAGCGGGGTTTGATGAACGAAAATATCGAAGCGATCAAAAAAGTCTGGGCCGAAATGGATCACCCCACCTTTATACTGGCATGTTCCAGCTGTATCCGGATTTTCGAGAAATATCTCCCAGAAATAAAAGTGGAGTCACTCTGGGATATTTATGTCCGTGAGGGCTTGCCGAACAAAGATCACATTAAAATTCCGCAGACCTTAAGCATTCACGATGCCTGCGGTACCCGGGAGAATAGTGATCTTCACGAGAGTGTTCGAAAAATTGTCGCCAAGCTGGGTTATGGGATTGAAGAACTGGAATACAGCAAAGAAAAAACAAAATGCTGTGGTTACGGCGGCCTGGTTTATTACGCCAACCGGGAACAGTGTGATGCTTTTGTTTCTGAACGCATCGACGAAAGTGAGCATGATCTGCTGGTTTACTGTGCCATGTGCAAGGATCTGTTTGTCTCCGGCGGCAAACGAACCTACCATTTGCTGGATCTGATTTATCCCAAAGATGATGGCGAAGCGGCTACCCGTAAGATGCCAACCCTGTCAGAACGCCATCAGAACCGAAGTCGTGTTAAACGAATTCTTTTAAAAGAAATCTGGAGAGAGGAACCCATGGAGATTGTGCTGGAAGATAATTTTACCCTGATCATCCCCGAAGATGTCCAACGGAAAATAGAAGACCGCTATATCTTAATCGAAGATATCCAGGCAGTACTGAAAAATGCCGAAGAAAATAACGAACGTTTCTGTAATCCCGAAACCGAAGAATATCTGGCCAGACTGCGACGGGATAATGTTACCTTTTGGGTGAAATATGAAAAAGAAGCGGGATCCTTCCTGATTAAAAGCGTCTATAGCCACCGCATGGAAATACTGGAAGAGGATGGAAATAGTGGAGGAACAAAATGAAACACGAAAGTAATGACCAAACAAAGTGGCTCTGTGATAAATGCCAGCGCGAACTGGAATTAGCCAAGGTCAAGGTTCGCTATATGGAAGGGAATTTTGAAGTGGATCTGATGAAATGTCCGACCTGTAACCAGGTATTTATTGACGAAGTGCTGGCTCTAGGGAAGATGAAGGAAGTCGAAGAAGGACTGGAGGACAAATAATTGTCTGGTAACTGTGCCTATGAAAGCCCAGAAATGTCAGCACTTTTGGGAGGAACGTTGCGGCCGGGGGGATTCGATTTAACCGCGAAGGGGGTTGCATGCTGTCATTGGACATCCGCCGATTTATTGCTGGATCTCGGCTGTGGTCAGGGAGCCACGGTCCGCTACCTGGACCAGACCCATGGGCTGAAAGCAGTGGGGATTGATCCCTCCCAAAAACTGCTGGCCATTGCTCGGAAAGACAATCCTGAAAAAACCTTTTTAATCGGCAGTGGCGAAGCGATTCCCTTGCCGGATGATATATTTCAAGGGGTATTGTCCGAGTGTACCCTTTCATTGATGGGCGACATGCATGCAGCGCTGCAGGAGGTTTGCCGGGTGATGAAAACGAATGGGATGTTCTTTATCACTGATGTGTATGCCAGAAATCCGGAATCCCTTGAAGTTATCAAGACCCATCAGTTTGAGAGCTGTATGCGAGGCTTGTATGATTTAAAACAGTTGCAAGCCGATGTCGAACGTGCAGGTTTTGAGATTGTATTACTTGAAGACCATAGTGAATTGCTCAAACAGCTGCTGGTCAAAACGATCTTTGAATTCGGCTCGATGAATGCATTCTGGCAAAAAACCGGTGGTGCTTGTGCAGCCGGATTTCAGGAAGCACTGAAAATGTGTAAACCGGGCTATTACATGATGATCGCAAGAAAGGTGGAATAAGACATGGATGAATTAAAATTTGAACTTTATCGACTGGGGACAGAAGGCTATTGCTGCAGTCAAATTATGCTGAAGCTGGCACTGGATATGGAAGAAATCGAAAACGAAGACCTGATCCGGGTGATGAATGGCTTATGTAACGGCATTGGCGGCAATCAGAAAACCTGTGGCGTTTTAACGGGTGGTATTGGCGTAATTGGTCTGTATGCCGGAAAGGGCAAAGCCCGGGAATACACCCGCGATAATTTTGGCAGGATGGTTAAAGACTATATGGATTGGTTTGAAGAGCGCTTTGAAAGCACCGAATGTGTGGATCTGATTGGCGTTTACCGATTTACTGACGAAAATAATCAGGCCTATCCGGTGAAATGCGGTGATACGCTGCTGGAAAGCTTTGAAAAGGTGGTCGAAATACTTCAGGAAAACGGTTATACTTTTGGAAATAGAGAGCAATAGGAAGAAAAATGAAGCGAATCATCTCAACAACTGAAAGCCTTTGCCCGGCCTGTCTAAAAAAAATAAATGCGATCATTTGGTCTGAGAACAACGAGACCTATATGGAAAAATCCTGTCCCGAGCATGGCCGTTTTAGAGCCCTGCTGTGGCGGGGCAGTATACCCATGGAAGAATGGGTCCGTGATAAGGTTCCGGCAACTATCAATAAACCCAATACCGAGGTCGACCAGGGCTGCCCCTATGATTGCGGGCTTTGCGTCGATCATCGTCAGCATACCTGTACGGCTTTGATTGAGGTCACCCAGCGTTGTAATCTCATTTGTGCCTTTTGCTTTGCGGATGCCAATGGAAATAACCAGACCGATCTGACCCTCGATACCATCCGGTCGATGTATGCCAGTGTTATGGCAACCTCTGGTAATTGTAATATTCAGTTATCCGGGGGTGAACCAACCTTACGGGATGATCTGCCGCAAATTATTGAATTGGGACATCAGCTGGGTTTTTCCTTTATCCAAATTAACACCAATGGGATTCGTTTGGGCGAGGATGAAGCTTTTGTCAAACAACTAAAAGCGTCGGGACTCAACTCTGTTTTTCTGCAATTTGATGGCACCAATGACGAGATTTATAAAAAACTCAGAGGTAAGCCATTACTGGCAACCAAGATAAAGGCAATTGAAAACTGTCAGCGCTATAATATTGGAGTCGTCCTGGTGCCAACCCTGGTCAGCGAAGTCAATGATGACGACCTGGGGAACATCATCAATTTTGGTTTGGATTGGGTTCCTACTGTCAAAGGGGTTCATATGCAGCCGGCCAGCTATTTTGGCCGGATCCCCAATTTGCCGGTGGAAGCAAAGCGGCTGACACTGGGGGATATCATGGACAGGATTGAAGATCAGACTGCAGGGCGAATCAAAAAACAAAGCTTAGCGCCGCCGGGATGTGAAAATGCCCGATGTTCCTTTCATGGCAATTATATGCTTCAGGAAAATAATGAGCTGTTAGCGGTCAATAATCCCGCCAATTGCTGTGGAACTGAAAAGGCCGAAGCTGGGGCAAACAAAACCAAAGCCCATGTCTCCCGCAAATGGAGTGGAAAAGACATGACTGTAGAAAAAAAAACTGACTTCAGTCAGGGAGATCAGGAAAAATGTCAATGGGATAAGATTTTGGAGCGGATCAACCGCTACTCTTTCAGTTTGTCGGCGATGGCCTTTCAGGATGTCTGGAATCTTGATCTGAACCGGGTTAAAGATTGCTGTATCCATGTTGTCAATCCCAAGGGTCAGTTGATTCCGTTTTGTATGTATAACCTGACCGATCAGAATGGTTATTCACTTTATCGCAAGTAGTGAGGATTTTATGAAAAAGACACCAATGGAAGAATGGATCATCAAAAGAACCGGGATCTCTCCGGCAAACCCAAAAGAGCTAGAGACCTATCAGCTCAAAAAAATCGTTGAAACCCTGAACTATGCAAAAAAAAACAGTGCGTTTTATCAAAAACAATTGGAGGGCATCGACCCGGAACAGATCAAATCATGGGAAGATTTTTATCAGCTCTCCTTTACCAGTGCCAAAGACATCAAAAACGATCCTTTTGCGTTTTTATGTGTGCCGCAATCCCAGATTGACCGGATTGTTACCTTGAATACATCCGGTACCAGCGGCAAGAAAAAACGGATTTTTTTTACTGATGCAGATCTCCAAAAAACAGTGGATTTTTTTGATTATGGGATGCGTTCGTTAGTTGACAGCACCGACCGGGTGATGGTCTTGCTGCCGGGACAAGCCTATGGTACAATTGGAAACCTGTTAAAAAAAGCTCTTGAGCGAACCAAAACGGCCTGTGTTGTTTACGGGCTCCTTACCGACCTGGATGCGGTCGAAAAGATCATGATAGAAAATAAGATTAACTGTATTGTCGGCATTCCGATTCAGGTTTTATATCTCAGCCGCATGAAACAAGAAGGATTCAAGAGCATGGAAAAAGTTTTGCTTAGTACGGACTATGTTCCACAGGCCATGGTAGCAGAGTTCAAAAGGAAGTTTGGTTGTCAGGTGTTCAATCATTACGGGATGACCGAAATGGGATACGGTGGTGGGGTGGATTGTCAGGCCCTAAACGGCTATCATCTCAGGGAAGGCGACTTATATGTTGAAATAATTGACCCTGTTTCCGGAAAACCAGTGGCCGACGGAGTTTATGGTGAGGTCGTCTTTACCAGTTTTGATCGGGAGGCGATGCCGCTGATTCGCTACCGAACCGGAGATATCGGGGCATTCTCTCAGGCAACCTGTCAATGTGGAACTTTTTTGCGAACAATGAAAAAAGTGGAAGGTCGGATTAATAACCGTGTTTACTTTGAAGACGGTATTTACTTTGATCTGAAAGCGTTGGAAGAAATACTGCTGGCCATTGAAGATCTGGTAGATTATCAATTAATCGTTAGTGATAAACACTCATTGAGAATTGACGTTTCCTTCTATAATGAAGAGCAGTCAGCTGAAAAAGAAAATCGCGTTAAAATGATGGTTCAGGAATATTTTGACAAAAACTGTGAGTTGCCTATTCAAGTGGAAGCTGTGAAAAATCAGCTGCAAAAACCGGATCAATTGGTTAACAGCATGGTCAAACGAAAAATAGTGGACCTGCGAAGGGAGAAGAGCAATGAATGATTTGTTAAAAATAATAAAAGACGCCCAAGAGCAAAGCGAGAATTTTGTTATGGCAACCATTCTGAAAAAATCAGGATCAGCTCCCCGTAGCGAAGGTGCCAAGATGATCATCAAACCGGATCTGACGGTTGAAGGAACCATCGGCGGCGGTCTGGTTGAAGCGATGGTGATACGAGCAGCGGCTAAGGTTCATAAGGACAAGTATTTTCAGATTGAGGAATTTATCCTTAACAGCAAAGATGAAGTTTCTCAGCGAATGGTATGTGGTGGCGACTTGAAAGTTTTATTAGAGTATATTGATTGGTGGAATCCTCAGACTCAGGTTTTTTATAGTGAAGCCGTCCAATTGATTGAAAATAAAACCGACTTTGTAACCATTACAAAAATACCTCAAATAAGCAATGAAAATGGTAGTCTGGAAAAATGGGTCTGTACTGAAACTGGTTTTTTTGGATCCGAAAGTGATGAAGTTTTCAGCCTGGTTAAAGAGATCAGAGAGAATTTCTATCATTTAAAATATAAAGAAGCTTTTCTGGAAAGAGAAGGGTTTTATGTGGAAACATTTTTTAATAAAGAAAATGTCTGTATTATCGGCGGCGGGCATATTGGTAAAGTTTTGGCAGAATTGTGCAAGCTTGTTGGATTCTATGTCACTGTAGTAGATGACCGGGAGGAATTTGCAAATGCTCAGCGTTTTAATGGGGTGGAAGAAGTGGTTGTGATCCCGGCCTTTGAAAACATTGAAGACTACGTTAAAATCGACCAATATTCCTTTGTGGTCATCGTAACCAGAGGTCATTCTGATGACAAGGACGTTCTCGCTCAAATACTGCAAACGGAGGCTAAATACATCGGGATGATTGGCAGTAAAAACAAACGCAATCATGTTTATCAGGCCCTTTTAGAAGATGGTTTTTCTTTTAGTGATCTGGAACGGGTGCATAGTCCCATCGGTCTTAATATTTTTGCCGATACCCCGGAGGAAATTGCGGTGAGTATTGTGGCGGAAATGATTCAAGTCAGGCGGCAACCAAATTGAAAAAGAATAAGATTGGCGTTATTATTATTGCCGCTGGCTATTCTTCACGGATGGATGGGTTTAAGCCGCTGCTGAAATTGGGAAATCAAACGGCTATCGAGCGGGTGATTGCGACTCATCAACTGGCCGGCGTGGATCAGATCATCCTGGTACTGGGACATCGGGCGGATGAAATAAGTCCTTATATTAAGAATAAACCACTGGATTTGGTGATCAATGAGAAGTTTGCTGAAGGGATGTATACCTCGATTGTAAAAGGCATCACCCAATTAGACGAAGCGGTCGATGCTTTTTTTATTCACCCGGTGGATATTCCTCTGGTGAAACCGGAAACCGTTAAATATCTGATGGAGGCCTCAGAAAAAACAAATAGAGGCATTATCTATCCCTGCTTTTTAGGTGAACGGGGACACCCACCGCTAATCCAAAAAAAATATCAGAATCTGATTCAGAAAAATAAGATGGACGGCGGCCTGAAACGCTTACTGGCCTTATATGAAGCGGATGCTGTTGATCTCCCACTGACTGACGAAGCCATTCTGATGGATATGGACACCCGGTCCGATTACGAAGCGCTGTTAACCTATGATGATCTGAGAGCACCTAATTTATGCGAATGTTACGCCATTTGGGATAAATTTAAGCTACCGGAAAATATTCGCAGGCACTGCGCCAAAGTCAAACAGACGGCTATGAGGCTGGCATCACAATTAATAGAAAAAGGCGTAAGTCTTGACCTGGCGGTTCTTCGGGCGGCAGCCCTGCTCCATGATCTTGCCAAAACAAAAAAAAACCATGCTCATCACGGCGGGGAACTTTTAAGGGAAATGGGTTACCCAACAGTGGGCGATATTATTGCTAACCACATGGATATTGTCGTGGGACCGGATCAAGCCATTACTGAAAGTGAAATCCTCTATCTGGCCGATAAGCTTGTTAAAAACGATCAGATGATGGACCTGGAAACGAGAAAAATTCAGACCCTGAACTTCTATAAAGATAACCCGATTGTAAATGCAAAAATAACAAAACGATATCAGAATGCTGAACTCATTTTGCATAAAATAAACAGAATGATCGCATAAAATAAACAGAGTCAGCCGACACAAAAGCGTTACTTAAAGCAGATTAACATAATCTTATCAGATTAAGAAAGGTACCGTAATGGGAATACAGATATACTTAGTCCGGCATGGTAAAATAGCATGGAAAAATGAAAAAGCTTATATCGGCCAATTGGATGTTCCCTTATCACCAGAAGGGATTCAGCAGTCAGAAAAACTCAGGGCACATTTTGAAACAATCCCTTTGGATCAAGCCTATACCAGTCCCCTTAGCCGCTGTGTCAATACCCTGGACATTTTACTGGCAGAGCGGCCCGTACCAAGGTTAAAGATTGATGCTTTAAAAGAAATTGATATGGGTGAGTGGGACGGGAAGACCTTTTCCGAAATTAAAAATAGTTGCCCGGAGATCTATGAGCAGAGAGGCCGGGAGCTCGACATCTTTGCACCACCGGCTGGTGAAAGTTTTATTGACTTACGGCAGCGGGTTCTACCGGCGTTTGCAGAAATTGTCAAAGAAAAATCATCAAAGTCAATTTTGATCCTTGCCCATGCTGGCGTCATCCGGGTTATTTTGGCTGATCTGTTTGGATTGTCAATCAAAGAAGTATTTAATTGGAAGATCCCTTATGCCGGCATCTTTGACTTATGTTATAATCAGGAAAAAGAAAAGTGGATTTGTAAAAATCAATGAAAAGAGACTTTAACCATGAATGAAAATATTTATCAAAACCTTATCAAACAATCAAAGGATCGTTGTGCCGGATATGGTATCACCGAGGATCAGGTTTTCAGTAAAAAAATGATCGACCATTCAAAACTCCAGACTAAATTTTCGGAAAACAGAGATCTGATTCTAACGGCTTCACCATATATGGAACATCTGATGAGTATTGTCCGGGGAAATAATTTTTTTGTGCTGTTGACTGATAAAGATGGCTGTATCCTTAACGCAATCGGCGATGAAAAAATATTGACAGAAGCGTTTGAACTTAAAATGGTCGCCGGCGCCTATATGAATGAAGAGTGTATCGGGACCAATGCCATGTCACTGGTCATAAAATCGGGAGAACCGGTGCAATTGTCAGGGAAAGATCATTTTATCAAGGCTTATCATCGCTGGACCTGCTCAGGAGCACCGATTAAAGATCCCAATGGAAACCTGATTGGCGCTCTGGATCTGACCGGCTATTCCGACTCTGTTCACCCCCATACCCTGGGAATGGTGATTGCGGCTTCCAACGCTATTGAAGAAATGCTCCGGGTAAAAGAATATAATCGGCTCCAGAATATGACCAATAAACATATTAAGACTATTTTTAATTCAATGCCGGTAGCCATCCTCACCTCGGATCTGGATGGTCGGATAAAGATATATAATCAGCGAGCGATGGATTTATTCGGTAATAAATATAAACAATTATCGGCTACCAATGTCTCAGAGATTATTGAAGAATGGGATAATATTAAGGAAGCGATCCATTCGGAAAAACACGTCAATCGGATCATCAACATTAAAGCACTTCGAAATCATTTTCATTGCCAAATGACCGCCAGCCCGATTTATAATCCCCAGGACGACAGTATTGAGATTGTCTTTGTTCTCAAGGAAGATCAGTCGAAAAAAATCGTCAAATCGGAGCAACCCTATTACACCTTTGATAAAATAATGGGGGCGGACAAGCATTTTGTCAGTACCATTGAGTACGCCAAAAAGATTTCCAACAATCGTTCAACGATTTTGATTCTGGGGGAAAGTGGCTGCGGCAAGGAAGTCTTTGCTCAGGCGATCCACAACCATAGCAAACGGATGGATGAACCTTTTGTGGCCCTTAATTGCGGCGCCATCCCCAACCAGTTAATTGAATCCGAGCTGTTTGGTTATGAGGAAGGTGCTTATACTGGTGCCAAAAAAGGTGGCAACATCGGAAAATTTGAACAAGCCAACAATGGTACCATTATGCTGGATGAAATTGGCGAGATGCCCCTCGATATGCAGACGCGGTTGCTGAGAGTTTTGCAGGAGAACGTCATCACAAAAATCGGCAGTCAGCGGTCGATTCCCATTGATGTGCGGATTATTGCCGCGACCAATAAAGATTTAAAGAAAGAAGTGGAACTGGGACGGTTCAGAAAGGATTTGTTTTATCGCCTGAATGTTTTACCTTTATATCTGCCGCCGCTGAGAGAAAGAAAAAGTGATATTCCCGTTTTATATCGATATTTTATGAAAAATCTGTCAGCCAAATATGAGAAAAAAGAATTTCAGATTTTTGATGAATCAATGAGGATTTTAGAAGATTATAGCTGGCCGGGAAATGTCCGGGAACTTGAAAATGTGGTGGAGCTGATCATCAATACTGAATCTTTCCCGACAAAGTATTTCATTAAGAATTCTGAGGAAAGCCAGCCTTATGACATTAATTTTATCGAAAAAAGACCACTGATAGTGACAGAAGAAAGACTGGAAGAGTTGGATCCGGCGGTGTTGGATATGACCTATGTCGAAAAAGAGCACATCAAACGGGTTTTAAAACTATACAAAGGCAATATCAGTCAAGCTGCCTGTGCCCTGGGAATTCAGCGAAATACCCTGTACAGTAAAATAAATAAGTATGAAATTCAGGTGTGAATTCCGCAATCAATTAAAAACTTACCAGTTGTGGGAAAGAAACAGAAAGGGACATAAAAATGGATAATCAATATGCCAAATTAATCGAAGATCTCCAGCAAAAAAATCAGGTTGTGATGCTGACGCGATTTAAAACCGTCACCGCAGCAGATAAAACAATCATTGAAAAGAGTCTTATCAGTAAGGATGAGCTGGAGACTGTTGATAAAAAGTTGCAAAAAACCATCGAAAATATCCTGATCAAAGGTTTGCCGGAGTTGATCATCACTGCCGATAATGAAACAGTGCTCTGCGAGCCTTTTTACGCAGAAGGTCGGCTGATTATTCTTGGTGGGGGACATATTGCCAAACCTTTGGCAAAATATGGTGCGGATATTGGTTTTAAGGTAACCGTTGTGGATGATCGCCCTGCTTTTGCCAATGAAGGCAGATTTCCGGAAGCGAGCCAGGTGCTCTGCGAAAGTTTTGAAAGCTGTTTTGATCATCTCCAGGTTAACGCTTCCGATTATGTCGTGATCGTCACCCGGGGTCATCGTCATGATGCGGTATGCCTGCGACAGGTATTGGATTCTGATCCCGAGTATTTGGGTATGATTGGCTCAAAGCGTCGGGTTAAAAATTTGATGGAATTGCTGGTTGGTGAGGGATTTGATGAAGGAAAACTTAACCAGGTTTATTCTCCCATTGGTTTAAAAATAGGTGCCGTTACACCAGAAGAAATTGCCATATCTATCATGGCTGAAATCATCAGTAAAAAAAGACTGAGTCAATCGGCTTCGGAAGGCCCGAAAAGAAGGCAAACCAACCAATCCGATTTTGACTATGAGGTGCTGGAAAATCTGGCCAAGGATAACACTGAAAAACGGGCAATTATTACGGTGGTATCAAAAAAAGGATCAGTGCCCAGGGGTCCCGGTGCCAAAATGATCATATGGTCCGATGGACGCAGTCTGGGAAGCATTGGCGGTGGCTGTAGTGAAGCAGAGGTCAGTTTAGCGGCCCGGGATCTGCTCCAGGCTGGAAGTGGATATCTCACGATGAAAGTCGATATGACGGGTTCCGTTGCTGAAGACGAAGGCATGGTTTGTGGCGGGATTATGGATGTGCTGATTGAAGTGTACCCGTCCATGAAATAACGAAATGATAAGCTAAAAAATATTTTTGTCAAAAAGGTTCTCGATGAGTAGCATCGAGAGCTTTTTTTTATTGCTTTTGGTTTAAGATCATTAGCTGAAACGATGCTTCTCCATAAGTTCTACAAAAGTTACTGTTAAGATAGGGTCAGAGAAGAAGTGACAAGGAGAGTGACTAATGGAAGAAAAGCGGATAACAAAAACATTCCCGGTTGCCGGGATGACCTGCGTTAACTGTGAAAATCAGATTGAGAACAAACTTAGTGAGCTGACCGGTGTATTCAGCGTCATAGCCAGCTATAGGCGGTCACAGGTCAGTTTTACCTATGATCCGGATCAGGTGAAACTGGCAACGATATTGGGTACCATTGAGACGATGGATTATCACGTGAAGCGAAGTGGAGAAAATAAAAATAAGCGGATAACTGAAAAAAACGAAAAGAAAAACAGAATCACAGAAGTTCTAGGAATTGCCATTATCATAATAGTTGCTTTTATAATTATTAATTATTTGGGCGGTTTTAACATCTTCAACTCATTTCCGGAGGCAAAACTGGGAGTGGGTTATGGGGCATTATTTTTAATCGGCTTACTCACCTCCATCCATTGTGTTGCCATGTGCGGCGGAATTAATTTATCCCAGTGTGTTCCGAATGCAAGGATAATAAATGAAAAGAAAACGACAAGTCTCAGACCTGGCATTTTATATAACGCCGGACGGGTGATTTCTTACACCATCGTTGGCGGGATCGTCGGTGCACTGGGATCGGTCATCAGCTTTTCTGGTACCGCCAAAGGAATTGTTGCTGTTGTAGCCGGGATTTTCATGGTAATCATGGGATTGAATATGTTAAATCTTTTTCCCTGGCTGCGTCAGCTTAATCCCAGAATGCCTAAAATTTTTGCCAGAAAGATCAATGAACAGAAAAAAAGCAACAGCCCCCTCTATATCGGACTTTTAAATGGCTTAATGCCCTGCGGTCCACTCCAGGCGATGCAGCTTTATGCCCTTTCCACCGGTGATCCGGTACAGGGGGCGATGTCGATGCTGGCATTTAGTTTAGGAACGGTGCCACTGATGTTTGGACTGGGAGCAATCAGTTCATTTCTCAGTAAAAAATTTACCAGTAAAATGATAACTGCCAGTGCCATACTCGTTCTGATCTTGGGTGTATTTATGTTCAGTAACGGCATCAGTTTATCCGGAATCGCTCTGCCTACGCGATCAGGCGGTGTTACAGCGGCTAACGAAGCTCAGCAAAGTAATTCGGCGACAGTTCATCAAGGTGTTCAAACAATCACAACGAAGCTTTCACCGAATAGTTATGAACCCATCACCGTCCAAGTGAGGGTGCCCGTCAAATGGACCATCCAGGCCGATACCAGTGACATAAATGGATGCAACAATCAAGTACTGATCCCCGAATATAATATTGAAAAGAAATTGGTGGCCGGTGACAATATCATTGAATTTACCCCCACGGAAACAGGAACGGTGCCCTATAGCTGTTGGATGGGGATGATTAAGAGCAGTATAACAATTGTTGATTAAAAGATAATAACGGGTAATATTAAAAGGAGGCTTTAAAAAAATGAAAAAAACATATTATTTACTGGGAACCGTGCTGGCGGTTGTCTTGCTGGCGACTGTCTTATTTTCAGGCTGTACCAGAAGTTCTGGATCAACCGGGGGAAGTGCAATTAATTCAAATTTGTCACAGAGCCAATCGAGCAGTACCGATCAAACCGTAACAGCGCAACCGAGCACCAGCAGTTCAGCAGCCAAAGCAATCGTCAACGATGGTATCCAAATCGTGTCGACAACCCTGGATCGGGGGATTTATGATCCCGTTATTGTGCAAACCGGAATACCAGTTAAATGGACCATCACAGCCAATGACGGCGATTTGAATAGTTGTAACAATAAAATGTTGATCAGAAGCTATGGGGTGGAACAAAAACTGCTTGTCGGAGAAAATGTTGTCGAATTTACACCGACCAAGGCCGGAACCATCAATTATTCCTGCTGGATGGGGATGGTGGGAAGTACCATTACCGTCGTTGATGATATCAACCAGTAAAAATCAATAATAAAAGATTAAACATTTGAATGAGTAAGAGGAGGGAAAATTAATGAAAAAAGAAACCATTAAAATAACAGGAATGACCTGTGCGGCCTGTGCGGCCAGAGTTGAAAAAGTTGTCAGTAAGATGGCCGGAATATCTGATGCTTCGGTGAATTTTGCCACCGAAAATCTGTCGGTTGAATACGACGAAGCGGAGACATCGCGGCAAAAAATCGATGAAGCGATTGAAAAAGCCGGATACGGAACGGTAGAGATTACCACAATAAATGAAGTGACCATCCCCATTGGCGGGATGACCTGTGCCGCCTGTTCGGCTCGGGTTGAAAAGGTGCTGAATAAACTTGAAGGGGTCACCACTGCAACTGTTAATCTGGCCACTGAAAAAGCCACGGTTCACTATGATCCTCAGCAAGTAAAACTCGCGACGATTAGGCAGGCAATTGAAAAAGCTGGATATCAGGCGCTGGAAATAGAGAAAAAAACGGCCGTTGATGAAGATAAACTGCGGAAGGAAAAGGAAATCCGGACGCTTAAGACCAAGTTAATCGTATCGGCCAGCTTCGGGATTCCGCTGTTATATCTGGCCATGGGGGCGATGATCTGGTGGTTGCGGCTGCCGATTCCCAGCTTTCTGGAACCGATGCAATATCCGCTGACCTACGCCATCGCGCAAATTATTCTGGTAATCCCGATTATCATCGCCGGCCACCGTTTTTACAGTGTCGGTTTCAAAGCCATTATCCAGCGCAGTCCCAATATGGATTCATTGATCGCAATGGGAACTTCGGCAGCGATTCTCTATAGCCTCTATTCTGTTTATCAGATCGGTTCAGGCAATTTCGGGGCAGTTGAAGATCTGTATTTTGAAACCGCCGGGGTTATCATTACCTTGATTCTGTTAGGGAAATATCTGGAAGCGGTATCCAAAGGAAAAACTTCCGAAGCGATTAAAAAACTCATGGGCCTTGCGCCTAAAACGGCCATTGTCATCCGGGATGGCGCCGAAATTGAAACACCCATTGATGAGGTCGAAATTGATGATGTGATCCTGGTCAAACCCGGGGGTAAAATTCCGGTTGATGGGATCGTCATTGAAGGAAATACCGCCATCGATGAATCAATGCTCACCGGAGAAAGTATGCCCATCGATAAGAAATCAGGGGATATGGTGTATGCAGCCAGCATCAATAAAAATGGTGTGGTCCAATTCAGAGCGACAAAAATTGGCGGCGACACAGCCCTCGCTCAAATCATCAAACTGGTGGAAGATGCCCAGGGCTCAAAGGCACCGATTGCTCAGCTGGCCGATATAGTATCCAGCTATTTTGTTCCGATCGTGTTTGTCATCGCGGTTCTGGCCTTCGCGGGTTGGTATTTCACCGGCCATACCTTTGTCTTTGCGATGACCATATTTATTTCGGTTCTGGTCATCGCCTGCCCCTGCGCACTTGGCCTGGCAACCCCAACCGCGATTATGGTTGGGACCGGCAAGGGTGCCGAGTATGGCATTTTAATTAAAGGCGGGGAAGCCCTGGAAACCACCCATCTCATTAACACCATTGTTTTTGATAAAACCGGCACCATCACCGAAGGGAAGCCTGAAGTAACTGACATTGTCACAACGGCCGGGGTTGACCGGAATTGGCTGCTTCAAATTGCCGCATCCGCGGAAAAAGGATCAGAACACCCCCTGGGTGAAGCGATTATCCGAGGCGCTGAAAAAGAAAGCCTGGAAATACTTACAATCGATACGTTCAACGCAATTCCTGGATATGGGATCGAAGTAGAAGTTGACGGTTCCCGTTTGTTGCTGGGCAACCGGAAAATGATGGATCAGAACAGTATTTCCTTGAACACTCTGGAAGCAGAATCAGATCGACTGGCAGAAGAAGGCAAAACCCCCATGTACATTGCCATGAATGGCCAATTGTCCGGGATTATTGCCGTGGCAGATGTTGTTAAAGCCAGCAGTAAAGCCGCTATTGCCAAACTCCATGAAATGGGGATCGAAGTGGCGATGATCACTGGTGACAATAAAAAAACCGCGGCAGCCATTGCCAGACTGGTTGGCATTGATCGGGTTCTGGCCGAAGTATTGCCTCAGGATAAATCAAATGAGGTTAAAAAGCTCCAGTCAGAAGGCCGAAAAGTGGCGATGGTTGGGGATGGCATCAACGACGCGCCGGCATTGGTTCAGGCCGATATTGGTATTGCGATTGGCTCCGGTACCGATGTCGCGATGGAATCCGCCGATATTGTGCTGATGCGAAGTGATCTGATGGACGTTCCCACTGCCATTAAACTCAGCAAAAGCACGATTCGTAACATTAAACAAAATTTGATCTGGGCATTTGGTTATAATGTCGCCGGAATTCCCATCGCCGCCGGACTGCTCTATCTGTTTGGCGGGCCACTGCTGAATCCTATTTTTGCCGCCGCGGCCATGTCACTGAGCTCGGTTTCGGTGCTCACCAACGCACTCAGATTAAAAGGTTTTAAGCCATAAAAATTAAGTTGAAAAAGGAGTAGAGATTATGAAAAAGAAAATTATTATAGCCGGGACAGCCCTATTGTTTTTAGTTGTCCTAGCTGGTTGTCAGCAAACAGATGTCGTCGGAAAGACCTCAATCACATCCTTTGATGCAGTGCTTCAGGCAATCCCCAACCAAATTGTCGAAGATGAGATAAATGGTGGCTGGGCCCTGTCGGCACCCGATGGAACCGCTCGCTTTATCTGGAGTAAAGATTACAGTAGCGGAACACCGCACGATGTAATGCTGGAAGTGACTGCCAAACCATTCATTGAAGCCGGACTTGATGTCACAAAACTTCCCACAGGGATGGTTATTAATGATAAAATTATGGTCGGAACAATGTTAGGGGATGAAAAATTAATCTATGATGGCGAAGTGACGCCGCTGGCGTCCTTTCAACAGATTGTCAATCTGAAACGTGATCATATTAAATACCACACCGCCCTTGATCATTATGGTGTTGACCTTGGTGATGGGAATATGTTTGAATGGGCGAAAGACCTGAATACCAATGACAAAGACATTGTCTTTGTTTTAAATCCGCAAATCTTTATTGATGCCGGCGTTGATCCAGAAAAAGTTGAAGGCTGGGTTTTTGCCAAGGTCAGCACCGAAGATGAAGATAAAAAACCAATTGAAGTGGATAAATTTTTAAAACCGTTTAGTATTAAATGAGTAGTTTAAAAAAATAAACTATAATTCAAGGAGGCGTAAGAAATGGAAAGAATGATTTTAAATGTTGAAGGTATGTCGTGTGCTCACTGTGAAAGAGCTATAAAAAATGCAGTTGGCGAACTCGACGGCGTTGAGAGTGTCATTGTCGATCTTCCTGGAAAAACTGTGGCAATCGAATATGAACCTGGCATGTTAACCTTTGAGAGCTTTAAAACTGTAATTGAAGAAGAAGGATACCATGTGTCAGGAAAAGTATAAATAATTCGTAATTAGTTATGAACTAGGAGATTGCTATGAAACATAGCTTAAGAACAAAATTATCGCTGACCATTGCCCTGATTATGTTACTTACTGTGGCCTCGATCAGCTTTTTATCGAACATTTTAATTGAAAAAGAATTTACTAATTATCTTACCATTCAACAAGAGAAAAGAACTCAGGAAATAACAGACAGTCTGAGTCAGCAATATGATATGGAAACCAAAACCTGGGACGCAGATTTCGTCCATACCATCGGGATGTATGCCCTTTATGACGGGTATATTGTCAAGGTTTATGATTTGCAGAATCAGACGATCTGGGATGCGGAGACCTGTGATATGTCCTTATGCACAGCAGTGATGGATGATATTTCACATCGAATGAACACAAAATACCCGCAAATGAATGGTGAATTTATGTCAAAGACCATCTCAATTACTAAAGATGGCAAGGTCATTGGAACCGCACAGGTCAGCTATTTTGGACCATACTTTTTAAGCGCAGATGATTTTCAGTTTTTGAATGCACTCAATACAGTTTTAATCGGAATTGGAATTTTCTCACTTATTTTTTCAGTTATCGTCGGGTCAATCCTGGCTAAACGATTAAGTAGTCCGATCTTAAATACGGTCACTGTCACAAAACAAATTTCTGATGGAGACTATGATGTGCGAATCACAGAAGTTTCAAATACCAGGGAATTAAATGAACTTATTGTTGCAGTCAATCATTTAGCTGATTCATTGGGAAAACAGGAGTCATTAAGAAAACAGTTGACGGCTGACGTAGCTCATGAATTACGAACCCCTCTTACATCGATTGGAACCCATATTGAGGCCATGATTGAAGGGGTATGGGAACCTACAGGCGAACGCTTGAAAAGTTGCCATGATGAAATATTGCGCATTGGTAAAATCATACAGGATTTAGAGAACTTGGCAAAAGTTGAAAGTGATAATTTAAAGCTTGATAAAACACAGATCAATCTGAATGAGTTATCAGAAAAAGCAGTGGGGAATTTTGCCGCAGAAATCGATAAAAAGAAGTTAAACGTATCGATTTATGGGGAAAGTTCAGACACATATGCTGACCAAAATAGAGTCAGCCAGGTTATCATTAATCTAGTTTCTAATGCGGTAAAATATACGCCGGAGCATGGAATCATAAAGATTTTTATTTCTGAGGATAAGCAGTTTGTTCGATTAAGTGTCAGTGATAATGGGATTGGGATCCCTGAAGATGAACTCCCCTATGTTTTTGAGCGCTTTTATCGCGCCGACAAATCCAGAAACCGTATGACCGGTGGTTCCGGAATTGGTCTGGCCATTGTTAAGTCAATTGTAACAGCCCATGGGGGAATGGTTGAGGCCGATAGTCACTTAAACGAAGGCAGTCGTTTTGTTGTCAAGTTACCGAAAAATAAAATGGAATAGGAGTGAAAATGATGGACAGATCATTTAAAGTTAAAATAGATAATACGGTTTTAGACTACATGCGAAAAAAAAGAAAGAGTAATTTAACACTTACGATCAGTTCTACAGGCGGTGGTTGTTGTCCAACTTTTGAAGTTTCTGAAGTTTCACTTGTAAAGCCAGATCGATTGGACGCATTTGATATATTCCAACAGAATGATGTTACCCTATATATCAGCAAGAATGCAAGGGTGATAGCGACGACACTGCATTTTATGCTTAAAAAAAATCTGATTGGGGCAACGATCCAAGTCGAAGGTTTAAGTCTAAAAAAGCGGGATTAATGCTATCCATATTAGTTACCTGGTAGTATAATGAGAAAAGTGTCACAAGAAGATTTCGGACTAGTGATTATAGAAGTCGTTGACGTTTAATTGAGCACCTGGGAAGGATAGAGGTTGGTAATAATGAACAATCAATTTAAAAAAGTACTTGTTATTGATGATGAACCTAAAATAATTGAGGTGGTAAAGTCTTTTCTGGAAAGTAAAGGCTTCGCCGTCTTTACGGCGGAAAATGGCAAACAAGCCCTCGATTTATTTGAACAGGAAAACATTGCGCTCATCGTCTTAGACCTGATGCTTCCTGACATGACAGGTGAAGAAATTTGTATCCAGATCAGAAAAAAATCCCGGGTACCGATTATTATGCTTACCGCAAAAATTGAGGAGTCGGATATGCTTAAAGGGCTAAATATTGGAGCCGATGACTATATTACGAAACCATTCAGCTTGAAAGCCCTATATGCCAGAATTGAAGCAGTTCTGCGCAGATCAAGCGATGATCTGGTGCCACTTTATAATAAAGCCTCTTTCAATGGCGGTGATTTGGAAGTTGATTTCGAAAGCCATATGATCAAAAAGAATCAGGTGGAAATTAATCTTACTCCAAATGAGTATAAATTACTGGCGGCGTTAATAAAATATCCCAGTAAGGTTTTTACTCGGGAGGATCTAATCAGAATAGCATTGGGTGATGAATTTGAAGGGTATGATCGGGCCGTGGATAGCCATATTAAGAACCTGCGTCAAAAAATAGAAAAGGATCCCAAAAATCCGTTGTATGTGATGACTATTTACGGGATTGGTTATAAATTCGGGGGTGAAACCCCCGAAACATAGGCTATTAACGAAGTTTCCCCTCGCCACTGTGATTAATTTGGAAAGCGAGATCCTTGATCACTTCGCCTGCTAAAATCAGACCCGCTACCGACGGAACAAAGGAAATGCTGCCGGGAATGGATCGTCGATCGGTACATTTTCGTTCAGTTCCCGGTGGACAAATACAATTGGATTGACAGCTATTGGCTAAGTTTTCAATTTGTTTAATCGGTTCTTCCGTTGAAAACACAACTTTTAAATGCTTAATCCTTCGTTTTTTGAGTTCTTTTCGCATGATTTTGGCGACCGGACACATACTGGTTTTGTAGATATCGGCAACCTTAAAAAGCGTCGGATCTAATTTGTTTCCAGCACCCATACAGCTGATGATGGGTGTTTTTGTGTTTTCAGTTTGGAGCACCAACTCAATTTTGGCCGAAATGGTATCGATGGCATCAACCACATATGAGTAGGAAGAGAAGTCAAATTTATCAGCGTTTTCAGGTAAAAAGAAGCATTGATGTGTATTGACCTGAGCATTGGGATTGATATCCAGAATCCGTTGTTTCATCACCTCGACCTTGTTTTGGCCCACGGTTTTTCGGGTGGCGATCAGCTGGCGGTTGATATTTGTCAAACAGACCTTATCGTCATCAATGAGATCAAATGAGCCAATGCCGCTGCGGGCAAGGGCTTCGGCAGTATAACTACCGACGCCGCCAATGCCAAAGATGGCAACGCTTGCCTGCGCCATTTTTTCCATGGCATCCCTACCAAGTAATAATTCAGTTCGTGAAAATTGGTTCAACATTAAAAATTCTCCGTTCAGATTTTTTTAGTTTTATTTAGAGAGTCTTTATCATAAGCATCTAAAAAATGATGTTTAATTCCGTCTTGCTTATATGAAATAATGGTATTGAGATTGATGTTTTCCACGCTTTTGAAAATATTACTTTCGATATAAGGGCTGGTTTGGCGAAATTTTTTCAGCAGGGTTTTCATTTCCTGGCGCTTGGAGGCTCCGCCTTCATTGTCTGAAATCATACAATTTTCGGTAAATCGGCAGGCACACTGAATAAATTGCAGGTCGTTATGTAATTTCCAGCTGATGATAGCTTCTTCGCGGATCAGATACATCGGCCGGATTAATTCCATATTCTCAAAATTGCTGCTTTTTAGCTTGGGCATCATGGTTTGTATCTGGCCGCCGTAAAGCATCCCCATCAGGATGGTTTCGATGACATCGTCATAATGATGCCCCAGGGCGATTTTATTGCATCCCAATTCTTTGGCGTGATGATACAGATGGCCCCGACGCATCCGGGCACAGAGATAGCAGGGAGATTTTTCAATATCGGCCACTGAATCAAAAATCTGCGACTCGAAAATAGTGGCTTCAATATTCAACAGCTTCAGATTTTTTTTGATCATTTCCCGGTTGATCGGGTTATAGCCCGGATCCATTACCAGAAAAACCAATTCAAATTCGAATTTATTATGTTTCTTCAGTTCCTGAAACAGCTTTGCCATCAGCATGGAGTCTTTTCCTCCAGAGATGCACACCGCAATTTTATCCCCTTCCTTGACCAGCTGATATTCATTGATGCCACTGGTAAAACGGCACCAGATACTGCTGCGATACTTATTTTTTAAACTTTTTTCTATTTCTTCATAACGTTCCATGATAACTCCTACTTTTTAGTTAAACTTTTATAACAACAATCAAATATTTCCATAAACTCCTGCAATTCGCTGTCAGTGGTTAAATGACAGAGGCTGATCCGCCAGGAAGTTCTGGCCAGATCCCGGCTTCCGGTGACCGCGAGAACTGAGCGGGAGGGGGTGTTATCGGTAGAACAGGCTGATTTGGTCGATACGCAGACTTCCTGATCACTCAGTGCAGCCTGAAAGGCTTGCGCCTTGACGCCTTTAACACTGAGATTAAGAATGTGGGGAATGGAATGCCCAGTACTGTTGAAAGAAACCAGCGGGTAAGCAGATAACTGCTTTTTTAACCAGGCGTTTTTTAAGGCAACTTGGGCTAGCCGTTCTTCCAGTTCAGCCAGGCACAGTTCAAGGGCCAGCGCTGTTGCCCCGGCCCCTGCCGTAAAAGGCGTGCCGCTGCGATAATAACTGGTGCTGGTGCCGCCATGGATCTGTGGTTCAAGGATCAGGCTGTCGCTTTTTAGGAGTACGCCCATGCCATTCAGACCGAAAAATTTGTGGGGTGAAAAGGTAACCAGATCGATCTGGTCTAAATGAACGGGTATTTTCCCGACAGCCTGAGTGGCATCCACATGAAAAAAACAATTGGGATAAGCAGCAACAATCGCCGAAATTGATTCAATTGGCTGACAGACCCCCAATTCACTGTCCACATAGTTGATCGAAACCAGAATTGTATCCGCCCGGATTAATTCTTTGAGATGATCAAGGTCGACGGTGCCGTCTTTTTTGATGGCTACCAGATCAATTTCATAGCCGATCGATTGAAGCTGCTTGAGGCTGCCGCTAACCGAAGCATGCTCCAGACAGGTTGAGATGAGGTGGCGACCATTCTCACGATAATTCCTGGCCACACCCTTAATAGCCAGGTTATTAGCTTCGGTAGCGCCAGAGGTATAGATGACTGCCATATTTAAGCAGTTTAATTGATTCTTTATTTTGATGGTCGCTTTTTCAATGAGCTGTTTCCCATTTTTGCCCAAAAGATGTGCGCCGTTGGCGTTGCCGAAAGCGTCCTGGCTGATACGACAAAACAGATCCAGGACCTGGGCATCCACTGGGGTATCGGCGGCGTAATCCAAATATATCACGTGTTATCTCCGTTCTAAACCGAATCATGTGATAATGACGTAGCGGTTCATAAAAAATACCCAGGAGATCATTGCGAAATCGCCAGGCTGATATCCTAATTATACTATAGAATTACTTGTAATAAAATGAAGATTTCAAATTTTAAGGATTGCTTTGGGTATTAAGTAAAGTAGCTAATGCGTTAAAAAAGAAAAAAGAGTTGACAAGCAAAAGAATGGATAATATAATAAATCATATAGAAATAATATGAAATGATATAAGAAATGAGGTATCACGATGTCAAAAATAGCAAAAAATCTGACCGACTTAATTGGAAACACCCCCCTTCTGGAACTGGTAAACTATGAAAAAAATCTGAACCTGGAAGCAAAAGTAATTGCAAAACTTGAGTATTTTAACCCTTTATCCTCTGTTAAAGATCGAATCGGTTTTGCCATGATTGATGCGGCCGAAAAAGCTGGTCTGATCAATCAAGATTCGGTGATTATTGAGCCGACCAGTGGTAATACCGGTGTTGGTCTGGCGTTTGTAGCCGCTGCAAAAGGGTACCGCTTAATCTTAACGATGCCCGAAACAATGAGTATTGAACGCCGTAACCTGGTTTCTGCTTTAGGGGCGAAACTGGTTTTAACTCCCGGTTCACTGGGAATGAAGGGCGCCATTGCCAAGGCTCAGGAGTTGGCTGAAAGCACCCCTAATGCGTTTGTACCGCAACAGTTCGAGAATCCGGCTAATCCCGAAATTCATCGGAAAACCACGGCTGTGGAAATCTGGAATGACACCGATGGTGAAGTGGACATCTTTGTCTCCGGAATCGGAACCGGCGGAACCATTACCGGGGTCGGTGAAGTTTTAAAAGAAAAGAAGCCCGGGGTAAAAATCGTTGCTGTTGAGCCGGAGGCTTCTCCCGTGTTATCAGGCGGAAATCCTGGCCCACATAAAATCCAGGGAATTGGTGCCGGGTTTGTTCCTGGAGTCCTTAATACCGCGATATATGATGAAATCATTAAGGTCAGCAATGAAAATGCTTTCCTGACATCCAAGGAAGTGGGCCGGCGCGAAGGACTGTTAGTGGGAATTTCTTCCGGGGCAGCCATCTACGCAGCTACCGAATTGGCAAAACGACCAGAAAATAAAGGCAAAACGATTGTGGTTCTATTGCCAGACACCGGTGAACGTTATCTGTCAACGGGCTTATTTCAGTAATGAAAATTTCCACTAAGGGCAGGTATGCCTTGCGTTTAATGCTGGACCTGGCGATTAATAACACCGGGGAATACATTCCCATTAAGCGGATTGCTGAGCGCCAGGAGATTTCAGAAAAATATTTGGAACAGATCATTACCCAGATTTCACGAGCTGGCTTTGTTCGCAGCGTTCGTGGTTCTCAGGGCGGTTATCAGTTGGCCAGTCCCCCGGAAGATTATACCGTCGGGATGATTGTGCGGTTACTGGAAGGTGAGTTGTCACCAGTTATTTTGAGTGATGAAGCAGGAGTTTACGAGCAAGCAGATCGCCACGTCACCGCAGATGTCTGGCAGGAAATCAAAGATGCCATTGATCAGGTGGTGGATAATATTACCCTGGCTGAGCTAGTGAGACGCTATCACGAAAAAGGTAATTGCGAGTATTACATCTGATTCAGCTTGCTTTTGGTTTATTTCGGGGTAATTTGAAAGGATTCAGGCAGTCGAACTGATGTATAGATATTATTAAAAAAGGCATGATTTGAAGCAGCTGCTTCAAATCATGCCTTTTTATGTATGGAATTAATCATATCAGTTTAGTGTAAAAAAATATTGACAAATGAAAAAGCATCTAATATAATAATCCTACCAAACATATAGGAGATGTATGTTAATCAAGGAGGAAGTTATTAAATGTCTTTAAACAAACAGGAATTATTCGACAAACTGGCAGCGTCAATTGTAGACATGGATGAGGATTTAACCATTGAACTCAGTAATCAGGTGATCGCTGAAGGAATTGATGCCTATGAAGCTATCGTCAATGGACTGACCGTTGGGATGAATCAGGCAGGAAAATTATTTGATGAAGAAGAATACTTTGTACCCGAATTATTAATGTGCTCGGACGCCATGTATTCGGGTCTAAATATCCTAAAACCCCATATTAAGATTAACTCACACGAAACCAAACGAAAAGCCGTCATTGGCGTAATTGAAGGGGATACCCACGATATCGGAAAGAATCTGGTAAAGATTATGCTGGAAACCGGCGGCTATGATATTGTGGATCTGGGACGTGATGTTTCTCCAACTACTTTTGTGGAACGAGCTAAAGAAGAACAAGCTGAATTCATTTTCATTTCAACATTAATGACAACGACCATGGAAGGTATGAACGAGGTCGTCGAAATTTTAGTCGAAGAAAAAATAAGAGAAGACTATAAGGTCTTAATCGGTGGTGGTCCGGTTTCCCAATCCTATGCTGACAAGATTGGTGCCGATGGCTATGCAGAGAATGCTGCCGAAGCGGTAAAATTGGCGAACAACATTGTTGCCGCATATGGAAATGAGCTCTAAGAAAAAATTCACAAAAATACGCAAAGACGATTAAATTGGAGGAAATCATCGATGTCATTGATACAAAGAAATGAAGAAATAACATCACTGGAACGCGTTGTTCTGACTCTGCAACGAAAAGAAGTTGACCGGATTCCGGCGATTCCCCTGGTCTGCGGCGCTTCCTATCGGGTGATCGGATCACGTTATGATAAATGGTCTCAGGATGCCGAAATTGCGACCCAAAGTCTCCTGGCAGCCCAGGAACTAATCGGTCAGGATGCCTTTTTGCTGCTGGTCGACCTTTCTGTTGAAGCGGCTGACTTCGGCCAGGAACTAATTTTTCCTAAATTCAGTACCGCCTATCCTGATTTTAACAACCAGTATATAAAAACAGCTGGGGAATACGACAAGATCAAAAAAATTAACCCGAGAGAGACCACACGGATGAAGCAGGTTGTCGATACGGTCAGAGGTTTATCAGAAGCAAAAGGCAATGAAGTTGCCATCTTCGGATTTGTCTATGGCCCGCTGGGGGTTTTGTCGCAAATTAGAGGTCATAAGGAGCTGTTTGTGGATCTGATCAAACACCCAGAAGAAGTTCTGGGGGCAGTTGATGTTATCACCGATGTTCTTATTGAGTATGCTGTTGCTCAGATTGAAGCGGGGGCCCATTCCATTGTTATAGATCCCCTGTATTCATCAGGAACTGTTTTGAGAAACACAACCTGGGAAAAATTCGAAGGCCCATATCTAAAACGCCTTGCCGATGCGATTCGAGCGGCCGGTTCAGCAGTGGCCATCCACAATTGCGGTGGTGGTGTTTATTTTGAAGAAGTGATCAAGTGGTCTGATCCGGTGGCGATCTCGGTTGCTCACCCGGCCCATGGTGCCAAAGATTGGGAAGAACATGCCAAAACCTGGGGTGATAAGATTATCACCATCGGATATTCCGATCCCGCCGAAACCGGTCTCGTATTTACTGCCGATGAGGTATTGGAAGATGTCAAAAGGCAACTGGATTTATTTAAAAAACACAATGCCGGCTTTATCCTTTCTTCTGGCTGTGAGTTCCCGCCCAATGGTAATTTACTAAATGCAGCAGCAATGGTGGAAGCTTCCAGACGATACGGGCGTTGGTCGATAAAGTAATTTCCAAACAATAGGTCGAAGTAAAATAAATTCAACAGAACAATAAAAATGAATTAAATCCAAGTGATCAATGACAACAATTTAACCAAGATTGTTGTCATTGAGTTTATAAATGACTAGTTCAATGATTAACAGATAGGAAAGTGATCGTATGACAATACAAATTGATATTTTTTCTGGTTTTTTTGGTGCCGGTAAAACCACATTAATAAAGAAGCTGATCGATGAAAATGTGTATTCAAAAAAAATAACGCTGATTGAAAATGAGTTTGGCGAAATTCCAATCGATGGGGCATTTCTAAAAAAATACAACATTGAAATAAAGGAAATCAAGGCCGGGTGTATCTGCTGTTCTACCGTGATTGATTTTACCAATACTTTGCGAGAAATCATTAAATCGAAAGAAACAGAAAGAATCATCATTGAACCATCGGGGGTCGGTAAACTGTCGGAAATCGTCAAAATTGTCAAGATACTTGAGGAAGATAATGACATTCATCTCAATCTGGTGATTGCCGCCGTCGATGTGACCATGTATGAGGAATTCACCGAGCTGTTCAGTGAATTTTATGGGGATCAGATCATTCACGCCAGTACCATTCTCTTAAGTCGTACCCAGAACGTCGATGATGAGGAGTTAGGCAAGGTGGTTTCGAAAATACGGGAAATCAATGATACGGCATCGATTGTGACCACGCCCTGGGATGATTTGAGTGGCATTGAACTGATTGGGCTTTCTGAAGCGGATGGGCAACAAATTTCCCGGGACGAGGATTTAAGTGCGTTTGATCTGGAGTTTGACGATGATGACCACGATCACGATGATGACGATCATAATCATGATATTTTTACAAGCTGGGGCATCGAAACGCCAAAGATATTTCCGGTAACTCAATTAGAAAGTATCTTTGAAAGTTTGAAGGATGAGGCGATTTTTGGAAAAGTAGTCCGGTCAAAGGGCAAGGTTCAGATTGATGGGGTCAATTGGGTGGAGTTTGATTTTGTCCCCAATGCCCTGGAAATAAGGGCATCTGAACCTGATGAAATCGGGCGTATTACCGTAATTGGCCATGATCTGAATCAGGCCATTCTGGACACCGTTTTCTGATATGAACGTCAAAGTGATTGCCTGTGAGGTCATGCAGGCGGAAATAGAGAAATTGATGCCCATTCCGGAGCGGGATTTTGAATTTGTCTCGATGGACTTTCATTTATACCCCCAGAAACTAAAGGTCGAGCTCCAACGGCTTATTGATGCTTCCCAGAATTATCAAAAAATCATCCTGGCTTTTGGTTTGTGTGGTGGGGCAGCTAATGGTTTGATTTCTAAAGCCAGTCAACTGATTATTCCCAGAGTACATGATTGTATTTCGATCTTTATGTGCTCAGATACCTGTAGAGCCTGCGATTTTCAGAGTGAAATTGGAACCTTTTATCTCAGCAATGGCTGGATGATTACCGAAAAGAGCATTCTCGCAGACTATCGCCGAATTTATGATCGTTTGGGCGAAAAAAAAGCCAAGCGGATGCTGGAAAAAATGTATGATGGCTATAAAAAAGTTTTGTTTATTGAAACATCGGCAGAACCCAAGGAAGAGGTAATTGAGCAATCCCGAGAAATTGCAAAGCTGTTTGAAGCCGAATATCAGACAGTTAAAGGTGAAATCGGCTTTATTGAAAAAATTATAACCGGTCCCTGGGATGAAGCCAATTTCATAACGCTGCTCCCAAGGCAGGAAATTAGAGAAGCGTATTTTTCAAAAAATGCTGGAAGAACGTGAAATTTCAAAAGACTATAGAAGCCTGAAAATAAAAAGAAATGAGGAATTTTAGATGAATGATTTAACCCCAAAGGAACGGATCATCCGTTCCTTAAATAAAGAATCTGTTGATCGGGCACCGGTTATCTGTCCCGGTGGGATGATGAATTCAGCCATCGTTGATGTAATGAATAAAACTGGCCACACCTTACCGGATGGCCATCACGATAGTCAATTAATGGCAGAGATTGCCAATGATGTTCAGGAAAACACCGGTTTTGAGAACTTCGGTATTCCCTTTTGCATGACCGTAGAAGCAGAGGTACTGGGTAGTGAAATTAATTATGGAACCCTGGCCTGTGAACCAAAAATACAAAAAGAAGTGTTTCCATCGGTTAAAGAAGTCCTTTATCAGGACTTAGGCGCGATGGCAAAAAATAAGCGGGTTAATGCGATTATTGAAGCAACCTATCAGTTATCAAAAGAATATTCAGACATACCGGTATTTGGTAGTATCACCGGGCCGCTTAGTACCGCCGCATCACTGGTTGACCCGATTCCATTTTTAAAAGAACTCCGGAAGAATCCTGCCGAAGCCCATCGGGTGGTTGATTATGCCACCAATCATATCATTGAATTGGCTAAGCTGATGGTGGAAGGCGGCGCCAGTGTGATTACCATTGCTGATCCCACTGCCACCGGAGAAATCTTGGGACCGGCGATGTTTGATGAATATGCGGTGCGTTATCTCAACAAAATCATCGATGCGATTCATGAAACCAATACCCCGGTTATTGTTCACATTTGCGGAAAAATGAATGCGGTTAGAAAATTTGTGCCAGCAATTAAGTCCGATGCGATCAGTACTGATTCTTCGATTAGCTTGCGAAAATTGAAAGAAGACTATCCTGAATTAACCACCATGGGGAACCTAAGTACCTATCTGCTGGAATTTGGTGAAGCCGAAAAGGTTGCTAAGCAAACCGAAAAGCTTAAATTGGATGGCATTGATATTATTGCGCCAGCTTGTGGACTCAGTACCTCCACACCACTGGCAAATATAACAGCAATGACGAATCGGGTAAAGGGGGCGTAACGAATTATGGTAAAAGTAAATTTTATCGGCGAAAACAAAGCCATTCTGGTGGAAAAAGGCACGACGATTTTAGCAGCCGCCCAAGAGTTGGGGATTATTATTGAATCACCCTGTAATTCTGAAGGGGTTTGCGGTAAATGCAAGGTTAAGATTTCCGCAGCGAGCCTGAAAAATGTGGAAGAATACGGAAAACACCAACTACCAGAAGAGGAAAAAGAACAGGGATTTGTGCTTTCATGTCAGACCAGGGTGACTGGTCATGTGGATGTTAAGGCCGTTGCTAAAAACCGTAACAAAACACTACAAATATTAAACCATGGCCAGAGTTTTGATATTGACATAAATAGCTTTATTAAAAAAGAATATACCGGCAATGGCAAGACTATTGTAACTGCCGGCGGCCAGATTTTAGGTGAGGAAGAAGGGGATACTGCAGCCCAGAATTATGGCGTCGTTGTTGACATCGGAACCACCACGCTGGTGGCAACACTGGTCAATATTAACACCGGTGAAGAACTGCACTCCGTCTCAGCACTAAACCCCCAAAGCCAGCATGCCCAGGATGTTTTATCACGGATTAAATTTGCCTCTGATGAAAAAGGGCTGGACACGATGTACTCAATGATTATTAAAGAACTGAATATACTGATTGAAAAAGCGGCCAGCCATACCGGTGTTTTACAAAAGCATATCTATGAAGTAATTTTCAGCGGAAATACCTGCATGATTCATCTGGCTGCTAACGTGAATCCTTATTCACTGGGTAAATACCCCTATACTCCAGCCATTACAGGGGGAAGTAGCTTAAGTTACGAAGAACATCTCCTTGATATTTCCACACTGGGATCAATTTATCTGCCGCCGATTATTTCTTCCTTTGTGGGGCCAGATATCACCTCCGGTGTTTTAGCGACCCGGCTTCAGGATAAAGAACAGGTTACTTTATTTGTCGATATCGGCACCAACGGTGAGATGGTTTTGTCTGATCATGGCGCATTAACGGCGACCTCAACCGCCGCCGGACCGGCATTTGAGGGGATGAATATTTCTTATGGAATGCGGGCCGAAAAAGGCGCGATCGAGTATTTCGAAATTGACGATCACGGTGAGATTGACATCCGGACCATTGAAGATGGCGAAGCCATTGGGATCTGTGGTAGCGGTCTGTTGGACATTGTGGGGGAACTGGTGGTCCATAAGGTTATCGACAAACGGGGCCGACTGGCAGCTCCGGATAACGCCGACTTGAAACAGAACCTGAGAAACAGACTGGTGAAAATCGATGGGAAGATAGCCTTTGAAGTTGCCAGTGGGGTATACCTCTCGCAAAAAGATATCCGGCAGGTGCAGTTGGCAAAGGGAGCGGTACGGGCAGGCATTGAGTTTTTAATGGATGCCAAAGAACTGCGGCCTGAGGATGTTGACGAGATTCAAATTGCTGGTTCTTTCGGCTTTCATCTGCGGGCCAAGAGCCTAATAAATATCGGGCTGCTACCAAAAGAATTTGAAGGCAAAATTGACTTTGTCGGCAATACTTCAAAATCCGGCGGACTGGCTTTTTTACTCAATCAGAAATATCGCGATGAGATGGAAAGCCTGGTCAATGAGATTGATGTCATTGAATTGTCCAATGGTGAAAACTTTGATCGGATTTTTGTTGACTGTCTGTCTTTCGACAAGCATAAGAAAACGGCATAGTGAAATCGGACGGTATAACGATAATTTTGAAATGGTCCCAGAGTCGTAGGGACGGGGCAAGATTCACTCACAGCTGGAGATCTACTTTGCAGACCGATTAGAGTGATGGTTGCTGTATTGGCCTGAATTCAAAGCAGAGAACTGCTTGTTTCGTGCTTTATATAAGAACAAAAAATGCATAAAAAGTTATTGACAAACAAATAGCGATCAGTTATCATACAAATCATATAGGATATATATGATAACATTTTTTAAGAGGCAAAGCAATATGTTGAACAATGAATTATGCACTTTAGATGAGAGACACTTTTGCATGTGTTGCAGTAGAACGGAATTTCGGGACTATTGTTAGGCATGATGAGATATTGCATTTGTCATTCGAAACTAATGGCAAAAGGATATTTCTTAAGAAAGGAGATCATCATTGAGTAGATCAAAAAAGAGTATTTTCAAAAGAATATTCAAAAATAATGAAAAAAATGACCAACAAAAAAATCAGTAGATCAAAATAAAGATAATTTAGAAAGAAAAGAGAGGTTGACAAACGTGAGCGAAAGAAAATTAGGATTCGATACTTTACAGGTCCATGCAGGACAGACCCCAGACCCAGTAACCGGAGCAAGAGCTGTTCCTATTTATCAGACAACTTCATATGTATTTAAAGACACTGCTCAAGCAGAAGGTCGTTTTGCATTAACGGACGCTGGTAATATCTACAGTCGTTTGACTAACCCGACTACTGATGCATTTGAGCAGCGGGTAGCTGCTTTAGAAGGTGGATCAGCGGGTCTGGCCACAGCATCCGGTGCAGCAGCCATTACTTACGCCATTCAAAACGTAGCCCGGGCAGGAGATGAAATTGTCTCGGCCAGTACCCTTTATGGCGGAACCTATCATCTTTTTGCCGAAACCCTGCCTAAGTTTGGTATCAATACAATCTTTGTCGATCCTGATGATCCAGAAAATTTCAGAAAAGCCATCACCGATAAAACCAAAGCATTGTTTATTGAAACCCTCGGAAATCCCGGCATTAACGTCATTGATTTTGATGCAGTCGGTAAAATCGCAGCAGAAAATAAGATTCCTTTAATAGTTGATAATACTTTTGCAACCCCATATTTATTCAAACCACTGGAACATGGTGCTAACGTGGTTGTGCATTCTGCGACCAAGTTCATCGGCGGTCACGGAACATCCATCGGTGGAATTATTGTTGATGGTGGTAACTTTGACTGGACCAGCGGAAAATTCCCGGATTTCACCACACCGGACAAAAGCTACAATGGTATAAAATTTTCTGATTTAGGACCGATTGCCTATGCGGTAAAGATTCGTGCCCAATTATTAAGAGATACCGGAGCCTCATTATCGCCATTTAATTCCTTCCTGTTTTTGCAGGGGCTGGAGTCTTTATCCTTAAGAGTGCAAAAGCACGTTGATAATACCAAAAAAATCGTGGAATTCCTTGAAAATCATCCCAAGGTCAAAAAAGTAAATTATCCTGGACTCAAGTCCAATAAGTATTATGAGCTGGGTCAAAAATATCTGCCATTGGGAGCCGGTTCCATCTTTACATTTTCCATTGATGGTACAATTGATCAAGCCAAAAAGTTCATTGACAGCCTGGAAATCTTCTCGCTATTGGCGAATGTTGCCGATGCGAAATCCCTTGTTATTCATCCGGCATCCACTACTCACCAGCAGTTAAGTCCTGAAGAACAGGCGGCGGTTGGATTTGCTCCGGATGTGATTCGTTTATCAATTGGGGTTGAGGATGCTAATGATTTGATTTACGATATCGAACAAGCCCTGGAAAAAGCACTTTAATACCAGCCCCCTAATATTGTATGGATACTTAGAAAGACATCTGCTGTTCGTGACAAAGCAGCAGATGTTTTCTTTTCGGGCTGACAAGATGACGAAGAATCATTCTAAACTCAGTCAAAAATTGATTTTAACTTTTATGAATTAGAGGTGTCACTATGCCAATCTGTGTAAAAGAAGGTTTGCCAGCGATTGAGACCCTTGCCAATGAAAATATATTTATAATGACTGAAAATCGGGCAAAACATCAGGATATGCGAACGCTGCAAATACTGATTGTCAACCTGATGCCAACAGTGATTGCAACTGAAACCCAATTATTACGACTGCTTAGTAACACTGCGTTGCAGTTAAATGTCGAATTTTTAAATATTTCCAATCATACAAACCAGGAGAATACAACAAATCACTTTAAGCAATTTTATCAAACCTTTGATGCGATCAAAGATAAATACTATGATGGCGTTATAATTACCGGAGCACCGGTTGAACAAAATGAATTTGAAGATGTGAATTACTGGCAGGATTTATGCCGAATAATGGAGTGGACCAAGTCCCACGTGTTTTCATCCTTATACATCTGCTGGGGTGCTCAGGCAGCACTATATTATTACTATGGCGTGCAAAAAGCGGCCCTACAGTCCAAGGTGTCCGGGGTATATTCGCACCTCGTCAATAATCGGCAACATCCCATCGTCAGAGGTTTCGATGATATCTTTTTTGCACCGCACTCGCGCTATACAGCGATCTCTCGTGATGATGTGTTAACGGTGCCAGAACTGGAGTTGCTGGCTGAATCCCCTGAAGCGGGAGTCTATCTGGTTTCAGATACCAACAAGCGACAATTATTTGTTACCGGGCATTGTGAATTTGATCGGATAACCTTGAAGAACGAATACGTTCGTGACTATTTGCTGGGATTAAAGCCAGAACTCCCCCACAATTATAAACTTAAGGGTGAAATCAGTTTGTCAGATCAAACCAGTTGGAGTAGCCATGCATCGCTGTTGTTTGCAAATTGGCTGAATTATTACGTTTATCAACAAACACCCTATTACTTAAAGGAGTTGAGTTCTTGACAAATAAAGAAATAATACTTTCGGGAATTGCACTGAAGAAAACCCCCAGAGTCCCAGTTATGATTCTTTCAAGCGGGGTTTGGACAGATTATCGCAATGGATTAACCCTTCAGAACGTCCTGGAGGATGCCCCGGAGAAGATAGCCGAAATCATTATTAGTGATAATCAAAAAGTGGAGTCGGATGTTGTCTGGGTCGGAGCGGATTGCAGCAATATTATTGTTAAAGCCATTGGTGGAAAATGCACCTTTAATCTGCCGGGAGAGGCATCAACCGTCGATGAAACGCTGATCACACGACCGGAGGATGTCGATCGGCTAAAGGTTGAAGATTTGGAAAATTCAAAAGAGATTGCCAATCTTTTACAAACGGCAAGTCTCGTGACAAAACGGATCGGCGCAGAGTATCTTGTGGCTGTCAGTCAGTGGGGGGCATTCACCATGGCAGGGCAGCTATTGGGAATGGATAATATGATGAAGATCGCCATTAAGGACAAACCGGGACTAAATCATATCATGGAATTTACGGAGAGACTCCTTTTAAAATATTGGAATTTGTTCATAGATGCCGGAGTCGAAATGGTCAATCAGGCAGAGCCCCTTTCATCAGGGGATGTCATTTCAGCTAAGCTGTTTAAAGAGATGTCCTTTCCACGAATTAAGTCGGCCAACCAGGTAATAGCCAGGCGGATTAAAACTAAATCGTTACACATTTGCGGAAATACCACCAAGATCCTGGATTTAATTGCGGAATCGGAGACAAATCTTTTTTCAATGGACTACAAGGTTGATTTGAATATTGCCAGAGAAACACTTTCTGGCAAGGTTGCTTATGGTGGACAATTAGATCCGATCAGTGTTTTGCTGGAAGGGACGACCGCTGAAATTGAGGCCGAATCGCTGGCCTGCATCAGAGCGGGCGGAACACCGGGTTTCGTTTTAATACCCGGTTGTGATATTGCCCCGAAAACAAAATTGGAGAATGTCCAAACGATGATTCACACGGCACATCATTTTGATGTTAATGAAATAATATAGATTTTGAAGGAGTATAGCATGAGTAAGTACAGCAATTTAAATTCGCAATTGATTCACGGTGGTATTGATGGGGATGAAAAAACCGGAGCAGTCAATGTTCCCATTTTTCAGACCTCCACTTATAAACAGGATGGTCTGGGTAAAGACCGGGGCTATGAGTATTCCCGATCCGGCAATCCGACTCGGGAAGCCTTGGAAGCATTAATTGCCGAATTGGAAGGCGGAATCGCCGGGTTTGCCTTTGCTTCTGGTATGGCAGCAACCACTGCGGTTCTGAGTCTTTTTAAAACGGGAGACAAGGTAATCATTTCCAGCAATGTTTATGGTGGTACCTTTCGGGTGCTCGACAAGGTCTTCAATAACTTTGGTCTGACCTATGAAATTGTTGAAACGTCAGATCTCAAGCTTCTGGAGGACAGTCTGACCGATGATGTCAAGGCTATTTTCATCGAAAGCCCGGCCAATCCGATTCTGACCATTACCGATATTAAGGCGGTGGCAGATATAGCCAGAAAACACGGCGTTTTAAGTATCGTCGATAATACCTTTATGACACCATATCTTCAACGGCCCATTTCACTGGGAGTTGATATTGTCGTTCACAGTGCCACCAAATACTTGGGCGGACACAGTGATCTGATTGCCGGTTTGGCGGTTGTCAACAGCAAAGAACTGGCAGAACGACTCTGGTTTATTCAGAATGCCACCGGTGGCGTATTGCAACCCTTCGACTCATTCCTGTTAATCCGGGGGATTAAAACCCTGGGTGTTCGGATGGACCGCCACATTGAAAATGCAACATTTATTGCTGAGGCGCTAAAAAGCAATCCTGGCGTCAAAGCGATTTATTATCCTGGTTTGCCGGACAGTCAGGGCTACGAGATCAATAGACGTCAGGCAGACGGTCCCGGGGGGATGTTCTCATTTGAACTGGACGAAAAATACGATCTCCATAAATTTGTGGAATCCCTGGAGCTGATTACTCTGGCAGAAAGTTTGGGTGGGGTCGAGTCACTGATTTGTCATCCATCCAGTATGACTCATGCGTCGATCCCCTATGAAATACGACAAAAGGTCGGAATCGTTGAAAATCTGATCCGCATTTCGGTGGGGATTGAAGATAAAAATGATCTCTTAGCGGATTTAGAACAGGCATTTAAAAAGAGTTTAGAGGTATAAGATGGCTTATTATAATGATATCAGAGAATTGATTGGCAATACACCGATGATTAAGCTCAATCAGTTTCAGGTCAAAGATCAGGTGAATATTTTTGCCAAGCTGGAACTCTGGAATCCCGGCGGTAGTGTCAAAGATCGCATTGGCATTTCAATGATAGAAGATGCTGAAAAATCAGGTTTATTAAAACCTGGCGGGACGATTATCGAAGGGACGGCCGGAAATACTGGGCTAGGTGTGGCGCTGGCCGCTATTAACCGGGGATACCGGGTTATCTTTGTGGTGCCGACAAAATTCTCCATTGAAAAACAAACCCTGATGCGGGCCTATGGCGGAGAAATTGTCAATACCCCTAGAGAATTGGGGATGCTGGGGGCAACGGCAAAAGCGCAGGAGTTACTAAAAACCATTCCGAATGCCATCTCACTGCAGCAGTTTGATAATCCCTCAAACCCAACTGTTCATTATCAAACAACTGGTCCGGAAATTTATGCCGATCTCGGTGGAAACATTGACTACCTGGTAGCCGGAGCTGGCAGCGGGGGAACCTATTCTGGAGTTGTTCGTTATTTAAAAGAGAAAAACCCTAATATCAAAGGGGTTCTGACCGATCCATATGGATCTATTATGGGTGGTGGTACGGCGGGTTGCTATGATATTGAAGGGATCGGCAACGACTTTATTGCCAAAACAATGGATATGTCACTAGTTGATGAAGTTATAAAGGTTGACGATAAAACGGCATTTGATCTGGTACGGTTACTGGCGAAAAAAGAAGGAATCATCGCCGGAACTTCCTCGGGTGCTGCCCTATATGGAGCACTTAAACTGGCTGAAAAAATTGACCGGGGAAATATTGTTACCATTTTCTCTGATCGGGGCGATCGCTATTTCAGCAAAAATATTTATGATTAGAAGTGACTATTAAACCAAACGGATTTTGATAATAACCTGATCATAAAAAATAAGACGTCTCAGATAAAAGTTTAACTGAGGCGTCTTATTTAAGTTAAATATAGTTTAAATTAAATAAATTAATACATGGATAAAAAAAGAGCTAAAGTAACGCAGTAGGGAGATATTCAAAAGAATCGCTGAAGACGCGCCTGATTCCGGCATCGTTTATTTTATCATTCATTTTTGGCCGTCTCGCATACAAAAGTGAAATCGCCAAGTTCATGGATGGTAGGGTGTTTGCCGCAAAGCGGGCAGTCCTCATCTTTTCTAAAGGTGAAGCGGTCAAAAGATGTCTCCAGGGCATCAATCATCAAGAGACTACCCTTTAAAGTTGCCGGGATTCCGATAATCAGTTTAATTGCTTCGATGGCTTCCAGCACGCCCATTACGCCCGGGACAGGTCCTAAAACACCGGTTTCAGAACAACTACCGGCAGTCTGATTATTGGTTTCAGGAAACAGGCATCGAAAACATGGTCCTTCATCAGGGACAAGGGTAGTCACTTGCCCATAGTAAGTTAAAGCACCAGCTTCTACCAGCGGCTTTTTTTCAAAATAGCAGGCGTCATTTAACAGGTATCGGGTCGGTAAATTGTCCAGACCGTCAATGACAAGATCATGTTTTTTGATGATTTCCCGGGCATTTTCTTTTGAAAAAGCGCCGGAGTAGGTGGTTACCTCAAGATCCGGATTCATGGCTTCCAGAGCCTGTTTAGCAGACTCAACTTTCAATAGCCCGATGGTAGCGGTAGAATGGAGAATCTGACGGTTCAAATTGCTGATTTCGACATGATCAAAGTCGATCAGACTCAGTTTATTGACACCCGCTTTAGCCAATACTAAATTGGCCGGACAACCAAGACCACCAGCGCCGATGGTTAAGATGTTTGCGTCCGTTAATTTATTATTAATTTCGCTTTCATAAGACGATAAGTCAAATTCGACAAAAACCTGATCACTTGTTGAAAAATGATTGTCAAACGAGTGGTTTACTAAATCGAAATAGAAAATATCGGTCAGTGGAACACCGATATTAATACGGGATTTGACGGCTTCAATTGCCAATAATGTCCCCACAAAACAAGAACTCAGAAGCAAACCCAGTTGATCAGAAAAATGTTTATCGTTGCAGTCGTTTTGCGCAGAGAAGCCTTTCTTCTCGATATCATTGAGAAATACAGTTAATTCATTGCGGTTCTGACACAGGCCGAAACAACCCTGCCAAGCTTCGTTTACTGAAATAAAGGTGGGCGAAATTTGTGGCCTTGATGAATTAAGAAACAGCCCTGTCGTGCGAGTCGCATAGTCGGAATTCCCGATTATAATCGTCAAGTCTGCATCAGTAACAAAGTCATCTGCGAACTGAAAGGTCACATCAGGATTGAGATCATTCAACGTTTTAAGGGCCTCATCCCAGCCATTATTACTTTCAAAATGGCAGTGGATATGACCAATGCCAATGGCGGTAAGATAACGGAGCAACAGATCACAGCTTTCAACATCGGCGGCACAGACAAGCATTCGGGTATCAAGAAGCTTCTTTTGTCCCCGGCCGCCAATATCCGGCATGATGATATGACGCAAATAGCGTTTAATTTGATTGGCATCGGTTAGACCTTCAATTTTTTCTGAAAGAGCAGGCTCAGCATTTTCAGTTTCAAATAAAATCGCGGCAGTAGCTTTAGAATCAGTTAGATTTGTATTTTTATTGGTATAATCATTAATAGCAGCATGCAAGGCATCAGCGGCGATATTTGAACAAAGCAGTTTCTGCTCGGGGAGACCACCTAATGCTTCAGCTACATCAGCATTGGTAATTTTTAGAGCTTCGCTCAACGTTTTGCCAGTGGCAAGGACTGTCAGCATACTGCTGGCTGCGATGGCGGCACCACAGCCAAAGGTTTTAAATTTAACAGCGGTTAAAACATTTTGCTGAACTTTTATATAAATCGTTATTTTATCGCCATCAACTGGATTCCCGGATATCCCGAGGCCGTCAGCATCAGGGATACTGCCAACATTTCGGGGGTTGGCAAAATGGTCGAGTACTGTATCATTGTACATAGGGTACCTCCATATAAGATAACATAATTATACTATGGAATTAATATGAAATACAACCAGGATTAGAAATTTTAAGATTTATATTAACTGGTATGGCAGGCGGAATTAATGACAATAGATATGTTATAATAGACTGATAAATAATCTGAAACTTGACAAAAAAACTGCGTTCAGGTAGTATTTATTAAACATACTAAACGACTATGAATATAACACAGGAATGGAGAAAGATTATGGATTTTAGTACCCTTTGCATACATGGAAATATAGAAAAATACGATAATACCGGAGCTGTCAGCGTGCCGATTTTTCAGTCAGCAACCTTTGCTCACCCGGGGGTGGGCGAAAGTACCGGTTTTGATTATACCCGACAGCAAAACCCGACCCGGGAGCACCTGGAGAACGTTATCAAAAAACTTGAGGGTGGTGTCGATGCGATTGCCTTTGCCACCGGTATGGCGGCTATCAGTGCTGTCATGGAGCTGTTTTCACCAGGTGATCATATCATTGCCTCTGACGATCTTTATGGGGGCTCACACCGTTTATTTCATCATATTTCGATGAAAAACGGAATCGGTTTTGATCTGGTCAATACATCGGAGCTTTCTTTGCTTGAAGGTCTCATCCGGCCCAATACCAAAGCGCTCTTTGTTGAAACGCCAACCAACCCGATGATGCAAGTAACTGATATCGCCGCTGTGGCGGAAATTGCAAAAAAACATCAGCTTTTATTAATTGTCGATAACACCTTCCTAACCCCCTACTATCAGCAACCGCTTAAATTGGGGGCAGACATTGTGATCCATAGCGGCACCAAGTATTTGGGGGGCCATAATGATACCCTGGCAGGCTTTACAGTTGTGAACGATGAGGAAATCGCTGAACGGCTACGATTTATATATAAGACTACCGGGGCTTGTCTATCGCCTTTTGACAGTTGGCTGTTAATCCGAGGAATAAAAACCTTGCCGATCCGGATGGACAAACAACAGGAAAATGCCGAAAAAATTGCCAATTGGCTATGTGAGCAGGAGAAAATCACCGCAGTCCACTATGTCGGACTTCCGACTCATGAAGGTTATGAAATCTCTAAACGCCAGGCCACCGGTTCTGGCGGGATGATTTCTTTTGAGGTGGACAGTGAAGAAACGGCTAAACATATTTTAGAAGGGGTTTCAATTATCCAATATGCTGAAAGCCTTGGTGGGGTGGAAACGCTGATAACCTATCCGATGTTGCAGACCCATGGGGATATCCCTGAAGAAGAACGGGAAGCAAAGGGGATCAACAACCGTTTGCTGAGATTATCGGTCGGAATTGAAAGCGCGCAGGATTTAATTGCTGAATTAGCTAGGGTAATAAAGGGGGAATAAGACTTGAAATATAATTTTAATGAAATTGTACAGCGGGATAACACCAATTCCATCAAATACGATTTTGCCAACCGACGGGGAAAACCGGAGGGGTTACTGCCGCTATGGGTGGCGGATATGGATTTTAAAACCCCGGCGCCGGTGGTGGAGGCCCTAGTGGAAAAAAGTAAACATGGCATCTTTGGCTATTCTGAAGGTGGACAGGATTATTTTTTTACGCTAAAGGATTGGTTTAAAACCCGTTTTGACTGGAATATCCAGCCGGAATGGCTGGTTACCACCCCGGGGGTGGTTTATGCCATTGCCACGGCAATCCGCGGTCTAACACAGGTCGGTGATAGTATTATTATACAACAACCGGTATATTATCCCTTTGCTGATACCATCACCATTAACGAGCGCAAGCTGGTTGTGAATCAACTGGTCTATGATAATGGTCGGTATTCGATCGATTTTGCTGATTTTGAAAATAAAATCATTGATAACGGGGTCAAAATTTTTATTCTCTGCAATCCTCACAACCCGGTTGGCCGGGTTTGGACTCGCGAAGAACTGGTTCGCCTTGGTGATATTTGCCTCAAACATGGGGTAACGGTGATAGCTGATGAGATCCATCAGGATTTTATTTATCCGGGACATAAACATCTGGTGTTTGCAGATTTGAAGCCAGAGTTTTTAGGGATCACCATTACCTGCACAGCGCCCAGTAAAACCTTTAACCTGGCTGGACTTCAGGTTTCTAATATTTTCATTGAAAATAAAGAAATAAAAAGAAAGTTCAAAATAGAAATGAAAAAAGGCGGCTATAATGAGATTAATATTATGGGCATTGTCGCCTGTATGGCTGCCTATTCAAAAGGGCGAAAGTGGTTGGAGGAATTAAAAACCTATCTTGGCGAAAATCTGGATTTCATCCGAGCCTTTTTAAACGAACAGCTCCCCCAGGTTAAGCTCATCGAACCGGAAGGAACCTACCTGATCTGGCTGGATTTTAGCGAACTGAGATTAAGTGAGGAACAATTAGAAGATTTAATTATTAATCAAGCTGGGCTCTGGCTGGATGCCGGCACCATGTTTGGCGCTGGTGGCGATGGTTTTCAGCGGATTAATATTGCCGCGCCAAGATTGATACTGGAGCAGGCGTTGACCCAGCTGGAGCGGGCCATCAATGAAAAATAAATCATTAATGCAATAAGGCAAAGCACTTCTTAAAAAGAAGTACTTTGCCATTTTTTGTCTATTTCAGATAACCGATTTAATGCTTCATAAAGGGTATCTTCTTTTTTAGCAAAATGTAGACGGATTAAGTGGTTGACGTTTTCTCTGAAAAAAGTTGATCCAGGAACGGCACCAACCCCGACATGCTCAGCCAGCCAGGTACAAAAGGCCAGATCGTTATCGGATTTGTATTTTGAAATATCAATCATCACATAATAAGCACCCTGGGGAGTACTGTAGGTAAGCCCAATGTCGTCAAGACCAGCTAAAAACAGCGCTCTTTTTTCGGTGTATTTTTTTTGCAGATCAGTGTAGTAATCATCACCAAATTGCAGTCCAACGGTGGCGGCTTCCTGGAGCGGCGCCGCGGCACCGACGGTTAAGAAGTCATGAACCTTTTTAGCCACATCAATAATTGGTTCCGGGGCGATGATATAGCCTAACCGCCAGCCAGTAATGGAATAGGTCTTCGATAAAGAGCTGCAGGAAATGGTGCGTTCAAACATACTAGGCAAAGAGGCCAGATAAATATGTTCATGGGGCTGGTAAACAATATGTTCATAGACTTCATCGGTGATCACATAGGTATCATATTTTTTAGCCAAATCAGCAATGATTGTCAGTTCTTCCCGGTTAAAGACCTTGCCGGTGGGGTTAGACGGGTTACAAAGAATCAGCGCTTTGGGGTCTTTTTTAAAGGCGGCTTCCAATTCATCGGCATTGAAGTTAAACGCCGGCGGATGAAGGGGTACATAGATCGGAACAGCACCGGATAAAATGGTATCAGCGCCATAGTTCTCATAAAAAGGCGAGAAAACGATGACCTTATCACCGGGATTGGCGACGGTCATCATCGCGGCCATCATCGCCTCGGTGCTTCCACAGGTCACCACAATTTCGGTTTCCGGATTTATTGATCGGCCCATTAACCGGGATTGTTTTTGCGCCAGGGCCTCCCGGAAATTTTGCGCTCCGCAGGTAATCGAATATTGATGAGGCCCCTGATGGGAAGCTTTTTCCAGGGCTTCAAGAATTGGTTTTGGTGGATCAAAGTCAGGGAATCCCTGGGACAGGTTGACCGCATTATATTGATTGGAAATTCGGGTCATCCGTCGGATCACCGAATCAGTAAAGTCAGCAGTTCGGTTACTAAGTGGTTTCATCGTGCACCTTCTTTAAATTTCATAGATTAAGGTTCGCTCATCAATTAAGCGTTTGGCTTTATGAGTAGCACGCTCCAAATCACCATCTTTTAAGATCGTGACGTCACCGGGTTTTACTCCTAGCCGTGTTTTAAGAGCAGCAGCAACCCGTTCTCTTAAAACTTCGTCCGGTTCATTGCTGTCATCCGATTTTTCAATTTCAATCCGATATTTAACCGCGTGGTTCTGCTCGTATAAACGGATCAGGTATTCGCCGGTAATCCCTTCAGTTCCGCGGATGACAAACTCAATATCACTGGGGAAAACATTAACCCCCGAAATGATAAACATATCATCCAGCCGGCCATGAATTTTAATCCGGGCGTGGGTTCGGCCGCAACTGCAGGGTTCGCGATTAACTGAACCAATATCCCCGGTTCTGAAACGGATTAGTGGTCGGGCTTTTTTACGCAGGGTAGTGTAGACAAGTTCTCCCCGTTCACCGTCGGCCACTGGCCTACCGGTTTCAACATCAAGAACTTCAACCAGGATATGATCTTCGACGATGTGAAGGCCATCTTTGGCTTCGCACATCCCGGCGCAGGCCCCGAAGATGTCTGATAATCCAAAGAAATCATATAATTCCGCGTTCCAGACTTTTTCAATGGTTTCCCGGGTGGTTCCGATCGAGCCACCGGGTTCGCCAGCTACGATAATGGTGCGAATGGCCAGATCTTTAGCTGGATCAATGCCCATTTTAAGGGCTGTTTCGCCAAGATACAAAGCATAAGATGGAGTTGTCCAGATGATCGTCGGTTGGAATTCTTTTAAAATAAAAAGCAGCCGTTCTGATGGTACAGTTCCGGCCCAGATACAAAGAGCTCCCAAATTTTGGGCCCCAATAACATCAGGTCCGCCGACAAATAGTGAAAAGTTCAGGGCATGAACATAACGATCATGTTTGCGCATCCCGGCACTATAAAACAGGCGGCTCTCGACATCCTGCCATTCGTCAAAATCTTGTTTGGTAAAGGGGCTGAGGGTCGGCACCCCGGTTGACCCGCTGGAAGCCGACACAAAAACCACATCATCTTCACTAACGGCAATCATATCGCCTAAAAGACCGCCCTTGGCCTGCCGTTCCCGTTGGGTGGCCTTATTGGTAAACGGGAATTTCTGAAGATCATCGAGCTGATTAAAATCCGCTGGGGTCAGTCCGGCCTGGTCAAAGGATTCTTTATAATAAGTCGAATTATTGTAGGCAAATTCCAGCATTTCCTTTAATTCGCGACGCTGCAATTCTTCCAGTTCTGCTCGTGGCAGGGTCTCGATTTTTTCGTCCCAATATTTTTTCTCGCTCATAATTCCTCCTGTATGTTATTCCAATTTTTTCGGATCGTTGCCCACTTGGTATCCCGTTGTAAGGCCAGTATTTCAATATCTGCAGCTTCTAAATGTTTAAAGCGTCCCTGAGCAAGTAGGTAATCTTCAATTGATGAAAAGTCGCTGGGATTTTTGTTTAATTTAAACTTTCCATTTTCATATTCGGCCAGGTACCACAAACCGCAATCCATCATTTTTCTGGCGATCTCAATGGTTTCATTGACGGGTATGCCCCAACCAATGGGGCAGGGGGCGACAACATGGATATAGGCTGTGCCCTTTATTTTCGAAGCTTTTTCAATCTTATTTATAAAATCGGGAAGATTCCCGATACTGGCGGTGGCAGCGTAGGGTATATCATGGGCAGCCACAATCTCAAAGAGATTTTTCTTGGGTCGGAGATTACCGTGAATGTTTTCACCGCTGGGGGTCGTGGTTGTCTTGGCACCAAAAGGAGTTAAACCGCTCTTTTGGATGCCGGTATTCATATACGCTTCATTATCGTAGCAGATATAAAGAATATCATCGTTGCGATCAATGGCGCCGGATAAGGCCTGAATGCCGATATCGGCAGTGCCACCATCCCCGGCCAACCCAACAGCTTTGAAATTCTTAATCCCAACCGCCCGGGCGCCGGCCTCAACTCCAGTTAGCATCGAAGCGGTTCCGGCAAAGGTGGAAATGATCGAATTATTGCTAAAACACAAATGCGGATAATTAAATCCAACCGCCGACATACAGCCGGCCGGGAGCACCGAGATAGCCCCCTCGCCCAGAACTTTAAGGGCGATTCGCACGGCTAGACTGCCGCCGCAACCGGCGCAGGCCTTATGGCCATAAAAAAATTCACTGTCGGTGATCGTTTTTGCAGTTATTTTATTACTCATCGATGGTCACCCCCAGTCCGATAAAATTAACATGTTGGCCACCGGTTTGAAGATGGCGAAAGATTGCTGTGATGTTTTCCCGGCTGATATCACGGCCGCCGAGACCGGCAATGAAATTATAAGTTTCCAAACAGAGGCCATTCTTTGCAATAACCGAGTTGACATTGGTATAAACGGTGCCTTCATAACCAAAGGAAATATCTTTTTCCAACACCCCAATGGCTTTGGCTGATTCCAGTGCCGCAACCAGATCATCACTGGGAAAGGGCCGTATAAAGCGAAGCTTCAGCAGGCCGACCTTTTCGCCGCGTTCTCGCAGTTCATCAACCACCTCCCGGCACAGGCCGGTGATGCTGCCCAGGGTAATCAGGATATAATCGGCATCGTCAATACGGTAACCCTGGGTCAGTCCGCCATAACTGCGGCCAAAAATTTCGGCAAATTTTGCATCGGTTTCTTCGATAACTCGTCTGCTGTCCAGCATCGCTTTGTGTTGGATATATTTAAATTCCATATTATTGTCCGGACCAACGCTGAATGCCAGGTTTTTCGGGTTGTCCAAACTCATTTTATTTTCGGTTTGAAATGGTGGCAAAAAGCGGTCAGCGTCCGTCTGACTTGGAATTTCTACGGTTTCGTAGGTATGGGTAAGGACAAACCCATCCAGATTGACCATAACGGGGGTTGAAACCAGCGGGTTTTCGGCAATATGGTAGCCTTGCAGTGCCATGTCCAGGCTTTCCTGGGCATCCTCTACATATACCTGGATCCAGCCACAGTCAAGCTGCGAAAGCGAATCCCGCTGGTCACCATAAATATTCCAGGGTAAGGCGGTGGAGCGGTTGGCATTCATCATCACGATCGGAAATCGGCCGCCGCTGGCATACTGCAGACATTCTGCCATATATAATAGTCCCTGGGAGGAGGTGGCCGTAAAGGTCCGGGCACCCATGGCACTGGCACCAATGGCACAGGACAAAGCCGAGTGTTCCGACTCAACGTGGATCAGTTCACTTTTTAGACTGCTGTCTTCGACCATTTCCGAAATTCTTTCGACTACCGTTGTCTGGGGGGTGATGGGGTAAATCGAAATAACTTGAGGGCGCGCCAGCCTAACCCCTTCGGCAAAGGCATCATTACCCGATAAAAATGCTTTAGCCATGCTATTCCACCTCCATTTTAATGGCTTGTTTAGGGCAGATTTTTTCACAGATTCCGCAGCCTTTGCAAAAGTCATAGTCAATGTCCAAACCGTCTTCGGTCTTAAAAATAACGCCATCAGGACAGTACAGATAACATTGCAGGCAGTTTATACATTCATCCGTTATAATCGGCCGTTCGTTTCGCCAGCCACTATTTTTGGTGACCAGATATCCGGCTTCACTGGCGGTACCTAAGGGATAATCCGACAATTTTTGGGGTTTTTGATAGGGTCGTAAATAGGGTTTGCTCATGTCAGTGAACCTCCTTAAAATGCTCAAAGGACTCTTTAAGTATCAATTTATTTTTGGCTGCTTGGGAAGCTGATAAATACAAATCGCTGGCTTGCTGTAATGATGACAGCGAAATATCGTCTGAGATACAGGCCAGGGCACCGAGCATTGCCGTGTTACTGATGGGCTTTTTGATGATTTTGAGGGCAATCTGATTTGCATCAATCGTCTGGATCTGTGAAAAATTGCTGAATTTATCTGGGGTTGCGGTATTAATCAGGGCGATGCCATCGTCTTTAAGATCCTTTAAATAGTCATCAGAGAACAACGTATCATCCAGAAAAATCAAATAATCACAACTTTTGATTTCACTTCGATCGATAATCGCTTTACCATCAATTTTATTAAAGGCCTGAATGGGCGCGCCGCGGCGTTCCGGACCAAAGGAAGGAAAAGCCAATGAGAATTTATTGTCGATTAATGAAGCAGCCCCCAAAATTTTAGCAGCGGTGAAGGCCCCCTGTCCGCCGCGTCCGTGCCATCGTATTTCAATCATAATGTTTCCTCGATTCTTATGTTATTATTTACTGGTCTTATCCAGTTTTTTTGCAGATGAATCGCCAATGATCTGGAAGATCTGCACTAGCAGCACCAGAACGATCACACAAATGAACATCACTTCGGGTTCATAGCGCTGATAGCCGTAGCGAATGGCCAGATCTCCAATTCCGCCACCGCCTACAGTTCCGGCCATGGCCGAAAACCCGATTAATGACACGGCGGTCACGGTGATATTCTTAATCAGCGATGGCAAGGCTTCCGGCAGCAGAATCTTTAGCACAATTGACAATTTGCTGGCTCCAGAAGCAATTGCGGCTTCCAGCACCCCATTGTCAACATCGGAAAAAGACGCTTCCGAAAGTCGGCCAAAAAAGGCGATGGCCGCTACTGCCAGGGGAATCACCACGGCATTGGGACCAATGGACGTATGGACAATCGCCTTTGAAACGGGAATCATCAAAACAAGCAAGATCAGAAAGGGGATTGAACGGGTGATATTAATAATGACGCCGACAATTTGATTGATGGCCCGGTTTTTGAGAAAAAGAGTATTGGATGTTAAAAACAATAGTAGCCCAATACTGCCACCGATGATGATTGCGGCCAAAAGGGATGAAATGACCATCTGCATGGTTTGACCAAAGGTCAGAAGCAGTGCTGCTTTTAAATCAAAGGCCATGATTAATTACCTCCAAATCGGCTGTATTTGCGGCAAGATATTCAATTGCCAGTTTAATGGTATCCACTTCGCCAATTAGCTCAACATAGAGTATCCCGAGGGGTAAACCGTTGATGTATTCGATCTTTCCCAATAAAATATTAAAACCAATTTGAAACGTATTGGCAGCGTAAGAGAGAATCGGGTTGTTGGCATTGTCACCCTTAAAAGTGAGACGGATGATTGGACCTTGCATCTTACTGATAATTTCCTCGGGCAAACTGAAATGATTGGTATGACTTAACAACTGTCTGGTGAAGTCTACTCTGGGTTTTGTGAAAATATCATAAACATCGCCAATCTCGATGACCGATCCCTTATTCATCACCGCACATCGGTTGCAAATACTTTTAATAACATCCAGTTCGTGGGTAATGATGACAATAGTAATACCAAATTTCTTATTCAGGTCTTTTAATAAACTTAATATGGATGAGGTTGTTTCCAAATCAAGGGCGGATGTCGGCTCATCACAGAGCAGAATCTTGGCATCATTAGCTAGCGCCCGGGCAATCGCAACCCGCTGTTTTTCACCGCCCGAAAGGTTGGCCGGATAGGAATTTGCCTTATCAGATAAATTGACTAGTTTCAGTAATTCATTGACCCGGGTTTCAGTTTCTGATTTAGATTTTCCTGCAGCCTTTAAAACAAAGGCAATATTTTGATAGACGGTTAAATTTCGAGCCAGATTAAAGTGCTGAAAAATCATCCCGATATTGCGGCGGAGTATTCGCAACTGGTTTCTCCGATAATTGGTGATATTTTCGCCATCCACCAATATTTCTCCGGATGAAACAGTTTGTAATAAATTAATGGTACGGAGTAGGGTACTTTTGCCGGCACCACTAGAACCGGCGATGCCAAAGATCTCACCCTTTTCAATTTTAAAATGTGCATCATTGACAGCCTCAAAAATCTGTTTATGCTGTTTAAAGTTGACGGAGACATGCTTGAATTCAATCATAATAGTTACCTTTTTCTGTAGGATTTAAGGCAAAAGCTCAGTTCTTTAAATTAACTGAGCTTTTGACAAAATTTTAATAGTCAGATGGTCTTTGGAAAGAAACATACTGTTTGCTCGGGTCTTCAATTACTTGCTTAAAGGCATCGGACTCAATCACAGCAATGACATCTTTCGCAAAATCTGAATCTTTATCTTCAGTTCGGACAGCGACACCATTAATGTAGCCTTCAGACAGTTTTTCATTATAAAGGGCATCAGAAAGGTTGAGTCCAGAACTGAGTGCATAATTACCGTTAATCACGGCAATGCCGACACTGTCTAGGCTTCTTGGTAATTGGGGCGCTTCGATTTCGACAAATTGAAGGTTTTTAGGATTGCTGGAAAGGGTGTTTTGAGTGGCTGTTTTAGGATCAACAGCAGGGTCGATGGTAATAATATTGGTTTGCGCCAAGACTCGAATAGCTCGGGATAAGTTAGTTGCATCATTTGGTATCGCAACGGTAGCACCATTTTCGATATCATTAATGGTTTTGTACTTTGCAGAGAAAATTCCCATTGCGGCGGTTGGCACTTCTTTGATAAAGGTTAGGTCTAAGCTATTTTCTTTAGCAAAATTGGTTAAGTAGGTAGAATGCTGAAACAGGTTGAGATCAATTTCACCAGCGGCTAAAGCTTTGTTTGGCTGAACGTAGTCCGAGAATTCGACGATTTCAACGGTGTAGCCTTTTTCTTCTAAGGACGGCTGAATTGCTTCGGCTAACATATCGCCATATGGTCCGGCACACACGCCCACTTTCAAGACCTTTTCTGGTTCAGTGGTGGCAGCACTTGATGAAGCACAACCAGTGAGGGCCATAAGCAAAATGCTGATAATTGTAATAAATCCGATAATTCGTTTAGATTTCATTTGTTATCCTCTCTTTTCTAATCATAAAATTTACAGTCGTTTGATTTATCTACTACATAAAATTAGCGAATAAGACAACATCTGGATTTCATCATGGGGCTACCTCCTTTTAAAACATAGTAATAATATATGATTAACGTGTTTTATTATAGCAGCATGCGATGGCGATTGCAATAGAAAAAACACACAAAACATATAAAAATAATATGAATAAAAATAAATAACTTTTAAAGATATTGCTATTGACAATTGTCTGATTTTTACTTAAAATAAAAACATATATGAAAAGTATGAAATAAAAAGCGCTTGATTGGAGGAGGAACGATTATGAAAAAACTACTCATTATAAAAACAGGATCATCGGATCAGCATGTGATCAACAAATGTGGAGATTGCGACATGCGTATTGCTCAATGTGTTGGGATACCGTATGATGATATCCGTGTAATTTCGGTTTATGAAAATGCAGTACCGATCCTGCCTGATGATATTGCCGGCATTATTATTACCGGTTCCCCTTCAATGGTAACTGCTTTGGAACCTTGGGGAGTTGCCACTGCTCAATGGCTAAAGCAGGTTGTTAAAATGAATATCCCTGTTTTAGGTATCTGTTTTGGACATCAATTGCTTGCCCATACCTTTGGTGGTTCGGTTGACTATCATGAACTGGGAGAAGAAAAGGGAGAGGTTGAGATTCGTCTTACCGAAGAAGGCAAGAAAGACCCATTACTGGGAGTATTACCGGAACATTTCAGTGCCTATGCATCTCACTTTCAGACCGTTACCAGATTACCTCAAAATGCGGTGATATTAGCTCAAAATGATTTTGAATCAACCCATGCCTTGAGATTTAAGGATAATGTATGGGGCGTTCAGTTCCATCCGGAATGTGTTGGAGATGTATTTTGTAATACAGTGGAACATAAAACATATGGCATGGCTTTACTCAGGCGTTTTTATGAATTAGCGATGAGTAATTCCGATGTAACACGTTTAAATGAAAGCAAAATAACGGAGAATGAAATAAAAAATAGTTAACGATTCAATAATGATTAATAAGAATAACAAAAAAGCATCTTCAAACGTAATGAATGAAAGTGCTTTTTTTATTGATCTCAATTTAACGGTGCTTTTTTTGTAGCTTGTTACGTTCATGCATACGAATGGAATCGTGACGGAATGATATAACCTATACCGCCGTAATCCTGAGGGGCTTTTACGGCGATATAAGTGAATTTATCTGACACAATCTTCTTTGTTAAGGGATCACCAAAACCTTAAGGCGCGTATTCTAACAAGAACTTATATTTGATGTTCATTCCGCTGTTCTTGCCTGCTGATGCATTTTTTTTAAGCCCTCGACCTCATCGCATATTTCGCTGAGCTTACAGCTTTGGCAATCGAGATCCATACCGTCGAACATTGTATTGAGGGCTGATGTAGCATCTTTTATTTTTTCGGCAACGGGGAGCAGCTTTTTATATAAAGGACTGTCTCCCACAATCATAATAATCTTTACCTGTTCTATTTGCGGTTGCGCCAAAAAACAACGATACATCGCCCATCCAAGCTTTTCAATCGTAAATCCCTTTTTCATGGCTTTTTTTCCGATGCGTAGGTTGGTAAACAGCTTCTGAGATGACATCCGGACCATGATATCAGAAAAGTGCTGCCGGATATCTGCAAATTCCACAGACTTCAGATAGTTATAGATATCATCTTTTTCAACGTCTTTATTTTTTATTAGGACGATCTTTCCAAAAGATAGGTGGTTATTCTTACCCTTCCGTAGCTCTGGATCGCCAATCAGATAGACGCCGCTCTGGTTCCCAAAATCAAAGTTTGTTGAACTCAATGTAAGATTAAGGCTCTCTTTGGGGTAACCACCCAGCTCCAATGCGGTATCCCTTTCCATGAGGAAAGGGTTTTTTTCTGCGACTGGCCAACTACTTTTCTCATTTAATAGACGTTGTATTGTTTCACATTTTAGCTGTTGTTCAATCGTTTCGGCATATTGATCGAAAATATCCATTTTCGATTACAGCCTTCTATTTCTGGGCAGGCGGTCGTAATAGGCGGTAAAAATTGGAAATAGTTTACGGATTAGTTTACTGTCCAGATTAAACCAGTATACGATAAATGTGACACCAAAAAAACAGCCGAATATTTTTAAGATCATTTTTATAATTTTCATCTTATTTTTCATGTTTTTAACCTACTTGAACCATTCCCTTCTGGCGGGCAAATTCTGCTGCACCTAAAGCCCCCATCAACTGAGGATCGGTTTTCAGTTCGGCAATTTTGAGCTTGAGCACATGTTCGATGGCCTGTTTGAGACCATCGTTCTTGGCACAGCCGCCGGTCATGGTAATGAGTCCATCTGTTCCGGCTTTCTTGGCCATAACAAAGCACCGCTTAGCAATCGACATCTGCAGTCCGGCCGCAATCTCATCCCGGGGTTTGCCATCGCCGACCAGAGAAATGACTTCAGATTCTGCAAAAACTGTACATTGGGCTGTAATTGGAATGACGTTTTCAGCTGTTAGTGACAGCTTGGAAAAGTCTTCCAGCGTCATTTCAAACGCGCGTGCCATGGCTTCATAGAATTTGCCGGTTCCAGCCGCACATTTATCGTTCATCGCAAAGTTTTTAACCGTACCGTCGGTATCAATGGCAATGCCTTTAACATCCTGCCCGCCGACATCAATAATTCCGGTTACTTCGGCATTGGTTATATGAACACCCATGGCGTGGCAGCTTATTTCTGAAATATTTTCGTCAGCAAAAGGAACCTTGTTGCGACCATAACCGGTACCTACCAGATAACTTAATGCTTCAGCGTTCTTGAGATCTTTTATTTCAGCCATCGCTTCTGCCAATGCAAAGTTAGCTGTCTCAACCGGATTAATTTTACTGCGCACAATGGAGTGTCCGCAGATATCTCCGTTTTGATTTAAAATAACACACTTTCCGTAGGTTGAACCTACATCACATCCACCAAAATATTTACTCATTTATCTTCACCTGTCCTTTTTAAATTTAGTAGTTTACCAGCTTTCGCCATCATCGAAATCTCTCAGCGTCGGATCCAGAGGCGTTTCATTCATGACCGCTTCCATGTATTTGTTGATCTGGTCACGCATATCCCGACGGCTGATGGTTCTGGCATCGACCAGATCCTGTTTTAACCAGACCATTTTTATCCCTCTTCGACGAGCCTCTTCTTCCAGTAAACCTGTGATAGCTGCCGGACCTTTACAAGAGATCTGATCAAACATGACAATCATGTCACAGTCATACTGCTCGACTAGCAGCCAGAGATCATCCGTATATGCATTATATCCACCTTTGCTGTGAACCCGCATGGTCGCTTCCTGAATGACTTTAGCCACACCTGCCAGCATGGAATCCACGGTAGCGGTATCAATGGGGCGGTGACCCTGATGCTCAATAAACTCAAACACTGCTTCAATCCCCCAGCAGTTCAGCAGCCATTCGTCCAGAGCACTGTACATATTGGCAACGGTATTCCAAACAACGGCGCGATGGCGGGTTTGTTGTGGATATTTTCGCAATTTGCCCAAGCTTTTGCGCATGACTTTATTGACCTTACGGTCATTTTTGATAGCCACTTGACTCCCGCATGCATCCTGGTAGGTAAAGATCCGATACATCCAATTAGAAGCTCCGTAGTGTGGCGGGGTATCAGTTGCATTCATTTCCCATTTTTCAAGCCTTAAGGCGTTTTGTTCGTTCCAGCGTTCACAGGCTTCGCGGAGGAGATTATAATCATACGTTTCACCAGTATGTTTTTCCATAAACTTAATACATTCTTTTAATTCCTCAATGGCGTATTCCTGAGTATCTTCACGGGTATGACGCATGGGCGTATTTAATACATAGGTTGGTAACTGGAAACGGCGATCTAAAATACTGCTTGACATAATACTGCCGTCACAAGGCATATTGGTCGAGATATAGCAACAGCCGATTTTGGGAAAGTCATCCTCAATGGCGACTCCGGATTCCATCGATGGCAGACCGCAAACATCTGCCGGAACCCCGTAGCTTTCGGTTACATCGAGATAATGCTCGGGCAAATGATGATTAATGATCGAGGGCAGGTAATGGGGAACCAGATGAGCCAATATGCCTTGATGTTCAGAAAAACCGGCGGTAATCAGTTTTGGCATGTAAGCATCAATGCAGATATATTTTTTCGCATTTTCATTTTCAGGATTAATATTCAGATCAGCGGAAAAAATGTCCTCCATATTCGCCGTCAAAAGTTTGGCAATCGTATTCAGATTCATCCGGCCAGCTCGCAGCATCGTTCCCCGAAAACCCGGAACATTATGATCGAAAAAGGACGGTGTCGTCAGATAGGCGGCCATCCAACGATAACGCAGGAGGGCAGATACATTGGTGACAGGGTGTTTTAACAACCATTTGCCCAGAATTCCCCAGAGCTCCAACCATTTGACATAATCATAGAGCGTATCGACTGGTCCCCGCCACTCGCGGTGCTTATAGATACCGGTTTTATCTTCAATGGTGTCCTGTAACCCGTTCCCGGTCAGATACTGGTTTACAGCAGCCTTGATTGAAACTTGACCCGTCAGCAATGGTGTCAGCTTTCCGGGCTCAAACTTCTTTTTTAGATCCATTAAAATTGTTTTATGGTCATAGTTAGCCAGTTCCAGCTTGATGGCTTCAGTGAAGATATCGCCGAAAAGCTTGGCATTGTCTTTGAGATTATTACTTGTAACGGTCATTTCTTTTCCCCTTCATTTTGATTTTTTGCTTTTTGAATTTTTTTGATTTCCAGACTTTCAACGAAGGCCTGAACCCGGGTTCGCAGTTGCCCGGAGGCTTGCACGGTATACTCACGATCCAGGGCAACGGTGGGAATGCCCATTTCTTCATGGAGGACAAACGAAGCCACAGCCCGCTCATAGCCCCAATAGTCACAAAATTTCATCTGTTCATAAATAATTCCGTCCGCATTGTACTCATCATACAGCGCTTTTACCACGTCTCGGCGTTCTTGAACCTTCTCCTGCGACATAAAGCGGGGACACTGGTTGGTTTCCAGATAAAAACGGCAAACCACCTCGACAATATCCTCATCGTCATTAATTGGAATCTGCTGACGCCCGGGCATTGAGCCAAAGCAATACCGATCCGCTACCACATATGCACCACAGTACTCAATCAGTTCAGTAAAACCATAATCATCCATTTCTGAACCGACTACGACCACCCGGGCACGATATGGTATTTTAGGATCCAGTTTTCGCTTTTTGAGTTCAACAAGGGTTTCCTCCAGATATGGCAGAATCAACCCGGTAGGACAGGAATAACTGACCAGATTGAGAATATGAAACTCGGTAGCAGTAATGCCGGGGTTATCTGCTTTTCGCAGCTCGGATATTTCTTCAAAAATCGCACACATCCGATTGTGCTCAGCTACTGCGTTACGAAGGGCTGTTTCTGAGATATCAATTCCGAACTGATCGCGTAGTGGCTCAAGAAAATGCGTACGGATTTGATTGGTGTAATGTTTGATACCATGTGGGGATATCTTTAATGGTGCATCGATGATGCTATGATAAAAGGTTCCGTTATCGATCAGTTTTAATTCGTAGATATTCTCCACAAGCCGGTTCATCTGCTGGCAGGTTTCACTTGAAAAGAATGCATCTAAAAAGTGGTAACCGCCTTCAAAGGCTCGCTCGAGCAAGGCCCGGACATAGCTGCAATTCATACTGCCCATATAATATTGGGAAATATCCAGACTGCCTGTTTTGGGGGCTCGTAGTCTGACCGAGAAGGCATTGCCCACATTAAGTAATGCCTCCGGAATATAATAACAGGTATAGCCAACGGCTATGCCACCATCTTTTTTTGCTGCTCGAACCAACTCATTGTTGGCATCTTCAAGCAGGGCTGTAAAATAATGAATATGCTTGAGATCTTTCATATCTGTCCTCCTCTTATTTTTTAAATAACGTTAATTTGAATCAATGCTTCCCGGAGTCCTTGGATGGCAGGTGTGGTAGCATTCAGTTTCAGAAGGCATTGCCCCTGTACGTCCATCAGGCTCAATGCTTCGTCTTCTGGAATATAATTCAGGACATCGATATCACCGGTATCAACCAGTTGTTTAATGGTTTCGTTTTTTATTCGGTTGATGATGGCACCCGTTTGATTGTACATTCCCAGATGTTTAGCTACGTCCCGGATGGTGTGGATCACACCAATCCCTTTTTTGCTGGCATCGCTCACCAAAATCAGATGAGTGACTTTTTCCATAACCCGCCGGTTCACCTGTTCAACTCCCGCTTCACCGTCAATGACCACATAATCAAAATCCTCAGTTAAAGCACTGATGGTTTCCTTCAAAAAGCTGTTTACCGAGCAGTAACAGCCGGCATTTTCTGGTCTGCCAATGGCTAAAAACGCAAAGTTCTCCGTTTCGACTATACTGTCAGTAATTTCGTAGTGTGCTTCATTCAAAAACGTGATGGCCTCTTGTTTCTTTCCTTTTTCCACCGTTTCGACAAACTTCTTCCTGACATCGTCGACGGTATGGGTTACGACCACACCAAGGGCCGTGGACAGACCTACAGCCGGATCGGCATCAATGGCCAGAATTCTGGCCTCGGGGAAGGCATCAATGAGCAGCCGAACGGTCAGTGCCGCCAGACTTGTTTTTCCCACCCCGCCTTTACCTGAGAAGGCGATTACTTTGGTATCTTTCATTTTTTTATCCTCTCTTTGTTTAGGTGACTATAAATGCTGGGGTGTTATCAAATTGGACAGAAGATTCACACAATCGTTGTAATCCATAATGCGGGGAACCGGATAGGTCGGATTGGCCTCTTTGAGGATACGCGCGGACAGTTCGGGGATATCCTTTATCTGGAGTGCGTCGATGGTACTCGGAATGCCCATATTCTTGTTCATTTCTTTAATCTTCTGGATAAAATGCATTGTTAAGATATTGTCACTTTCCGCCGGATCACCAACACCGGCGAATCTTGCCAGATCGGCCAACTTCTTTGCGGCGTTTTTCTTTGAGAATTCCAGAACATGAGGAAGGGTAACGGCGTTGGCAAAACCATGAGGGACGCCATAAAAGCCGCCCAAATTATGGGCAATGGCGTGAACATAGCCGACGTAGGCTCGGGTAAAGGCGACGCCTGCCTCATATGAGGCCACTAGCATATTGCGGCGCAGCCCGAGATCACTGCCGTTTTTACAAACTGCCTCCAGATCATTTATGATTGTTTGTGTGGCAGAGAGGGCTTTTTCTCTAACAAAAGGGGTATCATACCAACCGATGTAAGCTTCAATGGCATGAGTGAGTGCGTCCATACCGGTATGCGCCGTTAATGATGGCGGCAGACCCAAAGTGAGTTCTGGATCTAAAACTGCTGCTAGCGGTACAAGTTTGGGATCGTTAATGGCAAATTTTTCATGATTGGTCGAATTTGTGATAACGGCGGCAATGGTAGCTTCGGAACCAGTACCGGCAGTTGTCGGAATAGCAAAATAGGGAGGGAGTTTATGACCTATTTTAAAGAGTCCTTTCATTTTTTCGATGGGCTTGTCATTGGTTACTCTTGCCGCAATAATCTTAGCACAGTCCAGCGAGGAACCACCGCCAAAGGCCACCACAGCATCGCAGTCAGATTGTTTATACAGAAGCAACCCTTCTTTAATGTTTTCAAAGGTCGGGTTTGGCTGAACCCCATCATAAATTACATATTCCATTTGGTTATTTTTTACGGCGTTCAAAAAACTGTCTAAAAGTCCCAGGTTCATAAGGGGTTTATCGGTTACTACCAGAATTTTACGAATCTTGCACTCCTTAATGATTTCAGGAAAGCGTTTGACCATGCCTGGTCCCACAAGAGTTGAGGGAACTGGCATCTTCAGGATTTTCATGGCACCTTTCATCACAGTATGTGAAGCACGATAAGGTATTTTTTTTAGATTCATTGCTCTTAACCTCCTTGTTTCTAAAATATTTATGCGTTTGCGAAACTCAATAATTCCCTTGGATAAGCCATTTCTTACATAGTATATTTATACATTCCCTCACCAAATCAGCTTATATTTATCCAAAGTTGGTTTGGAATGGCTTATTTACATCAGTTTTTATAATTAGTTTCGCAATTACCTATCTAAAATATTTATTCAACCACCGCAGCAGACCGGAATAAAAACCACTTCATCATTTTCCTGTAGCGTTAATTCCAGATTTGCCCGTTTTCCGTTAACCACAATATGACACTGTCGCATGGCCTTCTGGGCATCGCGGCCATAGTTTTTTTTAAATAAGCGCAGCAATCCTCTAAGCGATGTACAATCCAAGGTTTCGGCTGAGGTATTCGTATAGCGTCGAAGCTCGCCCTTATATTTGACGTAAATCATTGGTAAGTCCTAGCCGTTTTAGATTTTTTTCGGTTGGCACGCCGTTTTCGTCCCAGCCTCGGATCGTGTAGTAGATTGGCATCATTTTTTTAATATCGACCCGGGAATTGGGGTCATCGGGATCCTGAAGTTCATCAGTTAGACGCTTGGGAAGGTTATCTTTTTCTTTGGTTAACCCTTCCCGAAGGTTGAATAATCTTTCAATGTTATAGCCTCGTTCGCCAATTTCCAGAAACTGCCCGGTGGTCATGGGAATGCCCATTGCCAGTTCCACGGCTTTGGCGTGGGGGAGTAAAAACATCGAATGAAAAGGCAGCGCCTTTGGCATCAGTGGCCAGATGTGTCCAAGCACCGGTCGTGAAGCAATCATGGCTTTACCGGCAACACCGGTAAGGGGATGTCCCGGCCCCAGTTTGAACAATACAGATGGCAGCATCGTCTGGAGGGTGAAAAGGCAAAAGCCTGCGGCTGAAGCACTTTCCATGGCGTTTTGTAAAAAGACGGTCAGCTCCGGCTTTCCTTCACTGTTGGTCTGACCCACACTCATAACGCCAATGGACTCCATCAGTGCCAAATAACCGCCGTTTAAATGACAGCCGCCGCGGTTGGAGGTGGCGTAGCCAAGACCCATGCCAACAGATTTACGCGGTTCGTAAGATGCCAGCTCCAAACCCTTGGCATGGATGGCATAGTCACTGCCTCCATATTTTTCACTTAAGCGCATGGAGCCATCGGCCAGCTCATCATAAGGTTTTTCCCGATGTGCAATTTTTCGGATAACATCGATCAGGTTGTCGGTTTTGCCAAAGCGAAGCCTGAAATCGGCCAGGCCTTTTTCATAAAGCTCCATGGCAAAGGCCATGGTTCCCGCCAGTGAGATGGTGTCCATTCCCAGAATATCGGCTTCGTAATTAATATCGTTGATCAGCTGTAAATCGTTGTTTTCAATATTTGAGCCAAAGAGCCCCAGGGTTTCAAACTCCGGCCCTTTTACTTCTTTATTATTTACCTTAACCCGTCTTTCACAGCGGATGGGACAGCTGATACAGCCGCTGTTACGTACCAATAATGTTTCGGCCAGGGTTTCTCCGGAAATGTCATCGGCTTTTTCCCAATTACCCTGATTGAAGTTGCGTGTTGGTAAAACACTGGAAGCATTGGCCGTGTTCACCAGCCCGGCGCTGCCGTATAGTCCCAGGGCTTTGCCTGTCAATGGATGGTTCTTTAAAAAAGCGACCCATTTTTTGACGTAGGCATCATATTTTTCCGGGTTGTCAACCTCGGTATGTTTAGATCCGTAAGCCACCAGAGCCTTTAGATTTTTTGAACCCATAACGGCTCCAGCACCGCATCTTCCGGCAACACGTTCACCTGAAACCGCACAGGCATAGCGTACCATATTTTCACCTGCTGGTCCGATGACCAGCTTGCCAAAGGCCTTGGGAAAGACCTCCTGCACCGCTTCAGCATCCAGACCCCATAGAGGTGTCGCATCCTGAAAAATAACCTCACCGTCCAGGATCGCCATGCTGCAGGGTGTCGCGGCTCGTCCGGTAATGATCAGGCCGTCCACGCCTGCTTTTTTTAACATCACACCAAACTGACCACCGCAGTTTGAAGAAGCAATACCGCCGGTTAAAACATTTTTAAAGGTCATGTTAAAACGGCTGGAAGAGGGTGCCCCCGTATTGTTCATGGGTCCGGTATTCACGATTAGAATACTCTTTTCGGATAGGGGATCGATACCCACTGGCAGCAGGTCGTAAAGTAATTTTGCAGCCAGAATTTTTCCGCCCAGATATTTCTTAAGCGCCCCTTGTTTTATTGGAAATGCTTTTACTCTCTGATCGCTCAGATTAATATACAAATAATTTGCTGCTTTCATCAACCGACCTCCATTTTAATCGCCTGTAACGGACACATTTTTTCACATTGGCTGCAACCAACACAATGCTCTGGTTCATCCAGATACGCAAACACCTTCAAATCCCCATTAAACTTAGGATAAGAAATTTTGATTGCTTCAAAGATACAAACATCCATACAGATTCCACAGGCACTGCACAGGCTCTGATTCACCTTGGGCTTTGGCCATTGGCTTTTTGGAAGTCTTTCACCAGCGCTTCCGACACTGTCCAAAACAGCACCTTTGGGACAAATACGCTGACATACGCCACACGCCACACAGCGCTTTTCATTGATAATATGCATTTTCTTCTTTTCACCGTCAATGGCCATTACTGGGCATTTTTTTGAACACGCCATACAGCCAATACAGTTTTCAGTAATTGTAAATGCCATTTTAGCACCTCAACTCATTCTTTTGATTTTAATATCTTATTAACGCAATTTTCATGCCAATTTTTAACCTTCTAAAAACGCCATTTTTTTCAAAAAAATAAAAACAACCGTCTCATTTCGAGTCGATTGTTTGATACGGTCGTTTCGTTTTGATACAATCAATGATTGCGGAAAGTCTTTTCCACAATTATATGATATCGCTTGATTTTACGATATAGTGTGGATTTCGCAATTTTCAGCTGCTGAGCTGCGGCAGTCATATTTCCACCGCAGCTTTCAATTGCTTTTAAAATAATATCTCTTTCCGCATCCTGCATCGTGCTGCTGACCGCTAAAAGATTAGTCACTTCCCTATGCTTTAAACCCTTTACCGTATCCGGCAAATCCTCTAAAGACAGCTTGGTGGTTTCACACACATAAAAGGAACGCATCATCACATTCTGAAGCTGGCGGACATTTCCAGGCCAGTCAAAATCCTGAAAAGCAGAAATAACCGCTGGATCAATGGAATAGATCTGATTATCCCTTTCCCGGTTAAGCTTTTGTAAAAAATACTGGCTCAGCAAAACAACATCACCCTTTCGCTCACAAAGTGGAGGAATAACCAGCGTAAAGGTATTGATCCGGTAAAACAAATCTAATCGGAAGTTTTTATTTTTTATTTCGTCCTCTAAATTTCGGTTCGTGGCCGTAATGATTCGGACATCGATTTCCTTTTCCATTTTGCCGCCAAGGCGGGTAATCCGATGGTTGTCCAGAACCCGCAACAGCTTCGACTGGATGTTAAGCGGTAGTTCGCCAACTTCATCTAAAAACAGAGTGCCGCCATCAGCAAGCTCAATCTTACCAGTTTGTCCGCCCTGCTTAGCACCGGTAAACGCACCAGGCTCATACCCGAAAATTTCACTCTCGACCAAGTCGGGCGGCAAGGCAGCACAGTTAATTGCAATAAAAGGACCCTTCGAACGGGGGCTGTTATTGTGCACGGCATGGGCAAAAAGCTCTTTGCCTGTGCCGCTGGGACCTAAGATTAAAACACTGCAGTCGATCGGTGCGATTTTCTTTGCATAAGTGATCAGATCCAGCATTTTTTTATCCGCAGTTATGATATCTTCAAATGCATAAATGGCGGCGTTTCCGGTCATTTTATTGATCATTTTGTTGACCGTTTTTGCAGCTTTAAAAACGATGGAGTAAAAAATTCGGTTCTGGCGCAATTCAACGATATCTACGTCACCGATACAATATACCGTACGACGATCCAGATGAAAGACCAGTTCCTTTTCTTTTTTATGTAAAAAGTTATCAAAAGAATCGAAGCGGAGTGCTTTTCGGATATCAAAATAGTGTAATGATTGATCAGAAAGATCCAATATTTTTTTTGCACTGGCATTCATTTCCTCAATTTCATAATTCTGATCAATTAGAATCATACCTTCTGACATCGTATTGAATGTGGTTTTAAAAAGCCGCAGCGTTTGCTCAAGCTGCAGGTGGTTTTCAATTAATGCGGCTCCGGCTGTCACAATGCCCAAAGAGTGTTTACTATACTGTCCGATAAGCGTAATCAAATTTAAGCTGCCGAGTATTTTTCCGGTTTCATCGTGTATGGGGGCAGACGAGCCCGCACAAATTTCCTGATTTATACAATAGTGTTCAGCGCCGACAATCCGAACTGGTTTATCCAGCCGCATTGCTAAATCCATTGAGGTCATTCCGTTTACGTCTTCACGCCAGATATACCCGGGTAAAAGGCAGGTTTCATTGGTTGGAACTGAAGTGCTCGAGTCTTTATACTGGGCAAGAATACAGCCCTTTGCATCGGTAATAAAAATGATGGCATCTGAATTCGCTACAGAATGATAGGCTTGCTGCAATACAATTTCAGAAACCCGAATAAATTCACGGTTATATTCCAATATTTCTGCAAATGTCTCAGTGTCAACTTCAACGCCCAAACCAAAGATGCGATCGACCCCATTTTCCCGACAGCGTTTCCATCCCTCAGCAATTTCCTTCCGTACCAAATGATGAATAACACCAGTCTGAAAGAAATGATCCCGATATTTTGCGAGCTCCTTTTGATTATCGATCATGCTAGCCTCCCGTTAGGTATTTAACCTTTTTTTAATGACTTAACTTTACCGGTTGTAAAATTCAGCTGAGACATTGTCCATATCTGGTTTTTGAAAAACAGAAGTTAACAGAAAAATGCATCCAATATCTGATAAAATTAGATACAAACCGTGCATATCACAAGGTATGTTTGATCAATTCGGCTGGTAAAGTTGAGTTAATTATAGTATGAATACGAGTGTCTGTCGATCAAAAATAGACGGTTATCTTTATTTCCTGAGGACTGATCGATGCCTTCGTTCATTTTCGTATCATTTGGAGGCGGCTTATTTGGGATAATCAATGTGAATGGTCTTGAATTTCTTTCCCGATGTTGAAAAAAATATTTAAACATGTATACTGTTAGCAATGGTTTAATGAATTAAACCATTGAACGGAGGAAAAAATTTGTATGAAATGAGTAACGAGCAAGAATCACTCATCGAAAATTTCAAAGACTGTCAACCACTGCTCACCGCTATCGGTGATGAAACGCGACAACTCATTATTGTAGCAATTATGGAAAGTGGGTGCTATCCTGGAATTAGGGTGGGGGAAATTACAAAGAAAGTCAATCTATCCCGACCGGCAGTATCCCATCATATAAAAATTCTGATGGATGCAAAAATTGTTAATGTCAATAAACAGGGAACCATGAATTTTTATTATCTGGATCCAGAAAAAAGTAGGTTACTTCATTTAAAAATATTGGTGGAACATATTGAGCACTTAATGGAGCAATGCAATTAGATTAGAATTACGTAAAAACTTAACAATATAGGAGAAGAAGATGATATTTTATTTTACAGGAACAGGTAACTCATTGTATGCAGCAAAGAAGATTGGTGATGAGCTGGGAGAAGACCTCATTGACATAACGGCAGCCATGAAAGAGAAATCATTTATTTACAAGCTTTCAAGCAATGAAAAAATTGGTTTTGTTTTTCCCGTTTACTTTTATGGAGTGCCTTCAATTGTGGTCGACTTTGTAGCTGAATTGAAAATTAAACAAAATCTGGAAGCGGGACTAAAACCTTATGTATTTGGCGTGATGACATGCGGTGGTGGTATGGGTGGAACCCCGAGAATGCTGGAAGAGCTGTTGGAAAAGCAGGGATTACCTTTGACTGCAGCGTTTGAACTCAAGATGGCCAGCAACTACATTATGATGTACCAGCCAACGGGTCCTGACCTGCAGAAAAGAATTCTGAACTCGACAGATGAAAAATTAGCCGATATTATTGCAGCCATTTCGAAAAATAGGCAGGATGATGGCAGCAAGCGAAAAAAATCATTTTTGACCAGAGTTGCCTATCCGCTATATGTGCATGGCCGAAAAACGAGGCTTTTTTATGCTGATGAAAAGTGTAATGACTGTGGAAAATGCGAAAAAATTTGTCCGGTTTCTGCCATTGAAATGGCGAATAACAAACCGGTTTGGACGGCGAAACAATGTACCCACTGCTCAGCCTGTATTAACCGCTGTCCTCAGGAAGCGATTCAGTATAGTAAGAAAACGCTAAAGTGGCGTCGATTTGAAAATCCCATCCTTAAATAATTAAGAATTCATAAATTTATTCGTCTTCATTCTTGACAGTTTGAGCCATAGCAAATAAAATAAGAGATATAGAATAAAATGATATTTAATTAAGATGTATTCTATATTGAAGTGTTTGTTTTTGGCAAAAAGCAGAAAGTTCAAAACGAGGAAGAAAAATGGAAGCCAATATAAAAGATCGAATTAAAAAACTGTTAGCCCTTGGTAAAAGTCCCAACCCCAATGAAGCGAATTACGCTATTCTAAAAGCAAAAAAGCTGATGGTTGAGTATAAATTTACGGAACGGGATTTATTACGATACGACGAAAAACCCATTAAGGTTGATAGCAATATTTATTATACTACCCGGAGAGAGCACTGGATGACTGGTCTGGCTGATGTTATTTCAGAAAACAATTGTTGCGTCTTCTATATGATCACGCCGCCCGGTACCCAACGGCACTACATTATTTTTCATGGCTATGAAGAGGATGCCCTAATCTGTAGCAGTATCTTTGCCTATGCGGTTGATTGTGTACGCTCTCAGTTAAAGGCAATCAAAAAGGTCATGAAACTCGATGAAAAGCCAAATGCAATTATTAACGAAGCTTGTGAAACCTATGGCAAGGGTTTTTATGAGGGGCTGGATGATGCTTATACAACTCAGGATTTTGAACATCAGGAATGGGGCCTTGTGATGACGGTTCCGCCGGAAGTTAAAGAAATTCTCAAACCAATGGAACATGCCCAACATAAAGAGAAGAACCATGAGGATCATTACTCTCTTTATGCTCAAGGTTATCGCGAAGGCAAAGTATTCACGGCCCAAAATAAATTGGAAGAAGTAAAAGAAGAAACCACAGAAGAAGCTACAGAAGAAGCAAATCAAGAAGCTGTCTGAAATCAAACGCAATCAAGAAAAAACCGGCAACTCGTTTTAAAACAAGTTGTCGGTTTTTATTTTGCTTGATACTGAGGATTCTTATGCTAAAATATAAGAAAATAGACAGATATTAAAGCCAGCTATTAAAGTCAATTATGAATTTTCAAGCCCAATAAAAATTTGATTACTAAAATTGGAAGGAGAAGTAAGATGAAACAAAAGATTATTCCTCACCTATGGTTTGACAAAGAGGCGGAAGAGGCGGCAGACTTCTATATGTCTTTATTTAAGGAATCAAAGCTTAAGGATAAAACCGTTCTGAATGGCACGCCATCCGGAACGGCAACGATGCTCACCATCGAGCTGGCAGGGCAAGATTTTATGCTGATTTCGGCAGGTCCCTTTTTTAAATTCACGCCGGCGGTATCCTTTCTGATAGCATGTGATTCCCAAGAAGAAGTTGATGCGTTATGGGAAAAATTAAGTCCAGGGGGCGAAGTGCTGATGCCCCTTGATCGTTATCCATTCAGCGAAAAATACGGTTGGGTAGCTGATCGTTATGGTTTGTCCTGGCAAATTATGGCTGTCGTCGGGCAGGAAATAGCCCAGAAGATAACCCCGACTCTGATGTTTGTCGGAGACCAATGCGGAAAGGCCGAGGAGGCCGTAAACTATTATGTGTCCCTATTTGAAGATTCTCAAGTCAGTGATATTTTAAGATATGGTGAAGCTTCGCTGCTTGATAAACCGGAAACAATTCAACACGTTGAATTTACCCTTGCCGGGCAAAAATTTGCGGCCATGGACAGTGCCTATGATCATCAGTTTACCTTTAATGAAGCCATTTCATTTGTTGTCAACTGTGAAACACAGGAAGAAATCGATCATTTTTGGAATGCCCTTTCGGCCGTACCAGAAGCCGAACAATGCGGCTGGCTAAAAGACCGTTATGGATTTTCCTGGCAGATTGTTCCAACCATCATGACCGAGATGATGAAAGACGACGACCCGGACAAGTTAGCCAAAGTGACGGTGGCATTTCTGAAAATGAAAAAGTTTGATATTCAAGAATTGATAAATGCCTGGGAATCATAAAATAAGTGAAAAAATCGTCATAGTTTTCAGAAGAATCTGTTCGAAGTAACAGGTTCTTTTGCATTTAGTCTTGAAGGATATGATAGGTATGATAAAATAAAATGATGATTAAAAAGGGTACAATGCCATGTAGTGGCTGCAAATAAAAACTAATTAGTGGAGAAAAAAATGATGAGAGACAAGAAAGACAGAGATGTTTTTAAAAAGACGCGACTCCCTAATCTCATGGATACATTAATTGTACTATTTGGAGAAATTAAAGGACGGTTTTATTATAAAAAAGCTGCGATTATTTTAGAAAATGAACTTAAAAGCATTGAAGACAGAGGAAATGCTGTTGTTGATAAACATTTAAGAACATCTATTTTGCCCGGCTATGCCTGTTATCGTGGGCTTATCGAAGGTGGTGTTTCCCGGGAAGTGGCTTATGCCATAGTTGAAGAAGAAATTGCAACGGCAGCCCTGCGAATGGGAACCATTTCCGAATTGCTAAGGGGGTTGCCATTTGCTTATCCGATATTTAAACTGGTGATCAAACCGATCATCAAACGGGGATATCCGCAGGAAGGATGGACCATTAACTGGAAAGAATTCAGCCGGGAGCGAATCTATTTTCACATTACCACCTGTTTATACTGCGAGGAACTTGCAAAAAGAGATGCACTGGAGCTTTGTCCGGTATTTTGTAATTCAGATCATGTCGCTTATGATCCTTTAGCCCCAAGAATTCAGTTTCGTCGAAAATGGACACTGGCGAGTGGGAATGAATTGTGTGATTTTTGTTTTAAAAATGGGAACCTAAGAACTCAAAATGTAAAAAAATCCGAGCTTCATTAAAAATTTGAGATTTTCTTATTGCTGTGGTTATGTACAGGATACTTGCAATTTTTGTTTATCGGAGCTTTTATTGGTTAAAAAGATAAGATAAGCCAACTAGACTTACCGATAAGGAGAATGATTGATGAAGTTCAAGTATAAGATCGTAGCCCTGTTTGTCACGGCCATTGTTTTTATCAACCTGGGAATCGGTGTTTATGCAGTTAACAGTATGCAGCAAAAAGTTCTTGGGGCTGCTCAGGAGAAGCTGTTAAGTGATGCTGCGCTGGGAAATGCTCTGATCGAACAGCAGTTTCCGGGAGATTGGTCGGTAAATAATGGAAGTTTATACAAAGGTTCCATCAAAATGAACGATAATTTTGAAATTGTTGATAAAATTGGCGAGTTAACCGGGGATACAGTGACGATTTTTCAGGGTAGTACCCGAGTATCAACTAATGTTAAAGATGCAGAGGGCACCCGCGCTACAAACACTCAGGCCACCGATATTGTTAAGGAAACGGTCCTGAATAACGGAAAAACCTATATCGGAAAAGCAAATGTAGTGGGGATTTGGAACCAAACCGTTTATCAACCGATTCGAAATGCGGATGGTGATGTCATTGGCATCTGGTACGTCGGGATACCCAATACGATTTATGATCGATTGGCAGCGGACTTCAGAAATATGCTGATTTTATTTTCCGTTGTTGCAATGATGCTTGCAAGCATTGTGATATGGATTATCACAGACCGGATGACCAAACCATTGGTGATGTTGGAAAACGTGACGAATAAGGTGGCTCAGGGTGATTTGACCCAAAAAGTTGAAGTCGTCAAAAGCAAAGATGAAATTGGGGCTCTGGCATCGGCCTTTGAGCGGATGATCGGAAATATGCGGTCATCATTAACACGAATCGCTAACTCTTCTGAAGAGGTAACCATGGGCGCCCAAAACATATCGACGGCCAGTACCTCACTGTCAATTGGCGGAACAGAACAGGCCAGCTCAATTGAAGAGTTAACGGCTTCCATCAACGAGATTTACGAACAGACACGAGTCAATGGTGAGAGTGTGGAAGATGCCATTGATTTGGTTGGCAGTGCCCAGATAAAAGTTACGAGCGGTGACCAGGAAATGCAAAAGATGCTTTTATGCATGGACGATATCAATGAGTCATCACGAAATATTGGGAAAATTATTAAAGTTATTGATGAAATTGCTTTTCAAACCAATGTGTTGGCCTTGAATGCCAGTGTTGAAGCCGCCCGGGCCGGGGAACATGGAAAGGGTTTTGCCGTTGTTGCGGGAGAGGTCAGAAACCTTTCGATCCGAACAACTGATGCAGTCAAGCAAACCAGCAGTTTAATTGAAGCATCGGGAAAAAATGTAAAAATTGGTATTGAAGTGGCCAATCGGATGTCAGAAGCTTTAGAAGAAATCAAGTCCAGCATGAAAGCCGTGAAAAATCGGATCGAGACAGTTGGCAAGGCTTCAGAGATGCAGACCCAGAGTATCCATGAAATTAATTCAGGTATCAACATTATTGCTGGTGTGGTTCATACCAATTCAGCAACCTCGGAACAGACTGCAGCAGCCAGTGAAGAGCTCTTCAACCAGGCAGAAATACTAAAAAAACAGACCAGCCAGTTTAAACTCCAATAGAACAATTATCAAAACATAAAAAAAGAGACTCAGAGATTTAATCAGCTGAGTCTTTTATTTTGGAGATTTAATAACGCTATTTTAATTTTTCGACCATTTCCAGTACTTCCCAAAGTGATTTACCCGATTGCTGAGCGATTTTTTTGACATCCTCATATTCCGGGGTGGCCCGGGTAATATCACCCTGCTGGGATATTTTGATGGTGACCTCACCGAGCGGGGTCGCTATTTTTTTAAAATGCCGGTGCATGCAGGTTCGCTCCACTGGATATTTGCGGATGCCAATGGTGGAGGTTTCTTTTAAAATAATTTCTTCAATCAGCGGCAGTCGGGCTTCGCTACATAAAACGGTCAGGTGGATGCCCGGGCGGTTTTTCTTCATATATACCGGGGTGTAGAAGGCATCCAGAGCCCCTTTTTGTAGTAAAACTTCCAATACATAGCCGGCCATTTCACCGGTCATATCATCAACATTGGTTTCGACAACCATAATGGTGTTGGATTCGGATTTTCGCCCCTGGATTATCCGCAGGGCATTTAAAACCCCAAAATCCTTTCCGCCAAATCCGTAACCGGTCTTTTCCGGGATAAAACTGGGGGTAGTGGGGGAGAAGGTGGCCAGTTCAGCCAGAATGGCAACCCCAGTGGGAGTGGCTGATTCGCCGTCAATCGCCTTGGAATACATTTCAAAATTCGATTCACAGAGGATTTCAGCGGTGGCTGGTGCCGGCACTGGCAGGAGACCATGGGCACAGCGGACCCAGCCGCTGCCGACATTTATTTTGGAACCATAAACCAGATCCGGCTTCAGCGCATGGTAACAGATGGCGGCCCCGACGATATCAACAATCGAATCAAGAGCGCCGACCTCATGGAAATGAACCCGTTCAACGGGAACATTGTGAACCTTGCCTTCGGCTACGGCCACTCGCATAAAAATAGCCAGTGCAGTGGTTTTTACCTCGTCCGGGAGGGTTGAGTTTTCGATGATTTCTTTAATGTCGTTAAAGTGTCGATGATGGTGCCGGTCAGCATCCAGGATGACGTGACAGCGGGTGCCGGAAATCCCCTTTTTCATGGTGGATTCAGCTTTGATGCGAAATCCGCCGAGATTCAGTTTTTTTAGCTCAGCGTCAAGGTATGCCGGATCAATACCCAAATCAATAAAGGCACCTAAAACCATATCGCCACTAATGCCGGAAAAACAATCGAAAAATAAAACCTTCATGGACAATTCTCCTTCTTTGGGCCACGCCCTGATGAAATTTCGCTTATGTTTATAGTTTGTTAATTTTTGATGCCATACAGGCGGCCCCAAAACCATTGTCGATATTGACAACGCCGATCCCGCTGGCGCAGGAGGTCAGCATTCCCAGTAAAGCCGAGATCCCACCAAAGCTGGCACCGTAACCGATACTGGTGGGAACGGCGACGATGGGTTTATCTGTGAGTCCGCCGACGACTGAGGCCAGAGCCCCTTCCATGCCGGCCACCACAATAATCACCTTGGCATGATTGATAATCGGAACGTTGCCAAGTAACCGATGGATACCGGCGACCCCGACATCATAGAGCCGTTTGACCTGATTGCCCATCACCATCGCAGTAACAGCTGCCTCCTCGGCAACCGGAATATCTGAGGTTCCGGCCGTGACCACGAGAATGTAATCATCAGTGGTTTTATATTCTTCCCGTTTGACGACGACGGAACGGGCTTCTTCGTAATAAATGGCATCTGGGGTAATGGATTTAATGGTGTCGAAGACATCCCGTTCAGCCCGGGAAGCGAGGATGTTGCCGGTGGATCGTGCCAACATGTTTTCGACAATCCCCTTAATCTGATTCAGTGACTTTCCGGGACTGTAAATCACCTCGGGATAACCGTTTCGCAGCTCCCGGTGATGGTCCACCTTGGCATAGGAAAGATCTTCATAAGGCAGTGTTTTCAGCAACTCCAGAGCGGTATTGACCTCGCATTCCTGATTTTTGACGTCTTCCAATAATTTCGTTAATTGATCTACATTCATAATTGTCTCCATTACTGCTGATGAGTCAGCTGAATATTAAAAAATCGTTATAGTGTTTGCGTTATAGTGTTTGAATAAAATGGGTCATTTCTGTTAAGGTCAGGTGGTAACGGAGCTGATCGGGATTAATTTTTATCCCATAGGCCTTTTCCAGTTGGTGGATCAGATCGATCAGTCCAAGCGAATCGCCGCCGAGATCAAAGACGAAATGACTGTCCAACGAAATCATTGCCGGCGAAATTTTTAGAATAGCAGACCAGTAATCAGCCATCTCTTTGTAAGGTCCATCCAGGGATGATTCAGAAATGCTGCCTAACGGGATGGCCAGATCGTAATCGCCGAAGTCGCCGTTTTCCCAGGCAACAGCCAAAGCGAGCCGGTTGATTTTACCGGAGGTAGTCTTGGGAATTTCGTCAACGATCACACCCCAAGCGATGGGAAGCTGCCAGGTGGTAGAAATAGCCTGGCCGGCCAGGGTTAAGGTTTCCGGATTTTGAGAATCACTGAAGAGAATCAGGCAGTTGTCCTGAGTGTTCCGGTCTTTGACCTGAACAACAATCAGGTTGGTATTTTCCGGTAATACCTGCTTGCCGGTTTTTTCCAGATCCGAGACCAGATAATTTTCACCGTTGACGATAATAATATCTTTATAGCGGCCAAATATATTCAACCAGCCCTTTCTGAAAAAGCCCAGATCGCCAGTATTAAACCACCCGTTTTGATCAACTCCGGTGGGAGCATTTTTGTGTTTAGAAAAATAACCCTTCATGACATTAGTACCGCGAATATGAATGAGTCCCAAATATTCCGGTTCCAGAATATTTCCAGCCAGATCTTTAATGACGACTTCGTTACACTCATCTAGCACACCTACTGACATACGACCGATGGTATCATCATCAGGATCGCAGAAGAATAGTTTTTCGCCAATGGCAATCCCACTGCCCAAAAAATAATCCATCCGGAAGGGTGAACCATAGGGTGTGTAAGCGACACCCATGGTGGTTTCACTAAGACCATAGGCTGGTTTTAAGGTATCCCGGGCCCAACCCATTGGGGTTGTCTGCTCCTCGAAAGCGGTTAAGGAAAGGGGATTAACATCTTCGCCACCGCAAAAGCAGATATAAACGGTGTCAAGATTCACCGCCCGATTTTGTTTAATGCCGACCTTAAGCAATAGTTCAATGCCAAACAGGGCGGCTCCGGTGACGGTGGCGGAAAACTGCGAGAGTTTTTCCAGCCAGCGGTTGGGGTTTTGGACAAACTGTAGCGGACTCATTAAATATTGGGGGAAGTTGTTGACAATCGGAACCAGATGATAACCAACAAAACCAAAACAATGAGATAGCGGCAGCCAGCTTAAATAGCGTTCCTGAACATTTTCCCGAACGATGATACTGCTGGCAACGCCGCCTTCGAGGAGGTTGCAGGTAGTCAGAACAGCACCTTTAGGATCCGAAGAGGTGCCGGAGGTAAACTGAATCATCCCAGGGTCAGTGTCGCTAACAGAAGCGATGGTTCCCGGGGATGATTCGGCCAAAGTCCGAAACATCAGCAGGTTATTTTCGAAAAGGGTGGTTACACCTTCCAGATCACTGATAATGATGGGATTGTCCAGCGCGCTCAGCACACTTTGCAGGTAGGCCCGGGATTTTTCATCTTGGGCCAGGGGCAGGATCGCGGGGACCATGCCGCCCAGGATGCCCGCCCAGAAACAGGTGATCTGGGCCTGGATGCTTTTTAGTTGAAACACCAGTTGGGATCCTTTTTTAAGACCATGAGACTGGTAACCGCCGAGGACTTTCATGGCATTTTCAAAAAGCGTGGCGTAGGTCTGAGTAAACTCCTGGCCATCGGCCTCCAGATAAGTGATGGTCACATCACTTTTTTTGAGCTTGATAAACGAGTCTTGTATATTCATGGAAGTCTCCTCAACAATTCTGTCAGATTTAGATTAGATCATGGTATAGCCACCATCGATGGCAATGGTCTGCCCGATGATATAATCACTGCCCGATGAGCAAAGAAAGGAAATAATTCCCAGCAGGTCTTCTTCAGTTCCCAGTCGGCCAGCCGGGGTATTTTTGGTGTGCTCGGTCAGGGCGTATTTGGGGAAATTAGAATTAGCCATGTCGGTTTCAATAACCCCCGGTGCAATAGCATTAACCTGAATGTTGAGACGGGCAGCTTCCCGGGCCAGAGCTTTAGTAAAGGCAATAACGCCACCTTTAGCAGCTGAATAATGGGTAAACCCCAGTCCGCCAACCCGGCCGGCGATGGAAGCCACATTAATAATCTTGCCACGTTTTTGTTTTTCCAGGACCTTGTAAACCGCATGGGTGGCGATGAAGGTTCCGGTTAAATCGATATCGATCACCGCTTTCCAGTCTTCCAAGGTCATGGCACTGAAGGTTTTTACCGGGAAGATCCCGGCATTGTTGATCAGAACATCGATTTTGCCGTAGGTTTCCATAACGATGTCGACCATTTTGATGGCATCATCTTCGGAAGATATATCGCATTGCACGGCAATACATTTGGTGGGAAGTTTTTCGGCAGCGGCTCTGGCGGTTTCGATATTCCGACCAATTATAACGATATTGGCTCCTTCATTACTGAGATATTCGGCAAATGAATAACCAATACCCCGGGACGACCCGGTGATGATAATAACCTTATCCTGATGAATACCTGCCATCGTCTTAGCCCTCAATTTCGCCGATGATTTGGCCGACCAGAACCCGGTCATCTTCGGCGGCCAACGTGGCAGAAAGAACGCCGTCGGCTGGTGATTCAATATAGATAGAAATTTTATCGGTGGCGGCTTCGGCAATGTTGTCGCCTTTTTTAACGGTATCGCCGATAGCGACAAGCCATTGTCTTAAATTGATTTCTTCGGCGCCTTCAGCAAATTCGGGGATAGCTATTTCGTATTTCATTTTGGTTCTCCTTCAATTTTAGTTTTATTTTTTCAGTATTTACAACAAACCAACTATTTTGATGGGTAGTTGATCGTTAACGACTTTCAATTTCGGAAATGGTTCTTCTGGTTGTTTGGGTGCCAAACATCTCATCAAAGGTCAGAATAAACTGATCCCGAAGATCGGACAGGGTAACGGGGGGGCATCCGCAGACTTCCATGGATGTTACGCCCTTATCTTCAATTCCGCACGGGATGATGGCCTTAAAATGTTCGAGGTTGGGGTTAACATTAATAGACATGCCGTGGAGGGTAACCCCATGGGATACCGCGATGCCTAAAGCTGATATTTTTTTATCCTCACCGGTTCCGGGTTCAGTAACCCAGACACCGCTGCGCCCTTTAATGCGTTTGCCTTTTAGCTGATAATGGGCCAGCAGATTAATCACCACTTGCTCCAGGCACCTTACATACTGGTGAGCGCCCTTAACATACTGGTCAAAGTGCAGAATCGGTGAAACGATGAATTGACCGTTGCCATGATAGGAAATATCACCACCCCGGCTAACCGCGGTCAGGGCAATGCCCAGCTCCAGAAGTTCAGCAGCGGTCAGGAGCAGGTTCTTTTCGTGGGTTCCCCGACCCAGGGTAATTACGGGGAAATTTTCCTGAAAAAGCAGGGTGTCTGGCCAGGATTCCGCCACACATTTTTTGTGGAGCTGTTCCTGGATGACAAAGGCATCTTCATAGGAAATCAGTCCCAGGTCAATCCAGGTGAGGTCCTTTTTCATGCTTAATCCTCCAGATGATACTGTTTCATTTTGCGGTACAGGGTACTTCGGGAAATACCCAGGTATTCAGCGGCTTTCTTGCGTTCGGAAAAAAGCGCCAGGGCTTTTCTGATGGTGGTGAGTTCCAAGTCTTTTAAATCCACATTGGGTTGCTCCGTTTTTGTCTCCATAATTTTGGGCAGTGGTGGGGGCTCTTCTTTCGGGGTCAGTTCGGCATTGAGATTGGGCAGATAACTGGAAATAAAATAGTTATCAATACGATTGGTTTCTGTGAAGTTGACCGCCTGTTCGATGGCATTCTTAAACTGTCGGACATTGCCCGGCCATTCATATTCCTGCATGATTGCGATGGTGGAGGGGTGGAGCGGTTCAATGTATTTGCCGCAGGCCTGGGTAATGTCATTGAGAAAAAACTCAGCCAGAATCGGAATGTCCTTCTTTCGTTTTCGTAGCGGTGGGATATTGATCTGCAAAACATTTAGTCGATAGTAAAGATCTTGTCGAAACCGCCCCTTTTTTACTTCTTCGGCAAGATTTTTATTAGTGGCCGCAATCACCCGCACGTCGATGGGAATATCCTTATCTCCGCCAATGCGTTGAATGTATCGTTCCTGTAAGACCCGCAGCAGAATGGTTTGGGTGTTGATGGGCATTTCACCGATTTCATCGAGAAAAATGGTGCCGCCCCTGGCCAGTTCAAATTTTCCGATTTTCCCGTGTTTGCTGGCGCCGGTGAAAGACCCTTCTTCGTAGCCAAAAAGCACACTTTCAATCAGACTTTCAGGAATCCCGGCACAATTAATGGCAATAAATGGTTGATCGGATTGATAAGCGTTGTGTATCGCCTGGGCAAACATCTCTTTACCAGTTCCACTTTCGCCTTCTAAAAGAACAGTAGCACTGCCCTTAGCAGCAATTTGAGAAAGATGGAGTGACCGCAGCAGATCTGAGCTTTCGCCAATGATGTCGTCAAAGGTAAAGCGGGTCCCTTTTCGTTTGGCCTTATCGGAAACCTGAATGGTTTTATCCAGATCTTTCAGGGTGGCTACGGCACCAGCAATGGTACCATTGTCATGAAGGATCAACTTACTGTTAATAAGGCAATTAATTTTTTTGCTTTTAGTAATAATATGCTTATCTTTTTCTTCAAGTGAAGGCGGAACATTACCGTTATGATCCAGGATCGTTTCGCCATCCATAATTTCCAGAATGTTCTTTCCATAAGACTCAAAGGTAGTGGTTTTCAAAATCTTGGCCCCCTGAGAGTTAATGCCGATGATTTTGCCCTTGACATCCACCGCGACCACGCCATCGGTCATGGAGTCGATCACCGTGCTCAGATAGTGATTGGTTAAATCAACCTGACGATGGGATTCGGCAATACATAATTGTCGGGAGATTGCTTTAGTGGCGGCAACTACCATTCCCAGCGTGTGAGGATAGGCCATTTCTTTAGGTCCGGCCATATCCATGACACCCAGCAGTTTGCCGTTGGCATCAAGAATAGGTGCGGCAGAACAGGTCAGTTCGTGATAACATTCATAGTAGTGCTCAGCTCCAATAACCTGAATCGGCTGAAGGAGATCGATGGCTAAACCGGTGGCATTGGTTCCGGCCATGTGTTCATTCCAGATACTGCCCCTGACCAGATTTTTGGTGAAGGCTTCTTTGAGTATGGCCTGATCACAAATCAGTTCCAGAATAACCCCATTGGGATCGGTCAGGGTGGTTGAAAAACCAGATTTGTTCACAAATTCCTGTAACTCAACCATAAAGGGAATGCTGACGTCCAGAAGAATCTGATTTTGTTCCAGACGTTTACGAAAATTTTCTTCACTGACGGTTGGCGTTCGATTCAAAGCCCGGGGATCAAGGCCAGCTTTCTGACAACGCAGCCAGGAATCAATGATCGGTTTGCGGACATGCGTGCCAATATTTCCGGAAAATACAAAATCTTCCCAGGTTCTTTTGATTAAATCAAAGTCAGCAGACATTTTCAAAGCGTTCACGCTCCTTTTAGAGTTGATTTTTCAGAAGCTGATTGCTGTTGCTAAAAAGATAATTAATCGGCATCAGGGGGAGTAACCCCTGATGCCGGATGGAAAATCTATTTACCAGCAGCCAATTTCTGCAGATCCGCGTTGAGTTGGGCGAAAATATAAACGGGTGCACAGCCGGGGTAGTAAGTCACTGATTTGGCCAGTGCCGCCCCTTCTTTTACCTTATCCACAGATGGGAAGAGCTCCCAGCAATCGCCGCAAATAAAGACGTTTTTGTCAACACAGATTTGCGGATCGAAATCTGGTACACCTCCAGCGATAACGACAACTTCACCAGATTTTTCCAGGAATTTGTTCATGTCGATGCCACTTAAAGCAAATGAATCGAGAGCCCCACGAACATTAACAAAACAGCCGGGACAGGTTTGCTGCATCACACAGGTTAAACCGGCATACATACCGATCGGGTCGCCACCGGGACGTTTGAAGTGTTTCATAACGGATTCAATGGAATTACCGACAACATCGATTTTTGCTAAATCGATTTCGCCCTGGCCTTCGGTTCCGGCACAGCGGATGGCGGGAATTTCCATCGGTTCAAAGCCCATAATGGAACAGGCAACCGAGTCAACAGCAACAGTATCAGTTCCTGCGATCATCAAGTTCATTTCAATGGGCGAACCGGCGTGAGGTCCCTGGCCTTCCATCCCAATAACGGAGTCGACAATGGTCAGGTCAGCATGACGGATTCTATACATATCAGCCATTTTCTGGCCCAATTCAATTCGGTGAGCACCCTGTTGCTGATCGTTGGGATGACAGTTGGGGATGATCCCATTCCAGTTTTTAAGACCTAAGGTAACGGTTCCAGCTAAATGCACTTTCATTTTTGGTAAGTTGATGACAACGTCAGCATCCATGAACGGTTTAAAGACGGTGGCATGTTTAAATAATTTGGCCCCTTCAATTTCTACCGCAACAACGTCATGTTCGTCAAAATAGATAACTTCATCAGCACCGCCAAGTTTGGCTGCTTCTTCCATTTTGGAATCTTTGAAGGCAGGTTTGGCCCGGCCAACATGCATCCCTAATGATGGATTATCACCAACGACTACTTTTCCGGCTTTGGAGTTTTTCTTAACATAAGAAACAACAGCTTCAATGGTTCGTGGATCAACGACGGCGTGGCTTTCTGGCGGTGCCTGGAAAGCAAGGTTTGGTTTAATTAAGACGGTATCGCCTTCTTTGATGATGGTATCAAGGGAACCAATTGCTAATTCAACTGCTTCGGCAACTGCGGCTTCAATTTTTCTAACATCTTCTTCGATACGAACATATTTGCCGCCCATGAATGAGGCATTGCCTTCTGGTTGTGCAACCTTTACAACAGATACTTTTGTTTTACTCATGATAATCTCCTTTTGGTATAGTCACCATATATTTGTCCATAAGCATGGACGTACAGTTATATACCCGCAATAATCATGCCAAAACAATATATCCCTGAAAAACCCAAAATTGAGATTCTTGAGGTATTATTAAGTGTGTCATGTGTCAAAATGAGACAAGATGGTGTGTCATTATAACACGTGACACATGATTTAAGCCTTAATCTAAAAAACTTTGGTAAACTGAGTTTCAAATTAGTGGTATTCGATGAGAATGTTTTTTGTTATAATCTTATGAGATGAGGTATTATATATAAGATAGAAAAAACTACCGATGCGAAAGTTTAGCATTTGGTTCATAATACTTTAGTAGTTTGTTTAAAATAAAGAAAGTGAGGATAATATGCGTAAAGTTTTATTATTAAACGGTAGTCATAAATCTGGTAAAAGTTATACCATGATCATAGCCGAGCAATTTGCATCAGGTCTGGTTGAGCATGATCCGGAAACCGTGATTGAAACTGTTGATTTAATCCAGAAGAATATTAACGCATGTACGGGGTGCCATACCTGCTGGACCACCACACCAGGGGAATGTGTTTTTCAGGATGACATGACAGAACTCTTCCATCAATATGAAGATGCTGATATCGTCATCTGGGCTACTCCGCTCTATCATTATGGGATCTCAAGCGCCATGAAAAAATTCATGGAACGAACCCAACCGGCGCTATTGCCATTTATTGACAATGAAGGCGGGGGAACCTACGGACATCCGTTCCGGAATCCTGAAAAAATGCTGACAAAAAAGCATGTACTGATCAGCACCTGTGGCTTTCCGTCAACAAAAAACAATTATGAAGGAGTCGAAGAACAGTTTAATAATCTCTTCGGAAAAGATAAGTGGGAAAAGATCATCTGTGTCGAAGGTGAGCTTCTGGGTATTCATCAGCTGGATAACCTGACTGGTCCATATCTGGATTTGGTTAAAATTGCTGGCCAGGAATATGGTGAAAACCTGAGCATTACGCCAAAAGTCCGGGAAGGGCTGTCTAAACCATTCGTTGAAACGCCAACCTATCTCCAGACGACAAACCTGAGCTGGGGAGTCGATGATACCCGGATGAAGGATTCCGACGGTGGGCTGATTGCCTGGAATTACATGAAAGAAGTTCAGGCGGCCTTCAACCCTAAGGTGCGGCCTAAAATGAATGCGGTTCTGCAAATTGATTTCACTGATATTAAAGAACGCTATCAGTTTGTGATCAAGGATGAAACCTGCACGCTGCTGCGTAATGATTTTGCCAGAGAAACAGCGACCATCAATATCAATCTCACCACTCTGGAGCGGATTCTGGAAGGGAAAATTGACGCCGCCCAATCGTTGCTGGAGAAAAAATATTCTGTTGTTGGCGATATGCGGTTGTTCAACGCCTTTTTGGATGGCCTATTTGGTCCGGTTAATCTGAATCCGGATAAGAAAAAAAGACTGGTACCAATCAGTTTTAAAAATACTCCTTATTGGTTTTTTCTGGCCTTGTGTCCCTGGATTTTCTGTTTTTTATTTGCCGATTACAGTCCTCTGATTGGGGTAGTGATCCCGTTGATGATCAGTGGCATCTTGTGCGGCATCAAGCGCGGTACCGATCTGGTTTATTTTGAACGAGCGACGCTGTTGACTTTTTCGTTGCTCGGTTTAATGGTGGTGACCTTTGGATCGGATTATCCGGGAAACACCTTTGCGATCATCGGGTATTTTGCCCTGGCCTTAATCTGGGCGATCTCCACCTTAAAAACGATTCCTCTGACAGCCGACTACACCCACTATTTCAATGGTCGTAATGCCCTGAAAAACGTTTTGTTCTTGAGGACCAATCGATTGTTATGTTATGTCTGGTCACTGGTCTTTCTGGCTCAGGCGGGACTGACTTTATGGCTTAATACGACGTTACTGATCAATTTTGCGGCAATACTGCCGATCATATTGAGCATACCGACCTTTGTGTTTTCACTCTGGTTTTTAAAATGGCATCCCAGCGAGATGGCTAAACCGAAATAGGAACTTCAGAAAATTTTTGTTGTGACACCATGGATTCAAAATAGGAGCTAAAATGTTAACACTGGATAAAATATACCACGCATCATTTACACTGAAAAAATATATTCGGCCTACGGATTTGATCCATGCCCCTAAAATATGTCTGGACAGCGATATTTATTTAAAAACAGAAAATTTGCAGATAACCGGATCTTTTAAGGTCCGGGGGGCCTGTTATAAGATTTCTCAGCTCAGTGAAGCTGAAAAAGCGAAGGGGGTGATTGCCTGCTCAGCTGGTAATCATGCCCAGGGGGTGGCCATGGCCGCGGCGATTAACCATATCAAAGCCCTAATCTGCTTGCCAGACGGAGCCCCGATCTCCAAAGTGGAAGCGACCAAAGCCTATGGTGCCGAGGTCTGTCTGGTTGAAGGCGGCTATGACGAGGCCTATGCAAAAGCATTGGCGCTTCAGGCCGAGAAAGGTTATACCTTTATCCATCCCTTCGACGATGAGTTTGTCATCGCCGGTCAGGGCACCATTGGCCTGGAACTGCTTGAAAGTCTGCCGGATCTGGATGCAGTGATCGTTCCGATTGGCGGTGGCGGGCTGATTTCGGGCATTGCCTATGTGCTCAAGTCCTTAAAACCCGATGTGAAAGTTTATGGGGTCCAGGCCTGTGGCGCACCCAGTATGCAACAGTCTATTCTGGAGAAAAAAATCTGCCGATTGCCTCAAGTATCAACCATTGCCGATGGAATTGCCGTGAAAGAGCCAGGAGAGCTGACCTTCAGCCTGTGCAGTGATTTTGTCGATGAGATCGTCGCCGTCACCGAAGACGAAATATCCACTGCTATCCTGACTTTGATTGAACAGCAAAAACTCATTGCTGAAGGGGCTGGGGCGGTGGCGGTGGCGGCTGCGATGTTTGGCAAATTACCGATTAAAGGTAAAAAGACGGTTTGCATCGTATCCGGTGGTAATATTGATGTGACGATCTTATCCCGGATCATCAAACGCGGTCTGTTAACCTCTGGCCGGACTTGTTCCTTTAATATTGAGCTGCTGGATAAGCCGGGGCAGTTGAAGAAGGTGTCTCAGATTATTGCCGATCTGGGTGGGAATGTCATCTCGATCCACCATGAACGGAGCAATGAAGGCTCTGATATCAATGGTTGTTTTCTGCGAATTGAGCTGGAAACAAGAAATTATGAACACATTCGCGAAATTAGGGAAGGCCTGGTCCAGGGCGGATTTAAATTACAGAATTAAAATGAAAATTGTGTGCTACTATTGATTGATTATAGAAAAAAGGGGTATAATTCAACCGATAAGTGTTTAACATCTGTTTATCGTGGTGTGCTTTTGAATCAATCGGGAATCTTTTGAAAAAGAGCACACTGAGATAAATCTAATCGGAGCGTAGCAATAAAAAATTGTTTATATGTTTAAAACAGGAGGAGAAAAATGTTAACCAATATTAGTGAAGATTTAAAAAAGATATTTCTGTTTGGTGTCGGAGCGGTGGCTGTTACAGCCGAGAAATCAAAGGTTCTCATTGATGAACTGGTGGAAAAAGGTGACCTCACTGTTCAACAGGGGAAAATTCTCAACGAAGAATTAAAACATAATATCAAAGAAACCATCAAAGATACGGTGACGGTCAATGTGGTTAAATCTGAAACACCACCTTCTGCTGACACTGTGGTGGCGGGGCTTGATAAGATGACCCCGGATGAAATTCAAAAGATTAAGGATAAGTTGGATGCGATGACTGCGGAAAAAGAGATTGTCGAGGTTTCCGACTTGGAAGAAAATGTCAGTGAAAAGGAAATCGATGAACTTAAGTGATTCTGGCATAAGAGTAAAAGATATACCAAAAAGTCCAATGGATACAAATGGAAAACGGCTGAAAAAAATTGTGTCCATACTGGTAAAACACGAAATTACCAAAGGGTTGACCCCAGAAAAACTTCGACTTATTATCGAAGACCTGGGGCCGACCTTTATTAAAATCGGTCAGATTATGTCGATGCGTCGGGATATCTTTCCCAGTGACTACTGTATTGAACTGGAAAAACTGCGGTCTCAGGTGACGCCCATGCCCTTTGATGAGTTCATCCGAATTATTGAAGAGGAGTATGAATGCCCAGTCAACGAAGTGTTTCGCACAATTAATCAAGAGCCACTGGGTTCAGCTTCCATCGCGCAGGTGCACGCCGCCAATTTGCTTGATGGCGCTAAGGTTGTGATTAAAGTCCAGCGTCCGGGGATCTACAAGGTCATGGCCCAGGATGTCGTACTCTTGAACCGGGCCACCGGGATTCTCAATATTGCCAGTGGTATTGGCGACGTGGTGGATTTTAAAATGATCGTTGATGAAATGTGGAGCACCGCCCAGCAGGAAATGGACTTTCTCTTCGAGGCCAAAAATGCCCAGTTATTTAATGAACTCAATGCCGAAATCAAATACATTGGCTGTCCCCGAATTTACAATCAGTTTACCACCGCCAAGGTTCTGGTTATGGAAGACATTGTCGGTATTGAAATTGATGAGAAGAAAGCATTGCAGGAGGCCGGCTATGATCTCCAGGAAATTGGTGTCAAGCTGGCCGAAAACTATGTCAAACAGATCATTGATGATGGTTTTTTCCATGCCGACCCTCATCCGGGAAACATGTTTATCCGGGATGGCCAAATTGTTTGGATTGATCTGGGAATGATGGGAAAACTGTCCAAACGGGAGATGGGACTGTTAAGGCGAAGTGTCAAGGCCGTGGCTACCCGGGATGTGGAAAGCCTGGAAGGTGCGATTCTTTCCCTGGGGGTCCACAAGGGCAAGCGCATCAACCATTCACTTTTATATGAAGCGATTGATCGGATGCTGGATGTTTATGGCACCGAAGAACTCAGTAACATTAATATGGGACGATTCCTGGAAGAAATCTTGCGGATTGCTGCCGAAAATCACATTGGTATGCCCCGGGGCATCAGTATGCTCAGCCGCGGTATGATCACCATTGAAGGGGTGATCGCAGAAATATCTCCCGATGCCAATTTTGTCCGGATCATGGCCAACCATATGGCCGGTCAGCAAGTCGCCAATTTTGATCTGAATAATTTTATGGAAACCAATCGACGGAAAATACTAATCTCCGGTGAAAAAGCTATTAGTGTACCGGGGCAGATTTCTGATTTTTTAAGTCTGGCCAATAAAGGGCAATTGAAAGTTAACCTGGAAGTAATGGGATCGGACGAACCCCTGGCCGAAATCGATCAGATGGTCAATAAGATTGTGATCTGCATCATTCTAGCCGCACTTCTGATCAGCTCCAGTTTCATTGCCACCACTGATATGACACCGCTGTTCATGGGAATCCCGGCTTTGGGGGCGCTGGGCTATTTCACTGCAATTATTTTAAGTCTGGGATTGATGATTTCCATTCACCGTAAGAAAAGGAAACGTTAGCTTGAGATAATTTTTTAATTGTTTTAGATTAGAATGATTTCTTTTGGGTATAATTATAGTAAGCTTCGTTTAAGCTAAAATATTTTCTATGAAAAGGAGAAAGAAATGAAAAGAAATGTAATTTTGGGAATGCTGCTGATACTAGCTATACTGATTTCTGGTTGTACGCAAGCACCGGCAACCACAGACAAAAAAGATGCAGAGACAACAGATGTTGTCACCACGGCTTCACTTGTCAATACTGAAGATGCTTTTATTAAAGCCATCAGTAAGGATGGTACCTGGATCATTGCCACCCTTGGTGATTTAAAAATTGATTCCGACCTGGTTCTGGATGGTGAGTTTGTCAATGGTAAGAAAGATGACGCCGGAAATGACATTGTTCAGCGAAAGATTGGCCTCTATACTCAGGATGAAGCCCGAAATGTCACGGCCAGATTCACCCTGACGGCACCAAAGATCACCATTAATAGTCCCAAAGCCAGCATTGAGCATGGAACTTTTGTCGGCGATGTTTACGTAACCGCCACAGATTTCCAGCTTAAAGATCAAAAAATCGAAGGGAATTTGTATTTTACAAATCCCGAAGCCCAGGCTACCTTTAAAATGGATGCAACAAGTTCAGTTACTGGCGTTCAGGAATTAAAGCAATAGAAGTAATTGTTTGACATTTCACAATAAAAATTTTGGGAGCCTCTAAATTGAAGTGTGAAATACATCAATTTAGAGGCTTTTATTTATTTAGGCAAAAAGTAAATGATGAGAATAGTGAAAAAAAGTTGTGAAATAAAAAGTTAAAATCCGGAGGTGCATTATGGAAAAGAATATTATTATATTAGGTGCCGGATATTCGGGTATTCTGATTGCAAAGAAGCTTGCCAAACGTTTGAAAAGTCAGACGGATGTTAAAATTACCTTAATCAACAAAGAAAGCTATCATACCATGCTCACGGAGCTGCACGAGGTAGCCGCAAATCGCGTTGAAGAAGATAGTATCCGAATCAGTATCAAACGTATTTTTGAAGGTCGAAATGTTGATGTGGAAGTGGACACGATCACTGCGATTGATTATGAAAAAAAACAATTAACGGGAAAAAAATCCAGCTATAGCTACGACTATCTGGTAATGGCTTCGGGTTCACAGCCGTCGTTTTTTGGTATTTGTGGTGCGGAAGACTATACTTATAAACTTTGGTCTTATGAAGATGCAATCAAGCTGAAGGGACATATTTTTGAAATGTTCACCAGAGCTTTGCAGGAAACGGATCAAGCAGCAAAACAGAAATTACTAAGCTTCTATGTTTTAGGGGCCGGGTTTACCGGCGTCGAAATGGCCGGAGAACTGGCGGAATGGGTACCGATACTCTGCAAGCAATTTGAAATTGAGCGCGAGATGGTAAAAATTACGCTGGTTGATATGATGGACAGAGTCGTCCCTAATTTGTCAGAGGAACTTTCAGAAAAAGCAAAAAGACGATTGGAAAAAATGGGCGTGGAAGTAAGGTTAAAAACAGCTGTTGATTGTATTGGCGCCGACTTCATTGGCCTCAAACAGGCTGATCAGCATCAGGAACTGCCTACCAACACGGTTGTCTGGGCGGCTGGCATTGAGAGTTCAGATATTGCCAACCAGGCCGTTCAACTTACCCAGGTTGGTCGTGGCCGCATTAAAACCGATGAATTTCTCAGAGCGGAAGGAAAAGATGATGTTTTTATCGCCGGGGATAATATTTTCTATATTCCTGAGGGTGAATCAACGCCAGTACCACAAATGGTCGAAAACTGTGAACAATCCGCAGCTACTGTCGCCCATAATCTAACCAGTGTCATTACCGGAACTGGAAAAATGGAGAAATATGCGCCCAAGTTCCATGGGGTAATGGTTAGTATCGGCGGGCGTTATGGGATTTCTTATGTCGGCACCGACAAAAAGAAATTTGCCTTACCTTCGTTTCTCTCTCAGTTTGTAAAACATTTTATTAATATTATTTACTTTATCCAAATTTTGGGATGGAATAAGGTCTTTAGTTATATGCGACATGAGTTTTTTACGATCCGAAATTGCCGGAGTTTCGTTGGCGGCCATTTTTCAAATCGAACCCCCAGTTTCTTATTGGTGCCCCTACGGGTTTTTCTGGGCGCCTTCTGGGTCTATGAGGGAATCAAGAAAGTCAATGAAGGTTGGCTCCAAAAGCCGATGCTGACACCGTTTTTTAAAGGCGCAAATGATTTGTATTACTCGATTCTCCAGGCTGGTACTGGTGGCGGCGATGCGGTATCAAGTGCTACTGCAGCCGGAGCGGGTGCTGAAGCGGCCGGAAATCTGCTCATCAATTGGAATATCTTAGGGTTGTTTAAAATTATTGTAATTCAGACATCGGATATTGCCATTAAATTACAAATGGGTCTTATGGATTGGTTTACCAACACTGTGATTCTTAGTAGTGGGAGCTCAGAAGTGTTTTTTCAGTCGGTGATCGTCTATTCTGAAATACTTGTCGGAGTCTTGTTGATTCTAGGTCTGTTCACCACCATTTCCGCCCTATATTCAATCGTTCTCCAGGGGATGTTTGTGACAACTACCGGGCTTTATCTGAGTACATGGTGGATGATTTTTGCGGCAGTGGCAGTTATTTTTGGCGGAGGGAGCGTATTCGGACTTGATTACTATGCAATACCCTGGTTAAAAGAGCACTATAAGAATATCAAAATCGTCCGAAAACTATATATTTATCATGATTAAGAGTGAATTATCACCACGACTGGACCACCAATCTGCTCTTGAAGCAGTTAGACGATTGATCGATGAGACCTTGTTGGATACTGATGAATTAATCCAGGCGATGATGCAACACCTGACATTGGGAACTGGAAAAAATTTGAGAGCGATGTTATTGTTGGGGTCGGCAATGGATGAAGAAGGGCTTGTCCGACAGGATGCTGTTATTGCCGGAGCAGCAGTGGAAATTCTGCACCTTGCCACCCTGGTTCACGATGACATCATTGATGAGGCTGATATCCGTCGGGGACAAGCCAGTCTGCAAAAAAAGTTTGGCAAAAAAGAAGCGGTAATCTGTGGTGATTACCTCTTCTGCATTGCGATTGCCATGGTGGCTGAGATTTCCAATCACTATCCCGAAAAGCTGAAAGAATTTACCCAGGCCATGACAAAAATATGTTTAGGCGAACTGCGTCAATTTAAACATAACTCAGACACCGATCTAAGTGTTTTAAATTACCTGAAAATAATTGCTGGTAAAACGTCGGCACTCTTTGCGCTGGCGATGTATTCCGGGGCCATCATCAATGGAAGCAGTGATAAAGAAGCCCGTTTTATGGGGCGGATTGGTCACAATATGGGTTTGGCTTTTCAGATCCTCGATGATTGTGCAGATTATGAAGCTGATGTAGTGGAAACTAAAAAATCGGTTAAGCATGACCTGGCCGAAGAAGTCATCACCTTGCCGTTAATTTTTGCTTTTCTGAAAAAACCGGAACTCAAACAGCGAATCCGACAGCAACAATTGAGTGTGGCAGAGATTAACGAAATCATTGCTGAGGTGGTCGATGTTGGTGGCGTTTCAATGGCCCATGATGTGGCCGAAAAATATTATCGCAAGACAAAAAAAATGATCAATACCCTGCCGAATAAGCATCAGCGACAATTAATGGGTAAGATTTTGGGGCGAATTTGGAAAGTTGAGAATTAACGGATGATCCAACGGTTTTTAAATTATGTCGAAATTCGGACAAAAATAGCCAGTTTGTTGCCATTTTTACTGGGCTTGACTTATGTTTTGTATACCTATAAACAGGTTGATATTCGCAATACACTGCTATTTTTCACATCAATGCTGAGCTTTGATATGGCAACAACCGCCTTAAATAATTACATCGATGTGAAAGCAAATGGCAAGATTTTGGAATTTTCTAAAAGAACTGCGAAGCAGATATTGTATTTCCTTTTGATTCTGGCGATATTATTGGGGCTGGCCCTGGTATTTTATACCGGAGTGATTGTTCTAGTATTGGGCGCCCTCTGTTTTGGCGTGGGGATTTTCTATACCTTCGGTCCAGTACCGATTTCCCGGATGCCGTTAGGCGAAATATTCTCGGGATTATTTATGGGCTTGTTTATTCCCTTCTTAGTGGTTTTTATTAATGCCCCTGAAGCTAGTCTAATTTATTTTACCTTTACGAACTGGCTTCTGCAAGTGTCATTTAACATCCTGGACCTACTGAAATTGGGCGTTGTTACAATCCCGGCGATCACAGGGATTGCCAATATTATGTTGGCAAATAACATCTGTGATCTTGACGATGATGTTAAAGTAAACCGCTTTACCCTGCCTTATTACACTGGTGTAAAAAATGCCCTGAATATTTTTGCAGCGCTTTATTACTTGGGGTTTGCTGCCACTATAATAATGGTAATGCTTGGATTAGTGCCAATTTATGGATTAATTGCAATTGTGGGTTTAATCCCTATTCATAAAAATATTTCAAAATTCAGAAAACAGCAGTCCAAGACAAAGACATTTCCACTGAGTGTGCAAAACCTGGTGATCTCATTAGTTCCGATAATTATTATTTTGACAATCGGAACGATCCTTAATTAAAATAATTATGACGATAAATTAACAGACTCTTAATATAATCTTTCCAGGCCGTTAACATATGGTACTGCAGAGCATGTTAGACTTTAACAGCGATGAAGATAATAGGGAAACCTATATCTCAATCGCTGTTATTTAGTTTGTATGAGCTTTAATGATATAAATCAGTTAGCAGATGGGGAGAAAAGTAAATGAAATGGTTTTATAATTTAAAAATAGGCCGAAAAATAATTCTGGGATATCTGATCATTGCCGCCATAGCTGGAGGGATTGGAGCCATGGGGTTGGTGGGTATTCAAAAAATCAGTCAGCAAGATATTTATCTTTATGAGAAAATGGCTAAACCGTTGGGAGAACTGGTTAATATCGTCGACTCTTTTCAGGGCATTATCGGCAGTATTGATGATTTAATCCTGGCAACGACGCCAGAAGACATTGATGCCATTGAGAAGGAAATCCTTAAAAAGAATTCCCGTTTTGACTCCAACCTTAAAACCTTTCAAACGACCCTGATGGACCCGGAAGCCATTAAAATTGCGGATGAGACCTATTTGCTGAAAGATCAATTTGATGTGATGGTTACCGAAATGGTTGATTTGGTTCATCAGGGGAAATCAGCCGAAGCGGCTGTTTTAGCAAGAAGCAGCGAGTTTGATGCGATTCACAGTCAAATAGAGACTAATTACCGGGAAATGATGGAGTTGAAACTGGTAATTGTTAAGGATACCGGCAAAAGTAATCAGGCCATTGCGGCATCATCAACGATGATGATGATTGTCTTACTGGTGGTGGGACTCATTCTCTCGCTGTTGCTGGGTTTTATGATTGCCTCAACCATCACCAAACCCATTGCCAGAATCAATAAGATGATCAAAGAAATGAGTTTGGGCCATCTGGGGATGCGATTAAACATGGATTACCAGGATGAAGTTGGCGAAATGGCGGTGGCAATGGATCACTTTGCCGATGATCTGCAACATGTGGTCATTGAAACCATGCATCAGATTTCAGCCGGGAATGTGTCGGCAGACATTGAACCCAAGGATGATCAGGATGAAATAATGCCGGCGTTAAAGCAGACCATTGAAACCATTCGCGGACTGATTGCCGAATCCGTTTTGTTGTCTCAAGCCGCCGTTGAAGGTCGATTGGAAATCCGCGGCAACACCGATGATTTTGAAGGCGGCTTCAGAGAAATTCTGGTTGGCTTTAATCATACCCTGGATGCCCTGGTCGTGCCATTGCATGCGGCGGCTGAGTGTGTCAGTCAGATCGGCTGCGGGATTATCCCGGAAAAAATTGAGGACACCTACTATGGTGATTTTGAAACCTTTAAGAACAGTATTAATGCCTGTATTGATGGTTTGACGGCGCTGAAAGAAGGAAACCATGTTTTGGGACTGATGAATCAGAATGATTTTAGCCAGTCGATTCAGGGTGATTATCTGGGCATTTACGCGGAAATTGCCGAATCCATTAATGGTATTCGCAGACTGCTCCTGACGATTACAAAGATTGCCGGAAATATCAGTCAGGGCAATCTCAGTGATTTGCCGAACCTGCAACAGGAGAGGAAACGCAGTGAAAATGATCGCCTGATGCCAACTCTGGTGGCGATGATGGAGAATATTTATCTGTTGGTGGCCGAAACCGAAACCATGGCCCAGATTGCGGTGGAAGGGGATTTAAGTCATCGCGGCAACAGCAGCAAATTCAGCGGTGAATATGCGACAGTCATTGACGGTTTTAATCATACCCTGGATGCCGTTATTGAACCAATCAGGGAAGCATCAAAGGTACTTCAGGAATTAGCCCAGGGCAATCTTCATGTTAAGGTTATGGGGGAATACAAAGGCGATCACGCTAAAATAAAAGAAGATCTTAACCAGACCATTGTTTCGCTGGAAGCCTATGTGGGGGAAATTACTGGTACGCTTGAGGAAATGGGACGCGGGAATCTTAATCAGGATATTACTTCAGAATTCAGAGGCGATTTTTCAGCCATTAAAAAGTCATTAAATGATATTAATAGGCAGCTTAGTACGACCCTTTCAGATATCGATGGGGTTTCTGCTCAGGTAGAGTCGGGGGCTATCCAAATATCTGATAGTGGCCAGGCGCTGGCCCAGGGAACAACCGAACAAGCCAGCTCGATCCAGGAACTGACGGCCTCGATCGAAGAAGTAGCCGATGAAACCAGACAAAATGCGATCAGAGCCGACGAAGCCAATCAGCGGGCGGTGGCAGTCGGCGAAAATGCCAGAGTTGGGAATGCTCAGATGGAAACCATGACGAAAGCCATGACTGAGATCAGTAAAGCCTCCAATGGGATCTCACAGATTATCAAGGTCATAGATGATATTGCTTTCCAGACTAATATTCTGGCCTTAAATGCGGCTGTGGAAGCGGCTAGAGCCGGGGAACACGGCAAAGGCTTTGCCGTGGTAGCGCAGGAAGTCAGAAGTTTGGCGATTCGTAGCAGTCAGGCAGTAAAAGAGACGACCCAACTGATTGCAGGATCGCTGGAAAAGGTGGAAGCTGGCACAGCGATCGCCAATCAAACGTCACTCAGCCTCAAAGGAATTCTCGATGAGATCGAAAAGGTGGCTGCTCTGGTGGGTGACATAGCCGTGGCATCTAACGATCAGGCACTTTCGATTGCTCAGATCAACCGGGGTATCGAAGAAGTGTCGATGGTGGTGCAGACTAATTCGGCCACAGCCGAACAAAGTGCTGCCGCCAGCGAAGAACTTTCGGGACAGGCGCAACTACTTAAACAAATGGTATGTGCCTTTGAGATTCGCGCAGTGTAATTAGGCAAAAATGGTGACAGTACGGTCGTTTACCATGAAACGGAACCTTTCGAGGTTCTTTTTTTTGTGATTTCATTAATAACGCTTGACAATTAAATGAAATAGTATTATTGTATTAATCAAGTAATACAATAATACAAAGGAGGACCGCGATGAAATGGTACATCGATTCCGATCGCCCCATCTATAAACAGTTGGTGGAACAGATAGAGCTCAGAATCATCTCCGGTGTATATGCACCGGGCGATAAACTTGAATCAGTGAGAGAGATGGCAATGGATGCTGGAGTGAATCCCAATACCATGCAGAAAGCATTGGCAGAACTGGAAAGAATGGAACTCGTTTTTGCACAAAGAACCAGCGGCAGATTTATTACGGAGGATTTGAAAGTGATAGAAGAAGCGAAAAAAAACTTGGCAGTCCAGGAAATTGGCGCATTTCTAGAAAAAATGAAAAAGTTGGGCATGGGCCGAAATGAAATATTGGTATTAATGGAAAAGATAGAGGAGGGGGAAAAAGACGATGACCATATTAAGCACTAAGAATCTGACTAAAAGCTATGGAAAAAAAACAGCCCTAGCCAACATCAATATGGAAATACCCCGGGGCCGGATCATTGGCTTACTGGGGCCCAACGGCAGCGGCAAAAGTACCTTTATCAAGTTGGCTGCCGGTTTGCTGGTGCCAACAGCAGGGGAGATTACCATCGATGGTGATGCCCCGGGAGTCGATACTAAAGCGAAGGTTTCCTATCTGTCTGAGCGCACCTATCTCAATGACTGGATGCGGGTCAGTGAGATCATTGCCTTTTTTGAAGATTTTTATACCGATTTCAATCGGATTAAAGCGGAAAACATGTTGAAGGATTTGAATATCAATCCTGATGATCGGCTGAAAACCATGTCCAAGGGAACTAAAGAAAAGGTCCAGCTAATTCTGGTGATGAGTCGTCAAGCCCAGCTGTATCTCCTTGATGAGCCCATTGGCGGGGTAGATCCGGCGGCCCGGGATTATATTTTAAATACCATTATCACTAATTACAAAGAAGAGGCATCAGTCATTATTTCCACCCATCTGATTGCTGATATTGAACAGATTCTGGATGACATTATTTTTATTAATCAGGGTGAACTGGTGCTGAGTTCCAGTGTCGATGAAATACGGGAAACTCATAACAAGTCGGTGGATGGATTATTCAGGGAGGTGTTTAAATGTTAGGAAAACTGATCAAACATGAAACCAGGGCCACCAGTCGAATTTTTCTGCCCCTTTACGGTGCCCTGCTGATTTTAACAATTTTTACTAAATTGGTGATGGCGATCGGCGCACCGGATTTCTTTTCCGAGGCAGCGTCAAATAACAACAATATTGCTGAAATTATTCTGGGGATCAGTTTTACCCTCTATTTTGTGCTGATCGTTGGTATTTGCGTGATGACCCTGGTGATGATCATTCAGCGTTTTTATAAAAATCTCTTCACCGATGAGGGCTATCTGATGTTCAGTCTGCCGGTTAAAACCTGGGAACTGGTTTTATCCAAACTACTGGTGGGGATGATCTGGTCGGCAGTCTGCACCGTAATGATTGTTCTGACCTTTTTCATTTTTTCGCTGGGTGCTTTTTCGATGATGGAATTGTCGCAGACGATCCGCTCGGCCTATTCGATGTTTTACCTGCAAACGGGGATGGAGCTTAATCTCTTTATGGCTGAAATGATATTATTTATCCTGGTTCAAACCGTTGCTTCGATCCTGATGATTTATGTTTCCATTGCGATTGGTCAGCTTTTCAATCAACACCGGATCGTAGCAGCCTTTGGTGCCTATATTGTCATAACCATTGCGATGCAGATTATTATGTCGATTGCGATGGCGGTTTTTGCCATCGGCAATCTGGAAAACATGGTGCTAAATGGCAGTGAGGCCATGACAACCGTTCAATGGCTTATTAATGGGTCAACGGTACTCAATGTGGTGCTGGGCATTGGTTTCTATTACGTGACTCATACAATTATGAAAAAACGTCTAAATCTGGAATAATTTGTGTTGATTTGTGTTATAATAATCAGCAATTGATTGGTTGAAATCAGAGAAAAAAAAGAAAGAGGGTCGATCTAAATTTTTATTCAAGTCAGAGATTTGCACAAAGATTTCAAGTTGGGGAAAGAAGATATCAACATCCTCAAAGGCATCAATCTGGATATTGAACAAGGGGAAATGGTGGCCCTGCTTGGTCCTTCGGGATCAGGCAAATCCACCTTTTTGAACGTGCTGGGGGGGTTAGTTCCGCCCACCTCCGGAGATATCATGATTCGGGATTATCGGATCAGCGAAATGACGGAAAATGAACTATGTCTGTTCAGACGGGAGCACCTTGGCTTTATTTTCCAGTCCTACAATTTAATATCAACCATGACCGCTATGGAAAATGTCGCCCTGGCCCTGACCTTTGCTGGTGTCAAAAAAGAAATCCGCAAAGAACGGGCAATCGAAGCCCTGGAAGTGGTGGGACTGGTGGATCGGATGGGGCATAAGCCCAGTGAACTATCAGGAGGACAGCAGCAACGGGTGAGCATTGCCAGGGCACTGGTGAACCATCCGGAAATTATTCTCGCCGATGAGCCCACTGGGAATCTGGATTCAAAAACAAGTGCGGACATCATGGAAATGATCTATCGCCTCAACCGGGAAGAGAATCAGACCTTTGTCATTGTCACCCACGATCCAGATACCACCAAATATTGTACCAAGGTTATTCATATGCGCGATGGCCTGATTGAATCCGAAGTCAATCAATAAACATTGATCAGAATCAAAACTCAAAGAAATGGAGAAATTATGAAAGAAAGAACAAAAACCGAAATGAAGACTAAATCCCTGCTTTCGGTCCTCCTGGTGGTTATACTGCTATTATTATGTTTTACACCAACCGCACTGGCGGCACCGGAACAACCTTTACTGCAGATCAGTTCAGTCGCCTTCAATCCGGCAACAGTGTCACCCGGTAAGGAATTCAAGATGGTGGTTACCTTGACCAATCACGGTGACTACGATGCCCATAACGTGACTTTGGATGTCTTATCTCAATCTGGCGCCACCGATCTGGGGGTCTTTTCGATGGTCGGCAGCGGCAGCCATTTTTATCGGGAAGAGATTCCTTCAGCAGAAAGCGCGACCATTGAAATTCCTATGGTTACTTCTCCTAATGCTGAGGCAAAAAATTACAACTTAAATCTCCAGATTAATTGTGAAACCAGTGGCGGGAGTGTCTATAATTTTACTGAAACCGTTGGTATCGTGATTAATGAAAGTGATTCGATGTCGATTATTGCTCCGGATCGTTTTGTCTTAACCGAAAATGACAAGGGCGTGACGCCCGTTGAGTTTGAAATAGCCAATTTTGGTTCCAATCCGGTGCGTGGGGTGCAGGTTAGTATGTCCGCCGATGGGGTTGACTTCACCAAAGACTATCAGTATTACGGCACCTTTGAAAAAGATGATAACGATGATTTTTCAGCCGATGTCACCACCCCAGAAACTGGTGAATTTCCGGGAAAAATAACGGTGAAATATATGGACAGTTTCAATAACGAACGCATGATTGAAAAAGCCATCACCATTGTGTCTGAGGAAGCGACTTCGCAATCTACCGAGTCCGGAGAAGAAAACTTTTTCCAGAAATTTCTCAGAGTCGTCTTTGGCATTGGCGCTTAGCGAGGTGCGGGTGTGAATAAGCAAGAACTCCTGCGATTATCATGGGAGAATCTCTGGCGCATGAAATTTCGGACCATTCTCACCATCATCGGCGTAGTCATTGGAACTTCCTCGATTATTGTGATGGTTTCAATCGGAAATGGGGCTCAGAAAAGTATTACGGATGAACTGTCCGGGATTGGTTCAGTGACTACCCTGCAGGTCTATCAGGATCTTTCATCGATGGGCATGACCTCCATGGGTGGTGGAAAAACCGATGATAAAGCGATCCTTAATGATGATGCCATTAAAGATCTGAAAAAAATCGATGGGGTTGTAGCGGTCACTCCCGTGGTGAATCTCAATGGTGGCGAAATTGAGGTTGATCGCGAGCAGTATGGGGTTTCCCTGATGGGAGTCGACTATGCCGTGTTGGAAGACATGCGGTATGTCACGACCAGTGGTAAAAAGCCCGGGGCCAATGATGAAAACAGTGTCATCCTTGGCAAGGATGTTTTAACCAGCATAACCTATACCGGTGCTTCAACCCAGCTTACCGAAAGTGAGGTGAAACCGGAAGATCTGATTGGCCAGAACATTACCATGACGATCAAACGAACTAATGCCAATGGCGAAGAAGAGATGAAGACGCAGAAGCTGAAGGTGACCGGCGTGCTGGAAGCTACCGGCGGCAATGAGGATTATTCGATCATCGCCGACTATAATCTGGTGACAGAGCTTAACGAATGGCAGACCGGCAGGAAAGCCAATGTCAAGAAGCAGGGCTATACCCAGGCATTGGTGACCGTCGAGGATTCCTCAGTGGTTAATGCCGTTACTACAGAAGTTGAAGCGATGCAGTTTACGGTCTTTTCAATGCAGCAGATTCTTGATTCCATGGGCTCGGTGTTCCAGATGCTGCAGATTCTGCTGGGTGGTATCGGCGGGGTAGCCCTGCTGGTTGCCTGTATCGGCATTGTCAATACGATGACCATGTCTATTTATGAACGCACCAAGGAAATCGGGATCATGAAGGTCATTGGGGCTTCGATTTCGGATATTAGGAACATGTTTATTGCTGAGTCGACGATGATTGGACTGATCGGTGGTCTGGTGGGGATTGTCATCAGCCTGGTGCTTTCGGTTCTGATCAACCTGGTTGCCGGCTTTTTTATCGGTGGCGAAGGTGGTGTGACGATTTCCTTTATTACCCCGGGGCTGGTAATTTTTGCGCTGGTGTTTTCGGCTTTGGTGGGGCTTTTATCCGGGGTTCGTCCGGCCATCAAAGCTGCCAATCTCAGCTCATTGGATGCGATCCGCAGTGAATAATGAAACGGCGTGACAAATCCGGTTATTTAATTAAAAAATCAAATGAGAAAAACAATAACAGTGGAGGCGATTTTAAGTGTGTGAATGATCAGTTGCCGAAACAGTACCAAAAATTAAAACGCGAAGGAGTAAGGATGAGCTATTTATACCTATTAATTAATCCTGTTAAATTTTTTAAGCAGGTTGCAGAAAAAGAAAAAGTATCGCTGTTAATCCCGATTTTGATTATTGCCATTATTGGGTGCTTAACCGGTGTCATTGCCGGAAACGTGGTGGGCAGCATGGATCTTCCCGCTGACCAGATGGGTATGGTTAAAACCATCAGTATTGTCACCGGGATTATCTCCGGAATCATCAGTGTGGCGGTTGCCATGGTGGTGAAGGCCGCCATCTTTAACCTGGTGTTAAAGAAAATGGGGGGCGAAGGTTCCTTTAAAACCGCCGTATACGTGGTAGGGCTTAGTTATTTTCCTAAAATCTTTCAGAACATCCTCAATATTTTCTTTCAAAAACCAATCGATATGACCAAGGTTTATGAAATGGATTGGGTAGCCTTTCTGGGAGGGATCTTCAGTGTCTTCAACATCTGGCAGCTTGTCCTGACCATTATTGGTCTGGCCATTGTCTACGGAGTGAGCTACAAAAAAACCGCTATTCCCGTGATTGGACTGGAAGTGGTGGCAGCCGGACTCAGCCTGGGGGTATCATTGATCAGCCTTAATTCCATGGCTGGCTTATCCACCACGGCGATCAGCTAGGAAATAGGAGGACAAGGATGGGAATTGGCATCGATTTAGGCGGCACTGCCATCAAAGGCGGTATCGTTGATCAGCTGGGCGTCATTCAGGAAGAGCGGATGTTAAGAACCCAAAGTCAATTGGGTTATGCCCAGGTGCTGGACGATCTGGTTTTATTAATTAAAGAACTGCAGCAACTATCGCCCGCAGAAACAGCGGTGGGCATCGGTATTCCCGGAATCCTCTCGGGAGATGGTACAACGGTTGTTTCCTGTCCCAACCTCAATTGGCAAAACAGGGCATTAAAGCAGGATCTCGAAAGATTGCTGACGCTTGAAGTACTGCTGGTTAATGATGCTACCGCTGCCTGTATTGCGGAGGCCGCTTTCGGAAGCACCCGGGGCCGGAGCAGCTCGGTGATGTTGACCCTCGGCACTGGGGTGGGCGGTGGCGTGATCATCAATGATCGGGTTATTTCGGGTGCTCATGGGGTGGCCTCAGAAATTGGCCATATGATCATGGCCGAAAATTTTTATAACTGCAACTGCGGAAAAAACGGTTGTCTGGAGACCTTTGCTTCAGCAACAGCACTGATCCGCTACTGTCGTAAGCAGCTTGCTGAGGGTGTCGAATCAGATTTAAAAGCAGCTGAAAATTTTGATGCCAGACGTATTTTTGAGGCGGCTAAAGCCGGGGATTCACTGGCCTTAGCCGCGGTTAATCGGCTGGCCCGATATCTGGGCTGGGCGATTGCCAATATCAGTGATCTGATTGATCCTGAAATTTTCACCATTGGTGGCGGTTTATCCGGTGCTGGAGAATTTTTGCTGGAGCGGGTCAAAGCTGAGACCAAAAGCCGTCTAACCTATCCCGCAACTGCGATGCCCGAAATTGTCCTGGCCACTTTTAGAAATGAAGCGGGGATGATTGGTGCGGCCAATCTTTGCCATTTTATTTAATGGGTTCGTTTTTCAGAGATTTAAATCATGAAATGATTGGATAATAAAAAAAAAACATTGTAATACTGGTTAGAATGATTATAATAGAAATAAGTCATACTATAAATAAAGGAGAAATACAATGCAAAAATATGAATGTGATATCTGTGGTTATGTATATGACCCGGAATTAGGTGATCCAGACAACGGGGTAGCAGCAGGAACTGCTTTTGCGGATATTCCGGAAGATTGGGTATGTCCAGAATGTGGTGTTGATAAAAGCTCATTTTCAGAAGTTTGATCAAAGTTAATAAATTTTAGCGAAAAGAAGCTGCGCGTTTAAAAGTAGCTCCATAAGTGTAAAATTTAAACCAATTGAGGTTTGAATTTTACACTTTTTTTTGCTCAAATTATTTTATTTTATTTACTTGGTACTCCATACAGAAAAATACCTAAAATAGCAATATTGTACCTATTATTTATTTATAAAATGTTATACTCTTAATTATAGAAGTGTTTATACGATTACAATCTGCTGCGTAAAGGGGGGAGAATGGTGAACGAAACGTTTGCTAATAAAAAATGCGGAAATGTATCCAGCCGGGCGCATTTAATCCAACTTGTGGACAAAGAAATTATTATCAAAATATTAGATGCATTTACCAATGTAACGGGATTGACTGCAAATATCGTTGATGTGGAAGGACACTCGATCTTTTCCAGGAAAGATGCCCAAAAGAATTGTGAATTTTGCCACATGATCTGGAAAATGGAAAAACAAAAGGGGATCAGTCGTTGTGTGGGAGCATATGCTCGGGCCGGAAAACAGGCGGCTATTTTTGATGAACCCTATATTTTCCGTTGTCCGGCCGGGTTGATTGAGTGGGCAGCACCGATTATTTTTGATGAAGAGCATTTGGGAACGATCATTTGTGGACAGGTTTTGATGTGGGAACCGGAAGAGTTTTTCTGGATTGAGTTGGAAGAAATGAATCGTTTTTTGACCGACGATTTTAAAGCACTATTTGAAGCCGCCAAGAAGCTTCAGGTAGTGTCAGGGGAAAAGGTGCAGGGGGCGGCATCGCTGCTTCATGTGATTGCCAACTACATTATCAAAACCGGTGGCGAAAGCTTGCACCAGAAAAAAGAAATTGAATTGCAGCAACTCCTGTTGAATGAAGAAATTCAAACCCGTAAGAATCTGGAAGAAAAACTCAATAGTCAGAGCCTAAACTTTTTTTTAGAAAAAGAAAAAGCCCTGATCGGAAAAATCAAACTCAGTGATCTCGATGAGTGCCGTAAGCTCTTTAAGGTTATGCTGGCCGATATTTTCTCTTGTGACGGAGAAAAGCTCTTGATTATGAAGGGACGGGTTTTCGAATTGGTGGTGGTCATGTCCCGGGCTTGTGTCGAAGCTGGGGTTGACATAGAAAAATCAATGGGATTCAATGCCAATTTATTGCAGGAACTGAATAACTGTTATAGCATTCGGGAAATTAATATTGTTGCTAATTCGCTGCTGGAACGATACTTGGATGAAATTCACCATCACAGTAAATCAAAAAATCGGGCTGCGGTTGAAGGTATTAAAGGCTTTATCCGCAATAATTATGCAAACAACAGCTCACTCGAAGAAATCGCGGATTCGGTTTATCTGAGCCCTTTTTATGTCAGTAGAATTTTTAAAGAAAGTCAAAACATGACGGTGATGGATTATGTCACCAAGGTAAAGTTGGATGAAGCGAAAAAAATGCTCAGCAATCCCCGTTATAAGATTGAAGAAATTGCCATGTCGTTGGGTTATAGCGACGGTTCCTATTTTTCCAAGGTCTTTCGTCGCAACGAGGGAATGACCCCAACACAATTCAGGCAAAATCTCTAAAAGGAGGGTCACAATGGATGGTTATATAAAAGAAATTCAAGACGGCTTAAATGATGGTGACGCCGAAGTAGTCAAAAATTCAACAGAGCAGGCGCTGAAGATGGGAATTTCAGCCGATGTGATTATTGCCACCGCCCTGATTCCGATGATGGAACAAATCGGTAAAGAGTTTAGAAACGGCAATATCTTTATTCCGGATGTACTAATGTCTTCCCGTGCCATGCATGCAAGCCTATATGTGTTAAAGCCACTGCTTGTTGAATCCAACCTCAAACGAAAAAAAGGACTAATCGTTATTGGAACCGTTGCCGGAGATCTTCATGATATTGGCAAGAATATGGTATCAATGACCCTTCAAGGTGACGGTTATGAGGTCATTGACCTGGGAATCGATGTGCCATCCTCATCATTTATTTCGGCTATACAGCGCTATAAACCGGATATTCTGGCGATGTCAGCACTTTTGACCACAACCATTGGCGAATTGAAACATGTGATTCAAGCAATTGTCAACGAAGGGATCCGGGATCGGGTTAAAATTGTTGTTGGTGGTGGTCCAGTCACCCAGGATTATGTTGATGAAATTGGTGCAAATGGCTATGGCAAAGACGTTTTCGGAGCCATTGAAATTGTCAATCAATTGCTGGGGAACAAAGCGGGGTATTTTAATGTGTAATAAAAATCGCGAATTATTAAGCGATCGGCCGCCAGTTATACTGTTCTCTGGATTTCTGGGTTCGGGTAAAACAACCATGCTGCTTAAAACCATAGAAATGCTGTCAGCGGCTGATAAAAAATGTGCGATTATCATTAACGAAATCGGGGAAGTGGGAATTGATAATCGGCAGATGCGGATGATGGGCTATGACGTGCTGGATTTATTTGGCGGCTGTGTCTGCTGCACCATGAAGGTGACACTGGAAGCGACCGTCAATCATCTGCTGGAAGACTATGAGGATCTGGATTATATTCTCTTTGAACCGTCGGGAATGGCCAATCCATTGTCGCTGTATCCAGCCATTATGAATTGTGGATACCGGGAAGAAGAGATTCAAAATGTGTTTGTTTTTGATCCAACCCGGATTGCTTTATATCAAAAACGGATGAACCAGTTGTTTAATGATTCGATCAATCTGGCGAAATGTGTGGTAATCAATAAGCTTGATCAGGTTAACCAGAGTGAAATTGAAACAGCAGTGAAGATGGTGGAGACCATAAGACCAGGCTTAAAAACATATAAAATGAATTTAAACGAAGCGCTGAGTCAGGAGCTTCATCAATATTTGTGAGAAAGTAGGTAAAATGAATGTATCAGGAAGAATTTCTGCCGGTTGTTTTCAATATCCGGTTTTCATCGAACCAGGCTTTGCCTGTTGAAAAATGGCGCTCCCGGATTCAAGATGTATTGCATCTTTATGTGAATCAAATTTGCAAAGACGATAATCGGATGATTGGTCATATCAAAGCGCTGGCACAGATTGATGAAAAGGATTTTATAAAATTCAGTTGTGTCGGCAATTCAAATGCCATTAATAGCAACTTTCATGGTAATCATCAGGATCTTTTCGATATAAATGTAATTATTAACTCGCTGGTTTCCAATATCAGTGAGAAAGAAAGCCATGTTTTTCTTGAACGATCATGCCAGACGATGATAAAACGGGATTCTGAGATCAAGATTCAAATCAATGCAAAGCACGATCGGCAGAGCAACCATCACCATCATGGCGACGGAAATGATTGTCCAATCTGTCATGGCCATCATCATTGAGTATTCGGAATTAAACAAGCACAATATGTATTTTATACAATAAATAATACATATTGTGCTTGTTTAATTCTTTTATAAAGACTAAAAAGCAATATAATACCAAATATCACAAAAATCGTCTAAAGACACATTGACAAAGCAGGCGTATGATTAGAGCATAGAATAAATTTTAGCAATCCTGCAGGTGCTGAAATCAAAAAAAAGAGGAGGAAAAAATGGCGAAGAAGTTTAATCAATTAGCATACACAAACTTGGATGATTTTGTATACGGTTCCTGTCCCAATCCGGTAACTACGAAAAGTGGTATGGTGATCGGCGGAGGAGTGGTGTATCCGGAAATCAACTTCACATTACCCGGTATGGATATTAATGATGTGACGATGCCAAAAGCAGCCACGATTTATTCCAATATTATCGAAGGGGTTCTCAAACGGGCGGCGGAACTCTATGCACCTGGGGTTTTAGTTGAATTTGAAACCTTGCCTGACTTTACTGAGCATCCCAAATATGGGATTGAGATTAATCGGATTCTGTTGAATGGCATGAAAGAAGCCGCTGAAAAATATGGCTTAAAAACAGCGATTCGAACAACTCCCAACGATTTGCGGGAGTTCAGCCGGCCACCCATTATGCGCAGTGGAAAATATTGGGAAACGATGCTGGAACTGTATGAACAATGTGCCAAAGATGGCTCTGATTTCTTCTCGATTGAATCAACCGGAGGGAAGGAAATCCATGATACTGCGCTGGTCAAAGCGGATATCCGCAAAGCGATTTTTGCCCTGGGTGTTTTGGGTGTCAATGACATGGAATTCTTATGGAAACACCTGGTCGATTTAGCCAATGCCAACTGTTGTTTTGCCGCTGGTGATTCAGCCTGCGGGTTTGCCAATACTGCCATGGTCCTGGCCGAAAAAGGCTTTATCCCCCATGTATTTGCTGCGGTTATTCGGGTAACCGCGGTTCCCCGGGCCTTGGTAGCGTTTGAACAGGGCGCCGTGGGACCGAGTAAAGATTGTGCTTATGAAGGACCGTACCTTAAAGCGATTACCGGTAGTCCTATTTCGATGGAAGGAAAAACTGCAGCTGGTGCCCATTTGAGCCCGGTTGGCAATATTGCCGCAGCCGTTGCCGATACCTGGAGTAATGAATCGATTCAGCAAGTGAAGCTATTATCTGAAATGGCCCCGGTAGTGGCAATGGAACAATTGATCTATGATTGTCGACTGATGAACGCAGCCACCTTAAATGGACAGCAACTGATGTTTCGCGATCTATTGGTTCAGTCTGATTCAGCTCTTGATGTTCAGGCCTATGTGCTCCGCCCCGATGTGGTGATGCGAATCAGTGCCGAGCTTGTTAAAATCCAGGATAATTTCCTGAGAACCAGGTTAGCGGCCCAACTGACGGTAGCTGAACTCAAAAAAGCAATTGTCGAAGGCAAGGTAAAAAGCGATAAGCGGGACATGAAGTGGCTGGATAAAATGGAAAAAGCGATTGAATCGATTCCTGATGATCCCAACGAATTCTACCATCAGATGAAATCGGAATTGGATATGGACAAATTCATTCCCAGCGAGTACGGCTTATAAGCCAAGGATAAAACTGAAAATTTGAGATGATGATTAAATAAATGGAAATAAGCAATAAGAAAATGAGATAAAACTTAGGAGGTTTACGATGGCAACTTTGAATGATGTATCCCAGTGTGTTTTGGATGGTGATTTAGATGGAATCAAAGTATTGGTCCAGGCGCTGATTGATGATGGAACAGACCCCATAGTAATTATCAATGATGGTTTGATTGCTGGAATGAACATTGTCGCGCCCCTGTTTAAAAGCGGTGAAATGTTTGTACCGGAAGTCATGGAATCAGCTGATACCATGAACGAAGGGATGAAGCTGGTAAAACCGCTGATAACTGATGATGACATTCCCAGCAAAGGAAAAATAATCATTGGTACGGTAAATGGTGACTTGCATGACATCGGCAAAAATCTGCTGGTGATGATGATGGAAAGCCGGGGATATACAGTCATCGATCTGGGCGTGGATGTTAAGGAAGAAGTATTTTCGGCAGCCGTTAAAGAACATAAGCCAAATATTGTCGGAATGTCCTCACTGTTGACTACAACGATGATGAAGATTGAATCAACGATTAAACAACTGGTTGCTGATGGAGTAAGAAATCAGGTGAAAATTATAATCGGCGGTGCCCCGGTTACTCAGGAATTCGCAGATGATATCGGGGCCGATGGCTACTCTGAGGATGCATCCACCGCAGTCGAATTATGTGATCAGATGATGTGTGACCAAAGCCGTCCAGAAGAATTGAGTGCATAAAATTAAAAAGAACGGGAGGAGACGATAGCGATGCTAACAATTGTAGGTGAATTAATCAATACCAGCCGACCCGCTGTCAAAGAAGCGGCTATGAATCGGGATAGAGATATGATCATTGATCTTGCCATCCGTCAGGCCAAGGCTGGGGCTACATTTATCGATGTAAATTGTGGCAACATGATCAATAACGAGGAAGAAACCATGGAATGGCTGGTAAATACCATTCAAAGTGAGGTCGAAGTGCCATTATGTATCGACAGTCCCAGCGCCACCGCGCTGGATATGGGGCTGAGTCTCTGTAAGTATGGCCGTCCGATGATTAATTCCATTTCGGACGAAGATGAGCGCTATGATTCGGTGCTGCCGCTGATCAAAAAATACAACGCCAAAATTGTCGTGCTTTGCATGGACAGTACCGGAATGCCGGTTACATCCGATGATCGTATGAAGGTTGTCCATACTCTCCACGATAAATTAGCCAGCGAAGGGGTCAAAGATGACGATATGTATTTTGATCCACTGGTGAAACCGGTAAGCAGTGTGGGTACGGCTGGGATTGAAGTGCTGGAAACGATCAAGAAAATAAAAACCGATTATCCAGATGTGCATTTCATGTGTGGACTCAGTAATATTTCTTACGGACTGCCCAATCGGGCGATTCTGAATCGGCTCTTCGTTGTTGAGACCATGACCCTGGGTATGGATGGATATGTTCTGGACCCAACCAACAATAAAACTATGGCGGATATTGTCACCTCCCGGGCCTTGCTGGGCATGGATAATTACTGTGGCGGCTACATCAAAGCCCATCGTAGCGGTCTGCTTGGTTAATATTTAACATCTATTTATTAACTCCAATTTTTGCAAAACAAAAGCCGGCATTATTGCCGGCTTCAGACTGTCAAAAAGATAACCCAGTACCGACAATTGTTACATCATGTTGTACGCATCGGAGCGGACACGGTAGAGCCTGTCCGATTCCGCGGCGAACAACAGATTAACAATTGGTCGGTACGGTAGTTATTGACAACCTCAAGCCGGCGTTATTGCCGGCTTTTGTTTGCATTAAATTCCCAGTAACCCCATCAGCCAGATAAATAGTATTGGCATAAAAACCGCCGGCAGCAGATTGCCAACCTTGAGTTCTTTGATTTTTAGCATATTAATGCCAATGGCCATAATCAGAACGCCGCCGACGGCGTTCATTTCGGTGATCATCTGTGGCGAGAGCAGGGTTTTGACTGAGCCGGCCAAAAGCGAAATACTGCCCTGATAGAGAAGTACCGGAATAGCCGACAAGACAACTCCGAGGCCTAAAGTCGAGGACAGAATCATTGAAAAAATCCCATCCAAAAGCGACTTGCTCAGAAGAATACTGAAGGTTCCGGTCAGTCCGTTTTCCAGAGCACCCATTATGGCCATGGAGCCGGTGCAGAAAAGTAGGGAGGCACTGACAAAGCCCTGAGAGATATTATTGTTATTGTTTTTCATCTTTGATTCCAGGCTGTCGCCGACCCGTTTTAACTGTTTTTCAATATTAACCAGTTCACCCAGGATTCCGCCAAACAATAGGCTCAGCAGCATCAGCATGATGTTGTCAGTTTCGATGGTCATGGTGATACCAATGACCACGACACCCAGGCCCAGGCCCTGGGTGATGGTTTCACAGAGACGCTGGGGTAAAGCCCGTTTAAATAAAAGTCCGATCAAGCCGCAAACAACGATGGCGGCGGCATTAATAATGGTTCCAAGCAAAGATTTTTCCTCCTGAAGTGATATCTTTAACTATTGTAACATAAAAGCGAAAGAGCTGAAATCATAACTGCCCTGACAAGCTGATTTATTGAAAAAAAATCAGAGTTTCGATGAGTTTTAACATAATTTTTTTTAAAATTGTGATAGAATAGAAAAAAGAATGTGAGGTGACGTTTATGATAAAGCGGTTTTCAGTTATTTATATTGGCTCAATCCGATGCGAACTGATTGTGGGACAAAGGGGAAAAGGATGCATTAAAATATTAGATCGAGCCATGTTTCCTATAAATTTTGGGAGTCAGAGTTTTACTAAAGGTGAGATTTCATTTAAATCTGTTTATGCATTGTGTCAGACGATTAACGAATATATCGAAATGTCTAAAACATATGGGGTTGAATCGATTAAGATTTTCGGAACAACAGCCCTCCGGGAAGCGCGAAACCGGCTTTATATTCTTGAACAAATAAAAATTAATACCGGCGGCTATGAGGTTGAAATTCTGGATAAGGAAGAAGAAACCCATCTTATTTACCGCCATATGGTATTAAAATGTGATCCTGAATTTAATATTCTGAATGAAACCAAAGAAGATCAGATGCTGGCTTCTATTTCCAGTGGAAATGTGTCGGTTGCTTTGCTGAAAAATGGAGTTATCGACTATCATCAGACAGCCGAACTGGGCTATCTCAAAATGAAGGAAATCCTGAAATCCATCGAAGAGAATTCGGAACGATTCGAAACCCTGCTGATGGAGTTCATTTCGATCAATACCCAGGACATCGTCGAAAATATCAGAAAACGACGTATCAAAAGACTGTTTGTATCTTCCCATGAAGTGGATGTGATTGCCCAGCTTTGTGGTTATACAGAGCGGCAGGATTATTATGTTATCAATGCCGAGGACTTTGGCAAGCTATGCAAGGTAGCTGGAGATCTCACAGTTAACCAATTGTTGAAAAAGTACCCGCTTCTGGATCAAAGTGAAGCAGAAACCCTGAACCATACCCTGATGCTCTATTTAAAGCTGTTGGCTGAAACTGGGGTTGAAACATTTATACTGATTCCGATGATCATCGGGGATGCTTTTCTGGATTTTGAATTTCAGATTACCAAAAAACAGCAGCTCATCGATTGGATCGAAGAAGGCAGTTATCTTTCGGCCAAAACCATTGGAAAAAAATATCATACCAGCCTCAGGCATTCAGAATTTGTGGAAAAGATCAGCCTGAAAATTTTCGACTCCTTAAAAAAGTATCATCAACTGGGGAAAAGAGAGCGGCAGCTTTTATCGATGCTCTGTTATCTGATGGAAGTAGGAAGCTTTATCGATCATAAAAATTTTTGGGTTCAAAGTCATTATATTATTGAAACCACCGACATCATCGGCGTAAATCAGGAAGAAAAAGCGGTGATGGGTAAGGTGGCTGAAGCGGTTAAAACGAATTTTATCAAAAGCGAAGAAAAAATTCATTCAAGTGATGAAAAAGAACAGTTACTGGTTGCCAAACTGGCGGCGATCCTGAAACTGGCCATTGCGCTGGATAAAAGTTATCAGCAAAAAATCCAAAATCTTTCCTGTCATGTCAAAGATGAGAAACTGATTATTGATGTGACAACGGGGAAAAATTTTCAATTGGAAGAATATTTTTTCAAAGCAAGTCGGACAACCATGGAAAACGTCTATGGCATTAAACCGATACTAAAGATTAAGAGGGTTGAATCATGAAAAGTAATTTATTTATAAATCGAGAGATCAGCTGGTTGGATTTCAATTACCGGGTCCTGGATGAGGCCTATGATAAATGCAATCTGGTTATGGATCGCCTGAAATTTTTGGCGATTACGGCTTCTAACCTGGATGAATTTTTTATGGTTCGGGTGGCTGGGATCATGGATCAGATAAATGTTGGTTACAATAAAAAATCGGTGGATGGATTAACCCCGATTGAACAGTTGGCAACCCTCAACAGCATAACCCAGGAAATGATGTCCAGGCAGTATACCTGTTTGTCAAAATCCATCATTCCGGAGCTTAATCAGAATAACATCTTTTTTTTGCGTTATGATGAGCTGGATGAAGAAGGCAAAGACTTTGCCCTGCATTATTTCAGGCACGAGTGTTACCCGGTTCTGACTCCGCAGGCCATTGACAACAGCCGGCCATTTCCACTGGTGAAAAATAATCAGGTTTATCTGTGTATCATGCTCCATGATACCGAAGCCAAGGTAAAAGATGAAAAAGATTATATAGCCATCCTTGAGATTCCCAAGGTTCTGGATCGGATCATTGCGTTGCCAAAGGCTAAAGATTCCGAGGTGCTTAACTATATTTTTGTCGAGGATCTGATCAGCCCCTTTGTCAATGAGCTCTTTACTGGTTATGACGTCAAACAGGTTAATGAATTTCGCATTACCCGTAACGGTGACCTGGCTATTGACGAAGATGAAGCCGAGGATTTACTGATTGAAATTGAGAAATCAATTCAACAGCGTAAATGGGGCGCCAGTATCAAACTGGAAGTTACCAGAGACATGAGCAAAAAAATGAAAAAATGGTTAATGCATGAATTGGAAATTGTTGAAAGCGAACTTTATGAGCTCAAGGGTAATCTGGATCTGACCTGTTTTATGAAGTTTCAGAATCGCAGTGAATTTAATGAACTCCGTGAACCCCGCTATACCCCTCTAATCTCTAATGAATTTTATGAGGTCGAGGATATATTTGAAGTCATCCGCGAAAAAGACCGGCTGCTTCATCACCCCTACCAGTCCTTTCAGACAGTGGTTGACTTTGTCAGAGCTGCATCAAAAGATCCGGACGTACTGGCCATCAAGCAAACGCTTTACCGGGTCAGCGGCGATTCACCCATCATTGAAGCATTGATCCAGGCCGCTCAGAATGGTAAACAGGTCACCGTTCTGGTTGAATTGAAGGCGCGTTTTGATGAAGCCAATAATATTGTCTGGGCGAAAAAGCTGGAACAGGCTGGTTGCCATGTCATTTATGGCCTGGTGGGTCTCAAGATTCACTGTAAAATGATCCTGGTAGTGCGAAAAGAGTCCGATGGAATCAGGCGTTATGTCCACCTGGGAACCGGTAACTACAATGATGTCACCGCTGGTCTCTACACCGATTTGGGAATGTTTACCGCCAAAGAGAATTATGGTTCTGACGTTTCAACCCTATTTAATTTATTATCTGGTTACAGCCATTACACCTTGTGGAAAAAAATTGAAGTCGCCCCCAAAACCATGAGAAATGCCTTTTACATTGCCATTGACCGGGAAATTGAGAATGTCAGAATGGGTGAAAAAGGCAGAATAATTGGGAAGATGAATGCCCTGGTGGATGAAGGGATCATCAATAAATTGTATGAAGCATCCCAGGCAGGAGTCGAAATTCAATTGATTGTCCGAGGGATGTGCTCACTGAAACCTGGTTTACCAGGCGTCAGCGAACACATCACTGTTCACAGCATTGTCGGAACTTTTCTGGAACACAGCCGGATCTATTATTTCTACAATCAGGGCAAGGAAGATATTTTTCTTTCCAGCGCGGACTGGATGGAACGAAATCTGAACCGGCGAATTGAAACCTTGTTTCCGATTGAAGAAGAGAGCCTCAAGAAGAAATTGAAACATATTTTGGATCTTACCTTGAAAGATACCATAAAAACCCGGTTAATGACCGAAACCGGAGAATACATCCGTATTGACAAACGTGGCAAAGAACTGCTTTCCTGTCAGGACTACTTCTGCAAAGAAGCTGAAGCAGAATTTGAACAGGCTAAGAAAGCCGTTTTAAAACATAATATTGAGGGAGAATAGACGTGGAAAGACGAAATATCGGGGTCATTGATATTGGCTCGAATAGTGTGCATCTGGTTATCGGCGAATATTATAACAATGAGTATTTTCAGATTATAGATGACGTGAAAGTAAATGTCCGTTTAAACGACGGACTGGCAGAAACTGGAAAACTGCAGCAGGATCGGATGGATTTCGGGATCGAAACCCTGGCCATGTTTGTCAGTATGTGTGATGCCTATGGCATTGAAAAGGTTATTGCCGTGGCAACAGCAGCGGTTCGAAAAGCATCAAACGGAACAGACTATGTCGCTCGAATCAAAGCTGAAGTGGGTCTGGACGTCACTGTGATCCCCGGGGAAGTGGAGGCCTCAATGGACTACCTCGGTGCCATCAACACCCTCGATATCAGGGATGCACTGCTGATGGATATCGGCGGTGGGAGTACGGAATTTGTACTCATCAAAGACCGCAAAAAAGTGGAGGTTGTCAGTCTGCCCTTTGGGTCCATTGATTTGGCAGAAAAGTTTGATTTAACCGACGAGGTTTCAGAAAAAAAACTGAAGGCGCTGGATGAGTTTTTGAAGGAAGCCTTTAATGAAACCCCAATCCTAAAAAAGGCCGTTGGTCTGCCAGTGATTGGTGTGGGCGGAACCATTCGAAACGTCGGACGGATCCACCGCAGCTTCAATGATTACCCGATGGAGATTGCCCATAATTACAAGATGGGTTCAAATGATGTTAAACGGATCTGTGAAATGGCTGCCAGTATGAATTTAGCGGAACGCTCAAATCTCAAAGGTTTGTCAAAAGGACGAATTGATATTTTTGTCGGGTCCAGTCATACCCTGGAACGGGTGATGAAGCACATCGATTCACCAGAACTGATTATCAGCAACGCCGGCTTGCGAGATGGTATTATTTATGACTACTTTGGTTACAATGAGGATAATCTGGTTTATGATATTTTTGAGCTGTCACTGGTGAATATCATGCTTAACTTTAATGTGAACATTCCTCATGCTTACCATGTACTTAAGCTGACCGAAAACCTGTTTGAACAGCTGAAACCGCTGCATGGCATAAAAGAGGATGTCCGGAAAATGATTCGCGCCGCGGCCATGCTCCATGATGTCGGTATCAAACTCCAGTTTGGCAATCATCATGAACATAGCTTTTATATTATTTTAAACTCGGGACTATTGGGTATTGAGCAGAAAGAGCTGTTAATGAGCGCCTTTATTGCCCTTAACCATCGGACCAACAAGAAAATCCATATTTCTGAAGAGTACATGGGACTGCTTCAGAATGAAGAACGGCAGCTCATTGATCAGCTGAGTCTGTTCCTGCAAATATCCGAGTATCTGGACCGCAGCATGGATGGCGTCGTCAAAGATGTGAATTGCGTGATTATGGAAAAAGAAGTCCAGCTTAATGTCCTGACGACGGGGCATTCAGTATTTGATAACATGATCATCAACGAATGTGGCAAAAAATTCAAGCGAGTCTTTAACAAAACCCTGACGATTAATAATAAGGTTATTATTTCCCGGCGATAAAAAAACTCCAATTATTCGAAAATGAATAATTGGAGTTTTTCTTATTTGTTTCTGTGGCTTTTGCCCAGATATGCTTCTTTAATACTATCATCAGCCAGTAATTCCCGGCCAGTTCCTTCTTTGGTAATTTTTCCAGTTTCCAGCACATAGGCATAATCGGCAACCCGGAGAGCCATGTTGGCATTTTGTTCAATCAGAAGAATGGTCATCCCTTCTTTATTGAGGGTTTCGATGATATCAAATATACCCTGAACGACCAGTGGGGCCAAACCCAGGGAAGGTTCATCCATCATCAGCAGTTTTGGTCGGCTCATCATTGCCCGGCCTACCGCCAGCATTTGCTGCTCACCACCGGATAAGGTTCCAGCTTGTTGCCAGGAGCGTTCTTCCAGACGAGGGAAGAGTCCGTAAATCTTTTGAATATCTTCATCCAGATTATCCTTACGCATATAAGCGCCAATTTTCAGATTTTCCAGCACTGTCAGATCCGGAAATACATGTCGTCCTTCGGGAACCAGGGTGATACCCTTATCGACAACCTTTGTGGTGTCCAGGCCCAGGAGTTCGTCGCCGTGATAGGTAATGCTTCCAGCTTTTGATTTAACCAGATTGACAATAGCCCGGAGGGTGGTACTTTTTCCGGCCCCGTTAGCTCCGATCAGGGTTACAATTTTGCCTTCCGGCACTTCCAGATCAATCCCTTTGACGGCTTCAATACCACCATAGGCGACCTGTAAATTACTAATCTTCAACATCAGCGTCTACCCCCAAATATGCTTCAATAACCTTTGGATTATTCTGAACCTCATCCGGGGTTCCTTTTGCGATGGTACATCCAAAATCCAATACATAAATATGATCAGAAATTTCCATAACCAGATCCATATGATGTTCAATCATAAAAATAGTCAGATCAAAATCAGTTTTCAGTTTAAAAATCAGATCTGTTAATTCATCTGTTTCCTGAGGATTCATCCCCGCCGCCGGTTCATCAAGCAATAGCAACTGCGGCTTGGTTGCCAGGGCCCGGGCGATCTCCAGATGGCGTTGCTGTCCATAGGGGAGGGATGAGGCTTTTTCATTTTTCAGATCGATGAGGCCCAGCCGTTCCAATAAGAATTCGCAATCCATTTTAGCCTGACGTTCGCCTTTGCGGGCTTTTGGTGCGCGCAGCATGGCTGACAGAAAACTATAATCGGCATTCAGGTGAGTGGCTACCAGAACATTTTCAAGAACCGTAAGTTCCTTAAACAGTCGGATGTTCTGAAAGGTTCGGGCAACGCCCATTCCGGTTATTTTATCTGGTTTCTTCCCGGTAATATCGATCTCGGTAGTGGCACCATTTTTATCGGTCGGGGTAAAAAGTACCTTTCCGCTGGTGGGTGTATAGACTCCGGTGATGACATTAAAGGCGGTGGTTTTACCGGCGCCATTCGGTCCGATCAGAGCGGCCAGCTCACCTTTTTTAATATCGATATTTAAATCGTTGACGGCAACAACACCGCCAAACTGCATGATGACATTCTCTGTTCGCAGAAGACTCATTAATTGCCACCTCCTTCAGTTGATGTCTTTTTTCCGCTCAGCTTCTTCTTGATAGAGCGGTATTTCTGAGCGATGAAGTCCCAGGTGAGCTCATTGGTACCCATTAAGCCCTTTCGATAGAAGAGGACAATGACCATCAGCAGGAAGGAGAAGACAACCATTCTCAGACCAGGTCTGAAGATTGGCAGATCCAGGCCGAAGGCCATTGGTTCATCCAGAAAACGTAGAGCTTCCTGACCCAATGTGACGACAAAGCTGGCAATGATGGTACCAGAAATACTGCCCATACCACCAAGCACAATGATCAGTAAAAAGTTATAGGTCAGGGTAAAATAGAATTGTTTGGGGTCAACAGTTCCCAATAAAGCGGCAAATAAACCGCCGCCGATACCGGTGAAAAAGGCACCAATCAGGAATGAGGTCATCTTTGTCTTAAACAGTCCGACCCCCATCGCTTCAGCTGCGATTTCGTCTTCACGGATGGATTTAAAGGCCCGTCCATAAGTGGAGTTAATCAGCAGGACGGTTGCGATGATGATTAGCAGGGCCGTTCCGTAGGTCCACCAGAGACTGCTGATGGTGGGAATGCTTTTAATGCCCAGGGCACCATTGGTGATCGACTGGGTATTGGTGAAGACAATTCGGATAATTTCGGAAAAACCAAGGGTGGCAATCGCCAGATAATCCCCTCGGAGCCGTAAACAGGGCGATCCGATAAAAAAGGCCACGACTACCGAAGCCAGTCCACCGAGAATTAATGCCACAATAAAGGGCAATTGAATATTGGCTAAAAAAGGCGCCATTGGTTCCAGGTAGAAAATAGCGGCCCGGGATTCGATAGGAACGGTGAAAACCGCTACGGTATAGGCACCAATAGCCATAAAACCAGCCTGTCCTAAAGAAAACTGGCCGGTAAAACCGTTGACCAGATTCATTGCCAGACTGACAATAACATAAATAGCGCACAAATTTAAAAGCCGGCGCATATAGGAATCAACAAAAATGTCGGCTAAACCGATCCCAATGAGGAGAACAACTAAGAATACGGCTGTTTTCCAGTGGAGTTTTAAGTAGGCACCGATACTGTTTTGAGTTTCTTTCATTTCTGGTACCTCCCCTAAACCTTTTCCACTTGTTTCTTACCAAGGAGTCCATTGGGAAGAAACAGCAGGATTATAATCAAGATGACAAATGCAATAGCGTCGCGGTATCCGGTCAGTGCTGGGAAGAAGGCGACCATCAGTACTTCGGAAAAGCCCAGGATCAGACCACCGAGAACGGCGCCCTTAACGTTGCCGATTCCGCCGATAACAGCAGCGATAAAGCACTTAAGTCCTGGAACAACGCCCATGAGGGGTAACACCGATGGGTATTTCATACACCATAAAATAGCGCCAACTGCGGCCAGCGCCGAGCCGATGGCGAAGGTTGAAGAAATAACCCCATTGATCTTAATTCCCATGAGTTTGGCAGTGTCATAATCAACAGCCACAGCCCGCATGGCCATCCCTATTTTAGTTTTATTAATGATAAAAAGGAGTGCGGACATCAGGATAAATGCAACAATTGGAATAACAATAGAAACCGGCTGAAAAGACAGTCCGCCAATAAAGAAAGGTGTTGTCATCAGTGGAAATTCTGGGAATGCTTGTGGTTTTCCCGAAAATAAATAGGTGGCAACATTTTCCAGTAAGAACGAAACCCCGATTGCTGAAATCAGAAGCGATGTCTTGGGCGCATCCCGCAGGGGACGATAGGCGACCCGTTCGATTGTGACACCCAGTAGCATGGTTAAACCAATCGTGATAATAAATGTGACATACCAGGGAAGAAAAAATACGGCAATCCCAAAATATGTGAAATAGGCAGCCATCATAAAGATATCGCCATGAGCAAAGTTGATCAGTCTCAGGATACCATAAACCATGGTATAGCCTATGGCAATCAAGGCATACAAACTCCCGACTGATAAACCATTGATAAGTTGCTGTAAGAATGTTTCCATTGTCATTCCAACGACCATAATTAAAACCTCGTTATATCATTTAATTTAAATTGAGGGTATCTGATAACAAATACCCTCAATGTTTGTTTTAGACGGGTACGCAAACTAAACTGTATTTAGTTACGCACCCTTGCGTATAAAAGAGCGTCATACTGAACAACGGCCTCTTTATGTAAAACTATTGTAATAAACTAGTCAATCGTTACAGAATCAAGGTAAGTGAATTTACCATCTTTTACTGTTTTGATGATTGCTTCGTTCTTGGTGGCATCGCCGTTGGCATCAATGGTGATCATGCCGGTAGCGCCTTCAAAATCTTTGGTAGCTGCCAATGCGTCACGAATAGCAACAGGATCAGCAGATCCAGCACGTTCGATGGCATCCAGGGTCATCATGTAACCGTCATAACCAAGAGCGGTTACAGCAGCAATGTTTTCACGGTCTGGGTAGGCTTTTTTGTATTCAGCAACAAATGTTTTACCAGCTTCAGTCAGTGGGTTGGTGTCATCAAAGAATGTTGACATAACAGCGCCTTCGACGTCAGCACCACCAACGGTAATAAATTCATTGGTTTCCCAGGTATCGCCACCAATAAATGGAGCAGTAATACCAAGGGCACGAGCTTGTTTGATGATTAATGCCGACTCAGTAAAGTTACCTGGGGCAAAAATTACATCGGGGTTAGCCGCTTTGATATTTGTTAAGATACCATTGAAATCCTGGTCACCAGTGTTGTAGTTACCAGTTGCAACGATAGCATTTGGATCGCCAGTTAACTTGACAAATGAATCAGTGAAGAATTTAGCCAGACCAACTGAGTAGTCATTGGATACTTCCTGAATGATGGCAACTTTTTTAGCATTCAGTTTTTTGGATGCATAGTTAGCCATTACTGTACCCTGGAAAGGATCAAGGAAACAAACACGGAAGTAGTAATCATTTCCGGCAGTTACCTGTGGGTTGGTGGCAGAAAGAGCCACAGCAGGAATCTGGTTGGTTTTAACAACGTCACCAGCAGCGATGGAGAGTGAAGATCCCCAGGAACCTAAGATTGCAACAACCTTATCTTTTTCAATTAAACGAGCGGCAGCAGTTGTTGCTTCAGCTTTGTCTGATTTGTTATCAGCAATAACCAGCTCAACTTTTTTGCCTAATACTTCGGGACGTAATTGGTTAGCCAATTCAACCCCTTCAACTTCCAGTTCACCGCCGGCCGCATTGGCACCGGTTAATGGTTCGAACACGCCAATTTTAATGACGTCGCTGTCAGCGGAAGATGTAGTTGATCCACTGGAACAGCCAGCGACCATGGTAACAACCATCGCCAAAGACAACAATAATGCTAGAGTTTTTTTCAAGGTAAAGTCCTCCTTTTTCTTTTTTTCCTAATTTTTACCTGGGCTTATTATACCAAAGGTTAAGCTTTTATTGCAAGTTTATATTAAGAAATGTTTGAATGTTACGGACACTTGTTTTAATTACGCTGATTGGCAAATTATGAAAAGAACGCATCAGTACGCTAAAGTGATAAATTAAAGTAGCGACTGCGGAGCACAATCGTCCGTGATTAGATGACAGATGAGTCTTTTCGTTGATAAAGCTGATTGATGTGATTATACCAATTGACATCAATTTGAGATAAACCTTCCCGGGTCATGCGAAAAATCCAATTGCGTTCTTTCGTACCGGGTTCGTTCATGCGGGTATCGCTGCCATAACCACAAACATCCTGAATCGGCAGGATCACTAAATTGGCGGCGCTTTGAAAAAGCGTGCGAATAAAGGCCCGACAGGAAGGGCTCTGGTGGCCACCGATCTGCCATTGGTTTTCCCAGGCATCTGTGTAGCCGCAGTAGTCAAAAGCATAACGACGATGTTCTGGGGTGTAGTCAAAAAAAGTCCCCAGCAGCGTATTATTGTCATGGGTCCCCGAGTAGGCCACGGTATTGGCGCTGTAGTTATGGGGCAGATGAATATTGTTCTGGTCGTCGATGAAGGCGAACTCCATAATCCGCATGCCGGGGAAGCCGGTGTCTTTTAACAGTTTGACCAGGTCTTCATCCTGCAGACCCAGATCTTCGGCAATGATGTTGGGTTCGGGAAAGGTTTTTTGCAATTGCGCAAAAAAATCCATCGCCGGGCCGGGAATCCAGCGGCCATTTCGGGCGGTTTCCTCCGTTGCCGGAATCGAACAATAAGCCGAAAAGGCCCGAAAATGATCAATCCTGACGGTATCAAAACTTTCCAACGCGCGCTTGATTCGCCGCATCCACCAGCTGTAATTGTCGGCTTTCATGATATCCCAGTGATACAACGGATTGCCCCATAGCTGGCCATCTTTGGCAAAATAATCCGGCGGTACACCAGCCACTTCAATGCAACAACCATCGGCGTCCAACTGGAAAAGTTCGGGATGACACCACACGTCGGCACTGGTGTGGGCCAAATAGATCGGCATGTCGCCAATGATTCGGATGCCTTTCCCATTGGCGTAGGTCTTTAGAGCGGTCCACTGTTTATCATAAAGATATTGCAGAAAATTCTGAAAATTGATTTCATCCTGATAGGCACTGGTAATTGACTGTAGTGCAGCGGGCTGGCGCTTGACCAGATCCGGGTTATTCCATTTGGTCCAGTTTTTTTCTGAAAAGTGCTGAGACAGTACCGTGTATAAAGAAAAATCGGGCAGCCATTCATGGTTGGCAAGGCAGTATTGGTGGATATCGTTTTTTAATGAGGTCGTTAATCGGGAATAGGCGATTTTGAAGATAGCGTTGCGATTGTCGATGAGATTAGTATAGTTGATGGAATAGGGAGGATCTGTTGACTTGCTGGCAGTCAATTCATCCGCTGTTAATAAGCCCCATTTAAATAGCAGTTCCAGGTCAATAAAAAACGGATTTCCGGCAAAAGCCGAGGTGCTATTATAAGGAGAGAAATAGTCATCTACCGGCCCGATTGGCAGAATTTGCCAATAGCTGCAGCCCATCGACTGGAGAAGATCGACAAAATGTCGGGCCTCTGCACCTAAGGTTCCAATGCCGTAGTCCCCCGGTAAGGAGGAAACGGGCATTAGAACACCACTGGAACGGGATTTTAAAGACATATCAGCCCTCGTTTTCTTCAATCCGCGTCAGGATTGATTCGAGATCAGCGGTCGAAAAAAGATATTTTTCTTTGCAGAAGTCACAATTGATTTCAATATCTTCCTGATCCGAGATCATGTCAATGAGATCTTCTTTACCGATCGATGTCAGCGCTTTGGTAATACGTTGTCGGGAACAATCACAGCTAAACCGGGTGATTTCTGTTTTATTAACCTTTAAACTCAGGTTTCTAAACAAGTCTTCCATAATTGCTTCAAGGGATTTTCCTTCGTCCAGCAGCTTGGTTAAAGAAGGGGTATCGGCCAGAGCGGCCTCCAGGGCGTCGATAACCTCATCATCGGTGTCAGGCATTAATTGAATGATAAACCCGCCGGCCTGTCGGACGGTGCCGTCGTTGTTTAATAAAACTCCCAGTGATACCGAGGTGGGAATCTGTTCAGACTGAGCATAGTAATAGGTTAAATCTTCGGCAAGCTCCCCGCTGATAAGTGGTGAATAGCCAACGTAGGGTTCTTTCAGGCCAATATCCTTCATGATATTTAAGGCACCGCCACCAATCGCTTCGGAAACAGGAAGGGGAGATTCCATCGTATCGTGAAGATCATTGACATAAGGATAGCCTTTGACATTGCCCTTGGCATCTGCCGTTACCAATAAGCCGCTCAAAGGTCCGTCTCCAGCGATTTTTAAAGTGATTAGTTCATCGGCATTTTTCATCATTGAACCCATCAGGGAACCTGCTGTGAGTAATCGACCCAGCGCCTGGGTAACGACGGGGCTGGTTTGATGAAGCCTCCGGGCAGTTTCAGCGAGCCCTTGTGTTGTCGCCGCAAAGACCCGGATCTGTCCGTTTCCTGCGGTGGCTTTTAGTACATAGTCCGGCATGTTTTACCTCTCCATTTTATAATTTGTATTTGTTATTTATGATACGTTTCGCCACGGATTATTTTAAAAGAACGGTAAATTTGTTCTAGCAGCATAACCCGAAATAACTGGTGGGGAAATGTCATTTTAGAAAAGGAACATTTCCATTTTGAGCGGCTGGTAATCTCAGGGGAAAGGCCGATTGATCCGCCGATGACAAAGGTGATCTGGCTTTTTCCCTGGATTCCATAATTTTCGATTTTCCTGGCAAAAGTCGGTGAGTCCAGTTGATCGCCCTGTATTTCCAGGGTGGCCAGAATTTCCTCGTCCTTTAAATAGGAAAGAATTCGACCGCCCTCAATTTCGACGGCTTTTCGTCGTTGAGCTTCACTGGCGTTTTCGGGAATTTTTTCATCCTTAACCTCAATGATCTCCAGACGGCAATAGGCATTTAATCGTTTGGTGTATTCCAGGATAGCCTGGGTCAAGTATTTTTCCTTTATTTTTCCAACAGCAATAATACGAATGTTCATTCAGATTAGAAACTGTAAACAACGAGAAGACTCAGAACAATAACAGCGACTAAAACCAATGCGCCAACACGATAAAGTGGATTTCTTTTGTGCATGGTGGGTTCCTCCTTAACATAGAAAAAATTTTATATTTGAGATTGTATTTTTGTCTATTATAGTGTACAATATTTGAGTCGGAAATGCAACATATTACGGGGTGTGGCTCAGCTTGGTAGAGCGCATGGTTCGGGACCATGAGGCCGGAGGTTCAAATCCTCTCACTCCGACCATTAAAAAATAGTTAAGACAGCTAGTGATAGCTGTCTTTTTTGGTTTGCGAGGCATGTTGCCGAGCTAATGGTCTGAAAGAAGACCTGTCACCTGGCTAATTGGGAAGACAAGCTGTAAGCAAGGGCGTTTCCGGCGACGGAAGGGTCTGAAGGAAGCTGATGGCGGTTGTTGGAACGGAACGCAAGTGAACCAGTGATGGTATATATGAAGGATAACCTTTCCAAAAGTGGGGACGTCCGAAAATTAGCTGAGTCATATATATTGAGATGGTCGTTTTAACAACAAGCGGAGCAACTTAACCTCGGAAGTACTGTACCTGA
>NZ_AXAC01000054.1 GCF_000472665.1 Acetobacterium malicum subsp. dehalogenans DSM 11527 | reverse complement strand
TGAGCAACTTTTATACCCTGTGCTTTACGGATCCCGGAATCTCTGAGTAATCCTGCCAGTTTCAATGCCTTAAAAGCTTTTAAAAATGCAATTTTTGTCTGTTCAGATGGGTTGTTTTGGTTTATCATAGTGGTATGCACCTTTCCTGTCTGATTTTTGTTAGTTTGCATTTTCATTATATCAGACGTTGGGTGCATTTTTCTGTCAACTTCTGTTTTTCAGAAGCTGCAGAGTGTGTTGTTGTAAAGTCTCAGCTGATTTTTAGAGCTGGGAAAGTTGAGTTCATTATATTCTAATTATAGATGAAAGTTTAAAAATGGCTAAAACAAGGTGTTTCAAAAATTCGTTGGTATTCATTTAGATCTGTTTTATGCTTATCCGACAATTCGAATCCCTCTCTCTCCGCCATTTGAAAATTAATGAAAAATGTTATGATACAGCCGTTTAGGCTGTTTTTTTGCGTGGATTTTTTGAGCAAGCGCTTAATTCATTTGGATCATCAGCGCAGACCACTTTATCAAAATAACGCCAACTGCACCGCAAAAATAATAAAAATGGCTCCAAAACCCTGCTGAATCCGCAGAAAAGTTTTGGGAGACTGCTTTAAAAACACACTAAAGCTGCCAGCCAGAATCCCATAGAGGATAAAAATAATCAACGTCAGCAGCATAAAGAAAAGACCAAGCTGCAAACCTTGGACGGTGGCATTTTTGCCGCTGACGATGAATTGGGGCAGGTATGAAAAAAGGAATAGGGTCAGCTTGGGGTTTAGCAGATTGATAAGAATGGCCTTTAAAATAATCGCAAACGGCGTCGCTGAAGTGGTTGCTTCATTTGCTGTCAGGCCAGCTTTTGAGCGGATCATCCCCAGGCCAAGATACAACAGGTAGCAAGCGCCGATCCATTTGATTAGGTTAAAGGCGGCGGAGTTCATTTCCCGGATGAATAAAAGTCCCAGAATGGCGACGGCCAGATGGGGGATAATCCCGAGAGTGCAGCCCAGAGCGGCAAAGAAACTGTCTTTACGACTACCGGTCAGACCGATTGAAACAGTATAAAGAACGCCGCTTCCGGGAAGTAGAATGACAATCAGTGAAGCGAGAAAAAAAGTAGTGGTGATCATTTTAGAGCCTCCATGGTTTTGATTTTTTTAATGGCGGTTGTGTTATAATCGTAGCAGAATAAAGTGGCGATAATAAGAACCATTTCTAGCTTAAAAATCCAAACCACTTTGGGGAGAGTCGATGCTGCATATTAATTTAAACCGAAACCAGGAGGAATCCTTAGCGGAACAGATTTATCACGAACTAAAAGAATCCATTTTTTCCGGGGAGCTAAAAGCGGATGAAAAGCTGCCATCCACTAGGGGGCTTTCTGAGTTTCTTTCGGTCTCACGCAATGTGGTGATGGAAGCCTATGAACAGCTTTGGGCAGAGGGATATCTTTATGCAAAGGAAGGATCCGGCACCTATGTCAGTGACGGGATCTGTTTTGAGCGAAAGGAAACCGCGTCCCCGGACAAAGAAACGCAGAGCGACAATTTGTTGTTTCCTTCAAAACGGGTGAACTTTCGTACCGGAGTTCCAGATTTAAATACCATCCCGATTAAAAGATGGGGGCAAATCTACAAGACCGTGACCGAAACCCTGGAGGGCAGAAGTCTGGATTATCAGAACAGTTTTGGAATGCATGCTCTGAGAAAGCAGCTGTCGATTTATTTAAAGCGGGTGCGCGGCGTTAGCAGTCGGCCAGAAAACATTATGATTGTTAATGGTGCAGCGCAGGCGTTCAGCCTGCTATCGCGGATGGTGGGAAAAGACGAGGCGGTTTTGGTTGAAAACCCCATCAGTCAAGGCATTGTCTATACGCTTAGGAACAATGGGGTCATTATTAAAACCATTCCGGTTGATGAAAATGGGATTGTGACTGCGGCACTGCCGGAAAAACCGCCGAAGTTGATTTTTACAACGCCCAGCCATCAGTTTCCCACCGGCGTAGTGCTATCCATCAAACGACGGATTGAACTGATCGAGTATGCCCGAAAGCATAACTGCCTGATTGTGGAAGATGATTATGACAGTGAGTTCCGATATGAAGGTAATCCGATCCAGTCGCTCCAGAATCTCGATCCAGAGCGGGTCATTTACGTGGGGACTTTTTCGAAGATTCTCTCACCGGCACTGCGAATGGGCTATCTAGTGCTGCCGGAATGTCTGGTGGCGGAAATGCAGAACGAAAAATATGTGGCGGATATTCATTCGCCGGTGCTGGAGCAGCTAACCTTGGCTAAATTTATCGAAGCGGGATATCTGACCCAGCATATCCGGAAAATGAAGGGGATTTACTTAAAACGGCGCAATCATCTGGAAGCCTGTCTGAAAGAAAAATTTGGTGAGGATGTTTCGGTAACCGGAACCCGATCCGGGATGCATCTGGTTGCGGCTTTTAAGTCGATTGTGTTTGATGCGGAACTTCGGAAAGCCCTGAACGAAAAACAGATTTTTGTAACGACCCTGGGAGATTATTTTCTGAATGATAACGTAAATTCAGGGCAGGCAAAAAAAGCCGGTGACCAGGCGTTAGTGCTGGGATATGGGAATACCGATTTAAAGGCGATTGAAGAAGGCATTGCCGGCATCGCTCAGGTAGTGCGGGCGGCTAAGGGGAATATCGGCAATTAGCCGTTGAAGCAATTGTAGTTCATTGCAAACAACGATAGCGTTTAAACATTGAGAAGAGGAAGAAACTTTCAGTGTTGATCATTTCATTATTATCAATTACAACCAAAGTGATAAAATAATCTTCCGTCAGAATAGTCAAGGCGATTTTACGTTGTACCGATGTATGTTTTGGATTGATCCATGATTACAGTCAGATATTTTTTTCATATACATATCTTTTTGTTTCGATATTTTAACAGAACTCTAATAACACAAAAAAGCACACCGAAGCCAGAAATGCTGGCTTCGGTGTGCTTTTAGGCTAAACGGCGATAAATTATCGGCGTTCGGTTGGGATGACAAAATATTTGAGATTGCTATTCCCGTCCACTATAACAGAGAGGTTCTTGTCCCAGCTACCCCAAGTAAACGTCTCGGAGGATGACGGGAGGGTGACCGGCAGGGTGGCCTCGCCGTTACTAAACGCAATGGTTTGATCGATTGACAACGTGGTATTTATGGTACTATCGGGGCCGTTCATACAGAAATAGGTAATCGTGCGGGTGCCGGTGAGTGGCTGGCCATTTTCATCCAGAAACCCGGTGATCAGTATATTAAAGAGTGTATCAGCTGATTTGGAATCTTCCGTTTCCAAACTGGCTGAAAAATCAGGTGTGATAAACAACCGGGGGCAAATCGAATAGACGGTGCTGGCAGTGCCTTTGGTGATCCTGACATCAAAGGTGTCAAAGATTCCATTACCACCTAAATAAGCGTGCCATGGATCGCCTGAGGCTACCGCATACTGGCAGTTGCTTGGGTAATCAGTCAGGACTTGCCCGACAGCAGTGGTTACGGCAGCCAGCTTATGAGGGTCGTCAAGCACCGGTATATTAAATTGGTAAAAAGCCTGACGCGGGCTATACTCCTGATTAATTAATTCAATAATGGTATTAATGACGTCCAGTCGATCCTGATAGCTTGTTTTTGTGGGGCTGTCCGGCAAAGTAGCAATACTGGTGGTTGCTATGGGGAGATAATAACCGTTTAAACCATCAAAGTTATTACCGGGAGACATTCGATTACCTTGGATAGTTATAATCACTCCAGCCAACGATAACTCGGCATTCAGCAGATCCAGCCGGGCTTGAAAACCCGGCTTTCTTAAACTATCACCAAGTGGAGTAACCAGACCTTGGGCAGTTTGGATCTTTTGCATGGTGATTCCGATATCTTCATTATTGATTAGACTGGTTTCCGCAGCTTTAACAGCTACCTCCACCGGATCAGTAACCGGAGGGAATAAAGCCGTTATCACCCCGGCATTGGCCGGATTGGTCGCCGGGGTTTCGGTGCCAGCCACTGTAAAGTAGTTTTCGGGGACGCCGGTTAAGGTATAACTCACCAGCTTGCCGCCAGCGGATATGGTTTTAGGTGTCAGCGTGATGGTGGCAGTGTATTGTTTGCCATCTTCAAAACGCTCTGGGGTTTGATCCGCGGCATCTTTCCAACTGACGGTTCCGGTATACTGGTTGGTTTCGGTAATGGCAGTCACCGGTATGCCTTCAATGGCCGGGACGGTCACACTGCCGATATCTTTCAGGTTGATAGTCAGGTTAATTGGGATGTCAAAAAACTTGCCATTGTTATTCCCGTCCACTTTAACATAGAGTCTCTTGTCCCAGCTTTCCAAATCAAAAGCCCCGGAGGATGACGGGAGGGTGACCGGCAGGGTGGCTTTGCCGTTATTAAACGCAATGGTTTGATCGATTGACAATGTGGTATTTAAGATGATATCGGAGCCGTTCATACAGTAGTAAGTAATCTTGCGGGTACCGGTAAGCAGCTGGCCAATTTCATTCTGAAACCCGGTGATCTCGATAGTAAAGGGTATTTCAGCTGACTTGGGTTCATTATTGTCCACCAAACTGGCTGAAAAATCAGGCGAGATAAACTCATAGATGAGAAGCGAATAGACGGTGCTGGCATTACCTTTTTTAATCGTGACTTCAAAGGTGTCAGAGGTCATAGTACCACCAAAAGAAGCAGTCCATGGCTCGCCTTTTTCTATCTCATACTGGCAGCCGCTTGGGTCGCCGGCCAGGACTTGTCCGACAGCAGTGTTGACGGCGGCCAGCTTATGGGAATCGTCAAGCACCAGAATAGGCATTTGCAAAAAAGAATAACAAGAATACTCCTGAAAAATTAACTCAATAATGGTATTAATCACGTCCAGTCGATCCTGGTAGCTTGTTTTTTGGAGGATATCCGGCAAAGCAGCAATACTCTCGGTTGCTTTGGGGAGATACAAACCGACTAAACTACCAAAGTTATCACCACTAGTCGATCGATTAAATCGGATCAGTTCAATCTCGCAAGCCAATGACCACTCCGCATTGAGAAGATCCAGCCGGGCTTGAAAACCCTGTTTTCTTAAGCCCGTGTCAAGCGGGCTAACCAGACCTTGAGCGGCTAGGATCTTCTGAAAGATAATACCGGTGTTTTCTTTTTCAATAAGACCGGTTTCCGCAGCTTTAACCGCCACTTCCACGGGATCAATCACCGTGGGGAACAAAGCCGTTATCACCCCGGCATTGGCCAGGTTGATCGCCGGGGTTTCGGTAGCAGCCACCGTAAAGTAGTTTTCGGGGACGCCGGTTAAGGTATAGCCCACCAGATTGCTGCCATCGGCGACCGTTTTGGGCGTCAGAGTGATGGTGGCAGTGTATTGTTTGCCATCTTCATACTGAACTGGGGTTTGGTTCGCTGTATCTTTCCAAGTGACGGTTCCGGTATATTGGGCGGTTTCGGTAATGGCAGTCACCGGCAGGCCTTCAATGTCGGGAACGGTGATACCGCTAATGGCCGGAACATCAATCGTCTGGAGGAAGGTGGTGGTGAGGGTTAATTCCTCCGGAGCCGCTGACGGCATCAGCGTAATCGTATAATTAGTACCGCTGGGGGTAAGCGTATAACCGCCACTGCCAATCAGGCTTTTAATCCGGGCGGTGACGGCCGTCAATTTTGCGTCAGCGGTATTTTTCGGAATAATCAACTTTTCAAAAGTTGCCGCTTTGATATTGTCTTTGGCCACCGCATTGATGCGGGTATTCAGATTTTTTTTATCATCCCCATCCGGCAGTAGATCCACCCAGCCTCGGGCGGTATCAAGATCGGCAGGTCGTTTAGTTTCTTCCGCTTTTTTAACACTATTCGTTGCAACGGGAAGGAACTCAATCTTTACTTCAACCACGTTGTTGCCCATGCTGACACTGGGATAAGCCTTCTCTACTCCAGAGGTGGTATTAACAACCTTAACATCGGTACGATAAAAGGTAAATTGTAAATTTTCTCTCAGTTCGGTCAGCAGGATAATGCCATCCGGTGCTATAAACCGGCCATCCTGATTCTTTTGGTTCTTGACTAGATCCGGATAATTACAGGTAAAAACCACATTGGTTAGCTGGTAAGAGTCGTCGGCACTACTCGTGTTTAGTCCCATGCTTTTTAGACTTTTCAATCTGTTGAGTTTTTGAGTGTTTTTAGCACCAAGTAATTCCTGTATATTCTGAACCGAAAACAATCCACTGGCGGGAATACTGACAGTCATGTTGCCAGAAGGCGTCTCAGGCGCGGTAAACGCGATAAACGTGTTTACATTCGCTGAGTTAATGGTTTCTACCTCTTTTTTCAAAGCTGGTGTCGGTTCTGCTGGAGTCGGATTTACTGGAGTCGGATCTACTGGAAGAGGCGGTGGTGGGGGCGTCCACCCACCGCCTCCGCTTGAGGTGCTGTCGGTAACTACAAAGGTATTGTTTAAGAGTTCACTGCCATTAAGCTTAACCACCAAACGGTAGTTGCCGATGGTCAGATTCGCAGCGTTAAGGGTTAATACGCCTTGAATTGGGGTGACCGCAATGGATGTGGACTCGCGCAGAACTTCATAGGTTAAGTTGTTGGAAATGGCATCACCAATCTGCACATTCGCGGCAGTATAGGCAAAAACGCTCAGGGACATGCTATTGATGGCAGTCTGAGCAGTGTTTTTATCCAACAGTTTTTTGAAGCCATCGACACTATAGTGATGAATCACGGGTTTTAACACCAGTTTTTTCTGGGCTTCGGTGATGCGTGTGGTCGCCTGATCCACTTCGGTTTGACTATTTTTAGTGCTCATCACGTTTTCGCTCAGAACGGTTTGATAGGCGCTCCAGGATTCCGCAGTGTATAAGTCTTGCTTATCAGCATAGGCAGCAATGGCCGCCAGATAGGCGGTCAGATCGGTGTCCGGGACAACCGGAGGATCTGGGGTTTCTTTGACAATCTTAATTTCCAGGGCTTCCAGGCGTTGGCCCTTACCGGTACTGCCCAGCTCACCGTTATTTTTGACCCAGTCGATATCACCTTCGTTTTCGACATGGCCCCGGTAGTAAACCGAATAGTCGGGATACAGGTTGCCGCTTTCATCCACCAGCTTAATGTGTACGGCTTCCAGTCGCAGCGATTCTCCCCGGGTACCGGCAAAGGCACCATCGGTTGGCCAGGTGCTGTCGTCGTCCACCGGATAAAGCCAGGCCTTGTTCTGAACGTGGACCGTATACTTGATGTGCATATCGGCGGGGACGTCACCGATTAATTTAATCATAAAACCTTCGATGCGCAGGCTTCGGCCCATGGTGCCAAATTGCTTCGGTCCGATGGTCCATGCATCAATATCGCCGATATTCTGGATGTGTCCCCGATATTCGGCGTGAAAGGCTTCCGCATCAACCAGTTGGGAGACGTCGATTTGTTCATCATTGGCGGATGAAGCGGTGTTTAAACCGGCAGAGGGGGATTCGTTCTTTGCGATAGCTGTTGTTGGTGCCAGTACAATGATTAAAAAGATCATTAGTACCAACGGTAGGATGGGGGTTTTTTCATTTAAAGGCATTTAATTTTCTCCAATTCGCAGATCATTTTGTTAAGTGCCATTATATAAAATAAATACTTTACAAAATATTTGCAAAAGTGAAGTGTATATGATTATCGGGCAGATTCTTTTTGATAATAGGCGGCTTTATGATAATCGCCTTGCTTGTGATAGTAGTCGGCCAGTTTTTTTATCAGCTCATGATGGAGCAGCTCATAGTGCCATCCCAGCGGCACACTCCATTCATAATAATGGCCGTCAAGAAGAGGTGCTTTGTAAATAGCGGCGGCGGCTTCGGCAATGGTGGCGGTTTCATCAGATAGTTCCTCCAATTGAGGTATCATTTTTTCGAACAGGGCAATATCCAGATCCAGTTGTTCCGGATTCAAACGGACTTTTCCTCGCTCCGATTCGATTGGCAGCGCCAAATTGGCTTCGGTGAGCTGCTTTCTTAAATAGTGAAAGGTCAGATAAAAATTGGCCTTGCTTTTTTCCTGGGACAGTTCCGGCCAGAGTGTTCCGGCCAGCTTTTCCTTTGAAACAAACTGTCCCTTGGCACATGCCAGATAAGCCAGTAACTCCTCGGCTTTTCGGGTACGCCAGGGAACGACCACTTCTTCGCCGTCCGCCTGAATGGAAAACTGCCCGAAGCAATGAATTGACAGCTGCTTCGGAAGCAGGACAGGCACTTTTGCGGACAGACGTTTTAAGGTTTTTTCCAGTCGCTCCGGCTGAACCGGTTTGAGAAGATAGTCCATGGCATTGAGTTCAAAAGCTTGAATAGCATATTGATTATAAGCCGTAACAAAGACAATCGCCGCTTGCGGATAAACCTCCAGCAACCGGTCAAATAATTCCAGACCACTCATTTCCGGCATTTCGATATCAAGAAAAATAAGATCCGGTTGTAGGATTGCAAGCTGGTCCAGGGCATCGGCACCACGTTCATAGGTGCCTAAAACACGAACAGCGCCCAGATCCTCTAAATCCCGTTTCAGTCCCTCCAGGGCATAATATTCATCATCGATTAAGATCGCAGTTATCATTGAGTCGATTCCCTCTTTCCGATCCGGAAGGAAATCTCAGTTTTCTCTTCCGGGATACTTTTTATTGTTAGCCCCTGCCCGTACAAGGCCGTCAGGCGTTTATGGATATTTGACAGACCGACCCCTTTTCCTTTGTGCCATTCATGGGAAAGAGCTTCCGTTATCTGTTCCGTTGTCATTCCGATACCATCGTCCACCACCGCAAAGACAATGGCATCATTCTCCTGGGTGGTGCGGATCATGACGGTTCCGCAGGTGCCTTTTTTGCGAATGCCGTGGATGATGGCATTCTCCACCAACGGCTGGAGAATCAGCGGTGGGATCATCAGATGGTTAATTTCAGCCAGCTCATAACATACCCGCAGTTTATTGGGAAAACGCGCCTGTTCAATTCGGACAAAGGCGCGGACACCGTTTAATTCGGTTTCCAGGGGTACCAGTTGCTGATCCGGGTAAAAATCAAAGCTATGATGTAGGTATTCCCCTAAATCTAACAGTAGTTCTCGGGCTTTTAACGGATCAATGCGGCACAGACTGGCAATGATATTTAGGGTGTTATATAAAAAATGAGGTTTGATCTGGGCTTGCAAAAAGGCCAGTTCCCGAGATTTAGCCAGCTCTGCGGCTTCATAATAGTTTTTGAGGGCAACTTCTTTTTCTGCCATTAGCAGCTTTACCCGTTGGACCAATGCGGTTGACAAAAATAAGGAGTTAAGAGCCATAGCGAGAAAGATGATGTTGAGGCTGACCACGTTATTGGAAATCCATCCGGCATTTCGGCAGAAGCTGATCCCGACACCGACGATGATAAATAGCCAGCCGACAATAAAAAAGCGGGCTTGGCTATAATTTTTCCGAAAAGCGCCGATAGCCATAAACAGTATCGAGAGTCCGCCGATCAGCGATAAGCTGTGGGCATAGAGGTTGACAAGGGTGGAAGGCGCAATCAACACGAAAACAGCGCCGATAAAAACGGCTGTTAATAAACCTTTTGCCCATTTTTCATAGGTTGGAAATAACCATTTGGTACGGAAAAAGCTGCGGAAAAACAAGATCGCCATCAGCATGTTTAGCAGCGAAAAGAGAAGCGTATTAGACATAAAAAAGGCTGCATAGTCAGGTGCAAAGACGTTGTAGATGCCAAGGAGGCAGCCCTGGTAGACGGCCATGATTAGAACATAAAAAAAGTAATAGAGATTTGCGGCTTCCCGAAGCTCTAAAAAAATAAACAGGTTGTGGATTGCCACAGCAAAAAAGATACCGAATAGCACCCCATAGAGTGAAAGTAGGGCTTGCTTTGTTTGATCCGCTTCCTGCTGAGGTAACAGGTCAAGGGTATAGTTCTGGGTAAATGGGGAAAATAATTCAAGATAGGCATCTTGATTAAAATTGGTATTACTGTCCCAGGAAAAGGCAGGATAAACAAAATGATCATCCTGCTGTTCGCCAATGAAGAACCACCCCGAAGGCCGGGCTTCATAGCTTGTCATATCGCCATTTTGAACAGGTAGATACAGTACCGCCTTGGCAACGGTGGGATTATAAATAAACAGACGGGCTTCTCTTTCGGCGGGTGACAGTTCTTTCAAAGGGATCCGAATCCAGTAGGTAGACTTGCTATTTCCGAACATGAAAAAGCCGGTGGTGTTTTGTGAAACGGTGGTTTCAGAAAAGATCATTTGTATGTCTGTTAATGCCAACCCACCGGTAGTATCTTCATAATAATCATATGTGATTTTGTTTGGGTGGTTGTTATTTTTTTCCGCATGTTTTATCGCAAAAAAAACAAGAAAAAAGATAAGGGTGACAACCAGCAGTAAAATTATATTCTGTTTAAAGAGTTTTTTAATTTTGTCAGTCATATTTTTTCAACCGTGCTTTTCTAGTTTTTCCGAAAGGAGTTTTGTTTTTTAAATTGCTGTATGCAAGTTTAATGAGAGTGGCTAATTTAAGTGCAGTTATTGAATAAAGGTATCTTTAATCGAAAAACTGTGAAACAAGGCTATGTATTCAACAAAATAATGTGTGAATTTTGCAGATTTTGCGTTTTCGGGTATGATAGATTTGTTATAATAAATATCACAATCGCTTTTCCACAATTAAAGTTGCCGAATCAACGTTTGGGGGGATGGACACGGATTTGAATCAGATTCTTCACATCCTCTAAAATCCGTTCGGTTGTGACCGGGATCATCAGCCATCGGCCACCGGCTGCAAAGCGGGTCTTGGCAAACAGGGCTTGAACTTCGCTACTTGCCTGGGGAAGATACGCTTCAGTTTCGGTCAATTCCTTGTCTCCGATTACTACCAGGGCGATAAAATAATTATCCATAGGGTATAGAACGCAAAGGGACTTTCCGCTTTTTCGATACTTCAGGTTCCAGCCTTTCTGGGCAGAACAGCGGCTGTAATTCATGATCGGTTTGATTTGATAAAATTCCTCGATAAAGCTCTGCAGTTCAACCCAGAGCGGATTGTTGACGAATCGGATCATGTCATCCAGGGTCGGCTCATTGTTTTGTTCAAAATTTTGACTCCATTCCATTGAGTAACCTCCAAATTCAAATAATATTTACTCAACTTTCCCAGCTCTAAAATTCAGCTGAGACTTTACAACAACACATTCTGTGGCTTCTAAAAACAGAAGTTGACAGAAAAACGCACCCAACGTCTGATATAATGTAGATGCAAACCAAACAAAAATCAGACAAGAAAGGTGCATACCACTATGATAAACCAAAACACCCCATCTGAACAGACAAAAATTGCATTTTTAAAAGCTTTTAAAGCATTGAGACTGGGAACATTGCTGAGACAATCTGGCATCCGCAAAGCACAGGGGATTTCAGTTACCGAAGTTTTTG
>NZ_AXAC01000053.1 GCF_000472665.1 Acetobacterium malicum subsp. dehalogenans DSM 11527 | reverse complement strand
AAGCTCTTTTTCGAGCTGTTTTAAACGATTGGGATCTGTTATTGGGATATTCCCTGGATTATCACAATAACCAACCTTTCCGGTTTTAGCTTTGCTGATCCACGTGTACAAGGTATCGAGCTTTATACCTAATCGCTCTGCAGCCGCTTTGTTGCCGATCTCATTTGCCAGTTTCAACGCTTCATAGCGTTCTTCGGCACTATATACTTTTTTCATCACTAGTCAGTCCTTTTTATTTTTATTTTACCTCATTTCCTTGCAATTTGGGACTGCACTTTTATGATAACACTCCATTTTGATTTTTTCACTAGCCTCAACATCGGTGACAAAGTAATCACGTTCGTTTTGCAAATCGCGCTGTAATTGTCTGGCCGCATCAAATATCGACCGTTGGGATTTAAAGAACGTTTCAACCTCCTCCATATCCTCGGAACTGTACAGGAGGTCATCCTGTCTGGCAATCAGACGTGTAAGGAGGGCGACATTATCGCGTTTTTGCGAAAGGATGTCATAAATCAGGTCGCGGGCGGTGGTGACTACCTCTTTTTGGGGATAACGGTCGAGGTTGTATTCGTCAATGAGTTTTTCGTAGTGCGCCAGTTTTGGCTCAAGGGTGTCTTTTACGAAGTTGATCAGACCATCCTCATCTCCGGGAATACCCATCTGACCGAGCCATTCGCGCAGGAAGGTAATGCTCTTACGCATCAGTTCCTCACTGGGAGCAATTCTGCGGCTCACGGCAGCCTTTTCGATTTCTGATTTTTTACGCAGATACCCGACAAGGTTTCTGTCGTCTTTGGCTACCACTGCCCCGCCATAACGGATTTCAATTTTTTGTGAAACAATCAGTCGTGCCATAATCGCAGCGATGTCCACCTCGCGCCAACCATAGGGGATTGCCTGGTAACGACGCTGTACGTCGCCCATCGACACCGGAACGTGGCTTATATAGCGTTCCTCCAACCATTGACTTACCTCATTCAAGGCAAACTCATTATTTGCTCCCTGACCGGGAAAGCCGCCTTGTTCTGGCTCGCCGTTTAAAATCTTAATAATATCGGCATCACTCTCTCGGAACACATTCACCAGGTTTAGCTTGGAATAGACACTCTCGATCAATTGTTTCATTGCATCATCAAGCTTGCTTCTGGTCTCGCCAGATTTTATTTCAACCTTTTCGCCACAGATAAAAAATGTTCCTTCTGCGATCGCTTTTTCAATCTGCTTTTTAGCACTATCTTCAAGTTTCCGGGCCTGAGCCTGACGCTTGCGGATGATATCCTGGATGCTCTCAGGTAACTGAGACACGTTCTTCTGTTTAATGTATTTACGAATTTTTGCCGCAGTTTCGAGTTCTTCGAAGTATTGTACCGTACTTGAAAGCCGGACGATTATTTCGTTGTTGGACTGCGAATCCATTATTAACTTTGCATCAGGCGCATGGTAATAGTCACTAGCGACGGTAACGAAACACAGGCGCACACCACCAGATGCCGCACCAACGAGGGTTTCATCGATATACTGGTCGTAGGCGAAGTCGTACTTGTTAAACTTATATTTCTTGGAAGGGTAAATTTCTGAAAAAATCGTCTGTCCGATACTACCAACAATCGCCCCGCTGTCAACGGTTGTTTTGCGGATGTCGCTGGCAATGTCCTGCTCCTCATCTGTTAAAAATGAATAAGTGTCGCCATTACGTGCGACGTAATTCTGTGCGACCAAACGCTCCAGCGATGCGGCTATTTCATGACGGAGGTTGATCTTGTCGGTTCGGATATCATCCACCATCAGAATGGCGATATTGTCGATGTTCGCCTTGATGTCTTCAATGTAACGGACAAGATAAAGCAGTTTCAAAACGCTTACGTCACGTTGTTCTAAACCGTCATGTTTGTCAGCGGCATTTTGGGATCGGTCAATAACCCGACGGATCGAGCTTTCAAGAAAGGTATGGACCGTATCATAGAACTGTGAGAATGGCACAATAGCATTTTCATCGTTGCCTTGTACCTTCTGGGCCGCCTCCTGAAACCCGGACAGCATCGAACGCTCACCGCCGGAGAGATGCTTACCGGCGTTACCATGCTTGCGTATTTCAGCAAGGACTTTTTGGATAATAATAAACTGGTAAGGTACAAATGGATACGTCGCAGAAAACTCCGCGCCATCGGTATATCCCTTGATGTCCAGTATCGCATCATTAAACGTAAAGAGATTTTTCAGCACAGCGTGTTCTTTGTCATAAACCATCCGCAAAAGCCCATCAGCATCTTCTGTTTTTTCGAGAATACGCTTTTTAATGACCTCATCCACTGAAGCCGAGGACAGTGAGAGTCGCGTGTTGAAACGCCCCTGAATCTTTGAGAAATCGTCGCCGCTGATTTTCACCACCGAATCAATAGCTTCCTGGCTCGTGACCATCACCCAGACTTTGCCACAACATTTGCTGCCGACTTCTTCAACAATGGATTGCAGATTGATCATCAGGTCACTGTCGTCACCGATGTATTGGCCAACTTCATCCACGCAGAAAAGCAGACGGAAGTCCTTCCCTTTGCTGTCAACATAAGATTTTATTTCTTCAACCAACTGCTTGATGCTCATATCAGTATTTTCTTCGCCATTGAACCAATTGCGGGCGGAAATTTCACTCATGCCGAGGACACTTTGCAGGACAGACACGATATCATCCTCAAAGAACGCACAGGCAGCGCGGCTCTCCAACCATGATGCACCGTTAATTTCTTCAAAGGCCATGCGAAATGCCTCGGTCTTACCCTGCTCATCAATGAAGCGTTCGAGTTTGGCAATTTTTAAGTCCTCACCGTAAAAGCCAAGATGGTTATAGAAAACCTTGGTAAAAACCCTTAAGACTGCGGTTTTGTCTTTGTTAATGGGGCCTTCAATATCGATATTAAAGAGGATTGACTCAGTGGGGATATTTGTGCAACGAACGACGGTGGCATACATCATCGGATCGTCAAACTTGTCTTCGAAGAAATCAACTGCCTTTTTATTTCCAACTTTAGCATTTGATATAAGATAAGACAGAATTTTAAGAATGTGAGATTTACCACTTCCAAAGAAGCCAGAAATCCAGACTCCAACTTTGTCCGTGGGATGATCGATGGCTTTAGCATAATTATCGAAAAATGTACTGAAATGGCGGCGTAGTTCTCTCGTGATGATATACTCATCAAGTTCCTGAACGAGACTTACTTCATCATCTTGAGCTACTTTGATAACACCGTTAATATCGCGATTAATATCCTTTTGGAACATATTTTGAATTTTCATGTCTTTCCCCCTGTTAAAGTAGATTGAATGCCCGATAATAGTTCCCGTCATGGAACTTATCAAACAGGTTTAAGCTTTGCCCGTTAAACTCTCCCGGATAAAACATCACAATTGGAATATCTGAGAATGCTTGCTGCATTGTATCGAGCATCTTATGTGACCTCATAAACGGGTACACTTTCCCAATGCCCGTCAAAAATAGCACATCACCATATTTGTGTGGCTCATATTTCATCTTTGCCAGAAATTCCTCCTGGGTAGCGATCTTCTGTAACTGAGCAAGGAGGTAGTCCTTGCCTTTTTTCTCTTCAAGCCCTGGTACGGTGCCAAGCACACGCTTTTCAGCCAAAATTTCCAAAAGAATCTTATACATGTCTCTCTCAATAATCCGAAATTCATCGGATGAACTGTTGACCAGTCGCTCAATATAATCCCGGACGATTAACTCATGCTGCGGTGCATACTTGAATACGTGAATCCCGACCTCGTTGGATAACCCTTTATTGGCAAGGAAGTTTGTATCGGAGATTCGCGCTTTAATTCGATCCAATTCTTGTTTTATATCAGTCATTGTCTTCACTCCTACCTGAAACAATTAAAAGCCGCAAGGGCGGTTAAATCGTTATTCTCACGGATCCCGTTTTCAAGCTCCGCACTGATAAAAATAGGGTTCAGCTCGCAAGCGCGAACATTGTCGAGCATCTCTGTTTCGATCAGGCATTTAGTCAGTACCTGTTTGAGTTTCGCTATTGTTTGCTCACTCCAGGTGGCGATATTATCGTTTTGCTCTCGCAACCGTGAAAAAAAGACATTGATGTCTTTCCTACTATAGGAGAAATCATGCTGACGGTATTTCTCGCCAATCAGGCTGGTCATAAACTCATGGACAAGGCGATTATAGCACATCATCGCATAGAGATTTATTTGCTTTGCCACTTCAACCGGTGCATTTGCCAACTCATAGACCAATTTGTCATTGTCAAGGGCAATAATTCTCCGATGGCAGGCTCGTGCTAATTTTGATATCTTCCGTTCAGTCGGGTACTGAAACAAATTATCGCATTTTATAACTTCAACGATTTCGTCAATTGATTTTCCCTCCAAGTATAGTTTGGAAACAATTCTTATTTCATAGAAGAGAAATTGCTCGGCAGTCAGGCTGCCGTTATACATCATTGTTGTATCCATATTAATCAATCACCCACTTATATGCTCCGTTGACTCTTGTCATCGCCAGCTTATTCAATCTCGGCACTTTTGCCGCTATCTACCCAAGCATCTATTTCAGATATTTTAAATTTGTATTGCTTACCCACCTTTCGATAAGGAATCGCTTCTTTTTTTATCCAGTTGCGAATTGTATCCTTACTAACGCCCAGGTGTTCGGCAACTTCTTCAAGACTTGACCACTTTTCAGGTGCATTCGTCATTTTTCCCCTCCTTAAAAAGCCAAACAAACTATCACTAGTCTGCTTATTTCTATCCAGCAATATGATTGAAGTTCTTCTGATATTGATATTTATTTTGCAAATAAATATCAATATCAGAGCGAAACAATCAAATCTACATGATCCCATGTAATAAGTATAAATCCAACTAATTCCTATTAATTAATTTATTTTAGCAACATCAATGCAAAATGTCAATCTCAGGTGGAAATAATTTATGTAAATTACAATAATACAAATACATCGATCTCGGTGCTCGGTTTATAGTCAATACAGATGAAGGCTACCTACCCGTTTACTACAGCCAGCATAAAATCAACACAAAAATGTAAAAAAAAATGAAAAAAGCTGTCGATATATAAAAAAAAGGAGAACATTATGAATAAAATATGGTTTAAATGCAATAAACTATGGAGAGAATATAAGTATTGAAGAAAAAGAACTGATAATTAATGAAAAAGCACACGTATGTCGCGAAGTAGAATCTTTTAAGCGTAAAATCAATAAATCAAATCAAAAATTCCGCAGAATGCAAAATATGAACGTTTCCGATTTAATATCAATACGCTGTTCAATTTGACTTGCAAATCATAAAAAGGATATGGAGAGCGTTGCTTATGAAGATTTGTTAATTTGAGCGCTAAGAATCCTTTATATTTGGATTCACTGAAAATTACACATTAAATTTCAAACACATTCTGAGAAACAATTCATATTTTGCTACTTCACATTTTTATTATTAAAGCAATTTTCCGTGTTTAAAATTCGTTTTATCATTCCCATGACTTCATTATTTGCATTGACGAAATTTATTTTCATTTTTGGGTTTTTGTTCTGAAATACAACAAATATTTCATGACAAAATGCCTGACCAATGTTATCAATATCTTCAAAATCAAGGGTAATCTCTTTGACAGCATTTGAACTCTCTATAATGCGTCTTGCCTCAGATCTTGACATGGGATACTTATTTTTACATAAATTTTTCAGTTTAATTTCTATCATATCAATTCCTTCTTTTTCAATAATTTCATCTTTGTACTAGCCTGCCAGTTAATAAATTATTCATTTCTTTTGAATTACGCACAATTTTATTAATTCTTGAGATTCCTGTAAGATCATCACTACTTATTGTACTAAAATCAAAATAGTAATCTTGCTGCAGCTCATCTGTTATTCCTTCCATTAAATCGTTACATGAACAACTAAACAAGTCGCATATTTTTTCAAGTTGATTGATGCTTAATCGAAGTTCACCTTTTTCGAATTTTATTATTTGTTTTTGATCAATTCCTAAATATTCCGCAAAGCACTTCTGACTTAAACATGCTTTATCGCACATCATCTTAACTTTAAGCCCAACACTATTTCTATTCATTGCAGTTTCCGTAATCAATTTCCTTTTCCAACATATTAAGATTGTGATCGTGAATACTTGCAACAAATAGAGCCCCTCCGCACTCAGTGCAATAAGCTTTTAATCCCCGAAAATTACATTTATATCCTTTGATTTTCTTTTCAATCCACGCTTCTTTAACTAAATAGGTTGCTATTTAATGACATGTTTCGCAAAATGTTGTCGTCATTGTTGATTTCCTCCTTGAGCTTATTATTAGGGTTCCTTGACAGTTTATTATAGTAGCTTGATATTAGGTGGCTCATTAAATCCATCATCATTAATTAAAAGAACTAAATTGAATAAAACTAGACTTAAGATGCTCTGCGGAACTTCTCTATTTCGCGAATACTTTATAATGTCCCATCCATTTTCCAGTGCACGCTCACCATAGCTCTCCACACCATGAATAGCAATATTTTTAGCGTAATTTTTTGAAAATCGATGTTCAAGATAAGCTTTTGAAGCACTTGCAACTTCTTTCCAGATTAACGCATAAACCTGCGAAACAGAGAAATTTTCCAGAAGCTTCTCAATAACAATATTTGTTTTTTTACCAAATTGAGTGTTAAAGCCAACAGCACTTAATTGATATTCAAAATAGACGATGCACTCCTGTTTTGCGATAACTTTCCACAATCCAAACGCTTCTTTGATATTTACTTCGGAATTATAATAATTTCCCAATAATAATTTCTTTACCAATGAATCAAATCCGTCATCGCAGGTTACATTAATGATATACCATGTTTTATAAAGACAAAACGCATGTGGAAAATTATCCAAGAAATTGAAATTACCATTTTGACCTTCCCAACCGAAAGCAGTTATATCCGAAATCGGACTTGGAATTATTATATTGTGTTTTACTAATTCAGAATATATTAGTGTTGTATAATCATCTGAAGGCGAAAGGGGCTTGTTATAAGCAAAGGATTCCAATGGCTGAATTTGCCTGGTTGAGGTATAATTTTCAACCAGCAAGACTTTGCAAATTGTACTCAAAAATACTTTATGAGTAAAACATAATTCATCAAAATCCAAAGGTTTATTATTTCTAATGTTAAAAGCGCTTTCTATAACTTCACGAATTTTCCCGATTCTTTTTTCTCTATCTTGTCTTTCTTTTTCTATTCTTTCTTTTGCAATTTTTTTTAAAGTTAAACAATAGTCACAAGTACAATGATCTGATGGATTATTTGTGTGACCACACTTCAAACAAAAAAGTTCATATCTACTTATAGACATTTTATTACTTTTTGATTTTTGATTTGAATATTGGTATGTTCCGCAATTTGGACATGGATGATCCTGATGAGAAATCGGAGGAAATAATTTGACTAATTTACTTAGGGGTACATGAATATCAAATTCTTCAAGTAAGGCTTTCACGTTTTCATTTTCATAGTAACGATGGATTAGTTCATTCTTTTGACTTTCCGACAAATGGGATAAGTCTTTATGAATTGTTTCTTGGCTCATTTTTCCCTCATATTTAGAAATAATTGTATAATATTTTATTGCGTTGATGTAAAAAGAAATTTGAAAGTCTTCGATATTAATCCCATGAATCATCAATCAAGAAGAACGATTATTTCTCAAATAGATTCGTCTAATTTTCAATTAAACACTTTTAGAACACAACATTTTCACTCTATTTTCAAAGCTCATCTAAAATAAATTAATTAATAATTACCAACGAAGCAATACTTTGAGTATTAAAAACGCAAATACAATATCAATAGTATAGCAGAACGACTATTTCATATCAATAGTATATAGAAAACAAGAAAAAATACTTATAGACTGTATCGAAAGGAGTGAGTCTATGAGCGATCTAACAACCAAACTTGGTAAACGTATCCGAAACTATCGACTAAAACTTGGTTTTAGTCAGGAGCAACTTGCCGAAAAATCCTATTGTCATCCAACTTATATTGGTCAAATTGAAAGAGGCGAGAAAAATCCTACCATTGAAAGCATCGAAAAAATTACAAGAGCTTTGGGAATCTCTCTTTCTCAATTACTTGAAAAAATAGATTTCGAAAGTCATTCTGAAAATCAAATTCCTGAAAAATGTTATGAGCTTATTCTGTCAAAAAATCATACTGAACAGAAAAGCATATATTCCATTCTCCTTGAACTTGACAGATATAAAAATGAATAAAAACTATCAAATACAGGAAAATATGAGATCTTCCTAAATACTAATAGTGTGAAATTTAAGGGTCAATCCAGCTACTCAACAAAGAAGAATTTTATCCAGGGTTAAGCCATATCACCGATGATGCAATAGTTTTTTTTTGACATGGTCGATAACAACTGGACTGATAGTGGGTGTTTGACCGTGCAGATAGGATTTCACGGTCGGAATATACAGTTTTGACAAATTAGTTCTAACGGTTTAAAATAATAATAGAAACACTTATTCACTTTTTGCGGGAGCGATTAATGTTTTTATCAACGAAAGCACAAAAAGATAAGTCGGAGAAAGTGTAATAAACACGCCTTCTCCGACTTATCTGTATGTTTAACCATATAAACTATCTTCGTTGATATTATTTTAAATGAAAAATTTCAACACTCATATTTGGGGCAGTTATTAGCAATAGGTTCATAATTAACATGGCTTTCGCTGTCAAATCTTAGTGTAATTCAGCAAAACTTCTTATATTTGAAGCATTTACATAGAGTGCGAATTCAGATCCTTGATGAACAACCAGCGTAGGGGCGCTTCTAATTCCATACTTTGACGCAACATCTGCATTCTTTTCTACTTCGACAATCTCATAGGGAATATTTGCCTGCTTCAAAAATCCCTTTGCTGTTTTACAGTTTGGGCATGTCTTTGTGGTAAACAGCAACAGTCTATCCTCCGTCTTCTCAACATTATTCGTCGAAGCTGTAACCTTCTCGTCTGTCTGACGGACCTCCTTGGAATCAATGGTCAGATCTTTGTTCTTCCCTAAATTGTACAGTTTGCGATCCTTGAATTCCTGGGTTTTACCTTCATTCCAATTTTGTACAGGTCGGTAATAACCTGTAATCCGGCTGTAAACCTCAGTGGTTTCTCCACATTGGTCACAAACATATTTTTCACCATTTATGTAACCATGATTTTTACAAATCGAGTATGTTGGAGATAAAGTATAATACGGTAATTTTGAATTCTCCGCAATCTTTCTCACTAACGTTGCGGCGGCTTTCCAGCTTGGTAGTTTTTCGCCCAAAAAGGCGTGAAAAACAGTACCGGAAGTATAAAGGGTCTGTAGTTCGTCTTGATTTTCCAGCGCCTCAAAAACATCATCTGTAAAGCCTACCGGCAGATGAGAAGAATTTGTATAATAGGGGGTCTCCTCATTTTTAGCAACAGTAATAATATCCGGATATTGTTGTACATCATGCTTGGCGAGGCGGTAAGTCGTACTCTCTGCTGGTGATGCCTCAAGATTATACAGATCTCCGTATTCTTCTTGGTAATCAGAAAGGCGATCCCTCATATGGTTTAGTACATCTTTTGCAAATGCATGAGCTTTCACATCCGAAAGATCTTTTCTCAGCCACTTCGCGTTTAGAGTGGCCTCGTTCATTCCAATCAGCCCAATAGTAGAAAAATGGCTATCAAAATTACCCAAATAGCGTTTGGTATAAGGATATAGCCCTTCATGGAGCAACTTTGTTACAACATTTCGTTTGATCTTCAAGCTTCTTGCTGAAATATCCATCATCTTATCAAGTCGATCATAAAAATCTGCTTCATTACTCGCCAGATAAGCAATACGAGGTAGGTTGATTGTCACAACTCCAATAGATCCCGTGCTTTCTCCACTCCCAAAAAAACCTCCGGATTTTTTCCGAAGTTCCCGTAAATCTAGTCGCAAGCGACAACACATACTACGGACATCACTTGGCTCCATCTCACTGTTGATATAATTTGAGAAATAGGGGGTACCATATTTGGCTGTCATTTCATACAATAAACGATTGTTTTCTGTATCGCTCCAATCAAAATCTTTTGTGATGGAATAAGTCGGGATGGGATATTGGAAACCACGTCCGTTCGCATCGCCTTCGATCATAATTTCAATGAAAGCTTTATTAACCATATCCATCTCTTTTTTACAGTCTTTATATTTGAAATCCATCTCTTTTCCGCCTACGATGGCAGATAGCTCTGCCAAGTCATTTGGCACTACCCAGTCCAGCGTAATGTTAGAAAATGGAGCTTGTGTTCCCCATCGCGAAGGCGTGTTTACACCGTATATAAAACTTTCTATGCATTTTTTTACTGAATCATAAGAAAGATTATCCACTTTTACAAAAGGAGCAAGATAAGTATCAAAGGAAGAAAATGCCTGGGCACCTGCCCATTCATTTTGCATGATTCCAAGGAAATTCACCATCTGGTTACACAATGTGGCCAAATGACTGGCTGGCGAAGACGTAATCTTACCTGATATGCCGCCCAATCCTTCCTGTATCAATTGTTTTAGGCTCCAACCCGCACAATAACCTGTCAACATCGATAGATCATGCAGATGGATATCTGCGTTACGATGGGCATTCGCTATTTCTGTGTCATAGATTTCACTCAACCAGTAGTTTGCTGTAATGGCTCCAGAATTACTCAGAATTAATCCTCCTACCGAATAAGTAACGGTAGAATTTTCTTTTACCCGCCAGTCTGTCACGTTTAAATAGCTGTCAACCGTATCTTTAAAGTCTAGAATAGTTGACTTCATATTGCGCATTTTTTCATGTTGCTTCCGATATATAATATAAGCCTTTGCTACGTCAGCATAACCACTTTTGATCAACACGGTCTCTACACTGTCCTGAATATCTTCTACCGCAATTTTGCCATTGAAGATTTTCGGTTCAAAATCGCCGGTTACCTTCAATGCCAAAAAATCAATGATCTCTGGATGATATTGCTTGTTTTGTGACTCAAAGGATTTTGTAATTGCTTTACATATTTTTGCTAAGTTAAATTCGGCGGTCATCCCGTCCCGTTTCGTTACCTGATACATTTAATACTACTCCATTCATACTTATATTCACTAACATTTTAGCATGCGAAGAACAAAGAGTCAACGACCAAATACAACATATAGCGATAACATAAAATCCAAAGCACAATATATGTTATACGTTTACTTATATACCGCGAAGCTCAACTGATGGGATTATCGGCCGAATAAGCTCTTGAAAATCCTGAATTTCTTCTCTTGAAAAGCCACTAAGACCACTCTTCATTACGTCCCCAGAATCAACAAAATTCTGGAGATAATAGTGCTCTGCTCCTTTGATCCATTGCGCAATGGCCTGAATATCTTTGCTTGTATGTAATTGGCGCACAACAGTAGTTCTGAACTCATAAGGTACTCTATTTGAAAGTAAAAGGTCGACGCTTTCTTTGACAGGATCAAGGTTATAGTTATTAATTCCTATGGTTTGTCCATAAGAATCTGGTGAATTTTTAATATCCATTGCAACATAATCTACAAGTCCCGTTTCAATTAGCTGTCTTAATTTTTGGGGCAAACTTCCATTGGTGTCTAATTTCACTAAAAAACCTAACGACTTAATTTCCCTTATAAAACTTTCAAGCTGATCTTGTAACAGTGGTTCACCTCCTGTAATACACACACCATCTAAAATGCCTATGCGTCTCTTCAAAAAATCAATAACTTCATCCTGTAAAACACCCTTCTCTGATAGCTTATTTTCTACAATGGATGCATTATGACAAAATGGGCAACGATAATTACATCCGACAGTAAAAATAGTACAGCAGGTCTTATCAGGATAATCCAATAAGGATAATCTTTGGATGCCTCCTATATTCATTTAAAACTCCTTTCTTCAAGAAAAATGACAATATTCCTTTCCATAGTTTTTGTCTGCAAATTTCAGCAATGGATTAGCTCTCAGGACTCTTTTATAAAGACTTTGTTTGGCCAATTAAGCTGGGAAAATTAAAATAGTTATTTTCATCTTCATTTTTTTATAAATACTAAACCATAATGATAGGGTGGTAGATCAACATGTTTATCTAAAGCAAGCCCTGCTTTTAATGCCCACTTTATAATCATTTCAGGCTTTGGTCTTATTTCCATAGATGGTCCTCGTGGCGTTTTTTCATATTTCCAATGCGTTATTGCAATTCTACCATCATCATTTAAAATATTATATGCATTTTTAAGAAGTGTAATCGGTTCCTCACAGTGAAGGATATTAAATAATGTTATAAAATCAATTTCACCCTTATAGTTATTCAACATGTTTAAAGTGCTGTCGTTACAGATATCACCATTTATCAATTGAATTTTCGAAGAATTATGTTCCGTTATTTTATCACGACAAACCTCAATCATGGCATCATCAATGTCAATTCCGATCGCCTTTGAACTTACAATTTCTGCAATCGGCAATAAGAATATTCCATAACCACACCCGATATCAATTAAAGTTCTTATTTGGCTATTAATGCCGATTTTGTTTATCATGTCTATCGGTTTAAAAAATGCATCCCACGTAGCTTCTGATGGCATTCCTGACTCTCTGTATTTCATTCTCTATTCCCCATTATCTTTCACTAATATTGAATTTCTATTAAACTATTTTCACAAGCTTTTTAAGTCATAGTATTCATATCATATACAAATAAAATTAAATCTATATTTATCACATTCAAACTAAGCTTTCCATGGATCTTGAGTTTAATAACAATGTAAGCTAAGACACATCGCTAACGAAAGTTAAGATCGAGTAGCTAGAAATCCGGGTAATTAGTCCGGATTTCTTTGCTCTCACAGAACCGTGCTTACGTTTGCCGTACACGGCTCCTGAAATCTCTCACCGAATTAATAATAATTCGACAGTAACCCAACTTTATATTGACATAAATCGATGAGTCCCAGATCTTCAAAGTACTGGTTTGGGAGTAACATATGGATGATATGGACATTTGAATTCTTCCATTTCGTCACGGCCATCTTTTCACCACTACCTTTGATTCCCTGTTTTCTCATTGCCTTATGCATGGCTTTATAT
>NZ_AXAC01000052.1 GCF_000472665.1 Acetobacterium malicum subsp. dehalogenans DSM 11527 | reverse complement strand
ATGGCACGAATCCGTGGCCAGAAATTCCGTCTGATATATTTAACACCATTCTCAACCTTGCCTTTACAGCGGGGATTGTAGGGTCGGCATCTCACCGACGCAAAATCATGGTGTCGGCAGAAACTAAGGAATTGCTGGTTCCATTTGTTTTCGCCCGTTTCATGGCTGTGCTTCACAACCGTCTTCATATTGTCATATAAAATCGTTTCGGGAAGACCCCCAAAATACTGAAAGGCTCGTTCATGACAGCCGAACAGTGTCTCCATTTTCTCATTCTCGGTGAATTCCAGATAAGTTTTTCTGGAATGGCCCATGATCATAACAAATGCATGATATTTGATTTTTCTGCCTTCATCATCCAAAGCGACAAACTCGCCCCAATCCACCTGAGCCTGTTTCCCGGGTGGTGTTTCAAAACGCCTGGTTGCCCGGGTTTGACTGGGTTCCCGATAGTTTTTCATAAACACCCGGAGGATGGTCATTTTTCCAGTGTATCCCATCAATACAATTTCATCAAATATTACAGTCGCATTCAGGCATCCTTCATTCATTCGTAAACGGATATGATCTTTATAATCATCCAACTTACTTTTTACCAATGGTCTCGGTTTATAAGTGGGAATATCCTGTGCTTTTACCCACTTGCTGACTGTTTTTCTGTCCAGATCACAGATTTCTGCTATCAGTGTCGTTGACAATCCCTTGCTTTTCAGATCCTTGATCATAAAAAACCCCTCTCTTTCAATCATTTATCATACCCCCTTTTAAAAGGAGCGTACACTTATTTTGTGGAATTTTCAACCGTTTTATATGAGGATTTTATCACCGTTTCTTACACACAGGTCGACAGGCGTTCAATCAGTTTTTTATTGAGCTTTCGACCCGCCTGATAATTGATGTCATTTACATTTGCCTGGGACTGATCAAAACTAGCCTTTTTGATCAATCGCTGCAACCGGTTATTCTTGCGGCTGGTATATTCCCGATCAACCATCAGACCGAACCGGTCTTCAAACGGAATATCCGCCATAGATGAGTCATTCAATTGCAGTCGGAAGGCATCAGCCATTGCTGACAGATGCATTTCAACCAGCTTATTGAGGGTGGCTTCATTCGTCATGATGCTTACCTCCATAATAGCTGGGACCTCAGGTGTAACCGTATTTATTTTCAGCCGATGATTCCGGATTCTGCTCTGGTTGATCGGACAGTTTATCCTGACCAGTTGTGAGAATGTTTTTCACACTCTTATAACTGGGATGAGGCGTATAGGACAAGGCCTTTTTACAGGCGGCTTCCAGACGGTTGACCGAATATTTATCAGCTAGCTTCAGCAAACCCATACAGGATTTATATCCCTGCTGTTCGACTTTGAAGGAAGCAAGAATGGATTTGACCGTCGTAACGGTATGGGGCCCGATTTTCTGGGCCCATTCAATGAAGCGATCACCATTCCATTCCAGGTATTTCTGATGATCCTCCGGCATATGTGCCTGAAGCGTACTGTACTGGTTGGAGCGGCCATGGAGGCGTTTGTGGGAGCAGATCCGCTGATTGTGGTAGAACACTTCGACAATTGATCGGGTCAGTCGCACATCGACTTCCTGTTTGATGTATTCATAAGGAACCGAGTAATGCATTTTGTCGACTGAAATATGATAATTGAACTGTACCGTGGCTTTTTTCCATTGCGACAATTCATAAGGGGCAGGTGGCAATGGCGTGAGAAAAGGCTTTTCATCAGCAAGATAGACACTGTGCCGACTGCCATCCTTTTTCTGAAAGGGCTTGTGATTGAGCTTTTCCAGCTGAATCTGGATTTCACGATTCAGTTCCTCAAGCGCAAAGAATTTCTCGTTGCGGATGGCCGCTGTAATCCAGTTGGTTACAACATTGACTGAACCCTCGACACCAGGTTTGTCTTTGGGCGCCTTCACTCGTGCCGGTAACACGGCGGTATCGTAGTATTCCGCCATTTCATAATAGGTTTTATTGATTTTTGGCGTATACCAGTCGTTTGTTTTATCAACGCCGGTCTTGAGATTATCAGGTATCAGCATGGTTGTGCTGCCGCCAAAGTATTGATACATATGGATATGGGCGGTAATCCAGCTTTCCAGATCCATTTTGAGAAAGGCTTCCACATAGGCATAGAGACTGTAATTCAAAACCCCGACAAAAATATGGCAGGGAATCATTTCCCCAGTATCGGTGTCGATGATGTAAGCCGGCTTTCCAGCCCAGTCCACTTCAATTTGTTCACCGGGCTTGCGAGGTATGTGCATGGTCGCACGTTTCTTTTCACTGAACTTCTGATAATGGTGACAGAATTGCGTATACATCAGGGGGATATCTCTATTCTGTCGACAGCTTTCACAGTATTCATTCCAGAGAAGTTTTAGCGTTACCCCACTGCGTAGCATTTCCTTGTCGATGTAATCATAGTCCGGAAACTTGCGATCCGATTTTGGTACGGATTTATCAGGAAATAATAATTTTTCCAGATCAGCATCCGTTGTTTCGGCCGGTAACGGCCAGATGATGTTGCAGGCCTTGGCCCGATTAACGACATCCCGAACTGTTTTTCTGGCACAGCCACAGCTACTGGCAATACCAGTCTGGTTGATGCCAAGGTTGAACAACCTTAGAATTTCACGGTATTTGGTCATGAGAATGACCTCCTAAAATGGATTTACATCAGTTAACTGATGCATATATCCCTTATACCCTGATCGAAACCTGACCGGAATGATTGAAACGAAATACCGAAAGCGTCGGCACGGATCACCGAATCGACTGGCACGAATATCCGGTTCGGTTGGAAGATTCGACCGAAATACTCAGGCAGCAGTCTGTTTCAGTTGGCTAGGGTGTGTCTGAAAAGTCAAAATACTGGTCATTTTGATAAAAGCCAGATCGCAGCAATGCAAACAAAGACATAAAAGAAGATACCAACTTGTCAAATCGTGTCGCTACTCTTCGAAAATGTTTGATTTTATTGAAAAAGCATTCAACCAGATGGCGTTCTTTGTAAAGCCACCAGTCACAATCCCATGGTTCTTTAGTATTTGATTTTGGCGGAATTGTATAGAAGGCTTCTAGACGGCACTCTATGAAATTGAGCATAGGGCGCCTTACTCTAATTATATTAGATAATATTAGTGTTATCTATCTCAAAAATATCTTTGTTCATTTGAGGACACTATAGTTGTATTTGGGGCTGATATAAATCCAGAACGCATGTATTATCATCAACATTTATTAGAATTGACTGTTTATACTTGTTCATGTAAATATCTTGATAAAAGAATTCAATTATATAAATTGCCTCGATTTCTTTACATAAGTCAAAAAACAAGCCTAAATCAAAATGTCTTCCAATGGGAACCGTGAAAGGAACAGTATATACGTCAAACTCTTTTGTTTCCTCATGCTCCTTCTTGAACAATCTACTTTTAACATTGATTGCCGATCCTTTGCCACAATTCTCAACATAGACTTTAGTATATTTGTAATCAGGATCGGTAAAAGATATGCCACTTGTATGTTTATTGATCCCAAATTGACTTTTGATTTTTTCTTGCTGTTCTTTTGTTAATTCAGATCTAACTTCAATATTGTCATGTGAAATAGTAAAAATTATCTCGCTAAATAAAACATCCATTCTTTTTGAATTATCCTCGAGTTTAATTAATTCAGCTTCATCATCAGTCTCCTTACTATCAGGCATGCTCTTCGCAAGCAAACTAATAAAATTTTCTCCTTCGTATTTTGTCAGATATGCGTTAAATGATAAAAAAGGAAGCACGGATTTTATCTCATTATCTTCAGTTAATTTCAAGAGATTATCGTTGGTATTGTTCGCCTTCTCTGTTTGCCAAACAGCAATAATTCCAAGAGTCAAAGCGCCAGCAAAAGCTTCAAAACCCGCTATATAACCAATCAAATCTCCAGCAGTCCATTCTGCGGCAATAAAATCAAATCCAGAATTCCACTTAAAAAGTATATGCACAATAATTAGCGGGGCTAATAGAACCACTAAAAAAACTAAGAACGACTTTACCTTATGCGTTTTTACCCAATCAATGAAACTCATATTTATCAATGCACCCCCAAGTTACCAAAATAGCGCGTTTCTCTCATACTTTTTATTTAGATTTACCTAAATCATTTTAATTTGGCAGATACATGCTCATTGTTATAAAATCAAATCTGCTCTCTCAACCCTACCATATCTAAAAAACATCTAAATCAACCACTCCACAAGCACTAAAAACCGAACACATCTATATCGACTTTTCTCCAAGCACTGACATCAAAACTACCGTCTCAAGGTGATATTTTTAAGCTATTGAAAAAAGTATTAAAAATGCTGCGTTTATGCTGGTTTTAAATCCATTCTGATTTTTCAAAAATCAAATATCGATTAGACGATTTAAAAAATTACTTTTTCGAACTGTATTTTCTATTTATTCTCTGGTTCCTTCTTCGCCTTTTAACACGTTGCTACTGTATGTACTTCACACGACAATATATTCCGACCCGCTTTTCATGCTTTTGGGGCAATGGTGGTATGAAATTAACTGTTTTATTATCGGTCATTACACTATCTCATAATTACAGTGTCATCTAAAAATCGGGATTTCGCGAGTTCTTGTTGAATTACGAGTTCAGATTCACAATCTCCAGAGCAAATTCGGTTGCTGCTTCTAAATCCTTAGCGTTCGGATGAGTTAATGATACAAATAATTTGGCTCCCTTACAAACAAACTCGTACATTACTTGAATTCATTTTTCTTCGAGGATACCACGCACTGCGTGTTTGAGTGCGGGCGCTTCCATCTCCTTAATAAATACCAATAGTTCTGGCATACAGGCTCAGCCATAAATGCTACCAACGATGAAAAGTAAGACGATATCATGTAAGGTTGGATTCTCCTTTATGTTTTTTACTTTAACCTTAAAAGCCGATCCGATTGCTTCCGCTAGCTTTTTTGATTGTTTTGTTTTGGTTGCATATAGGACAGCCATTCTCTCCATTCTCAATACCTTCTGTGATTAAAATGAGCCCTTATTATTCGCTCACACCATTTCAACTTCTAATTTGTGTTTCCAAATAACGCAAATTAGAAGTTCCATAAAGTACCCAGCCTAACCAACATATAAAAATGCTATCTATTGTGAAGATATGTACAGGATAATATTACGAAGGTCATTTTTAGCTGTCTCTGAGATCTCAATGCTATACGTTGCCAACGGTTATCTCTTGCCGTAGGTTCTTCATGACATCTGTTAGCAGACGTTTTTTCCCGCTTTAATGGTGGCTCGACCTTCGTCAAGGGTGCGATAAAATTATAGCTTGCCATTTAACATTTCATAAGCTTCAACTTAGATTAACTATACTGTTACTCAGCACAAATAACCGTGAATCTGCTGCAAGCCTTTGAGAGTTCCAACTTCGATTGTATTAAACAAGGAACTGTCGAAAAGAGCATACGCCTTTGATTGACTCTTTCCATCAATCGTTTCATCGCTGTAGCTAAACCATTCAATAAAACGATTTGCCTGTTTGCTTGGAAAATTCTTCGCAAGTTCGATGATACCGTCATAATCAAATGTATCAGTTCGGTATTTTTTCCCGTCAGCAGCAGTCAGTTTCAGTTGGTTAGCGGCACTAACCAACTCGTTTTTTTCTTTTTTAAGTTTTGTCTTTAAATATTTCCAATAATTTCTGTTTTTTGTGTAGTCGTCCTCGCCACGCAAGACATGATATTCTATCAAAAATCGGATTTGCATCGTGAATAATGCTGAACAGTGACTATTTACAACAGCTGGAAGTTCTTGAAAAATACCGTCCATGGTCTCAGGCACTATCTGAAACCAAGGAAGACTCAATCACAACTACAAAAGCGCCTCAAATCATGATGGTATCAGTATAGTTTGGATCTAACTTGCTATACACCATCTTTTGAGGCACTTAAGCAACATTTCTGCAATTTTATCATAACGATTATTTCTTTCAAATATCAAAAAAACCTTATTTCAGGCTTTTCTCTCTATCCGTGACATCTTTACTACCGTCTCAACGTGCTTTGAATAGACAAAAATGATGTATTAACCTAGTACCCTTTAGACAGTCAAGTTCGTTTCAGTAAGTTCCAGTTTGTGGGTGATAATCTTTATTGTTAATATAGATGATTTCACTGAAAAGTTGATTGGTTGTAAGCGATAATCCTTCAGAGATGTACCATTAAACGTTCTTGGGTATTATTCATCAAAAAAGTCTCTCTTCTCCTCCTGCTCAGCCTGTCTGTTATACTGTTCAGCAAACTCGCGCATAGCTGTCGCAAAGCGGGTAAACCCTCTTGAATCAAGCGCCTCAGCTTTCTCTCTATTTTGCTTAGCAAACTCCCTCTCCTCTTGACCATGAGTATAATTATGAACACCACGTTGATTAAAGCATTCAGTCGTAAAGCCAGAACGCATTTGGCCAGTATCCCGGTAGTTTAAAGCAGTGGCAACGGCTTCGTGAATCCAAAGTCCACTAAGATCAGGGGGTGCATAGGTTAACACATGGCCAATCTGAATTTGAGCAACTTCGGCGTGCCCTGTCTCTTCAGTAATTCTACGAGCTTCGTTGATCCACTCGTTGAATTCCTTCACATCAAGCGTTCCATCCTCTTGAATTCCTGGACAACGTTTCCATTCTGTCAGTAGTTTGTAAGCATTCCGAGCAAGATGTTGCTTCTGCTCACTGTGTTCATTAGCACAATCGTCATTATCTTTCTTGGAGCGAAAAACGAGGCCCACTAATTCCGAAAAGAAAGCAGGATCAGAAGCAAGCCGTTTTTCAAGAGTTATTGGCGATCCAGACGAGAACCGGTCAAGCCACGGGAGAAAGCTCCACTCGATCCGAAATAAGGCGTCCCGATCAGCTTTTTTTGATTTTTGGAGACGCTTGATCAGTTCAACTGTATGATAATTATCAAGCTCTTTAATCCCTTCCTCGCTATCAATCACTGCAATAAGAGAACGTGTAGCTAGAATTTCATCGAAATGAGATGTGTCATCGGCCATACAGGCAAAACACATGACGGCTGCACCTTCACGCCCGTATGTGAGTAGTTTTTCAATCGCGACTGTTAAATCTCGATCCCGACCATATGGATTAACTCTTGCACTTCGCCAGTACAATGCTTCATGAGACTCTCCCAAGTTGGATGAAACCTTATCCCATATTTCTTTATCAAACGGAAGGCGCGTAAGGAACTTAGCACGCTGTTCTGGATTCCAATCTCTTCTCAAAACCGTATCAACCCAATTAATTTTAAAGTTCCAAAATCTAGCCCAAATGAATCCATCAACGACTTGCGTCTCGGTGCTATCGTCAGAATTTAGAAACGCTGGTAATATCGCATCTTCAACATCATCAGTCGCAATCACACCCAAAGCGCACCCGACTTCGTATGGTGACGCTACCGTCTTAGCAAAATCTAGGCATTTGGCAAAGTCACCATCTCTTAAGATCTCACAAACAGCTGCTTGACGTGCTTCAGTAAGACGTTTTCGTTGTTGCTCAAAATTCCCCTTCTCGTCAAATAGATCGCAATCCCTTTCATTAAAAAGATGATGAAACTTTAATGCGGAGGAAACCGGAGTCAAGAGCTTCGCAATCTCCTCTATTTTGATGATCTCTTCTTCAGGAAATGCCCATTCTGCATCAAAAAACTTCCTGTGTTGACGTGCAATTCCATCCATTTTTTCCCAAATAAGAAGACGTTTAGACTCAGGCAAGCCGACTATCTCATCTGTTGAGAGATGATTAAGTACAGAATCATACGCAGGTTTTGGTAGATCAGAAAGGCGATTCACGAGTTCAACGAGTTTTTCAGAGTCCTCTTTTGCCAACTCTACCGCGAATCCCGTTAGAGCTATAATCTGCTCCCAATATTCACTTTGGAGCACACCTTCTTTCCAATCCCGTGGGATAAACTCACGCCATACTGGACGATGACAACCACTTGTAATACCATGACTATGTGGAAGCAAAGCGAGAAGTAGTGACCATCCGACATTTGGCTGTTCTTTCAGAACGGTTTTAATTGCAACTTTCCTTTTGTCAAATGCAGCAGTGGTCTGTATATGCCACGGCAAGAAAATATCTACAAGAGAATTGATAGGGCGATTTGTCCAATTTCCTCCTGGGTCAATTGAGGCTATATCTGCCAAAATAACGGCTACCCTTGTAAGGTAGTCTGGATGCCAAGCCAGACCTTCAAGTGCCCAGAGTAGTCCACTCATATAATTCCAGTCACCAAATCCTCCACTTCCCTCTTGCCCAAATATTTTATGAAAAGGCGATTTTGGAAGATCAACGAGAACTGATTCAACTGCATCAAGAAACTCGCCCGGTGCAGTCTCTGCCAATAGAGGAAGGTGAGAATCTAAACTGGCCCATCGTTCCCAACTAGCTTCATATAGCAAGGTGCGGACAACAAGAATTGCGGTTGTTTCTGCTTTGCTTGTTGAACAACTACTTAGCGACTGTGGACGGCTACCAACCAATGCAAGAGTTTCAACGATACCTTTTCTAATATTTTGTGAATGTACTAATTGTTTTCCATGAATGCTAGCCGCATATCGTTCTTCCTTCGGCAAATCAAATATTGGGTTCCGCTCCCCAAGAACAATAATAGCTGTATCTTTAAGACGATCAAGGTCCTCATCCGTAATCCTATTTCCTAATGCGCTCCATACCTCCCCCCGAGCGACAAATCTCCACTTTTCTTCAGACTGAATAAGGGGAGAGTCCGAGCGTAGTGTATCAACTCTGAGGATCTCGATCCACTCCCCATAATCCTTTCCCAGTAGCCCTTCAAGCGCTTTGATATCTGCCGGATTATTGGCATTCCATTGACCAATGAGGCAAGCTCTTGCCAATTCACGCGCTGTGTCCCAGGTCGCATATGGCGGAACAGATCCCAAACCAAGAAAATATCGCCGCAACGCTGATAACCTTCCACCTCCAATCCCGCCAAGCTCTCTTGCACGAGTATCGGAGAATTGTGCCTTTTTGAGCACTTCCTCAATCTGAGATTGAGACGGACTTCGGAGCTTGATTATCTCAGGGTTATCGCACGATAAAGCTCCACATAGTGGTATAATCACGCCATGTCCTCGACTAGTAGCTACGGCTTGTAAATCTTGCTTATCTGAATCCAATCCTAATCTTGAGCTAGCCACCAATACGTGTGATTGTCGCAACTCAGACACTGTTCGCCACGCATTTTCATCATTTATGAAAAGACATCTATTTGCATATTCTTGTGTTTTAATTTCGTCTAGTGTGGACAGGTAAGCGGCCACAAAGTCGTCAACATCGTGCTCGCTCTCTGCAAAAAGAAATAGCCTTTTTATATTTCCTGTAAAAACAGCCTCAAGGGCTGAACAAGCACCATCCCTAGAAGTGGTAAAAAGCGCTGGTGGTAGCGGTGGATCACTCTTATTTGCCTGAACATTGACTAGCTCCCAATGCTCAAGAGGAGTTATTATACCTCCAAGACTTGGTGTTATCCCAATCTTTGATGCCATCCATCGACCGAGCGCTGGAAACTCTCTCAACCAATCGGCTAGTTTTACCCCGTCAATTATACGAATTTGTTTCCAACCTCGATTCTGACGCCTCTTTATCCATGCACTCTGCTCAGGTTCTTCCCAACCGTTTGCACCAGCTGAACGGGGAGTAACAAAAACGAAAGAAGTATCTGCCCGTTCTGAATCATCGAGTTTAGAGGTTCGCTTTCGAAAATCATCATTTGCCTTGTCCTGAGGGTTTCCACCTGTCCCTATTTCCCAATAAGAGATACCATCAGGTACAAACTGGAAATATCCATTATTGCACTTCACAATTCCGTCTAAACCTGCTTGGTTTACAGCATCTCCATAAGGTATACGGCACTCACTTGCGTCTGATACCGACTGCCGGATAAGGAGGTAAATAAGTTCAGGAATCACTCCTTGACTATCACGCGTATCTGCATAGCGAGAAAGGTCTCCTGATTTTACAATATATGCATGCTCCATCTATAACTACCCTCCTTGTAAAATAGAATTCTCAATAATATCATACCTCTAATGATATTGATTTGCAACAATTCCCAGTTAGCACCAAGAGCAAAACATATAAATCTAAGTCTAAAGCTAGTTGATCATTTTTTATTCTTTCAACAGCGAATTAACATGTATAAATCTAAACTCGAATCATCCAGCTCCCATCATTTCTGCACTTAATAACTAGGGTGTGTCTGAAAAGTCGAAATACTGATTATTTTGATAAAAGCGAGATGTCTTGCAATGTAACTAAAGCCTAAAACGAAGAAACCAGCTTGTCATAACGTGTCACAACTCTACGAAAATGTTTGATTTTATTGAAAAAGCATTCAACCAGATGACGTTCTTTATAAAGGCACCAGTCACAATCCTAGGGTTCTTTAGTGTTTTGCTTTGGAGTAATTGTATAGTCCGCATCTTGAGAAGTGATATAAGTTCTGATCTCTTTAGTTCCACAAGCTTTATCACCCAGAATATTGGTATCTTTGATATCAATGTTTGCCAGCAGACCTATTGCAGGGGTATTATCGCTAACCTGGCCGCCTGAAAGTTCAATGTAAATCGGATTTCCTGGAGCGTCAACCACTGCGTAAATTTAGTCATGTTACCGCTCCGACTTTTACCGATGTATTGATTCACTGCTGCATTTACGGCCCCTTTTAGCGCCGGCTCTATGCTGATCTGATGAGCTTTTACAATAATTGATTCAATGCTGAGATGTTCGAAATCAGCATCGGTATTTAGGGCATAAAAAACATTTGCCAGTGTTTCGTTATCACGCCATTTACAGAAACGGCTGTAGACCGTTTTCCATGAAAAAAACGTTAGGATGATCTCGCCACGCAGCACCACTTCGTACAATCCATAAAATTGCGTTGAAGATTAACCAATTATCTTTAGGTGGACGAACTGTTTTGGCTTTGGGAAATAAATCTTGATCTGTTCCCATTGTTCATCTGAAATTTCATAGCGTTTTGATGGCATCATGCTTCTCCCAACGTTTTTGCTTTATTCTAAAATGCATTGTGGAGATTATAAATAATTAGTTCTCAGACACACCCTAGTTATACAGAACACTCATTGCTTTAATAAATTCTCCCCACTCAGGGTTTGTCTGTTTTTCGTGGGAAGTTAAATAATATTGATACTTATAAAGCATCTTTAACGATTTTTTATCTCCTAAGTTATTGCTATATAAAAAATATATTAGTTCATACATATGGATAGCTTTAACATTATCCAACCCTGTTGACCATTGATCGGCTTTTTCTATGAGCTGCAATGCATTGTTATCATGTGCAGCAAAATACAATAGCCCTTTTACTGCAATATACGAAAGTGATTTTACTTCACCTCGATCATCTTTATTATCTAAGTTAGGATCATAATTAGTATGTGGGTAAATTTTATTCTCAATTGAATCACGAAGAGTTCTCTCTACATCCGTAAGAGAAGAATCGGTATGTATGATAATCTTTGGAGGATCTTCACTTTTTAATGCCTCCACATAGTTGCAAAGATTTTCAGTGACTAATTCATCGTAAACAGCTTCGTGAATTGCAACCATTGAAAAAGTTGTAAAAATTGGGTCAAGCCAAACTTTCTTAAACAGGGGAAAATCAAATCCTCTTTTTATAATTCTACTTCGGTCTGGAGGAATTAAGAAATTTGCATCCAGTGTAATAATTTGGTTAGGATTTTCAAAAATGCTAATTAATGAAGCATTTGATTCCCTTAAATTAATCTTCATCGGACTTTCTCCCAGAAAAGAAAGCATCAAACTCCTCTTCATCTTCTTCGGTCACGATAACTCTATATCCAAAATCATCAGGCGATTTGTTGAAAAGAGATAACGTGTCGGCTAATTTGTCCTCATTAATTAATCCATCTTCAAAATTCCTAACAATTATCTCAATATCCTTCATAGAGGTTCCAATTGTATTCGTCTTCGTATTTAGTTTCCTGAAAACCTCTTCATTAATTGCAATTCCCATTCTGCCATATTCAGCATCGAGATTTCTTTCATCAATACTATATAAATTCCTATACTGCTCTTCTGAAATAGTGCCGATCTCATGTAATCTCTTAACTAATGAATGGTAAGGTAACCACCATGTACACTGAAGTCTTACAATAAAACGTAAAATTGTTTTCTCTGTTAGCTTTCCCAGTTTTGATGTTTTAAACTCATTAAGAATAATACTTCGTAGAGCAACTTCTGGAAATAAAAACTCCGCAGCAAAACGATTTGCTTTTGCTTCAATCAAAGAATTTTCGTCTTCATCTAATCGACTTAAATGAGAACCACTTTTTGTGTAATAATGGAATAGTTCGTGAGCTATGGCAAAGAGTTGTTTGTCAAAATAATCCGCTGTGTTCAAACCGATAAAAGCCAATTCTCCACCATTTTCTTCCGTATACATTATGGCAGCAGAAAAAGCTGGACTATCACCTTCCGATTGAATAGGATACTCCAGCAATTTTATATCTAACTGTTCCAGAATTGTGAAAATATCATTAGCTATTGGCATTTCACCAACAATACTTAGAGATTGGCGCTTATCTCTAGCAAGCTTTCTTATTTCATCAACCTGAACTTCATTAAGCACTATGAACTGACTCATTTTCGTATTTTCTTCTTAAGATAACTTGTTGTCTAAGTGCTATCATCATTTTAAAGAGTTTATCCACGCCTTCTTTTTCAGTATCATTTAGCGCCTCGCTTCTAAGCGCAATGAAAGAATTTATTTCTTCTTTCTCTATAAACATGTTGGTGATATCAAAACCCAGAACGTTTCCGAGAGCTTCAAATTGAACAATTGATGGGATAAAATCTTCACGTTCTATGCGACCAATCATGATTCTATTTATACCTGTTAAAGTCCCCAATTCTTCTTTTGTAAGCCCTTTTTCCTCTCTAATCTTCGTTATAGTAGCAGCTAATTTTTTGGCAGACAATGTTTTCATAACCAAGTCTCCTCGTATAATAAATTTAAACACAAAGTGTTTAGTTAGTTTTTTAAATCACTTGGATATTGAACCCTATTCCTGGATAATAGAGATATGGAATAAGGATCTATCTGAATTAAGGCTGTATGCTCCTGTAGCATGACTACATTGAAAGACTGTCTCCCAGCCATCAGTTGTACTGCAAACTCACAAGCTGTATCGCTTGCCTTTCGTACTGAAGATTAGTAGCTTCGGGCAGCTTAT
>NZ_AXAC01000051.1 GCF_000472665.1 Acetobacterium malicum subsp. dehalogenans DSM 11527 | reverse complement strand
AAAGCAAAAATCGAAGCGATTGCGACCCGTATTTACGGCGCTGACGGCGTCGACTTTACACCAGTAGCCGCTAAAGAAATGGAACGATTGACCGCTCTTGGTTTTGACAAGGTGCCAATCTGTATGGCTAAAACCCAATACTCATTAACCGATGACGCCACCAAACTGGGTCGTCCAACCGGATTTAGAGTAACGGTTCGTCAGGTCAATATTTCCGCAGGAGCAGGTTTCATTGTCGCCCTCACCGGCGAAATCATGAAAATGCCTGGTCTGCCTAAAGTACCAGCAGCAGAAAAAATTGATGTCGATGAAAACGGCGTAATTGCTGGCTTATTCTAGAAATAAATGGCTTTCTATAATATCGAGAAGGGTTCGTCAGAACCCTCTCGCTATAGAAGTTTGTTAAAAAATATACAATAAACAATAAAGATTGAAGTGGAGTTAGTAAATGGAATTTGATGCAGTAGGAACTGATCTTGGTTCTATCTCAGAAAAAAAATGTACCGAATTTGTTGAAGCCCTGTACAGCAAAGCAGCTGTTCCAGGTGGTGGCGGCGCAGCCGCATTAGTTGGTGCAATCGGTACAGCTTTGGCTGGAATGGTTTGCAATTTGACCACCGGAAAGAAAAAATATGCAGAGTATGAAGAAGATATTCAACGCATTTTAAAAGAAGCGCAGGTTTTGCAGGATCGTCTGTTAGCAATGATCGATGAAGACGCAAAAAACTTTTTGCCTTTAGCGAAAGCTTATGGTCTACCCAAAGAAACTGAAGAAGAGAAAGCTTACAAAGAAAAAACCTTAGAAGAATGCACCAAGGTTGCTTGTAGCATTCCGCTTGAAATCGTTGAAGTATGTTACAAGGCTGTTTTATTACAGGAAGAACTGGTCGGAAAAGGATCTGCTTTAGCCATCAGTGATGTAGCGTGTGGCGTTCAGTGTTTAAGAGCGGGAATGATCAGTGGTTGGGTTAATGTATTAATCAATATAAAAACAATCAAAGATGCAGACTACGTAGCTGACGTTAACAACAGAATTAAACCAATGCTGGACAAAGGCGTTGAAATTTGTGACCGTGTTTATGCAGATGTTGAAAAACAACTTTCATAATAGCATTATTATAAATCAATAAAATTTTGAACTAAGAGGAGTATTATAATTATGGCAGCAAAATTATTAAGTGGAAAAGAAGTAAGTGAATCGGTACTGGCTCAAGTGCTGGCAGATGCCAATGAATTAAAAGCAAAAGGCATTGTTGTAAAAATGGCAATCATGCGAGTTGGTGAAGATCCAGGTTCTATTTCTTACGAAAAAAGCATTATCACCAGAATGGGAAAATCAAACATTGAAGTTGAATCAGTTCAGTTCCCTATTGATGTAACTGAAGCAGATTTCATTGCAAAACTTCAGGCAATCAATGAAGATAAAGACATTCATTCTGTTTTGATCTTCCAACCACTACCAGATCAAATCGATGCAGAAAAAATCAAATATCTGTTAAGTCCTGAAAAAGATCCAGATGCTCTTAATCCTACAAACTTAGGAAAACTGATGATCGCCGATGAAAGAGGATTCTTCCCATGTACAGCTGAAGGCGTTATGGAAATGTTTAAATTCTACAACATCGATGTTAAAGGTAAAGACGTTGTGGTTATTAACAACTCTAACGTATTAGGAAAACCACTGACAATTATGCTGACAAACGAATTTGCAACGGTAACGATGTGTCATGTTCATACAAAAGATACTGCTTCTTACACCAAAAAAGCGGATATCGTTGTAACCGCGTGTGGTATCTACGGATTAGTGAGAGCTGATATGTTAAGCGAAGACTGTATCCTGATTGATGTTGCTATGTCTCAAATGAAAGACGAAAACAAAGAATTTATATTAAACGAAGAAGGCAAAAAAATTCGTGCTGGAGATGCTCACGTAGACTGTTTAGATAAGGTTGCAATGATTACTTCAGCTACACCAGGATGTGGCGGCGGAACAGGCCCAATCACAACAGCTTTATTGGCAGCACATGTTATTCGCGCATGCAAAATGCAAAATAACTTATAAAATCTGAAAAAACAAAGGAGGTATACAATTGGAGGATTACACAAAGTTTAAACTGAAAAGAAAGGAAGAGCTTGATGCGGTTCTGGCAGACAAGGATGATTTGTTTGTTATCGCCTGTAACAAATGCTTCAAGGAACTTGACAGTTTTGACGAACCGGAATGCGGTTTGTTTGAAGAGATTGCCAAAGAACAGGGCAAAAATATTGTGGGCTCGGCACGAATTGATTTTCTGTGCAATGAACCATTAACATCGAAGAGCTTCCAGGGTCTTATTCCCCAAGAAACCAAAAATGTGTTTGTTATCTCATGTGGTTTGGGTATTCAGACGATTGCAGGAATGGCGGAAATGCCGGTATATGCTGCAAGCGACTCCGTTATTGTTGATGGCTACCATGGAATGGCGTTGACAACCACTTTATGTGAAGCATGTGGTCAATGTTATCTGAACCTGACCGGAGGAATCTGTCCAGTCGTTGATTGTTCAAAAAGTTTACTGAATGGTCAATGTGGCGGTGCTAAAAATGGTAAATGCGAAGTCGATAAAGAAATGGACTGCGGATGGCAGCTCATTTACGATCGACTGGCTAAACAGGGACGTTTGCAAGAACTGTTAGATCAGCCAGTAGAACTACGGGATTATTCCAAAGTCAATCACAAATTTGTCAGTGAATATGTGAAGTCTGTCCGCGAAGAACGATTTGAAGGATACTATGGCGGAATTCACCCAACCGAATTCAAAGAATTGAGTGAACATATTTCATTGGTACCTTTCCCAGATCCAGTAAATGTGGTTATTCCTATGTCACAGCATGCTGGTGCACCAGCTGAGCCAATTGTAACAGTTGGACAACAGGTGAAAATGGGTCAAAAAATTGCTCAAGCCGCTGGCTTTATCAGCAGCGCGATTCATGCCAGTGTCAGTGGTACTGTTGTTGCCGTTGAACCACGGTTGCATCCGATTAGCGGGCTGGAAGCATTAGCTGTTGTTATTCAATCAGACGGCAAGAATACCCTTGATGACTCAGTAAAACCAGCCGGCGATTTAGATAAACTTTCAGCTGATGAAATTATCGAAATTGTCCGTGAAAAAGGCGTTGTCGGTATGGGTGGGGCTGGATTCCCAACTGCCGTTAAACTTAAATCACCAAAACCGATTGAACTGGTATTGCTCAACGGTTGTGAATGTGAACCAATTCTGACCGCGGATCATCAGGTTCTGCTGGCGTATGCTGATGAAGTAATTTATGGTCTAAAAGCTATGATGAAAGCATCCGGCGCACCAAAAGGTGTGATTGCCATTGAAGACAACAAGATGGATGCAGTTGAATTGCTGCAGGCAAAAACTGCCGATATCGAAAACATCGAAATCGTGGTTGCAAAAACCAAATACCCACAAGGGGCTGAAAAAATGCTCATCAAACGGGTTATGGGCAAGCAAGTGCCAAGTGGCGGCCTACCAATGGATGTTGGCGCAATCGTATGTAACGTGAGCACAGCTAAAGCTGTTTCCGATGCAATCCAACTAGGAATGCCTCTAGTTGAACGTGTTGTGACTGTCAGCGGTAACCGCATCAACAAGCCTGGCAACTACTTAGTCAAGATTGGTACCTCTGTCAAAGATATCGTCAACCATTGCGGCGATGTAAAAGGCGATGATGTAACTGTTAAAATCGGTGGCCCAATGATGGGATTCGCCCAGGCGAACCTCAATGTTCCGATGCTGAAATGTTCCAATGGTATTATCGCTGTTGAAACCACGGTTAAAGAAGCCGTAGAATGTATCAAATGTGGCCGTTGTGCTGACGTCTGCCCAATGGAACTGCGTCCGCTGTATTTCACCAAATATGCTCTGTCAGAAGACTGGGAAGGCATGAAAACACAAAACACCATGGACTGTATTGAATGTGGATGTTGTGAATATATCTGTTCATCAAAAATTCCAATTGTTGAACGAATTAAAATCGGAAAAACTGCCATAAGGGAGGGTAAATAATATGCTGATTACCCAACTAAAATCAAAAGAAACAATCGAAGCACTGGCTCAAGGAAAAACTGTGATCATAAACTGTCACGGCTGCAAAGAAGTCTATTTCGCTGAACACGAAGCAGATGAACTGCAAAAAGACTTAAGTGGTGTGACTCAGATTATCACAACGGATTACATCTGTAATCCCGATAATTTAAAATTGCAATTGCAAAAACATACCGATGTCATTAATGCCGCAGATACCATCCTGGTATTCTCCTGTGGCGTTGGGGTTCAGACTGTTGCTGCTCAATTTGAAAGCAAAAAAGTCTACTCTTGTTGCGATACCTATCCATTACCAGGATTCCAGGGTGTTACACCACTGAATGTTGATTGTGGACAGTGTGGCGAATGCTATCTCAATGGTACCGGTGGAATCTGTCCGATTACCGCATGTTCAAAAAGTCTACTCAACGGCCAATGTGGCGGCGCCAAAGAAGGCATGTGTGAAGTTGACAAGGAAATGGAATGCGGATGGGAACGAATTTACCGAAAATTGGAAAAACTGAATAAACTGGATAATATGAAATATGAAGCACCAAAAGTGCGGAACTATCACAATCCAAACGCAGAAGAACCAACAATTTAAGAAGATTAGGAGTAATTATAAATGAGAATAACTGAGCTGTTTCAACGTGGCGAGTTTGTATTAACTGCAGAAGTGGGACCTCCAAAAGGAGTTGAACTTGACCACTTAATTAAAGATGCCCATGAGTATTTAAAAACCCGGGTTCATGCATTGAATGTAACGGATAACCAATCCTCCGTTATGCGTACTGGTTCACTGGCAACATGTAAGGTATTAAAAGATGAGGGACTGCTCCCAATTTTTCAAATTACCTGTCGTGACCGAAATCGTATTGCCTTACAGTCTGACGTATTAAGTGCAGCATTACTAGGCATTGAGAATTTATTGCTATTAACTGGGGATTACACTACATTAGGTGATCATCCTCAAGCAAAACCTGTTTTCGATCTTGATTCCGTTTCGTTAATTCATGCGGTAAAACGATTAGAAGAAGGCTTTGATATTGCTGGGAATGCAGTTGATGGAGCTCCACCTAAGTTTGCTAAAGGCGCTGTTGTATCACCATGTAGCGACTCTGTAGATGTTCAATTGGCAAAAATGGAAGCAAAAGTGAAAGCTGGATGCGAATATTTCCAAACTCAGGGCGTTTATGAACCAGAAAAATTCATTAAATTTATGGAACAAGCTAAACAGTTTGGTGTTCCAGTTCAATTGGGTCTGATCATCCCCAAAAATGTGGGAATGTGCCGATATATGAATGCCAACGTAGCTGGTGTCCATGTACCAGACGAAATGATTAAAGAATTACAGGCAGACAAAGAAAAAACAAAAGCTGGCGATACTGGCGTAGAAATCTGTGCTCGTCTGATCAAAGAATGTAAAGATTACGCTCAAGGCGTTCACATTATGTCATTAGGTTGGGAAAACAGAATTCCAGAAATTCTTGATATGGCTGGAATTGCACCAATAACTCCAGTAGTTTAATAAATAATAACATAACTGAATGCCGGCCGAGCCGGAAATTCTAAAAATGCTCCTCTTAAGATGAACAGCTTATATCATTAAACTGTTCATCTTATAATGGAGGAGTTTTTTATTTTGGGGAATAAGATCCACCAAAATTCTGGATTTTGCAGATTTATAGGTTGGTGATAAGGTGAAAATAACAGTAATTGGAACAAGCCCGAATAGATCTAAAGCAGCAGATGGGATTCGTGACATTTGCGTATACAAAAAAACATGCTAATCGATTGTCATGTTCATTGTGGTTTGGGCCAATTCAGAGGATTGAGACAGTCTGATTCAGACGATTTAGCGCTCGAGGCAATGAAAGACCTCATTCAAATCTATCAAAATAAAGGGGTACAGGCAATTCGTGATGGCGGCGATGGTTCAGGAATTGGAATAATTCTCAGAGATATTTCAAAAGATTCCGACCTTATTGTGAAGACGCCCATTCGCGCTTTTTATAAAAAAGGCCATTACGGTGATTTTTTAGGAGACTCAGTGGATAATCTGAAAGAAGGCATTGAAAAGATGAATCAAGTCATCAAACAAAAGCCTGATTTTATAAAAATTATTCTAACCGGGATCATGAGTTTTACCACATTGGGTGCTTCCGGGCCGTTGGGGTTTTCTAAAAGTGAATGTTCGGAGATGATTGATCATGCTCATCAAAAGGGTTTATCAGTCATGGTTCACGCCAACACACCAGAGGGTATTATGATAGCTTTGACATCAGGCGCAGATACCATTGAACACGGCTATGGAATAGACGACGACTGCCTTCATGCGATGCGTGAGTGTGGCGTGGTTTGGGTGCCGACCCTGGCGCCGTTTGCCAATATAGCCAGATGTGAGGATGCCAGTCCAATGAAAAAATATCAAAAAGTATCGGAAGCTTATTTTAAACAACATCAGTTGATGGTAAAAAAAGCAAATGCAATGGGTGTGAACATTGCATTGGGAAGTGACTCAGGCGCGACATTGGTTCCCCTGGGACAAGGCACTTTAGATGAACTTGGTTATTTACTCGACTGTGGATTGACAGAAGAAAAATTGGAAAACATTGGAAAATGGGTTATCGACCTCTAATAGTTTTAGCATAAGAGAATCCCTGCAAAGCTTATTTGCAGGGATTCTTTCTTTTGAATTGGTGTAAATTAAGTCTTAGGGTATGTTTGTTTGGTAAAACCCTGGGTATAAATTACTGATAATCTATAGTGGGTGGTGCGCATATGTTATATGAAAAATTTGTGGAATGTCTGGAAAACGATGATAAACCCAACGCCGTGCGAATTGCGTTGGATGCCCTGGAAACCGGGAAGGTTGGCATTGTGGAGCTGTACAATGAGTTATTAATGCCCGTTCAGAACAAAATGGAGTTGGAAGAAAGAAGAGAATCGGTAGCGATTTGGAAAGAACATTTTAGAACGTCGGTGGTTCGAACCGTTATCGAATACTGCTATCCCCGGGTAGTGAATGAAGGACTGCGTAATAGTTTCAGAACGGGAAAGAAAAAGATACTGATTTTCTGTCCTGCCGAGGAATACCATGATGTAGGGGCCCGGATGATCGCTGATTTCTTTACCTTATGCGGTCATCAGGTTTATTTTTTAGGCGGTAATACTCCACCGAAGGCGCTTTTGCAGGCAATGGTCCGATTGCGGCCAGAGGTTATCGCCATGGGGGTCAGTAATTATTTTAATCTGGTTGCTGCCAGGCGAACCATTGAAGATGTCCGCAAAATTCTGGGCAATGAAATCAGCATTATTTTAGGTGGGGCAGCATTTAAAGATAATTTATCGGTGGTAAAAGAAATCGGCGGTGATTATTATGTGGATAGCTATGACGCAGTGGTAAGAATTTCAGAAGGGTGGGAAGATCATGAAACTGGCATTTGATATCGCCCTTCGGTTTTTAAAATCCAGTAAGGGTCAAACCATTCTGATTGTCTTGGGAATTGCGATTGGGGTCTCGGTTCAAATCTTTATCGGGTCACTGATCACTGGTCTTCAAAAAAGCCTGGTCGATAAAACGGTGGGTAGTGCGCCGCAGATTACCGTTGCGCCCCAGGAAGATGGTGATTTTATTTTAGATCCCCAGGCTGAAATAAAAACGATCAAAGCCGCCAATCCAGAAGAAATAACAAACCTTGTGGCGGTTACTCAGGGGCCCGCTATCTTAAAAACGCCTGCCGAGTCGACGACCATTATCCTGAGAGGCTTTGATTGGGGCGCTGCCCAGGGAATCTATAAAATTGCAGATCGGGTAGTCAAAGGCGAACTGGGGATAAATGAAAATGAAGTTATTATCGGAAAGGACCTTTCAAAAAACCTGAACGTAGCAATCGGCGATGCGATTGAAATGATCACCCCGACTGGAAAAACAGGAGAGTTTCTGGTAACTGGTTTTTTTGATTTGCAGGTAAAGTCTTTGAATGAATCATGGATTCTAACAAATAATGGTACAGCCCAGACATTTTTGGAAACCGGTGAAGGCGTATCGCAGATCGAAATGCAGGTAAATGATGTATTTGCCGCGGATGAAGTGGCAATGGATGTGGAAAAGCGCTTAAATGACGAGACTTTAATTGTGACAAACTGGAAAGAAGAAAATGTCGCCTTGTTATCTGGGCTTTCAGGTCAGACCGCTTCAAGCCTGATGATTCAGGTTTTTGTGCTGATATCAGTGGTATTGGGCATTGCCAGTGTTCTGGCCATCAGTGTCGTCCAGAAGTCCAGACAGATTGGGATATTAAAGGCCATGGGAATGCACAACCCCAAAGCCAGTCTGGTTTTTTTGTTTCAGGGATTTCTGCTGGGCATCCTGGGGGCGTTTGTCGGTATCGCTTTGGGAATTGGGTTGAGCTGGTCATTCGCCACCTTTGTCACTAATCCCGATGGATCTTCACTGGTGCCCTTTTATATTGATTGGGTTTTCATTGGCGTTTCAGCGGGAATTGCCGTCATTGCTTCGACATTGGCTGCTCTAATTCCAGCTATTCGCGTGTCTAAGCTGGATCCCATGGAGGTAATTAAAAATGGATAATTTCGTAGTCGAAGTCAAAGGCGTATCAAAGGTTTATGGCAAGACGATTAAAACGGTTGCTCTTCATGAACTGAATCTGGGATTTAAAACCGGCTCATTTAATGCCATTATCGGTGAGTCCGGCAGCGGTAAAAGTACCCTCCTCAATATTATCGGAACCCTGGATCGCCCGACAAAAGGGGAAGTAATTATCAACGGCGTGTCGACTAGAAACATGTCAAAAGGGCGATTGGCTGATTTGCGGAACGAAACATTGGGTTTTGTTTTTCAGTTTCATTACCTGTTACCGGAATTTACCGCCCTGGAAAATGTACTGATGCCATATCGGGTTGCCCATGGTAAGGCGGATAAGGAAAGTCAGAAAAGAGCCAGGGAAATACTGAATCTGGTGGGACTTGAAAAGGTGGAAAATAACCTGGCAACAAATATGTCGGGTGGACAACAGCAGCGGACAGCCATTGCCAGAGCACTGATGAATAAACCAAAAATTATTCTGGCTGACGAACCAACCGGTAATCTGGATTCGCAGACCACTGACAGCATTTATCAACTTTTCCGGAAGATCAACCAGGAACTGGGAACCACCTTTGTCATCATCACCCATGACCGACGAGTTGCTGAAAAAGCAGACCGTATTGTTGAAATTCTGGATGGTCGAGTTTCACTGGACATTATCAAATGAACAAGTCTTCAGCATTAAATAATCAACTATATTATTATAGTAGATTATTTAATGCTTTCATTGATTTTGATAATTATTACTGGTAATCATGCCAATCATCGTATAAAATAGGGAAATAGACATTTTCAAGCGTAAACTAGGGGAAAATCAATGAAAAAAATTATGATCGTACGTCCCCATGATTTTGTGGATATTGTTATGGCAATTCCAGGAATCATGACAGATGTAAAATACTATACCGGAGATAATTTTGTCGGCGAACGAATCGATGGCTATGAAGCCCCCATCATTTTATTAACTGAAAAAGCGGCAATCGCCCTGGGAAGAGTCCAAAAACAACTTTTGGAAGAAGGCTTTGGTTTAAAGGTTTTTGACGGGTATCGTCCCAAACGGGCAGTGGATCATTTTGTGCGCTGGGGAAAGCAGGCGGAAGATGGGAAAACCAAAAGTATCTATTATCCGGAGAAGACGCGCCAGGAAATTTTCGATGGCGGGTTTATTGCCCCGGAATCTTCCCATACCCGGGGCAGTACGGTGGATCTGACGGTGGTAAACATCGAAACGGGGACCGAAATCGACATGGGTGGTGTGTTTGATTTTTTTTCGGAGGTCTCCTACAGCGATTATGATCATCTCACTCTGGAACAAAGCAAAAACAGGGTCCAGCTCCGTTATCTGATGCGCTCAGAGGGGTTTGAACCGATGCAGCAGGAGTGGTGGCACTTTACCCTAACTGAAGAGCCGTATCCTGAAACCTATTTTGACTTTCCGATTCAGGGTTGATCGGAACCTATTATTAAGCTGTTGGCGAATGAAAAGAGTTGTATTTTTGAAGGCGTCTCTTTTAATCGCAAATATTGCATTTTATTAATGAATTGTCAAAAAAATGTGATATAATAATAAAATTAGAGAAAAATACGATACTATCAGGAAAGAAGTGGAAAAATGAGAAAAAGAAACAAAACACTCTTAATTGGATTAGGTGTGTTATTAGTAATTTTCGCCATTCTATTATCACTGAACCAATTTTATATTGATTATCTTTGGTTTGTGGAAATGGGGTATACAGAAATTTTCTTTAAAGAACTGGTGACAAAAACACAAATAGGTATTCCGATCTTTATTGGGGTGATGCTGATTTTGTTTTTTTATTTGAAATTGCTTAATCGTATTTCAGCACGGTACATCGGGAGTGTTCAGAAAGCAACGAAAAAGCAGAATATCCTTGCCATTGGTGTAAGTGGTGTGGTCGCTTTTTTTCTGACCATTTTGATTTCGGATCGACTTTGGTATCAAATCCTGGAATTCGTCAATCAGACGCAATTCAATTTGACAGATCCCATCTTCAATCAGGATCTGGCCCTTTATTTTTTTGGCTTGCCATTATACCAGGAAGTCTTTTCTATTTTCATCGGTTTCTTTGCGGTCATTGTCGTGCTAACCTTTTTGTACACGGCATATATCCTTTATCAGGGCAAGAAAATCGAATTCAGCCGGGAACAAGACTTGGAATCCATTAAAGATAATGCCAAGGGGATATTTAAATCATATCTTGAGATTGCATCCCGGCAGATCGGCATTTTTTTAGGCGTGCTTTTTTTAATCCTGTCGATTGGCAGCTTTTTGGAAGCTTTTCAGTTGCTGTACTCCAGTTCCGGGATCGTCTATGGAGCTGGTGCCGCAGATATTGATGTCGGACTGAAAGTCATCATTATTAAAGGCGCTTTGTGTCTGGTTCTGGCTGTTACATCGGTATTTGCCGGTTATAAGAAAAAATATCTATTCATGGGTGCTGGCCCGGTCTTGTTAATCGTGGTGATAATTTTGGGTGGGGCCGCCCAGGGAATCTATGAATCGCTAATTGTGATCCCCAATCAATTTACCAAAGAAGAACAGTATATTGCCAATAACATTGAATATACACAACAGGCCTATGATTTATCCAATGTTGAAACAAGAGAGTTTTCAGGAACGCAGGAAATAACGGCGAAAGAAATTAAAGAAAACCAAATAACGATCGATAACATACCAATTAACGATCAAATACCAACCCAGGAAATGTATAATTCATTACAAGGGATCAGGAACTACTATCAATTTTATGATGTTGATGTTGATCGCTATTTTGTCAACGGTGTCTATACGCAGGTGTTCCTGGGTGCCCGGGAAATGAACAATACCTTACTGCCCGCTGAAGCGAAGACCTGGGTCAATCAGCACTTGAAATACACCCATGGATTTGGTTCAGCGGTGTCCCCGGTCAACAAAACAAACAATGTGGGGCAACCGGATCTGATCGTCAAAGATATTCCACCGGTTACCGATGTGAGTGAACTGGTCATTGACGAACCTCGAATTTATTTTGGTGAAAATGACTATGGCTACGTGGTCACCAACTGTACCACCGCCGAGTTTGATTACCCTCAGGGTGATGATAACCAGGAGGTTACCTATACGGGGACAGCAGGGATCCAAATGTCTTTTATCAATAAACTGGCATTTGCGCTCTATCATGGGTCATCGGAACTGCTTTTGGCAAATGAAATTACGGATGACAGTAAGATGCTGATCCATCGCAATATTTCTGAACGTGTCTCGACCATTGCCCCATTTTTAAGCTATGACAGTGATCCCTACATGGTGATCTCAGAAGGCCGTCTGTATTGGATTGTTGATGCCTTCACCACCAGTGACCGCTACCCTTACTCGCAACCCTATGATGAAGCCGGCGATAATTATGTGCGTAACTCGGTGAAGGTGGTTGTTGATGCCTACAATGGCGATGTGACTTTCTACAAGGTGGATGATGAACCGGTACTGGAAACCTACAGTAAAATATTCCCTGGGTTTTTGAAAGATCTTTCAGAAATGCCGGAAGGAATCAAACAACATCTGCGGTACTCAAAAACCATGTTTGATATTCAATCCGATATTTATAAAACTTATCATATGTCAAATGCCAGAGTCTTTTATAATAAGGAAGATCAGTGGGAGACGGCAACCCAGTTTTACGAATCTGAAAAAACTGAGGTGCCGGTGGAATCGGCTTATACCATTATGGAGTTGCCAGATCGACAAGCAGAGTTTATGTTAACCGTACCCTTTACACCAAAAGATAAGGATAATATGATTGCCTGGCTGGCAGGCGTATCGGATGGCCCAGGTTATGGGCAGTTGATCCTCTATGAGTTTCCCAAACAGCAACTGGTTTATGGCCCAATGCAGATTGAACAGCGGATCGATCAGGATACCATCATTTCACCGCAATTGACCCTTTTAGGTCAGCAGGGCTCCCGGGTTTTGCGGGGAAATCTGATGTCGATACCGATCGAAAATGCGATTATCTATGTCGAACCAATTTACATTCAAGCCGTTGGTGGAGAAAATAATCTGCCGGAATTAAAAAAAGTGGTAGTATGTTACCAGAATGAAATAGTTATGGCTGACTCTCTGGAGTTGGCGTTGGCACAGGTTTTTGATATTCAGGAATTACTGAGTAATAGCTCACCAGTCCAAAGCGCTGGAAGCACTTCAACCACTGCAGAATTAGTAGTAAAAGCCAATGCCCTATTCAAAGAAGCGCAAGAAGCGCAAAAAGCTGGTAACTGGGCAGGATATGGACAAAAGATTAGTGAGTTGGAACAGGTTCTGGCTCAGCTACAGCAACTATCTGGGGTAACTCAGTAGGATAAGATCATAAGTTTTTAAAAGCAGGAGGAAAAAATGCTCGATATAAAGCGCATAAGAGAAAATAAAGAAGAAGTTCAGGCAGGTTTGGACAAACGCGGTCAATATGATTTAAGCGTGATAACGGCATTAGATGAAAAACGCCGGGAAACATTGGGTCAGGTTGAAGAAATGAAGAGCCGGCAAAATGTGGTGTCCAAACAAATTCCCGTTTTAAAAAAAGAAAATAAGGATTGCACCGAGATTTTTGCCGAAATGAAGGAGCTGTCAAACACGATTAAAGATCTGGATGCAGAAGTCAAAACAATCGACGATGAGATCAAAATTCAGCTGTTGAATTTTCCGAATATTCCCAACCCCCAAGTCAAGGTCGGGAAAGATGATACCGATAATCTGGAAATTAGAAAATGGGGCGAACCCAGAAAATTTGATTTCGAGATCAAAGCTCATTGGGATATCGGCGTGGATCTGGACATCCTGGATTTTGAGCGGGCGGTCAAAATCACCGGTGCCCGATTCAGCATGTTTAAAGGTGAGGGAGCCCGATTACAACGGGCACTGATTAACTTTATGCTTTACACCCATTGCGAAGAACATCATTATACCGAAATTTCGCCACCATTTATGGTAAATCGGGAAAGTATGACCGGTACCGGACAATTACCAAAGTTTGAAGAAGACGCTTTTCATCTACCAAGTAAAGACTTTTTCCTGGTGCCAACCGCCGAGGTACCGGTAACCAATATCTATCGCGATGAAATATTAGGAGAAGAAGAATTGCCTAAATACTTTACCGCTTATACCCCCTGTTTCAGACAGGAAGCCGGGTCAGCTGGCCGTGATACCCGGGGATTGATCCGTAATCATCAATTTGACAAGGTGGAAATGGTTAAATTTGTTCATCCGGATCGGTCCTACGAAGAGTTGGAATCCTTAACGAATAATGCGGAACGGATTTTGCAGCTTCTGGGGATTCCTTACCGGGTAATTGAATTATGTACTGGAGATCTGGGCTTCAGCTCGGCTAAAACCTACGATATTGAAGTGTGGATGCCAAGTTACAACCGCTATGTCGAGATCAGCTCCTGTTCGAATTTTGAAGACTACCAGGCCAGACGGGCAAATATTCGCTTCAGAGATGGCGAAACCAAGAAAACCCGCTTTTTACATACCCTCAATGGGTCGGGGCTGGCAGTGGGCAGAACCTTTGCCGCAATTTTAGAAAATTATCAGCAAGCCGATGGATCAGTTGCGGTTCCGGAAAAATTGGTGCACTACATGTGGGGCAAAACCGTTATTGGTAAGTAAGTCAATTAAATAATGCCAACCGAAAATAAGGCATAAAACAAAAAATAGAAAGAAAAAATGGCACTCGTGATTGAGAATGAGAATCGTGTCAGATGGAGGAGTATAATGAACATGAATGGAAAAGAATTAGTTATAACCGAAGATGGTTTTAATAACATAAAAAAAGAACTGGAATACTTAAAAACAGTTAAGCGCCATGAGGTAGCAGATCGGATTAAAACAGCCCGGGAATTCGGAGATTTAAGTGAAAACGCCGAATATGATGAAGCGAAAAATGAGCAGGGGTTTGTTGAGGGCCGAATTTCAGAGCTTGAACATAAACTTAAAATAGCAGTTGTTATTGTTGAAAAAGACATCCATACCGAAGATGTCGGAGTTGGCAGCATCGTTAAAATTAAAAATCCATTACTGGACTTAGTTGCAGAATATAAAATTGTCGGATCAGCCGAATCTGATCCTAAAAACAACCGTATTTCAAACGAGTCCCCGATTGGATCAGCGCTGTTGGGCGCAAAGGTAGGCGATACCGTGAAGGTGCAAATTCCTGACGGTGAAGCGGCATATCAAATTTTAGAAATACGTAGATAGGGGAGTAGACATTGACAACAGAAAATCTTAGCGAACTTCTTGAGATAAGAAGAGAAAAATTAAAGAATTTACAAGATGCCGGGAAGAATCCCTTTGAACAAACCAGTTTCAATGTAAGTGCCCATGCTCAGAAAGTTGAAGCATCTTATGATGACTATGAAGAAAAGGAAGTGACCATGGCTGGTCGGATCATGTCCAAACGAGGCCAGGGAAAAGTATCCTTTTATGATCTGCAGGACTCCACAGGAAGAATTCAGTTATTCCTGAAGAAAGATGCCTTACCAGATATATATGACGAAATAAAAACCTATGACATTGGCGACATCGTTGGAGTTAAAGGGGAAATCTTCAAAACAAAAATGGGTCAGATCTCGGTAAGAGTTTCAGAACTGACGCTTTTGAGTAAGTCTTTGCAAATTCTGCCGGAAAAATATCACGGTCTAAAAGATATGGAGCTTCGTTACCGACAGCGTTATGTTGATCTGATTGTAAATCCGGAAGTGAAGGATGTTTTCCAGAAACGATCACTGATTATGCGGAAAATACGGGAATTTTATGACGCCCGAGATTTTATCGAAGTAGAAACACCGGTTCTTTCAAATCTGGCCGGTGGTGCCAATGCCAGACCCTTCATGACCCATCATAATGCCCTGGATATCACTTTATACTGCCGAATTGCTCTGGAATTACCACTTAAGCGATTGATTGTTGGTGGCTTTGACAAGGTTTATGAAATGAGTCGGGTTTTTAGAAACGAAGGAATGGATGCCACCCACAATCCTGAATTCACATTACTGGAGTCCTATGAGGCATATGCGAATTATGATGACCTGATGGTAATGATCGAAGAACTCTACAGTTTTCTGGCCAAAGAAGTTAATAAATCCGAAACTGTTATTTATGGCGATAAAGAAATTAGTCTGGCCGCTCCATTCAAACGGGCACGAATGGTCGATTTGGTGAAAGAACATACCAATGTGGATTTTGACGTCATGACTGATGTCGAAGTGGCGCGAGCCGCAGCTAAGGAACTGCATGTGGATGTGGATGGGAAAAATAGTGTTGGCGAAATTATGGCTGAAGTCTTTGACGAATTTGTTGAAGATAAACTTATCCAGCCAACCTTTGTGACGATGCATCCAGTAGAAATTTCACCACTGGCTAAGAAAGATCCCAAAGATCCGCGGTACACAGAGCGATTTGAACTATATATAAACGGTGCCGAATGTGCCAATGCCTTTTCGGAACTGAATGATCCCATTGATCAGAAAGAACGGTTTATGTCTCAGGTACAGAAGAAAACTGACGGTGATGATGAAGCCCATCCTTTTGATGCCGACTTTATTAATGCCCTGGAAGTGGGTCTACCGCCTACTGGTGGGTTAGGTATTGGAATTGATCGATTGGTTATGCTATTTACTAATCAACACAGCATTAGAGATGTTATTCTTTTCCCGACAATGAAGCCCATCGACTTATAACTCGATGAATAAGGAACTCAGAATCCAAGGATTTTGAGTTCCTTTAATTTATTCGAAAGAATTAGGATTTGAAAATTAAATAATAAACATTAATTTATGTGTTTGAATGATAATTATGAGGGTAAATAAGTAAAATCTGTCGGTAAAATAGTTGATCAACAGCTTTTAAAACCAGATAATTAGCCGATAGCAGAGTCTATTTAGCTAATATCAAAAAGAAATCAAAAAACTTTCAAAAAAGCGTTGACAGGAGGGGTGAAAGAGCGTATACTAATGAAGTTGTCTCGAGTGAGGCAGCGGACACAGCTGAAACATTGAAATGAACTTAAAAGAATTTCAAAAAACAGCTTGACAACATGAAGAAA
>NZ_AXAC01000050.1 GCF_000472665.1 Acetobacterium malicum subsp. dehalogenans DSM 11527 | reverse complement strand
ATCGGTACGGTGGCCGGCGATCTTCATGACATCGGTAAAAATCTGGTTTCGATGATGATCGAAAGTGCCGGTTTTGATATGGTTGACCTCGGTGTGGATGTTCCGGCCGATACCTTTGTTCAGGCGGTTAAAGATAACACCAATGTCAAACTGGTGGCCTGTTCTGGTCTGCTGACCACGACCATGCCAGCTTTAAAAGAAGCCGTTCAAACCATTAAAGCGGCTTACCCGGATTTAAAAGTCATTGTTGGCGGGGCTCCGGTAACACCAGAATACGCAGCTGAAGTTGGCGCCGACGGTTATGCACCCGATGCTGGTAGTGCCGCCGTTAAAGCTAAAGAACTGGCAACTGCTTAGCGTTATCGCGTAAATTGAAATAAAAATTACCAAACTTAGGGCCGGTTTATTATTCACTACAAAAATTCAGGAGGTATAAAAATGTTAACAAAAAGACAGAATTTGCTGGAAACCATCAAAGGTGGAAATCCCGATCGCTTTGTAAAACAATATGAATTTATGAATATTATCATGGAAGCGCCTATCGGGGCGATGTGTGGACCTGGCCAGACGATTAAAAATGGCTGGGGAATAACCTTTACCTGGCCGGAAGGTCAACTGGGTGGTTTCCCCATTCATGACGACGAACATAAGGTTTTAAAAGACATCACCGACTGGCGCAATCAGGTTAAAGCGCCAGCGGTGGAAACCTCAGACGAAGCCTGGGCGGCAGCGGTTGCCCACGCCAATGCCATCGATCGCAATGAAGAATTTGCAACCGCCTTTGTGGCACCAGGAATCTTCGAAATGACCCATCATCTGATGAGCATGGAAGATGCTCTGATGGCTTTATATGAAGAACCGGAAGATATGCATGATCTGATTGACTATCTGGTTGAGTATGAACTGGCTTATGCCAAAGAAATGATCAGCCGTCTTCATCCGGATTGTATTTTCCATCATGATGACTGGGGCAGCCAGCGTTCTTCCTTCGTTTCGCCGGAAATGTTTGCCGAATTCTTCGTCCCGGCCTATAAAAAAATCTACGGCTTTTATAAGGAAAATGGCGTAGAACTGATTGTGCACCATAGTGACTCCTATGCTGCCAACCTGGTTCCGGCGATGATTGAAATGGGCATTGATATCTGGCAAGGGGTGATGACAACCAACAACGTCCCAGAGTTGATCAAAAAATACGGCGGCCAAATTTCCTTTATGGGTGATATCGACAGCGGTGTTATTGATTTCCCGGGCTGGACTCCGGAAATCGTTTTCGAAAAAACAAAAGAAGCCTGCGAACGTTGCGGCAAGCTCTACTTTATTCCCGGGGCCAGCCATGGCTTGAATTTTGGATGCTTCCCAGGTGTTTATGAATCAAACGACGAAGCTATTGATAAAATGAGCGAGTTAATGTTCTAATTCAGCAAAGACATAAAAAGTTAAATTATTATAAAAAAAATAAAACCGCTGTGAGAAAAAATCCGCAGCGGTTTTATTTTTTTGATGTTTTATTTAAATGTGGCAGTCGGAGTGCCGTTCTCGATTTTCAGCGTGATCTCTGAAACCGCGAACAGATCAATATTCGACCATTCAACGGTGGTACCAGCCGAGTCGGCAATCATCAGATCCCAGTATTGTTCTTCGACCTCAGTGTCAAAGATAATATCGGTGGAACTGCCAGTGGGTAGGGTATCGGTGGTCAGGATATCATCACCCCAGCTTGCTTCACCAGTTGGCGAAACATAGAGTGCGTAGATTTCAATCCCGGTTTCATTTACGACCGTGAAATCCTGAGAATAAACGGTGGTTTCATCAGCTGATGAAGAATTATCCGCTGAAGATGAACCGCCACAGCCGGCAAGAATAAACACCGACAGAGCAAAAACCATTAACACACTGAAAAATTTCATTTTTTTCATTCTTTTCACCTCTTAAATAAATTAATGTTAAGACTATCATAACAACAAAAAATCTTTAAAACAATTCAAATTCGCGAGGAAAAACTGCGTTTCGCGCATGATAAAGTTGCAAATAAATTGTGAAATGGGATTCAATATGATAAAATTATTAAATAACGTCAATGAATCAACGGTCAAATGGAGGACAGCATGGTTTATATAGCAGTTTGCGAAGACGAACCGGAACACCAGGAAAAAATTAGGGTGTTTTTAAAAAACTACAGTGCCATCAATGGTTATGATTTTGAGATCGCTTTTTTTTCGACGGCGGCAGATTTCTGGGCACATTATCAGCTTGGCGCTTTCAATATTATATTTCTGGATATTTATTTGGAAGAAGGCAACGGCATCGAAATCGGAAAAGAACTCCGGAACCGGGGTGAGGACTGCCAAATGGTGTTTATTACGTCAAGCAGAGATTTTGCCATTGAAGGGTTTGAACTAAGCGCCCGGCACTACATTATTAAACCCATCGTCGAAGATAAAATAGTTGAAGCATTAAATCGATGCCTGGCTATGCTGGCAGAGGATATGAAAGCGATCCAAATCCCCGTTGGAAAACTGGAGATTGCCCTGCGGCTGAAAGATATTATCTATGTAGAGGTTTTCAATAAGGTTTCGGTCATCCATACTACGAACGAAGAAATAAAGACCTACCTGCCCTTATCACAGCTGGAGAACCTGCTGGGTGGGACACCTTTTTTACGCTGCCACCGTTGCAGCATCATTAATATGAATTACGTGGCAGACTATACCGCTGCTGATTTTATTATGAAAAACGGCGATACAGTCGGGATTCCGCGAAGTAACAGTGTCGCTGTGCGACAGCAGTATGTGGACTTTGTATTCTCAAAAGTTAGAGGTGAGTCCAGTGCTAAGCAGTAATCTGAACATTGTCTGGGGGATCGGCCTTTCGATCGTTCCCTATTTTATTCTGGCTTTTATTCCAGTCTGGAACCAGCTTCGCTATTCGAAAAAGACTGTAATCACCCTGGGAGCCCTGTGTATGCTCCTGAATATTGTTTCAGTGATCCTGATCATTGAAATGGTGCCGAAGTGGAACAGTCTGCGTTTTTTTCATAGTGTTTTTTTTCTGTTGCTGTATGTTGGGGTATATACGGCCGTGGTTCGAGGAACCCCATCAAAACTGGTATTCATTGCCTTTTTGGTCAAAAGTTATGCTGATTTTATCGTCAGTATGGCCAAGTTTTTTGAGGTTTCCTACCTGACCTATGGATTACACCGGGTTTATGTCCAGACATCTTTTTCATTTTACTTTAACCTGTTTCAATGTCTGGTTTTGATGATTACCTATCCATTGATATGGATTTTTTTTAGAAAAAAAATATCCCATGTCATGCAGACACATAACAAAGCCTGGGGATACCTGTGGATTATCCCGCTGGTCTACTACATTATCTTTCTGGCATTTGGCGCTATGAATGCCAATCTGATTGCTCAATGGCAGTTTTTAATCTTTAATCTGGTCTCTTTTTTTGGATTCTACCTGATTTATTATGTGGTCATTGAAATGCTGGAACAATCAGAAAAGAATATTATTCTGGCCGAAAGCAATGAGGTCATCAAACAGCAGCTGCTGTTTCAGTCGGAATATTATAAAAAATTTGGCGAGTGTATTGAAGAGACTCGCAAAGGCGAACACGACCTGAGGCATCATTTAAACACCGTGCTGGGATTGATCCAGCAGCAGAACGAAGAAAAGGTAGAAAGCTATATTTACGAACTGCTGGGAAATCGCTTGAATATTTCGGATATTCTGTACTGTGGCAACGATGCCGTCAACGCCATCTTGGGCTATTATGCCAACATCTGCAAGCAGGAAGGCATAAATTTTACCATCGAAACAATCGTTCCGGAGGATTTGGAAATCGATGAAACGGATTTATGCGTTGTTTTTGGAAATGTTCTGGAAAACGCACTGGAGGCCTGTCGGCGCATCACTGCCGGGGAACAATTTATTAAACTGAGTTCCCAATTTATCGGCAACAAGTTGTATATTGTTGTAGATAACCCTTTCAGCGGCGAGATTCGATTAAAAAACGGCGTTTATCTTTCCCAAAAAAGAGAAGCTGCATCGGGTATTGGCATCATTTCGGTGCTGGCCATTGCAAAGAAGTATGATGGCGACGCACGTTTTGAACAAGCTGACCAGCTGTTTCGGGTTTCGGTTGTGTTGGCCAATAAAGGTCATAAAAGGGCTGGACAAATCCCAACCGTCCGTGAGGAGTTGGTCATCAATAATAAGTCTTGTCAGGTGGAGCATTAATCTCTATAATAAATACAAACAAAAAGAATACCGATTCAGTCGCCAGGGTAAAATGGCCAATAGAAACCAGATCGGTGATAAAGATGGTAAAAATAGTTTTAGAGGGAGTAACAAATGAGTTTTGAGTTGATCCAGGAAATTCCGTCACCCAGTGAGATTTTTAAAATGATGCCGCTGTCTGAGGCTGGCAAAAAAATAAAAACCCAGCGGGACCAGATGATCAGAGATGTTTTCGAAGGAAAAGATGATCGTTTTATTCTAATTATCGGTCCCTGCTCGGCAGATAATGAAACGGCGGTAATTGACTATGTGAACCGTCTAAGTGTTATTCAAAAAGAAGTGGAAGATAAAATTGTCATCATTCCGCGTATTTATACCAATAAACCACGAACCACCGGTGAAGGCTACAAGGGGATGCTCCATCAGCCCGATGCCAATAAAAAAGCCAATATGGTCGAGGGGATAAAAGCCATTCGGCAATTGCATATCCGCTCCATTGAAGAAACGGGCTTATCCTGTGCTGATGAAATGCTGTATCCGGAAAATTATGCCTATCTGGAAGATCTATTAAGCTATGTGGCCATTGGGGCCCGGTCGGTGGAGAATCAGAAGCATCGGTTAACCGTCTCTGGACTGGAAATCCCGGTGGGAATGAAAAATCCCACCAGCGGTGATATTACCGTAATGCTCAATTCCATTCAGGCCGCCCAGGCCGGCCATACCTTCATCTACCGGGGCTGGGAAGTAAAAACCTCGGGAAACCCTCTGACTCATGCGATTATGCGTGGCTCGGTGGATCAGCATGGACGCAATTATCCGAATTATCATTATGAGGATATCATGCATCTGATTAAACTCTATGAAAAACGGGATTTCGCCTGTCCGGCGATTATTATTGACTTGAATCATGCCAATTCCAACAAGCGATTCGGCGAACAACCCCGAATCGCCCGGGAGATTCTGCGCAATCGCCATTATGATGCCGATTTGAAAAAATATGTCAAGGGTCTGATGATCGAAAGCTACATTGAAGAAGGGAATCAGCCGGTTGATGGTGGGGTTTATGGAAAGTCCATCACCGATTCCTGTTTGGGCTGGAAAGCTTCAGAAGAGTTGATTCGTACGATTGCCGAGAAAGTATAAATATAAAGCCGTCAATTGCCTATTAATATGCGATTGACGGCTTTTTTATGTTGAGAATAATGGTCGTCAGGGAGTTGCTAACTTTATGACTAAAAAGTGAATCAGGGGGTATCTACTATAGTAAACCGGATAGTTGAAGAAAGCTAAGCATATAATCTAGAATGCTTTAGGGGGAGAGAACATTTGTTGAAAGGGTTATGAAAAGTATGAATCAGATAATCAAACAAAAAATCGCTGAGGCGATGGGATTCATAAAAAAGCTGTTCAAAAACCTGAAAATGCAAACCGCTAATATTAAAAACAATAGTGATGGTTACCGAGATCTCAATTATTTGAAAAACCACTTATTTTATGACATCACTTTTTATTTTATTGTATTGGGACCAGTACTATTTTTTTATGGTGCCTATTTATTTTATGAGGAAGGCAAATATGTGGTAGCAGCCATCGAATTTTCGCTGTATTTTCTTTCTGTCGTTGTGCTGGTTAATCGAAAAATTAATATCCGCATCAAAAAGTTATTTTTTTTGCTGATCGGTTATTTTGCCAGTGTGCTGGTGCTTATTGTTGCCGGACCAATGGGTGCGGGGATGGTTTGCGTGGCAGTGGTGCTGGTTTTATCCGGATCCCTGTTAGACAAAAACTGGATTATGAAATTTATCGCCTTTAATCTGTTTGCTTTTTTCGTCATTACGATTTTGCTGATCCGCGGCTTTTTTGATGAATTTGCCATTGCTGATTATGGGTCAAGATGGCTGATTGTTGCAATCACCAGTCAGGTACTGGGAATTGGTCTGCTTTATATTATTCAAATGATCTACGATGGGCTGGAGAAACAAGCGCAAATTATTGCCAGATCCAAAGAAAATCTGGAAGCCAGTGAGCAACAATACCGTTATTTAAGTTACCACGATCATCTAACCGGGCTATATAATCGGCTATTTTGGGAAGAAGAACAAAAGCGGATTGATAACAGTGAGCAGCTGCCCATCTCGATTATTATTGGCGATATCAATGGGGTCAAACTGATGAATGATGCCTTTGGTCATAAAGCCGGAGATCGTATTATTATCGAAACGGCGCAGATTATGAAAAACTGCTGCCGTGAAGGTGAAATCGTCGCCAGAACCGGCGGTGATGAGTTCAGCATTTTAATGCCCAAAACGTCACGGGAAATAGCTTTAAAGCGCATGGAAGAAATAAAAAAAGCCTTTATGCGGCACAATCGGCGCATTTTAAATGAAGCCTTTCATATCAATGTCGCCCTGGGATCCGGAACCAAAGAAGTGCCCCATGGCGATTTGAAGGCAACCATCAAAAAAGCCGAATTATATATGAACCAGCGCAAGCTTCTGGAGCAGCGCAGCTCACACAGTACCATTATTTCATCAATCAAGGCAACGATGTATGAGAAAAGCCACGAAACCGAGGAGCATTCGGAACGGCTGGCAGCGTTGTCCCGAATGGTCGGAGAAGCCCTTCATCTTTCCCAAATTGAACTGGATAATCTGGAGCTGTTGGCGACCCTGCATGATATTGGAAAGGTGGGAATCGATGATCGTATTTTGACTAAGCCGGGAAAGCTGACCGATGAGGAATGGATTGAAATGAAAAAACATCCCGAAATTGGTTATCGCATAGCGGTGGCATCTCCTGAGCTGGTTTCAATTGCTGAGTATATTCTCAGTCATCATGAACATTGGGATGGTAGTGGCTATCCGAAAGGTCTGGCGGGTGAGGAAATTCCGCTATTGTCACGGATCATTGCAGTTGCCGATGCCTATGATGCCATGACCGAAAATCGTGTTTACCAAAAAGCCACGAACCGGGAAAGAGCTTTGGCTGAAATTGAGAAAAATGCCGGATCTCAATTTGATCCGGAGATTGTCGAATTGTTTGTTAGAATTATGAAAGAAACAGCAGCGATTGACCTGCATGTTCAGATTAAAATGAAGTAAGCTAACAAAATAGCATTAGATAAATGAGACTGGTTTCTGAATTAAGAGAAACCAGTCTCATTTTGACTGTGAAAGAATCGTATATAATCGAACAGCGTCACTGTGAATTTGCGATATTAGAGGAGTCAATTTTAAAGGGGTTAGTCCAGAAACAGATTAATTATTAGATTGAACTTATCCGGGTTTTGAAACATCAGACCATGTCCGGCTTCGGCAATTAAAACGAGTTTGGAATTGGGCAATTTACTGGCCAGGTATTGGGCATTTTCCGAGGGTAGAATAAGATCGTCTTTACCGTCAATAACCAGGGTTTCATGTTGGAGAAAGGGGATTCGATTGCAGGAACCCTCCCATTTATTGATAGCCTCGGCTTGTTTGAGGATCGCATCAGGATTCATGGTTCCCAGGGGGCGATAGAATATTTCCCGAATCCGATCCTGATTGTTTTTAATCCATTCGGCCGGGAAAATCAGCCGTAACCACTCATAAGCTTTGTCAGAAGGGATTCCCAGGGTATTTTCGAGTTTGGAAAGCACCTTTGGTTCAGGTGGAAAAATTTCCGGATGACAAAGCGATGCGTAGAGAATCAGCTTGTTGACGATTTCGGGATGCTGCAAGGCTAATTCCTGGGCAATCGACGCACCCATGGACCAGCCCAGAACATGAGCTTTTTCGATCTTTAAGACAGCCATCAATTCATAGGTGTCTTCCGCAAATTGTTCGATTGTGAAGGCCTTATGCCCGGAACTGGTTTCGCCCATGCCACGGTTGTCAAATACAATAACCTTGTATTTTTTTGACAGGGAACGAAGGAGACGCTCCTCCCAAAGATTCATGGTACCGCCATAACCCATAATTAAAAGCAGAGGATATCCGTCTCCGTAAATGCGGTAGCTCATATTAATGTCTTCAACTCTTACCATAACAACACCTCTCTTAAGAAACTAATGATCATATGTTTAATACCCATGTAGAGGGAATTTATCAGCAAATTGCTATAAATATTTGAAAAAATAGATTTCCGTTTAGTTTCGTAAACAGCATAATAAAGCCAGAATGCATATTTACAAAAGAAATACAAACGTTTACACAATGGCTATTTACTTATCGAAGAAACGTGATACAATATAATTGAATCAAGGATCAACCAATCCTTTCCAATTAAATGGCAGGATCATTGAAAAGTAAATAAGCACTTGGCTGAATGATAAAATCAGGGAGAAGGTTATCCAATTATAAATAAAAACTCAGCGATAAACTTCGAGGATTTGTTTTTATCAATCATTGACGCTACGATGGAAAAATTCTTATCGCAATAAGAATTAAGAAGTACATTGTTAATCACAATCAGATTTATTGGTGATCGGTATTTACATTATGGTTAACCACATAAAAATAAAAAATGTGGTCATAATAAAAATAATAGATCAGAAATAAACAATCGATGTGAGAAGACGAGATGATTTTCAATTGAAGTTCAGAGTAACAAAAGGGAGAAATTTGAACGAAAGAACAGATTGTTCAGAAATTTATTTTACTTAAAAACCTGAATAAGCTCATGGATAAAAGGATAATAAAAGCGAAGATAAAAAGTAAGATAATCCCAAAAACAAGTGAAGTATTTACAATGGAAAAGTGAATAGGAAGATTTTTGAAAAACAGAAAGGGGTGAGTCCCAAAAAATGACAACTGAGATTGCAAGCTGAGGCCGATTCTACATAAATAATTGTGGAATCGGCTTTCAGCTTTTTTGTGGTTGGACGGGCGGATCGGCAATAAAAGAATACCTGTAAATGGATGGAATGCCGATGCCAACTTTGCTATAATCAATAATGCAGAGTTTTTTTTATGTCTAATGGGGTAATAAAAGACAATAAGCAAATGAGATGGGGAGATTTAGCATGATTGATTATCTTAAAAATGGTTTATTTGATATCCGATCCGATCAAATGGATGCCGATGCCATCCACCTAAGCATTGTATCCGGCGTCAAGCTCAAGGGGGCGCCGCTGATTATTCTTTTTTGTGCCATCATTGTGGCTTCGGTTGGTCTAAATACCAATTCAACGGCGGTCATCATCGGTGCTATGCTGATATCGCCATTGATGAACCCAATTATTGCCATCGGTTATAGCCTGGCCACCTACGACGGGCTGCTGTTGCGAAATGCCGCCCTTAATTTTGTCATTCAGATTATTATTGCTTTGATTGGCGCTTCCATTTATTTTTCGCTGACCCCCATTCACGAGGCCACCAGTGAATTAATGGCCAGAACCGGGCCTTCTTTTTTTGATATGCTGATCGCCTTTTTTGGCGGAACGGCCGGGGTCATCGGAATAACCAGACAAGAAAAAACCAATGTCATCCCGGGTGTAGCCATTGCCACGGCATTAATGCCACCAATGTGTACGGTTGGGTATGGAATAGCCAACAGCAACCCAGATTACATTTTCCCGGCTGCTTATTTATTTCTGATCAATGCTTTTTTTATCATGCTGGCAACCTTTGCCTTTTGTAAACTGCTGCAGCTCAAACAGGCAGCGGTGGTTAAAGAACGCTTCAACAAGATTTTAAAGCGGGGGATCATTATCGGGATGATTCTAATCACCATTCCGGCAGCAGTTTCCGCGGTTTATGTGTCGGTGGATTCGATTATGGACAATTATCTGACCAGTAAGGTTGAATCATTTGTGAACGCGGAAGTCAATTCATCAACGGCCACCACCATGAGAGCGACCATTGACCCGGATCGAAAAAATTTGCGACTGGACCTGGTTGGGGAGGTTTACACCCCGGATCAGATCGAAACGATGAAAATGAACATGGCAACTTATGGTTTGGAAAACTATACCCTGGAAGTGGTTCAGGATATTCGAACCACCCTTTTTAACTATTTCGAAAAAGAGAACCAGGCTGGGATTTTGGATTGTGAGATTGTGATTGTGTAAACAATCGTGCCAAAAAAAGACTGAAAAGACCAGAGTAACCTAAAAAAAACAACCACAAGATCCAGTGCGGATTTTGTGGTTGTTTTAGTTACGTTCAGGGTAAATTATTTTTTAGTTAAATAATGGTGGCAGGCGCGGGCGGCTTCCCGGCCTTCATTGATGGCCCAGACAACTAGACTCTGGCCGCGGCGGATGTCGCCGGCAGCAAAGATGTTATCGACACTGGTCTGGTAAACGCCGTAATCGGCTTTGACATTGGAGCGGGGATCCCGTTCCAGACCCAGTTGGTCAACTAACAGGTCATCCGGTCCCAGGAAGCCCATCGCCAGTAAAACCAGATCAGCCGGCAGCACTTTTTCAGTTCCGGGAATTTCTTTCATGGTCATCCGTCCGGCCTCGTCGGCCAGCCATTCAATTTCCACGGTATGGACTTCTTTGACCTGGCCGTTGGCATCACCGACGATTTTTTTAGTGGTGGTGCAGTATTGGCGGGGATCGCTGCCATAAAGCGCAACGGCTTCTTCCTGACCATAATCCAGTTTATAGGTTTTAGGCCATTCCGGCCAGGGGTTATTGGCAGCCCGGGTGGCCGGTGGTTTAGGCATAATTTCTAATTGCAGCACGCTTTTACAGCCGTGACGGATCGAGGTGGCAACACAGTCGGTGCCGGTGTCACCGCCGCCGATAATGACCACATGCTTGTCCTTGGCCGAAGTATAGTTGCCGTCGGCCAGGTTGGAGTCGAGCAGACTTTTGGTATTGGCAGATAAAAAGTCAATCGCAAAACCAACGCCTTGCAGTTCTCGGCCTACTACCGGCAGATCGCGGGGTTTGGTAGCACCGCCGCATAAAACAACGGCATCATAATCCACTTTTAAATCAGCAACGGGATAGTCTTTACCGACTTCGGTGCTGGTGACAAAGTTGATGCCTTCAGCAGTCATCAGGTCAACCCGACGCTGAACCACGTCAATCTTATCCAGTTTCATGTTGGGGATACCGTACATTAACAGTCCACCAATCCGGTCAGCCCGTTCGTAGACGGTGACGTTGTGGCCGGCTTTGTTCAGCTCGGCGGCACAGGCCAGTCCCGCTGGACCGGAGCCCACCACGGCAATTTTTTTATCGGTCCGTTGTTTAGGTGGATTGGGGGTAATCCAGCCTTCTTTGAAAGCATGGTCGATAATTGTGCATTCATTGGTTTTAATGGTTACCTGGGGTTCGTTCAATCCCACGGTGCAGGCCCCTTCACAGGGAGCCGGGCAAACCCGGCCGGTGAATTCGGGGAAATTATTGGTGTTGAGTAGTCGGACCAGGGCCTCTTTCCATAGACCCTTGTAAATCATATCATTCCATTCCGGAATTAAATTATGAATGGGGCAGCCTGAGGCACCGCCGGCAATCATCATGCCGGAGTGACAGTAAGGTACGCCGCAATCCATACAGCGGGCGCCCTGAAGGCGTTGTTTTTCTTCGGTCAGTTCTAAATGAAACTCGTTCCAATCTTTAATGCGTTCAAGAGGTTCCCGATCCTTGGGTACTTCCCGGTTATATTCTAAAAATCCTGTTGATTTTCCCATAATTGTTTACCTCCTCTCTAATTTCCGCTTACCCGGGACAGATCCCGGTTATTTTCATCAAAAGCTGCCATTAAGGCTTCATCGCCGGTGAGACCCTGGGCTTTAACCCGCTCCATGGCATCCAGCATTCGTTTGTAATCTCGAGGTAAAACCTTGGTAAACAGTTTCGCATAGCGATCAAAGTCATCCAGAATTTTCTGCGCTAGGGAACTATTGGTATAATCCCGGTGTTTAGTGATTAATTCTTTAAGTTCGGATAGTTCGGCAGCATCGGTGATTTTAACCAGATCAACCATTTCAGCATTGCAGGATTCACAGAAGTTTTCATCCAGATCCAGAACATAAGCGATTCCGCCGGACATCCCCGCCGCAAAGTTTCGGCCGGTTTTTCCGAGGATAACAACCTTTCCGCCGGTCATATACTCACAGCCATGATCGCCCACTGATTCAACCACTGCGGTAACCCCGCTGTTGCGGACACAGAAACGTTCGCCGGCAGCGCCCCGAATATAGGCCTCACCCTGGGTAGCCCCATAGAAGGCCACATTTCCAATGATAATGTTATCTTCCGGAACAAAGGTTGCTTCTTTCGGTGGGTAAATGACCATTTTTCCGCCCGATAAGCCTTTGCCGAAATAGTCGTTGGCATCGCCTTCCAGTTTGATGGTAATCCCTTGGGGAATAAAAGCACCTAAACTCTGGCCCGAAGAACCCTTCAGGTTAAGGGTGATGGTGTCTTCCGGTAAACCTTCTTCACCATAGCGTTTGGTAACTTCATTTCCGATGATGGTACCGACAACCCGGTTGACATTTTTAATGGTGGTGTTAATGACCACTTTTTCAGCCTTGTCCAAAGCAGGTTGACAGAGTTCCAGGAGTTCGGTTAAATCCTTGGATTTCTCAATGTTATGGTTTTGCTCGATTTGACAGTATAAACCGCCGCCTTCTGGAACTTCGGGCTGGTATAAAATACTGGAGAAATCCAGTCCTTTGGTTTTCCAGTGGTCAATCGCTTTGTTCATTTCCAGTTTATCGGAACGGCCGACCATTTCATCAATGGTTCTAAAACCAAGTTCAGCCATGATTTCGCGCAGTTCCTGAGCAATAAATTTCATGAAATTAACGATATGTCCGGGATCACCGGTAAACCGTTCACGCAGTTTAGGGTTTTGCGTTGCTACCCCAACTGGGCAGGTATCAAGATGACAGACCCGCATCATCACGCAACCAAGAATGACCAGTGGGGCGGTGGCGAATCCGTATTCTTCAGCTCCCAGTAAGGTCGCAACGGCTAAATCTTTACCAGTTAACAGCTTGCCATCCGTTTCAACTTTTACCCGGGTTCTTAGATTATTAAGTACTAATGTCTGATGGGTTTCGGCCAGGCCAAGTTCCCAGGGCAGACCGGCATGACGGATACTGGTTCGGGGCGAAGCTCCGGTACCACCGTCATAACCACTGATCAGAATAACATCAGCTTTAGCTTTGGCAACACCGGCAGCGATGGTCCCAACGCCGACTTCAGAAACCAGTTTGACATTGATTTTAGCTTCACGGTTGGCATTTTTTAAATCATGGATCAGTTCCGCTAAATCCTCAATCGAATAAATATCATGGTGAGGTGGTGGTGAAATCAGTCCCACACCAGGGGTGGAGAACCGTGTTTTAGCAACCCAGGGATAGACCTTACGTCCCGGCAGCTGACCGCCTTCACCGGGTTTGGCGCCCTGAGCCATTTTAATCTGAATTTCCTGGGCACTGGACAGGTAATGGCTGGTGACGCCAAAACGACCAGAAGCGACCTGTTTAATCGCACTGAGGCGGGAATCGCCATTGTGTAGCGGAATATGTCGTTCCGGATCCTCGCCACCTTCACCGGTATTGCTCTTGCCGCCGATACGGTTCATGGCAATGGCCAGACTTTCATGGGCTTCGCTGCTTAGCGAACCATAAGACATGGCCCCGGTTTTAAAGCGGGTGCAGATACTTTCAACGGATTCAACCTCATCAATCGAAATCGGCTGACGATCTTTAAAGGTCATCATTCCTCTTAAGGTGCAGGTACGCTGACTCTGCTCATTAATCAGGGCCGTATATTCCTGATAGGTTTGGTAATCACCGTTACGGCAGGCAGTCTGCAATTTATAAATTGCTTCGGGATTATAGGTGTGATATTCACCATCAGCCCGCCATTGGAAATTGCCGCCAGATTCAAGGGTATTGGCGTCGGCAAAGGGATTACGATAGGCTTCGTCATGACGCATTTGCGATTCCCGGGCAATTTCATTGATGCCAATCCCTTCGATACGGGATGGGGTTCGGGTAAAATATTTGTCGATGACGTCGGAATTAATCCCCACGGCTTCAAAAATCTGGGCGCCGTGATAACTTAAAATGGTTGAAATCCCCATTTTTGACAGCACTTTAATGACGCCCTTGCTGACGGTTTTGATATAGGTTTTAACCGCTTTTTCATAACTTACATCCGTTAACAAACCTTTTTCGATCAGGTCTTCCACCGTTTCAAAAGCCAGATAAGGGTTAATAGCAGTGGCACCATAACCGATCAGCACGGCAAAATGATGGACTTCCCGGGGTTCGCCGGATTCCACGATTAAACTGACTCGGGTTCGGGTCAGATTGTTGATTAAATGATGATGGAGACCAGAAATCGCCAGTGCTGATGGAATTGGCATCATCTTGGCATTAACACCGCGATCAGAAAGGACAATAATGGTATGCCCTTCGGCGATCGCTTTGTCAGCGGCAACAAAAAGATCTTCCATAGCTTTTTCCAGTCCATCGCCGCCGGTATTGCTTTCAAACAGGGTGGATAGGGTGATGGTTTTGATCCGGGGATCATCCAGTTCGCGGATTTTCTCCAAATCTTCATTGCTGAGAATCGGCATGTCGAGACTGATCTGATGACAGCTTTCGGGCAATGGATGGATCAGGTTGCCTTCGCCACCAAGGTAAACCTCGGTTCCGGTGATCAATTCTTCCCGGAGGGCATCAATGGGCGGATTGGTTACCTGGGCAAACATCTGCTTGAAGTAATTAAACAGGAGCTGAGATTTATCGGACAAGACTGCCAGCGGGATATCATTGCCCATGGCACCAATCGGATCGACACCGTCTTTAGCCATCGGAATGATCAGGGCCTTTAAATCTTCATAGGTATAACCAAAAGATTTTTGGCGCTGAACCAGGCTTTCTTTATCGGCTTTTATTTCAGCTTTTGGTGCCGGCAATTTATCCAGAGTGATATTATGTTCGGCAATCCATTTGGCATAAGGCTGCTGGGAAGCCACCGAATATTTCAGGTCTTCATCATTGATGATTTCGCCCTTTTCGGTATCGATCATCAGCATCCGACCCGGTTTTAAACGCTCTTTGCAGAGAATGTTTTCGGGTGGAATATCTAAAACACCAACTTCAGAGGACAAGATAACCATGTCATCTTTGGTCACATAGTAACGGGAAGGCCGCAGACCATTTCGGTCAAGAACCGCGCCCAGACGGATACCGTCGGTGAACGCGATGGCGGCAGGGCCATCCCAGGGTTCCAGCATTCTTGAATGGTAGTTGTAAAAAGCCTTTTTCTCAGGACTCATGGTTTGATGTTTGGACCATGGCTCAGGAATCATCATCATCGCGCTATGAGCCAAAGAACGTCCAGTTAAGCTCAAAAATTCAAAAGCGTTATCAAAGATCGATGAGTCACTGCCATCAACATCAACAACTGGAAAGGTTTTTTCCAGTTCATTGCCAAAGAGTTGGCTTTGGAGCAGGGACTGTCGGGCATACATCCAGTTGACATTGCCCCGGAGGGTGTTGATTTCGCCATTATGGATGACATAGCGGTTGGGGTGGGCTCTTTCCCAGCTGGGGAAAGTATTGGTGCTGAAACGGGAATGAACCATGGCAATGGCGGTGGTCACATCCGGGTCCTGAAGATCAAGATAGAATTCACCCACCTGATCTTCGGTCAGCATCCCTTTATAAACAACGGTGCGGGAAGAAAAGCTGGCCGCATAAAAAGAGAGACCCTTCTTTTTAGTTTTCTTTTCGGTCTGTTTTCGAATAGTATAGAGTTTTCGTTCGAAATCCATGGTATCGGTGATGGCCGGATCTTTTTGGATAAATATCTGTTTGAGGAAAGGCATACTTTCGACGGCGGTTTTCCCCAGATCACAGAGATCTACCGGAACATCACGCCAGCCCAGCAGGGTTTGACCTTCTTCTATTATAATAGCTTCCAGAATTTGTTCGCATTGGCTTCTTTCATTGGCATCGGTAGGCATAAATAACATCCCCAAACCGTAGTCGCCCGGTTGGGGTAGAGTAAAGCCTTCTTTAATAGAAGCTTTTTCCAAAAACTGGTGGGGGATCTGAATCAGAATCCCGGCGCCATCACCGGTATTCTGTTCCGAGCCCCGGCCGCCACGGTGTTGCAAATTAACAAGTGTTGTTAAAGCCTGCTGTACAATACTGTGGGATTTCTTTCCTTTGATATGGACAATCGCTCCAATACCACAGGCATCATGTTCAAAAGCAGGATCGTAAAGCCCCTGCTTTGGTGGTAAACTAGTGTGTTTCATACGCATTTTAACCTTCCTCAGAAAAATCTTTTTTGTAATGAACAGAATACTATTGTCCCATTTAAAATTCAACAATTTTTATTCATGTTTAACGAGTAATTTTTTGTATTTGACGATACCATACACATTGATAAAAGTGTAACTAACTTTTTAAAAAATACGGGAATGTGCCGAATTTTACAAGATGAGATACGGTTTTATAATTATACTATAAAGCTAGATAATTATCACAAAAATTTCTGCATAAAACCCCGGATCCCGCAATTTTTTTTGCAATGTATTTAGTAATCAAAAGCAATTTGTGTTTCTTGTTGACGCTCACTTGTGTGTGAAAACCGCACAGTTGAGGCTTGTATGCGGTTACATCAGGCGTTGAGCAGATATCAACGCCTGATGTGCAGTTTTCTTATGTTTTTTTAAGATTAGGGCAATAAAAATAGCTCTATCACCAATTAGAACCGGATGGGGTCCTAATTGGGATAGAGCTTAAAAAATATTTGCCTTTAGAACATTTCCTTACTGAGTTGATCAATAACTTCACTGGTTGCTTCATAAACGCCGGGGAAAGAGCTGATGTTCAACCCCTGACTTAAATTGGGGATAAAATAAAGCTTGCCACATTCTTCACAGGCTTTTTTTGCATCAGCATAAATCAGCTCGCGCGTCCAGCCGGGGAAATCAACCCGACCGCTGTCAATATCGCCCATAAAGGTGATCTGGCCACCGTATTTCTTAATCAGATCAGGAACATTATTGGTAGTCATGACACCCTGCCAGATATCAACACCCATTTCGATCATTTCAGGAACGAGCGTTGCCGCATAGGAGTCACTGTGGTGAACAATCAGTTCCACGCCATTAGCTTTCCAATAGCCATAGACTTTTTTGTAAGCGGGCAGAATAAACTCGTCAAACATTGCTGGTGAGATGAAGGTGGAAATTTGGCTGCCCCAATCGTCATGATGAAACAAAGCGTCAGGATGGATGTGTTCGATAAATTCTTTGGCATAAGCCAGTTCATACTCGACGACATAATCGATCAGTTCTTTCATCGCTTCCGGTTCTTCATAGAGCGCCATCAGGGCATCTTCCATACTCATCAGATGATGAGTCATTTCAAAAATACCGGGAGCGCAAAAGGCCGTGACAAATTTGTCGCTGCGATCTACTGATTCAGCATGGGCAATTGCGGGAGCCCACTCTTCATCGGTATAGAAAACCGATGGGGCTTTGACACTTTCTTTCCATTTGGTAATGTCTTTGATGACCTTGTGTTCATCATCGTGCATCGGAAAAGAGCCAATTTGATCGGCGGGCCAATCAAAGGTTATTCCCCATTTATTTTTAACTCTGGTGCCGGGAGCGGGTGCCAGGGGAAGATCCATCGGCGCTTCTAAGATTATTTCCATAAATTCATACTGATTGACAAATCGATCGGGATTTCCGCCTTTTATGACTTCCATCAAATTCTGTCTTTTTGTTAACATTGATAATTCCTCCTAAAATTTTGGGATGTTCATTTTATCATTTTGAATTTAGCTTTAAATTATGGAATGGGATTAGTTATTGGTAAATAAAAACTTACGCTGTTGCCAGTTCTTTAGCTTTAACGGCCGCACTGCCGGCATCCGGAGCGTATCCGTCAGCACCAACTTCAGCCGCGTATTCTGGTGTTACCGGAGCCCCGCCAACAATGACTTTTAAATCCGGGTAAGCCGCTTTAATGGTTTGAACGGCTTCTTTTAAAGCTGGCATGGTCGTGGTCAGCAGACCAGAACAGGCCACCAGTTTGACATTGGTGTTATCTTTAACCGCCTGAACAAAGGTATCGGCCGGAACATCCACACCGAGGTCAACCATATCAAAACCGGCACTTTCGATCATCATCGAAACCAGATTTTTACCGATGTCATGAAGATCGCCGGCCACCGTACCGAT
>NZ_AXAC01000049.1 GCF_000472665.1 Acetobacterium malicum subsp. dehalogenans DSM 11527 | reverse complement strand
CTTGTTCCGATAATCATAGCGGGTATAACCCAGTTCGTCATCCAATTCAGCGGTGAGACCGCCTTCCAGCACTTGGCGCATCATTTCCTTCATCAGTTCCTGGATGTCATTTGGATCTTTGATGGGATTTTCGCTTAAAAAACTTTCCACTAATTTCCGTCGATTTTTTTCTTCGTTACTTTCGTTTCTTCTTGCCATAATAAAAACCTCCTGGCTAATGTATTTATTCTACATCAACCACGAGGTTTACACAATTTTTGAAACGGTCTCGGAAATAGTTTTGTCATTAATTTCACCGGTATTAACGCCAAGATCTTTTCTCATAACTTCTACTACTTTATGATATTTTTCTAATTTTATATTTTCTAACTTTTCTTTATATTGCTCTTCTGCAATTACACCATCATCATATTCTTTCTTTATTTTTAATACTTCAATTGATTCTCCCTTTATTGTCTCCAATGCATCTACTATTAAAATTAGCACATTTTCAGATGCCCATAACTTCATGATTTCATACGCATAAATAAGATCTTTTTTATCCTTTTCATTATTAGTTATTCTAGCCGTAAATTCTGCTAAAAAATCGCTATAACACATTCTTTTCTTATTTTTAATTGCTTCATCTGACATCATTTTCTTATTAAGCAAATAGGTACCTATAACCGATATCAATGCCGCAATAAGAGCTGAAATTATTGGTGAATTCCAAATACCACTTGACGCCCCCTCAATTACAACCGTCATAACTCACCTCACACTTTTTTTTTAATCATACACCTATATGAGCGTGTTTACAATAACTTCTCCCAATAAAAAAAGAGCCGTTCCCGGCTCATATCCCAGTGTTGGCTCCTTATCGGTGCTAATGATCCCTAAAGGCTCTGAATCAAGGCTTCCCATCCTGTCTAGAACTTTCCTTCCTCATAGCATCGGTAACGTGGGCATAGGTGTCCATGGTGAACGCTGCTGAGTGGTGGCCGAGGTTCTCTTGAACGGTTTTAATATCATCCCCGGCCTGCAATGACAAGACAGCAAAAGTATGTCTCATATCATGGAATCGCAGATCAGGCAGACCCATCATGTCCACAATTTTCTTGTAATTTTTCGAAAGCGTTTCAAGTTTGATATGGGTGCCCAGCGGATTAGTAAATATAAAGTTCTCTGAATTCTCCCACGCAGAACCGGCTCTGATGAGCCTATTTTCCGCCTGTTTTGTCTTTTCAGCTTAGCCTGTAATGCTATATTGAGTGCAATCAGAACCGATGAACAGCAAAAGAAAATTGATGAGTTGGAAACCCTTCTAACCGAACAGATGGAAAAAAATTGCAAGGGGTCAATTTAGGGGTCAAACCCATTCTAGGGCATAAAAAAACAACCACTAAACGGCTGTATCATTGGATTTCTTCATTTAATTAAATGGCGGAGAGAGAGGGATTCGAACCCTCGGTACGCTTACACGTACACACGCTTTCCAGGCGTGCTCCTTCGACCACTCAGACATCTCTCCTAAGGTAGAACAAAAAAATTATTCAATTTTTTCATGCTTGTTGATTATACGGTAATTGGTGATAAAAGTCAATCTTTTCTTTCGGAAACCCCTTGGTTATATTATAACAGCGGCAGTTGCCTAAGGCTCCCGTCGCTGTTCAATGTCAGGTTTATCTTTAAAGCTCTCAAACCACTTAAGCTTATCGTTTATAAAGTTTTGTCACCAGAATAGCCATAACCAGCAGCAGGCAGGATCCACCGAACAATATCAGGGTCTGTATATCCCAATTTGTTGCTGTCGCGCCATTGGGAATGGTGCGGTCATTTTGCAGACCGTTCTCACTGATTGGAGCGGCCTGCCTATCCCCGGTCTGGTTCTCGGCGGTGGTTGTTGATTCGCTGCTATCTACCGGTTGGGGGGTTGCTGCTGCCGAGGTTGTATCTCCGTCGGGTCGATTGGGAGGTTGTCCTTTGGCTGGCTGCTGAGTGGTTGCTGTGGTTGTCTGAGCGCTTGCCTTTGGATCGGAGCTTGCTGTTTGATCCGTCCCTTGACCGGTTGGTGTTATCCTGTTTTTGTCCATCCCACCACCCATACTGCTGCCCAGGGCGGAAATATTCAGACTGCTGCCATCGAGTAACGCGGTTGGCTCAGCCGCCTGTCCTTCGGTAGTGGCCGGTATCGTGCCATTTAGCTGGCCACTAATGCTTTGAGCCCGGAGCTCACAAAATTGTTCCAGGACAGCAACCCCGGCCTGATACTCTTCATAGGTACAGAAAGCGGTAGGATCGTCTTTGACATACTCCGATATCAGGGCGGTAGCCTGATCGATGGTCGCGGTGCATTGGCCACTTTCAAAGTAGCCGGAGATAAATTCCTGAAAATACTGATGGTACTGTTCCAGATATTCTTCCTTGGAAAGCAGTTCATTGAGCAGCGGCCGCTCGTCCATGGTAGTACCGGATACCGGGGTATCGATGGGATAATTGACCAGGGTTGTTGCTTCATCAGTACTGGCGGTTGCTGTGGTTGTTGTTCCACCACCCATGCCACCGCCGCTAAAATTACTGAAGGCCAGATTATAATCCCAGGCAATCATCGATAGTTGGCCATCTTCTTCCCGCAGATAGTAATTGTGTTTCATACTGCCGGTGTAGCTATCGTAATTATCAACAAAATTATGAACCACAAAATATTTCAGCACCGCTTCCACATCCACTACTTCTTCCAGGTTTTCCCCGGCATTCAGCTGTTTAATCGAATTGATCAATCGCTCTTTGTCGCTACTAGTGACGTCAAAAACAGTACCTTCCCAGATATTCTCATAACTGGACAGTTCATCGTCTGAATAAATCAACGCCACATCATTTCCCGAGGCACCGCCCATATTCCCCATTTGACTAAAGTCCGGCATGCTGCTCTGATCCGGCACCTGGTTCATATCTGGCATTTGGGACAGCTCCGGCATATTTGTCATATCCGGCTTTTCGCCACCCATTTCGTTATCGCCGCCGATTTGCATGCTGTCGGGTTTATAAATATTGCCCTCGTCCGAGCCGTAATTCCGCTCGGCAAAGGCCTCCTCCACTCCTTCCACCGCCAGATAGAGTCCAAAATATTCGCCATTGACAGACACCTTAACAAAGCTGGATAGCGGTGCTGCCACCCCCATATAGGCCATCATGTCGTAACTCAGGTATTCTTTTAAATAGGTATTGTCCGAAATGATATTGTTTAAGTTCAGCTTGTCCAGGCCATGGTAGGTTAAGCCATCACTATATTTATCAAAATCAATTTTAAAACTGTAACGCTCCGAATCCGACGAGACCACGCTGGAAAGGGATGAATTCCCCTTGGGGCGAATGGCTACATTGTCCAGCTTTTCGCCATCAACAGTGACAGCACAAAGCTGATATTCTTCATCGGATGCGTTCTCCTGTAGACTAACCCAATCCGTTTCGGCGATCTCAATATCGATGGTATGAACCACCGTGTCATCAAATAATGTCGTCACATAGCTTAAATCGGCGCTGGTACCGGCAGTAATCCCGAAGCTTTCGCCGAAATAAGCGAAACCAATCCCGATGATCAGGGTGACAATGCCAATGATAATGCAAATCCGTTCAATATTCTTGTGATCTGCCAATGCGGTCACCTCTCTTAGTTCATAAATTCGCCATTGTAGCTGACCAAAACGGCGTGGTTCACATTTTTCAGCTCAACCACGTTATTAATAAAGTCGGTGTCGTCATTTTTGAGCCGCACCTCAATGTTCAGTTCGATCCCTGCTTTGGACACCGTTTTGTTTTTAATAATGCTTTTGGTAACGCTGTCGGCAATATATTTTTTTACTTCCGCTTCGGCTTCCCGGTCACTGCAGTTGACCACGATAATATAGGGCATCTCATTGGGCTTGCGGTTGACAAACACCAGTAAAATAATGCCGATCAGCACCGAGCCCAGAATCGCCAGGGGAATCATTCCGGCTGAGAGAACAATCCCGGCGGCAATCGACCAGAAGACAAAGGCAATATCCAGGGGTTCTTTAACGGCCGTTCGAAACCGGACAATCGAAAGTGCCCCCACCATCCCCAATGATAGCACCACGTTGCTGGTGATGGCCAGCATCACAAAGGTGGTGATCATACAGAGGGCAATCAGGGTAACGCCAAATCCCGATGAATACATCACCCCTTTATAGGTCTTTTTATGAACCAGATAAACAAACACACCAATACCAAAGGCCAGAATTAAGGCGATGGCGGTATCGATCAGTGATACTGATGTGACGTTTTCCAGAAAATTCGAATTGAAAATATCGTTAAAACTCATTTAGTGTCTCCTCGTTGCTTTGATTGTGTAAATTTCATTGATTTATTGTATTGAATCAAAATAAGTTGTCAGCAGTAAATCCGACTGGCGGCATATTTTGAAAAAGCCGTTTGCCGGCGACCATCCAGTTGAATAATTTTGGCAATGACCTCCGGGATAAAATTGTCGTATTTTACCTCCAGTAGCATCTGCTGATCACCGGCGGCAACAGTGGGTAGGTCGGGATTAAACAGCGCCGTGCTGAACAAACCGGTGCGTATATCCCGGTCAATGGTGACCCGGACGTTTCCGGGACCATAAACATAGGCCTCCCGATTATAGTCGACAATGGTTTTGGGCTGGAGCTGTCCCGACTTCATTTTGGAGTATAACTCCACGATCAGGGGTTCGGTGCTTGTCGCCATCCATTTGGTATCGTGGGCCAGGATAGCTTCGACCTGGGACTTTGTGATCTCGGCTTTAATCTTGGCACAAAGCCCGTTGATTTTGCTTTTTTTCTCCAAATTGATAAATTCAAAATCCTTGTTGTAACAGCGGATTCTGAATTTTTCGCGACGGTTGATCCCACTGATCTTGTCCTGCAGGGCCACATCCCGATAGTTATCAAAATACAGGCTGCGGATATGATATTCACCATCTTCATTGGTATTGACATCGGGCTGCATCACTGCTCTTAATTTGCTACGCAAGATCAGATAGTCCAGATAATTGATATAGTGCTTGTGTTCATGCCTGAATTGCATGTTGTACCTCCTTGTGTGATTTAACACGTTCTTAACATCGCCTATCATAGTTTTACTAGCTTGAATAAAGATTGAAGCAAGAATCTTTTAAGCTGGAGTTCAAGCTTGGTTCAATTAAAAATGCTATAATAAAAAGATCACAATCGATTCGAGGAGGTGTTTTCCGCATGCGGCTATTGCTGGTTGAAGATGAATGGGGGCTGGTCGAAGCCCTGAAAGCCATCTTTACAAAAGAAAATTATTGCGTGGATATTTGCATGGACGGGGAAAAGGGTCTGGACTATGCCCTGACGGGTATCTACGATCTGATTATTCTGGATATTATGCTGCCTCAGAAAGACGGCCTGATGGTTCTAAAGGAACTACGCCAGGTTAAAATTGAAACCCCGGTATTGATGCTGACGGCCAAAACTGAACTGGAGGATAAAATTGCCGGCTTGGATTGCGGTGCTGACGACTATCTTACCAAACCCTTTCAAACCGGGGAACTGTTGGCCCGGATCCGGGCAATGACCCGACGCAAAGGTGAAGTAATCACAAATGATCCCGGCTGGGGAGACTTAACATTACGGCAGAAAACCCGGGAGATTATTTGCGGCACCGCTTCGGTTAAACTGGGCTTAAAGGAATTCTTATTGCTGGAAACCCTGATGGTCAATTCGCGCCAGATCATTTCAAAGGAGCAGCTGATCGAAAAGGTCTGGGGCTTTGACAGCGAAGCTGAGTATAATAATGTCGAGGTCTATATTTCGTTTCTGCGGAAAAAAATCAATTTTGTGGGGTCTCAGGTACAGATCAAAGTTAACCGGGGTGTCGGCTATTTTCTGGAAATGACGGAGTGAGTGTAAATCAATATGATCAAAAAACTAAAAATCCGCTTTGTTGCCACCATTATGATTATTTTATCGCTGGTTTTTTTATTAATTATTGGTTCCATCAACTATTTCAACTACCAGTCCAGTGAACGTCAGAGCATGGCGCTATTATCGGCCCTGGCCGATAACGATGGGGCAATCCCCCCGGCATCCCCGGGGATGCCGGGATCTGGCCAGCCCCTGCCCCCGGATGTATTTGAACGGGAAAAAACCTATTCAGTTAAGGTTAATCCGGCTACTAACCTCTTTTCTGTCAACGGCAACACCGATACCAGCCAGGTATCCACGGAGATCCTGGATCTGGCAAATCAGATGCTGGAAAAAAACAAAACTTCCGGCACCCTTAATGGTTATCGCTATCTGAGTGTTGACAAGCCCTATGGTGAACTGCTGGTCTTTGTCGACCAGCGGATTTCCAATGCGATGGCTGATCGACTGCTGACCACCTCACTGATCATTGGCAGCATTACCCTGTTTGTCCTTTTTTTTGTGTCGCTTTTTCTGGCCAACCTGATGGTTAAACCGGTGGAAGAAGCCTTTGAAAAACAAAAGCGTTTTATATCGGATGCCAGCCATGAGTTGAAAACGCCCCTCGCGGTCATCAGCGTCAATGCTGAGGTGCTGGAGGGGGATATTGGGACAAACAAATATCTTTCTTATATTCAATCCGAGTCAACCCGGATGAATACCCTGGTTAATAATCTCCTCACCCTGGCGCGACTGGACGCCAGCAAAACCATCAGCGCTTTTACGGTTTTTGATTTGAGCCATGCCGTGGAAAGCATTGCCTTAACCTTTGAAAGCACCGCCTTTGAGGAACATAAAAATTATGCCCTTAAAATTGCGGCCGGCCTTTCTTATCGGGGCGATGCCAATAAGATCAAACAGGTTGTGGCTATCCTGATTGACAATGCCATTAAACATGCCGATGATGACGGACTGGTTGAAATCACCCTTAAACCCGTTGGTGATAAGATTCAGCTGGAGGTGTTTAACACCGGCGCCGGGATTCCCGACGATCAGCAGGACAAGATTTTCCAGCGCTTCTACCGCTACGATGAATCCCGCTCGAAAGCCACTGGCGGCTATGGACTGGGGCTGGCGATTGCCAAATCCATTATTGATGAGCATCAGGGGAAAATTAAGGTGAGCAGTGAGATCGGTGGTTGGGCCCGGTTTATTGTGATTCTCTAAACTCCTGGCCTATAAATACGACATTAAAAAAGCCATCCCGGCTTTTGGTCTGGGATGACTTTTGATTATGCTACTAAACGGTTCTAACTGGGAAGGTTTTTGATCATATTGATAAATTCCCGTTTTATTTCCGGATCAAATTGCCCTTCCATTTTTTCCAGATGGAGCAGGGGGTTTTGATTTAATCCCAGGACTTCGCCTTCCTGCGCTGAAGCCAAACGGTCATAACAACTGGCAACGGCCACCACCCGTGCCAGAAAAGGGATTTCTTCACCTTTTAGACCCTTGGGATAGCCACTGCCATCCCATCTTTCGTGATGATGAAGCACTGCATCGGCTAGTGACATCGTATCGTCAAAGGCATTGAGAATCCGATACCCCATTATCGGATGCTTCTTGATTTCAGTTAATTCTTCTTCGCTGTGGTCATTATTCTCAACCAGCAAGTCTTTATGTAAGACAATCTTGCCGATATCATGAAAATAGCCGGCCAGTTTCAACCGTCTGATTTTCACATGGGGGAGTTCCATGATCACACCTAAATCATGACACCATTGACTGACCCGCTGGGCGTGTTCCTCTTCCTGAGGGCTGTCACTTTGAAGGGTCGTGATAATGGAATCCAGGGTAGTACTCTTAAAATCATCCCGCTCCAGAATCTTGACGGCATACATTTTTTCTTCGGCGGATTCCAGGCATTCCATAATACTCTGGTCCATGGCTGTTTTGACATCACAACCCAGCGAAATATTTCCTTTGATCACCTTAACGCCATCTCTGGCAAACTCGGTTTTGATCCGATTTTTAATCTGTACTGCCTGTTCGATAGTGGTTTTCGGCAACAAAATTACAAATTCATCGCCACCCCAGCGGGCAATGATATCATCAGCCCGGCAGGTTCGCCGCATCACATCAGCTATTTTCTTGAGAAAAATATCCCCATGAGCATGGCCAAAAATGTCATTGGTCAATTTTAAGCCGTTCACATCGCCCATAATAATCGAAATCGGCAGGTTTCTTTCGGTATCCAGTCGTAGTAATTCTGCTTCCAGAAAGCGCCGGTTGTAAAGTCCCGTCAGGGCATCATGAAAGCTCAGATACTCAATCTCTTTACGCTGCTCTTTTTTCTCGGAAACATCCCGGAAAACAAGGACGATGCCAACCGTTTCACCCTTTTCATTTTTGATCGGCGCCGCACTGTCTTCCAGGTGAAAGACCGATCCGCCCCTGGCCGTTAAAACGGCATGATTTTTTAGTTCCTGGGTCTGGTCGGTCTCCATGGCCATAACAATGGGATCCTGAATTTCCTGGCGGCGATCTTCATGGGATAAAACAAAAACCTCGGTATAATGCCGCCCTTTTGCTTCGTCATTGGTCCAGCCAGTCAGGCTCTGGGCCACCTTATTGAGCATTTCGATTTTGCCGGCGGGATCGACCACCATCACCCCATCGCCAATCGAGATCAGCGTTTGGAAATATTTACTGCGTTCTTCAAACAGTTTTTTCTGAATGATCCGTCTTTCCACATTGGTCAGCACGCCGTTCATTAACACGGTCATTTCATACACATCATTATCGCCATAATGGTCTTCTTTACCAGCAAAGCCCACCACGGCTTTGATTTTTTCATCAATAAAAATGGGGATTGCGATAGTATTCCCCATAACTTTCTGCCCCCCGGGCAGTTCCTGTGCTGATGTCGGTTCTGCGACATCCGTGTTACTGATAATCGGTTTTCGCTGACGTACGGCTTCACCCCAGACCCCCGCCTCTTCCAATCGGTAGTTCAGCTTCGGTGCTACCATTTCAGACCCTTTGATCAATCCCTTTGACCAGGCCTTGAGGGTAAACTGCTGTTTCTTTTCATGATAAAAACAGATATATCCAATGCTGCTTTCGGTCAATTTCAGGGCTTCGTGCAACACGTAATCCAGCTGCTTTTGGTCATTTCTGAAATTCTTACTTAAAACATTAACCAATATTTTATTTCGGAACAATACCCGTTCCTGTTTTTTTATCAGTTTTTCTTCATCCGTAATTTCCCGGATAAAAGCCCCGACCCCCATCCGATTTTCTCTTAATTTCACTGGGAATTTTTTTATTTTGTAAATGCGATTTTTGTGTTTTTCTTCATATTCAGTGATTTCTTTGGTTTCAATAACTTGTTGATCCGTCTCAATGATTGATGGCCCGAATGCTTCGGCATCCAGTCTCTGATCGTCCAGAGCAATGATTTCCGTCACCGATTTCCGATAATGAGGTTCCGCCGCCTTATTAATAAAGCGATAGTTCAACTGTTCATCTTTTAAATAAACGACCGTCTCATAACTATCAATGAAGGTATTGCAGATATCCTTGATGCTTTTTGTTTCCTCACGATTATTTTTCAATCTTTTATTACTTTGAACTAATAATATCAGAAGAATCCCGACTGCAATAACAAGTCCAACGATCAAAGGTATACTCGCCGCTGCTGGTTCCATTCTTTTATCTCCTCATCCAACCCTTAGCACTCACGCTGCGATCCAAAATAAAGCGTTAAAATCTCTGTCTGACATCTGTAAAGGTTTACTTTTTAGTCTTCATTTCATTATTATATAACAAAATTAAATAAATTCCTATTTTTTTATCATAAAAACCACTTTTTTTATTTATTATTGTCACAAATAACAATCACCATTTTCCCAATATCAGTTGCAAGTAAGTAATGATCGGGCTACTTACTCAATTGTTTCCAGAATTTCAGTTGCTGTTCGTCTTGTTTTGGGGCGATGGTCCCGATTTTTATAACCAAAGGCAATCATACAGGATAATCCAAAGTGGACGGGATCGAGAATTCCCTCCTGAACCAGCACGGCTTCGACCTTTTCGGTATTAAACCCTTCCATTGGGGTGGAATCCACGCCCAGCATGGCTGCGGCCGTCAGCATATTGGCCAGAGGAATATAGGTTTGTTTGCAAGCCCAGTCAAAAAAAGCCCGGTCATTACCAGTTATTTTCAGATCATCTTCCTGAAAACTCTGCAGTTTATTTTTCCGGGCGGCTCGCAATTCATCGGTAAAATGCTGGATATCGTTCATGATGTACTCCACATAGTCAGAATCCGGCTTCAGATCAACCGGTTTTCTGGCCAGAATCAGGACAAAGTGACTGGCACCTTGGAGACTGACTTCTGCCCCCCAGGCAAAGGGTTTTATCTTGTCTCGAATCTCCCGGTTATTTAGCAGCACAAATTTCCAGGGTTCCAGCCCCATGGAGCTGGGGGAAAGCCGGGCCGCCTCCATGATCACAGTAAAATCTTCATCACTGACTTTTTTATCGGCATCATAGCCCTTGCAGGTATAACGGTTGTTAAATATATTCAGAATCAGGTCTCGAACTTCTTCTTTTTCCATCTTGATAGCCTCCCATATTTTTCATTATCTTTTATTATATTCCCTTTGAACAATCACTCAAACACAACATGTAATTATTTTTTCTGTCTCTCCCTTATTCCCAGCCGAAGCTTTGTTTATTGTTGCTTTATTAGGGTAAAATAATTGCAGCACACCCAATTAAATTTGAAAGAAGGGGATCTGCATGAATGTAATTGAAATCAATCAACTGACAAAATATTATGGAAAACATCGAGGCATTGAAAACGTATCCTTTTCTGTGGAAGAAGGCGAGATCTTTGGTTTTATCGGCCCCAACGGGGCTGGTAAATCCACCACGATTCGGGCCCTGCTGTCGCTGATCCATCCCACCAGCGGCTCAGCTACAATTTTTGGCAAAGACTGCATTAAATATGGTAACGAAATTCGTCGGGATATCGGCTACCTGCCTTCAGAAGTCTTTTACTATGAGCACATGAAGGTCCGTGAAGTTCTCAATTATTCGGCCAGCTTCTATGACAATGTCGACTACACACGGATACAAAGTCTGGCCGAGGTCATGGATCTTGATTTAAACAAGCGCATCGATGACCTGTCCTATGGGAACAAAAAGAAAGTCGGTATCATTCAGGGGCTGCTCCACGAACCCCGGCTGATTATTCTGGACGAACCCACCGGGGGCCTGGACCCGCTGATGCAACAGAAGTTTTTTGAACTGATCCGGATGGAAAACCAGAAAGGCGCCACAGTGTTGTTCTCCTCCCATATTCTTTCTGAGGTTCAAAAGCTATGCAGCCGGGTGGCCATCATTAAAGACGGTACCATTGTCCGGGTGGAAAATATCCGCGATATGCAAAAGCACAATTATAAAAAATTCACCCTCGATTATCGGGGCGTTATCGATGTGCATCACTTTAATCTGGAAGGGGTCACCAATCTTACAGTTGATGAAAGCACCCTGCATTTTTTATTTAAAGGCGATATCAATCGGATGGTTGAGCGCCTGCAGGGCCAGAACCTGATTAATCTGCTGGTTGAGGAGCCCAGTCTTGAAGAGATTTTTATGCATTATTATCAGAAGGAGGACCAGCCATGAACATCCTGAAGCAGGAACTGCGGATGGGCCGCAAAACCCTGATCATCTGGTGCCTCTCGCTGGTTGGGGTATTAAGCCTGTTTATGCTGCTTTACCCATCCATTGCCAGTCAACTGGAGGACTTCCAAAAAGTCTTTGAAAGTTTTCCCATTGAATTCCAGCAAGCTTTCGGCGTGGCCGATCTGGAGCTTGCCAGCATTTTAAGTTTTTATCAATTTGCCCTGATGTACGTTTTGCTGGCTGGCGCCATCCAGGCCATGAATATGGGCGTTTCGGTTATTTCTGCAGAAGTCCGGGAAAAAACCGGTGATTTTCTATTTGTCAAACCAGTCAGCCGCAACCGGGTAGTATCCATGAAAATCCTGGCTGTACTGATCCAGATTCTGATCACCAATGCCGTTGTTTTTACGGCTTCCCTGATCATGGTTACCCTGCTCAGCACCGACTCCTACGATGTCGAGCTGTTTACCCTGTTCACCCTGAGTTTGCTCTTTATCCAGATATTTTTTGCCAGTCTGGGGCTGTTTGTGTCGGTATTTTTACGGCGGATCCGCACCGTTTTGCCGATCAGTATGGGGGTGGTCTTTATTTTCTATATTATCCATCTGCTCAACGAAACCTTGAAAGATGAAAAGCTGGGCCTTATTTCACCCTTTGATTATTTCAATCTCTCCGAGATATCCAAGAATATGAATTACGATTCGCTGAACCTACTGTTATGGTTTGTTTTAGTTGGCGTGTTTATTTTTCTGACCTTCAAGCTTTTTGCCAGAAAAGATCTGCCATCGATCTAGCCTAAAAGGAGGCGTTACCCATGAATGTATTTAAAAAAGAAATGAAAGCCAATATCAAGTCGCTGATCATCTGGTGTTGTGCCCAGGTTTTCATTATCTTTGCCGGAATGATGAAATACCAAGGTTTTGCCGATTCCCAAGTGGACGTCAACGCTCTATTTGCGGCCTTTCCCGAAGAAATTATGGTAGTTTTTGGGATCGGTTCGGTGGATATTACCAAGGTCGCCGGATTTTATTCGGTGTTCTTTCTCTACTTTATGCTGCTGGCCGCTATTCATGCGGTGATGTTCGGGGCGGTGGTAGTGTCCAAGGAAGAACGCGATCACTGTGCCGATTTTATCTATACCAAACCGGTGCGCCGGTTTCAGGTCATCAGCCCCAAGCTGTTGGCCGGGGTCATCAATATTTTGATTTTTAACATGGTGACCTTTGCCGCTTCGGTTTTTTTCATCGCTCAGCATAACGACGGTGATGGCCTCATCGACAAGGTTTCTCTGACGATGCTGGCGCTGTTTATCCTGCAGCTGTTCTTTTTAGCTTTGGGCGCGCTCTTTGGATCGCTTTTAAAAAACACCAAACAGGCTACTGCCGCTGCCTCCGGGCTGGTGATGGGGTTTTTCATCTTATCCGTGGCAGTGGATTTATATGATAAGCTGTCCTTTCTGAAAATCTTCACCCCCTTTAAGTATTTTGAAGGGGCCACCCTGATGATCAATGATCAGCTGTCATTCAATTCCGCCGCCATTTTACTGATTGTCTCGCTGGTCTTTTTCGGATTGACCTTTGTGGCCTTTAACCGTCGGGATTTAAGTACCTAGGCTGGATGTGATCATTCCCAATACAACAAAAGCATCCAACAATTTGTTGGATGCTTTTTGAATGGCTTTATTCGGCTTAGTAGCCGCTGACGGCTTCACCTTTTAATAGTTTAACGGCGGAGCTGGTGCCGATGCGGGCACAGCCTTCGTTGATAAAGGCCATTAGGTCCTCGACTGATTTTACCCCGCCGGCGGCCTTCATCTTTACGTCTGGGCCGATGTTGGCTTTAAATAGACGGATGTCCTCGATGGTTGCCCCGGCGGTCCCAAACCCGGTGGAAGTTTTGATGTAGTCGGCTTTGGCATTGGTCACCAGCTCACAGACCTTGACCTTCTCATCCTCGGTCAGGAAACATGTTTCGACAATCACCTTGAGGATCTTGTCGCCGATAGCCTGTTTAATTTCGGCAATTTCATTTTGGACCAGGTCATAGTCTTTGTTTTTCAGGGCGGTGATATTAATGACCATATCAATTTCTGAGGCGCCGTTGCTAACCGCTTCAATCGCTTCAAAAACCTTGACCGCCGTGGTATTGTAACCGAGCGGAAAACCGATCACGGTGCAGATATTCAGCTGTTCCCCATAGGTCTCTTTGATCTTTTTAACATAAGACGGCGGGATGCATACCGATGCCGTTTCATATTCAATGGCATCGTCGCAGATCACCTTGATCTCTTCCCAGGTGGCAAATTGTTTTAACAGGGTGTGGTCAATATGGCTTAAAATTTCCTTGTTTGTCATTTTCATTCTCCTAATTTTCGTAAATCAATGGTCTCTTATTTGGCCATGGTGTCTTTGAGGTTTTCATAGATTTCGGTATAGGTATCAAAGACACCCTGGTAGGTTGCGTAGAGGTCTTTATTGGGTTGGACCGAATAGGCTTCTTTGACCATGCCGGTAGTTGCGGCATCAAAGGATTCGTAAGCACCGGAACCAACCGCCGCGACGATGGCACAACCCAGCACACTGGCGCTGGCGTCTTCCGTGACCACGATTGGCTTACCGGTGACATCGGCAATGATCTGCATCCAGGTGGCGTCTTTGGTGACCCCACCACAGCCCACAATGATGTTGATGGGACAGCCCTGGGCTTCAAAGTTATCGATGATATTCTTGGTGCCAAGCGCTACCGATTCAAGCAGGGCCCGGTAAATATGGGCTTTGGTATGGCTCAGGGTTAAGCCGTAAATCACCCCTTTGGCATTGGCATCTTTGTAAGGGGTCCGATTGCCCTGGAAGAAATCAAGGGCCACCAGACCTTCGGAGCCAGCCGGGATTTTGGCAACCAGTTCGTTCATATAGGCATAGGGGTTTTCGTGAGTGCTCATCTCAAATTCTCGCATAAACCATTTGATGATCGAACCGGCCGAAATCTGGCCGCCTTCCAATAACCACTGGTCAGGCACGATGGCATTGTTGTAGGGGCCCCAGATGCCGTTGAGGTTCAGTTTCTTTTCCGAGAAAGCCAACTGGACAAAGCTGGTCCCCATGATCATGGCCAGTTTGCCTTCTTTGGCAACGCCTAAACCGAGCATCCCGATATGGGCATCAATCCCGCCCTGAACCACCTTCATTTCCGGGTTGATATCGTAATGATCAGCAAATTCACGGTTGATGGTACCGACGAATTCGCCGACATGCTTAACATCCAGAACCAGTTTTTCAGCATAATCTTCCAAACCAACCTGTTTGAAGAATTCGCCATTCCAGCCGCCTTCGCACTCGATATAATTCCATTTACAGGTTGAGTTACAGATCGAGGTCGCATAAACCCCACAAAGCTGATAGTTCATCCAATCCAGCTGTTCAATGATTTTATGGCTTTTAGCATAGATATCTTTTTGATTGTTTTTGATCCATAGTACCTTGGGAATCATCCATTCCACCGAGTCTTCGCCACCGGAGTATGCTAAAACCGGGTGTTTGGTTGCATTGATGACTTTCATTTCTTTCTTGGCCCGGGTATCCATCCACATGATCGCATCGGTTAACGGGTTGCCTTGTTCATCCACCGGAATAACCGTTGATGAGGTGGAGCAGACGCTGACCGCCTGAATCTGGTGGCGGATTTCTTTTGACAGGGACGACATCACGTTTTTGACTGCTTCATTAAAACAACTCCACCAGTCAGCCGGTTTCTGTTCGGCCCAACCAGCCTGGGGATAAAAGGTTTCATAAACCTGTTCATCACCGGCAATAACGGTTCCTTTAATATCCGTCACAACAACTCTGACACTCTGTGTTCCGGTGTCAACACCCATAAAATACTTTTCCGTGTTCATTTAATTTTCCCCCCATGGATAAAACATTATTTTATTGTAGAAATAACCACCTTTGGCTATTTCGGCAAAAACGTTGGGCACTTCATCGAGCGGTAAACGATGGCTGATAATGTCTTTGGCTGTCATGCCTTTTTCGGCAAACATTTTTAAGGATTCGGTCCAGTCTTCCCCGGGATAGGGTTTGGTAAACGAATTCCAGGAACCGATCAGGCTCAGCTGGCTTCGCATCAAGGTATCCAGTTCTTTTTCACTGAGATCAAGACCTTTATGGGAGATCCCCAGATAGACCACCCGGCCCATTTTGCTGGCCATCAGAATACATTGTTTTTGAGCTGTGGGTACCCCGGAAAAATCAATGACGATGTTGGCGCCTTTTCCATTGGTGGCTTTCATAACTGCGGCCACAGCATCTTCTTTTAATGAGTTGATGGTGACATCGGCACCGACTTTTTTAGCAATTTCCAGTTTTGCATCCCAGACATCGACGGCAATCACCTGGGATGCGCCAGCAAGTTTGGCATATTGGGCGGCAAATAAACCGATCGGTCCGGTCCCCACGACACAGATCGAGTCACCTGGTTGAAAATTGGCCCGGGCCAAACCGTGATAAGCATTGGCACAAGGATCGATGGTGGCGGCATCTTCATAAGAAACATTGTCCGGTACTTTCAGCAGGTTGCCTTCTTTCACGGCCACATACTCAGCCAGGGCACCATTGCGGCGGGAACCATAATAGTCGTAATGTTCGCAGAGGGAATAAATGCCTTTTTGACACCATTCGCATTCAAAACAGGGAATAAGTGGTGGTACCACGACCCGATCGCCAACCTTGAAGCTTTCGATATCCGTCCCCAACTCAGTGATTTCGCCGGAAAACTCATGCCCGATAATAATTGGCGAAATATGGGCGCCATAGGTCAGGGCCCGGGGAATATCAGATCCACACAGACCAACCGCCCGTACCTTGACCATCACTTCATCGGCCTGCACAATTGGCAAAGGAACCTCTTCCACCCGCAAATCGCCGGGTTTATACATAGATACTGCTTTCATTCTTTCCTCCTTAATGAAACCTTGGTGTGAATTAAAAATGGCTGAAACGGGTTGATGTAACCCTTTTCTTAACGCCTAAAAAAATATCGGCAGCTGTTCTGACTGCTGATTAAAAACGTCGGTCCGTTTGAAATTTACTGTCGTTTACTTATGACCGTTGAATTTAAACTCATTCTATCACCATAAACCAACGATGTCAATACTCTTTGCGTCAATTATTAACTTTATTAAGCTTCCGGCAATTGTCAAACCACTTTTTTTGACGTATAATGATCTTAGAAAATAGATCGGAGGCCATTTCATTGACTTCATTGCTAACTGAAATACGCACCAAGTACAACTTGTTCTCAAGCACCCAAAAGGTGATTGCCAATTACATCTTAGACCATCCCGATACGGTATCGCTGCTGTCGATTACCGAGCTGGCGAAAAAATGTCATACCAGCGAAACCACGGTGATGCGGCTGTTAAAAAAGCTGAATTACAGTTCCTATCAGATTTTTCGCATTAACCTGGCCAAGGAGTTTTCAGATACCCCCTCTGAAAGCATTATTGAGGAAATTCTCGGGGATGATGACATCAATACCATCAAGAAAAAAGTTATCGGCCACACCATCACTGCCATCAATGATTTGGAACATTCCCTAAAGGACGCGGTCATTGAAGCCGCCCTGAACATCCTGCTGGCAGCTAAACGGGTGCTGTTTTTCGGCGTCGGTGCCTCGGCCTCCATTGCCATGGATGCCATGCATAAGTTCGGTAAAATCGGTCTCAATGTCTGTAGTTATCCGGACCCCCATTTTATGAATATTATTGCCTCCCATGCCAGCGCCGACGATGTCTTGTTTGCCGTTTCCCATACCGGTGAAAGCCTGGAAGTGTTAAGCACCGTCGCCATCGCCAAAAAGAACCAGGCCAAGATCATCGCCCTGTCCAGTTTTGAAAATTCAACCCTGGCGCAACAGGCGGATATCTTTTTATCCAGCTCCACCAACGACAAAAAATACCATTCCGAAGCGATGGCCTCCCGAATTGTCCAACTGACCATCATCGATATCCTCTATCTGAGCGCCTTTATGAGAAACGAAGCAGTCTTTTACGAGGCCCTCTCCGCGTCCCGGGATGCCGTCGGTCTGAATAAAACCTGATTTTTAAATCACTTATAAAAAACGAGAAAAGGAGACTTATCATGAGTATCATAACCTTTGTGGGGGCCGGCCAAATGGCTTCGGCCCTGACCTTTCCGGCCACAGAAAACGGCCATGAAGTCCGCCTGGTAGGAACACACCTGGATCGGGACATTATTAATTCTGCTGAATTAACCGGCTTTCATCCAACCTTGAAACGCCAGCTGCCCAAAGAGGGGATCAAGTATTATCAGCTTGAAGATGTCGAATTGGCGCTGGATGGCACCAATGCTGTGCTGTGTGGCGTCAGCAGCTTTGGGGTGGACTGGTTCTGTGAAAAGATCCTGCCGCTGATCCCCGACTCGGTTCCGGTGCTTTCGGTTACCAAAGGCATGATCGACCAAGAAGACGGATCGATGATTACCTACCCCGATTACTTTATCAGTAAACTGCCGGCTGGAAAAAAGCTCTCCATTAATGCTATCGGCGGCCCCTGCACCAGCTATGAACTGGCCGACAAGGATCACTCAGCCGTAGCTTTTTGCGGTGAGGACATGGAAATTCTGCGGCGCTTTAAAAAACTCTTTTCCACCGACTATTATCATATCAGTCTGTCCACTGACGTGGTCGGCGTTGAATGTGCGGTCGCTCTGAAAAACGCCTATGCTCTGGGGGTTTCCCTGGCGGTCGGTCTGGCTCTTGGTCCCGACGGTACCGGTAAAGAGCATTATAATTCCCAGGCCGCTCTCTTCGGGCAGAGCGTCAAAGAAATGAAACAGCTGCTGGCCATTGTCGGCGGCGGTGAAGAAAATATTATCTATGGTGCCGGCGATCTTTACGTTACCATTTTTGGTGGACGCACCCGAAAAATCGGCACCCTGTTGGGCCAGGGCTGGTCTTTTGAAAAAGCCATCGCCGAACTGGAAGGCGTGACCCTAGAATCCATCGTCATCGCCACCCGCACCGCCCGCTGCGTCAGACGGCTGGCCGAACGGGGCGTGGTTAAACTCAAAGACTTCCCGCTGCTGATGCACGTCGACGATATCATCACTAACGGCGCAGCCGTGGCGATCCCCTGGGCCGCTTTTGAGACAGAGAAATATTAAGCAATAATTTTAAGTGAATACCGACTTTCTGGCGATTTCTTAAATAAACATTTTACTTCCAGCAGATCCCCCAAAAGATGGTGTGGATCTGCTGGTTTTATGCTAAAATGATTAAAAGATATCGAGGTAAGAAATGGAAATTTTCTCAACACTTGACACCTTGCAGAGCTTTCTTTTACAATTTGGCATCTGGACCCCGCTGGCATTTTTTTTATTACAGCTGCTCCAGATCATCATCGCCCCCATTCCCGGCGGAACCGTGGGCCTGGTCGGCGGCGCCCTGTTCGGCACCATTGGCGGTTTCCTGATCAGCGCAGCCGGTACCCTGGCCGGCTCGATCATCGTTTTTCTTTTATCGAAACGATTTGGCCGCCCCTTCGTCATCCACTTTGTCAGTTCGGAACTGATTGAAAAATACGATCAAATTAAAGAATCAAAACTCAACACCGTTCTTTTTCTGATTTTTCTCTTTCCGCTTTTTCCCGATGACATGCTCTGTTTTATCGCTGGTCTTTCGCCCATGCCAGTAAAAACCTTTATCCTGATCGTCATGTTAGCGCGAACCCCCAGTGTTTTTATCAACACCATGATCGGTGCCGGAATTATGGATGACAGACCCACCCAGTTTATGATTGCGGTAACCATTTATGCTGTCTTGATTGCTGTTCTTTACTTTAACCGCAAGCGTCTGGACACCTTTATTCAGCACAGTAAAAAAAGGGTAGCCGAACTTCCCGCACCGCCCAAAATTGACAAGGAGTTATAAATGACCGAGAAAACCAAAAAAGAAATGAACCGTTTGTATATGAGCGAACTGATCACCGCCCTGGTCTGCGGTATGCTGATGTATTTGCTCACCGACTCCACCGGTCAGCCCCTGGATCTGCGCCTGCTGATTCCTGGCGGGGTACTGATTTTTATTATCCTCCAAAGCGCTGGATATTGGTATTATCGTTACCAGCTGCTGGACAACCCCCGCAACCCGATGGACTGGGTGATGCCAGTTTTTGCGGTGCTGAAAAAGTTGGATCTGGCTTTATTCGCCCTCTATCCGCTATACTTACTCTATCTGGTAATTTTAAAGCCCGAGGCCTTTTTTATGACGATGAATATTTTCGGCCTGATCCTTTATGCTTTTTCGATGATTGAATACTATAATTACTATTATTTCAGTGTCCAGATCGGAACAATCAAAAAGAAAGTTCCCTCTGAACTCAGTCTGGAACTTTCTCAATATGAAAAGACAAAATTAATTTAACGAAGGGTAACGGTTCCCCCCTGGGCAGAACCGTGGTTTATACAACATGATGTACTTTGTCTCTATTTTACATACCATTAATCCGCTTTTTTTTGCACTTTTAGCCGTACTGGCACTGCTTCTCTGGAAAGCCATCTATACCTTCAAAACCTACCCGGACGACCCGGAGCTGCGCCGCAATGCGACTAAGGAAATGGTCGTCGGCGGTCTTGTCCTGATTTTGATCCTGGGGATCTTTGTGGTGGTTCCCCTGGTGGCCGGGATTACCGTCAAAGATGACGAATTATCGCTGCGACTCCCCACGGGCTTCACCTTTGAGACCTATCCCGAGGCCGATATCCTCTCGGCTAAGATGGTCAGTCTCGATCAGAGCGAGTATGCCATTGTGTCCAAGGTGGTCGGGACAGAAACCCGCGCTTACCGGGAAGGCATCTTCCTGCTCCAGAATGGCACCGAAGCTGCCGTCTTTGCCAACGGCAATACCGCCATCCTGGTGGAAACTCCCAACCGGATTCTGCTGTTAGGACCTGATCGATTCGATAATTTTGTTAAAAGCTTTAGTGAAAAACTGATTCCTGTACAACCGTGATAAAAATATTAATCTAAAAAAGCGTGCCTCTTCACAGATGGCACGCTTTTTTTGCTATTTTGACTATTGGGGATCTTCAACTATTTTGGCGACCCGGCCCACTTGTCCGTCAGTGAGCATCACCTTGATGCCGTGGGGATGAGTAGGGCTTTTCGTCAGCAGTTTGCCGACCCGGCCCTGGGTCAGCTTGCCACTGCGCTGATCCGCCTTTAAGACAATCTCAACTAAGGCACCAATCTTAACGTCGCTTCTTTTCTGTCCGTTCATTGCTTTTCCTTTCGGGCCTCTTCCAGTGCAATAGTCAGCTGATCCATACAGGAGGTTGGTTTTTTTCCACAGGTTTGACCTCTAAACATCGCAATGATTTCATCCGCCGATTTTCCCTCAAGCAGTTTAACCAGGGCTTTCAAATTCCCGTCACAGCCGCCTTCAAAGGCCAGATTGCTGACCACATCATCGGTTAGATCAAATTGCATGTTGCGAATGCAAACGCCCTGGGGCTTGTAAGTTAATGTCATTTTTTCCTCTTTCTACTTTAATACATTTTCCAGTCTACTTTTCATTTGTTTGGCATAATCCTCAATCGGATGCACATATTCTTCGTCCATAAACCGCGAGTGAATGATAAAATCTGCCGTCGCCAGATTATTGGCCACCGGGATATCATAAACTGTAGCAATTCTCAGCAAGGCCTTGATATCCGGGTCATGGGGCTGGGCTTCCATGGGATCCCAGATAAAGATCAGCATATCAATCTTGCCATCGACAATCCGGGCCCCGATCTGTTGATCACCGCCTAATGGACCACTTTGAAAAATTTGTACCGGTAATCCGGTATGTTCCTGAATCAGCCGGCCGGTGGTTCCGGTGCCGCATAAAAAATGGCTCTGTAATATTTCTTTGTTCCGGACGGCCCAATCCAACAACTCTGCTTTTTTTCCATCATGAGCAATTAAGGCAATTTTCTTGGTTTTTTCAATCGTAACATCAACATATTCCGTTTCCATTTTTTTCCCTCATCTACTTTCTTGGTGCATTGTTTACCGCAGCTTATTTTCTGACTTCAAAATCCAACAGCTTGACATCTTTTGATAAGAATTCTGATTTTACCTTTTCTTCCTTAACATAGTCCGTGCTCAAGTATTTTTTATTATCATCGGCAAAGACGGTGACCACCACCGCATTGGGGTCGTCCAATAAATCCTGGGCGATGATGGCAGCGATAAAGTTGGCCCCGGATGAAATCCCTACCCCCAGACCTAATTCTTTGGACAGCTTCTGGGCCATAATGATTGCATCCCCATCATCGACCGCAATAATGTCATCCAGTTCTTCCAATTTTATCAGATCCGGAACAAATTCATCAGAGATTCCCTGAATCCGATGGCTGCCAACCTTATAACCAGTGGACATGGTCGGTGAACTGACCGGCTCCATGGGATGGACCTTAATCTCGGGGTTCTTTTCTTTGAAATACCGGCCCAAGCCCATCACCGTTCCGCCCGTTCCAACCCCGGCAACCAGCGCTTGGGCGGTTACCCCAAAAGCCGCCAATTGGCTATCAATTTCCGGGGCCGTGCGCTGATACTGAGCCTGGGTATTTTCTTCATTGGAAAACTGGCAGGGCAGAAAGGCATTCCCCTCAGCAGCCAGGGCCCCGCATTGGGCAATACTCCCTAAAAAACCACCTTCTTCTTTGGACACCAGCCGAACTTCACCACCATAACTACGGATCAGGTTTTTTCGTTCGTCACTCATCCAATCGGGCATATAGATCACGACCGGATGTCCCAGGCAGGTGCCAACAGCCGTAAAGGCAATTCCGGTGTTTCCGCTGGTGGCTTCAACAATCGTTTCCCCTTCATGGATCTCACCCTTTTCATAGGCTTTTTTAAGGATATGCAAGGCCACCCGATCTTTGATGCTGCCGGTAAGATTATAATGCTCTGCTTTTGCGTATACAAACCGGGGCTGCCCTTGATATAAAAAATTGATTTTTAGCAAGGGTGTGTTCCCGATGAGCTTTTCTAATGCTACAAATTTTTCCTGGTTATCCATTTACCTTATCCTTCATCATATTTAGTTTGTTTCCCCAATGACCCAAGTCAAACAAAATTGGAGTCAAGCTGAGTCCTTCATCGGTTAATGAATACTCCACCTTTGGGGGTACCTCATGATAAGATTCCCGATAAACAATGCCACATTCCTCCAGTTCTTTTAAAGAACTTGTCAGCATCATACTGGTAATCCCGGCGATTTCTCTTTTTAGTTCATTAAACCGCATGGTTTGCCCGCCCAATGTACAGATAATTGGGAGTTTCCATTTACCATCAATCATTTTTAGTGCCTGTTTAATGGTACACTCCGGTTTCACACAATGATTGTCCTGATCAGATTCCGCCTGATTAACCGGACATATTTCGCCGTTTATACAATGGTTGTCTTTCATTTTTCTCTCCACACTCAGAAATTTGTTTCTGAGTCATAATTTTCTGCCTACTTGTTTTTTATTCTGGCATTGTTATAATCATACTAAATTAAACAAAATAAATCAATGTTTATCAGGAGGTAAAGATGAACGAAGTAATTGAATTTTTAAATGACTGTGGTGTTTTCTTTTTAGCTACAGTGGATGGCAATCAGCCTAAGGTTCGTCCTTATGGATTTGTGATGGATTATGACGGGAAACTCTGTCTTTGTACCAATAACAAAAAACCCAGCTATGCTCAAATGAAAGCCAATCCCGCTGTCGAGATTTCTGCTACAAAAGATGGTAAATGGGTGCGTCTGCAAGGTAATGCCGTTTTCTGTACAACCCCAGAATCTCAGGCAAAGGCCCTGGAAGCAATGCCTGGCCTGGCCGGAATGTATGCAGTTGGCGACGGCCTGTTTGAAATCTTTGCTATCGAAAACGGCGTTGCCGACTTCTGTTCTATGGCTGGTGACAACCATCAGGTTATTTTATAGTCTCTGAATAAGTCCCCTAATCATTACCCGATCTGCACCTATTTCTGAAACGTCTGGACTTCGGTTCAGACTTTTTTTGTTGAAACCACGATTGCTATGCGGATTCTACTATCAAATTTTTATCAACCATGCTAAAATAAAAGCATAAAATATATGGTCAAAATGGCCGGTTACTAACATTAAATGATGCTTGGCTTTGTCTTTCCTAATTAAAACCTAAACCCAGGAGGTTAATGAATGATCGTCGGTTTAACCAGGAATCAGCAGATTCCGACAGCGAAAATGAATCGCAACAGCGGTCGGGCCATTCGGGAAAAAATCCCTTTTTCAGCCCAAGCCATTTTTCATCCAGTCGATCGTGACCCCGTTGCCATGATTGAGAGTCAGAACTACTTTCGCATCCCTGAACTCATTCCTCTTCGCCATGAAAAAATGACCGCATCGCCCTTTGCTTTTTTCCGGGGAACGGCTCTGTTAATGGCGCATGATTTATCCCAGCAGGCCCAATCTGGTATTCATGTAACCATCTGTGGTGATGCCCATATTGGCAATTTTGGATTTTACGCTTCTCCCGAACGGCGATTGATTTTTGATCTCAATGACTTTGACGAAGCTGCCCCTGGACCCTGGGAATGGGATTTGAAGCGCCTGATTACCAGTATTATTCTCTGTGCTCATGATTTCGGTTTTGATGCGAAAAAGATCCGGGAAGCCGCGCTTCAAACCGCATCATTCTACCGTAAAGGTCTTGACTTGATGTCGGATATGACCTCCCTCGAACGTTATTTCATCCTTGGTGATGAAGAACTCTTTCTTGAGAGTTTTTCGGATGCATCTCGAGAAGAATTTGAGAAGATTATCAAAAAAGCCAAAAAGAGAACCTCTAGTCAGGTCATCTCAAAAATGACTGAAACCGATCAGTTTGGTCGCCGAATCTTTATCGAAAGTCCACCGATTACCACCCATTTAGATGCCAAACTGATCGATGAAGTGGAATTATATTTCAGACAATACCTGAAAACCGTTCGTCCTGATATCGAAATGCTATTGTCTCAACATGTTTTAACGGATATTGCCCGACGGGTAGTGGGCGTTGGCAGTATCGGAACCCGCTGTTACCTTCTGGTACTGACCTGTGAAGATGAAAGCCATCTTGTTTTGCAGATCAAGCAAGCGAATGAGTCGGCGATTACTCAGTACAATCAGAAAAATTTCACCACTCCGGATACCATGACCCATGGCTTGGGCAACGGTTATCGGGTGGTCAGTCATCAACAGATTCTTCAAGCTGCTTCAGATCCCTTTCTCGGATATTTTTCGGCCGCCGAAGGAATGGATTTTTACGTCCGTCAGTTTCGCGATATGAAAGGAACGGTTGATCTGTCAGAACTGGATTTTGAGACCTTTAAACAATACGTTATTAATTGTGGGGTATCTCTGGCTCGCGCTCATGTTCAAAGCCCCTATGCCAACTGGATCAATGGCTATTTAGGCACCGACGATGGTTTTGATCATGCTGTTTTAGACTGGTGTTTGGCTTATTCTGAACAAGTTTACCAGGATTATGAAACCTATAAGAAAAGTCTGGCAAGTAACTGAAACTGCCCTTCACTATTTGAAAATGTCCGTAATTCGGACATTTTCTCTTGCTTTTTATCTAGATATCCGTTATAGTGGTAAATAATGAGATCTATCTCAGCTATTCTTCGTGTGTTCGTGACCTTCCACACGTAAAACAAAACTAAAGGAGTTTTTTTTATGCAAAAAATTAGTATTCTCTTTGTTACCCAGGCGGCGGTGATTGCCGCCATGTATGTGGTTCTAACCTTTGTGTCCAGTTCATTGGGTTTGGCCAGCGGCGAAATTCAAATTCGTCTATCCGAAATGCTCTGTATCCTACCGGCCTTTACCCCGGCCGCCATACCAGGCCTTTTCCTCGGCTGTTTACTTAGCAATTTATTAACCGGCTGCACCGTGATTGATATTGTCTTTGGCAGCCTGGCAACGCT
>NZ_AXAC01000048.1 GCF_000472665.1 Acetobacterium malicum subsp. dehalogenans DSM 11527 | reverse complement strand
GTAAATATGATCTTCATATTCGTTACGGAAATATTTGATGGTGGTCAGTACCGGGTTGGGAGCGGTCTGACCGAGGCCGCATAGGGAACCGTCTTTGATCTTGTAACACAGTTCTTCGAGCAGTTCAATGTCGCCATCCTGTCCTTCTCCCTGGGTAATCCGGTTGAGGATTTCCAGCATCCGGGTGGTGCCGACACGGCAATAGGTGCATTTTCCGCAGGATTCTTTACAGGTGAAGTCGAGGAAGAACCGCGCCATGTCCACCATACAGGTGGTTTCGTCCATGACGACCATCCCGCCGGAACCCATAATGGCGCCGGTTTTGGTAATTTCGGCGTAGTCGATCGGGGTAGCCAAAAGACTGGCGGGGATGCAGCCACCGGAGGGGCCGCCCATCTGCACGGCTTTAAAAGCTTTATTGGCTTTGATGCCGCCACCGATGTCAAAAATAACATCGTGTAGGGTCAGGCCCATGGGGATCTCCACCAGACCGCCTTTTTTGACCTTGCCGGTGAGGGCAAAGACTTTGGTACCTTTGCTCTCGGCGGTGCCCAGGGCGGCATAGGCATCACCGCCGTTACGGAAAATCCAGGGCACGTTGGCGAAGGTTTCGACGTTGTTGATGTTGGTGGGTTTGTTCCAGTAACCTTTCTGAGCCGGGAAGGGTGGTTTGAGCCGTGGCATCCCCCGTTCCCCTTCTAATGAAGCGATCAGGGCGGTTTCTTCACCGCAGACGAAGGCTCCGGCACCGGCTTTGATGCGCAGGTCGAAGTCAAAACCGGTTTCTAAAATATTTTTTCCCAGATAACCTTTTTCCCGAGCCTGATCAATGGCCTTCTGAAGCCGGACGATGGCCAGGGGGTATTCGGCTCGGACGTAGACGATCCCTTCGTTGGCACCGATGGCTTTAGCGCCGATTAACATCCCTTCGATCAGGGCATGGGGATCGCTTTCGAGGACGGAGCGGTCCATAAAGGCACCGGGGTCACCTTCGTCGGCGTTACAGACCATATATTTGGTGGTCCCGGGCGATTTTTTGGCGGCGTCCCATTTGAACCAGGTCGGGAAACCGGCGCCGCCCCGGCCTTTTAAGCCGGCGACTTTGACGGTTTCGATAATCGCTTCCGGGGTCATTTCAGTCAGGCATTTTTTAGCGGCCAGGTAACCGTCAACGGCCAGATAGTCGTCAATCCGTTCGGGATCGATGATCCCGGAGTTGCGCAGGACAATCCGTTTCTGTTTGCCGATCATGGTGAGATCTTCCTGAGAGATCTGCAAATCCGCGAGTTCTTTTTGGGCGACGACATAGTCGTCAATGATCCGCCGGGCATCTTCGGTAGTGACATTGACAAAGGTGATCTTCTTGCCGGCATCGTCAACCACGTCAACGATCGGTTCGAGATAACAGGTGCCAATACAGCCGGTTTGTTCGACTGACAGATTTAAACCTTTTTCGGCAATGATGGCTTCAAAGGCGGTCTGGACTTTGTGGGCACCGGCGGCGATGCCGCAGCTGCCTGATCCGATTACGATTTTCATGCGGTCACCTCCTGGGCGCTTGTCTCTAAACCAATAACATCACTCTTGGCAGCTTCTTTTAACTCGGCCAGAATATGGGTNACCTTGTCNCGGGTCAGCTGACCGTAGGTNTCGTCGTTGATCATCATNACCGGNGATAAGCTGCAGCANCCCAGACANGCCACGTTGTTNAGGGTGAACAGTCCGTCGGAAGTGGTTTCGCCTTCTTTGATGTCGAGGTAGTCCATCACGGCTTCTTCGACCTGTTTGGAGCCGTTGACGTGACAGGCGGTGCCCTGACAGAGCATGATCAGGTATTTCCCCACCGGTTCAAAGCGGAATTGGGTATAGAAGGTGGCCACCCCGTAAACCTTGGCAATGCTGGTGTGGGTTTCCAGGGCAATATGGCGCATCAGCTCAACCGATAAAAAACCGTAGAGCTCCTGGGCTTTCTGCAGGATCGTGATCAAACTTCCGGGGATGTCGGCGTAGCGATCTAGTACCGGGTTTAGTTCCGCAAAGGGATTTGGCTGATCACCGTGACAACCGCAGCCGCAACCGGGTTCATGATGGTGGTCGTGTGTTTCATGACTCATATGATAAAACTCCTTTCAATTTTGGCAGCTATATTATTTCTGTAATTTATAGTCTCCATAATTATACACTTTTTAACATATAAAAAATTGTATATTTGTTCATAATTTAAGTAAAAAAACGAAAAATTAAAAGCACCGTAACGGTTACGAACCGCTGAAATCCATTCCAGCGGTTCGTCCAATATATTGTTCTTAATTGTTTGAAAATTATTAATATTGTTTGAAAATTATTAATGGGATAGAATTCTCCCACCCCGTTGTAAACCAGTATCTCCCGATCGGACGAATTCTAGTATACCATAGGGTTCAACCATTTCAAAGAAGCCTTCAATTTTATAGCGGGTACCAGTAATTTCGATGACCAGACTTTCTCTCGATACATCGACTATATTGGCCCGAAACATATTTGCAATTTCAACGATCTGAGATCGGGTTGTATCATCAGCTTTCACCTTGATAAAGACCAACTCTCTGATTATGGAATCGTCGGGTTTCAGTTCGATAACCGTAATTACATCAATAAGCTTGTTTAATTGTTTCTTTATTTGGGTCAAGATTTGATCATCTCCGGTTACAGTAATGGTAATCCGCGAGAGTTCAGCATTTTCGGTGGTCCCTACTGTCAGACTGTCAATATTATAACCACGTCTTGCAAAAAGACCTGAAATGCGGCTTAACACACCGAAATTGTTTTCTACTAATAATGATAAACAGGTTTTTTTCTCCATAATCACTCTCCCTATATCCTTATGAAATCAGGATGAACCTGACATTGAATCAAGGTCGGACCCTGGTGTTTAATCACTTCTGGGAGTACCTTGTTAAAGTCAGCATTTTTATCAACCTTATAACTTTTTATGCCATAGGCTTCGGCCAGTTTCATAAAATCAATATCAAAATTAATGTCTGTTCCGCTGTAATGTCCTTTTCCATAATTATCAAATTGTAACTGCCGTACCATTCCCAACTTGGTATTGGTAATCAGAATAATATTGACATTCAACTGATGTTCAGCGATGACGCCCAGTTCACCCATACTCATCTGGAAGCTGCCATCGCCACAGACAATGAAAATTTCCTTGGGTTTATCAAGGGTTGCAAAAGCTGCCCCACAGGCGGCCGGAATACTGTAACCCATGGTCCCCAATCCGCCGGAAGTATAATATCTTCGGTCCTTTATGATCCGGTAATATAAAGCCGACCAGATCTGATTCAAACCGACATCACCGACAACCGTGGTATTATTCGCGGTCATCTCGGACATATCCTTGAATAACACTTTAGGGTTGATCAAATCGCTACACGGCGGATCAGCATCGTAAACCAATGGGTTGTTAATACGAATCGTTTCTATTTCAGCCAGCCAGGCCGCATGATCCTTAATGGTATCCTTTTGGATCAACTCGGATAAAACAGTTTTGGCATCCCCTACAATCGGGATGCTAGTTTCCATATTTTTGCCAATTTCCGCAGGATCGATATCAATATGGACAAAATCAGTATCTTTCTCGAATTTAGTTAAATGGGATGTGGCCCGATTGGACATCCGGGCACCAATATTAATTATTAAATCGGCTCCATTCATTACGACATTGGAATACTTATAACCATGACTGCCGACGATACCACAGTATAAGGGGTGATCTTCCGGAAAAGCACCAATCCCCATCAACGAAGTAATCACCGGGATATTGTTTTTTTCCGCAAAAGCGAGTAGTTCTGTTTGGGCATTTCCCAATACCACGCCGCCACCGGCATAAATAACCGGCTTTTCCGCTTCTTTTATCTTTTTAATTGCCCGCTTGATCTGGCCACTGTGGCCATTCAAATTTGGTTTGTACCCCATAATGTCAACCTTATCATAGGTCAGCCCGGTTTTGACATTTTCCAGTTGAACATCTCTGGGAATATCGATCAGAACCGGACCCGGGCGGCCTGTTGAAGCAATATGAAAAGCTTCTCTGATGATTCTGGGGATGTCCGCCGCATTTTGAACCAAATAACTGTGTTTTGTAAAGGGAGCGGTTGCACCAGTGATATCTGCCTCCTGGAAGGCATCTGTTCCGATTAGTGCCCGATCCACCTGGCCGGTAATGGCGACAATTGGAATTGAATCAAGGTAAGCGGTTGCAATGCCGGTTACCAGATTGGTTGCTCCAGGTCCGGATGTTGCTAAACATACGCCAACACGCCCAGACTCTCTGGCATATCCACTCGCATAATGCGGTGCTGTCTGCTCGTTTCGCACTAAAATATGTTTAATTGGAGATGTTCTAAATGCTTCATAGAGGGGCAACAGGGCACCTCCCGGATAACCAAACACAAACTCAACATTTTCTCGTTCGAGACATTTTAAAATTAATTTTGATGCTAACAGTGGAATCACTCCCTTTTTAAGTATTTCCGATTATCATATTAAAATTTAAGCATTTTGTCAATGACTTTTTTCTCTCTAGACAAAGAGATTTTTGCATGGAAGCACCCGAAAGTCAAATTAACTATTTTTATAGATGGTTAGTTTTCCCAACAGCGGAGTTTTAACTGAAATTGCGCCGACCGGGCACATTTCCTGACAGCAATAGCAACGAATACAACGGTTATAAAAATACAACGGGTATTTTCTTCGTTTCCTTTCAACAATTCGAATGGCCTTTTTCTCAACCGGACAGCTATCTTCGCAGACCCCGCAGCCGATACATTTTTCCTTATCAACCACCGGCTTCTGGATAATGAAATCCTGAATCGGTTTTAATGCAGAAAGAGTCGATGGTTCACCTTCATGAACAGGAATCCGCACCACGTCAAAGTCGGGATTGTAAAACTTCTCAAATGGATCCCCCAGAATTTCAATGTTTTCTTCGGTCCAATAACCCAGTTCCATTTCTTCACCAAAGGTAATCGTAGGAATGAAGGTAGGATCCAGATTAATCATTCTGGCAAAGGTCGCATCCAGCGCCACCGGGTCATCCGAAACCAGTAATACATTCATTGGCACGGGTTTTCCTGACGCCGGACCATTACCTTCCATGGCAACAATTCCATCCATGACAAAAAGTCTCAATTTGGGGATGAGATAGCGATTTAAATCCACCAACATTTTTGAAAAACTTCTGACATTCGGATAATGAGCATGGGACATCCCCTTATTTAATCCATAAACGCAACCAAATTGATTTTTAATGGCTCCAGTGATCCGGGTTAGACCATGAGTTTTCATTTTGGATAGACTGATAATCGCATCACTCTCTAAAACACCCTGGGCAATATCAAATTTCTTGGTTCCGATGCCCAGAAAAAAATCCATCTGTTGACCCTGACTGAATTCTTTTAATGGTACCTTATACTTAGCCGCAATGGCAGCAAGACCACTTTCTTTAGCGGCTCCGGAGGGTGATCCGAAACCTGGTGAGTCCCCATAGGCAAGGTGGCTATAATCAGCCTCTTGCAGTAGTCGAATCATCGCTTCAAATACTGCCGGATGTGTTGTAATGCCAGCGTCTGGAGTTTTTCCTCTTAGCAGATTGGGTTTGAGTAAAATTCTCTCTTGCTCGTTTACGAATTGTTCGATCCCGCCGAGGAGTTCAACGGCCGCTTTCAATTTCTCATAAACCAGTTCATTATCATAGGATTCACAACCCATAATAACAACACGGGATTTTTTATTTTCCATTTTTCTCAATGCCTCTTTCCGTTATTCTGATTTTTTTCTCTTTTAATAGTTTACCCACAGCGCGCTTAAAAGAACTCTTACTCATATCAAATTCTTTTTTTATTATAAACGCCTCGGTTTTATCATTATACGGCAAGAAACCTTGGCTTTCGTTTAATTTTGTGAGAATAACAACGGCATCTTTGGGGATTTCTTTATAGGCTTTTTTATTCGGACTCAAAACCAGCTTTCCGTCATTCCGGATTTCAGATACCCGGGCATGGATTTTTTCACCACAATGAATGTCAGAGTTAGCATCTTTGATCAGAATCAAACCGTGATACAGATTATCAATGGCCACAAAGGCGCCAATCTCTGGATTGATCTGATAAACATATCCTTCAATCCAATCACCCATCTTGTAGGGCGCACCGACTTTCAGCAGCGGATAAATCTTCATTGTCGCGCATAAGCGGTCACTTTTATCAGTGTACAGATTAACCAGATAATCCCGACCTTTTTGGACCTTGACGGTCTGCTCATTGTAAGGAAGCAACAGATCTTTTTCCAATCCCCAATCCAGAAAGGCACCGACCTTGGTAACATCCGCAACCTTAAGAGCGGCAAATTCGCCCAACTGAATTTTCGGTTCCCGGGTTGTCGAAATCAGTCGATCCTTTGAATCCCGATAAACAAATACTTCAATTTGATCACCAGCCCGGACATTCTTTGCCACTTCTTTTTCCGGCAACAAGACGACGTCAGTCGTATCGAATCCGTCCGATAAATACGCACCAATGGGCGTTATCCGTTCGATGGTCAGTGTTTGTACTTTTCCTATTTCTATCATTTTTTCAACCTCTTTTATTTTAGTAGCTAGGCATAAAAAAGGCCGTGTTCATCACACAACCCTTGTTTTACCAATTATTTCATGTTTTTTAATTCGCGCCGATTCTGTTCAATTTGATCGTTCATTTCTTTTAATTGTATCTGAAAACTATAGAGCAATTTGTCTGCATAGTTTTGCGTTCCTGTTTTTAATGCCTTTGCACTTACATTTGCATTTCGCATAATCTCATTGGCATTAGCGGTGGCATTTTTTGTTATTTCATTCGTATCAATTAATTCTCTCAGCCGCTTTTCTGCCTCAGCTTTAATATGGTCTGCTTCACTTTGGGCGGCAAAAATGATTTTTTTTCGTTCGGCGACGATTTTTTTTGCTTCTGCCAGTTCTTCCGGCAGTGAATCTCTGATTTCATCAATGATCTCTATTACTTCTTCAGGATTTACTAACGCTTTAGATGAAAAGGGAAGCGTGTTTCCTTTTTCCACGACTTCTTCTAATTCTGCCAATAAGTCAAGTACCCTCATTTCATACATCCTTCCTCATACTTCTTTTGTATCGCTTTTTCAACGTTCTTAGGGAGAAAATCGGATACGTCTCCCTGATATTTAACAAGTTCTTTTACTAAAGTCGAGCTTAAATAAGAGTGTTTATTGCTCGTTATCATAAAAAATGTTTCAATCTCATTATCAAGATGCTTATTGGTTAATGCCATTTGAAACTCATATTCAAAATCCAAAAAAGCCCGAAGCCCCTTGACAATGATATTGGTATTTCTCATTTTTGCATAATCGATCAGGAGTCCATCGTAGAAATCAACCTCAACGTTTTCGATTCCAGAAAGACAATCCTTAATCAACCCCACACGTTCCTCGCAGTTAAAAAGATAGTTTTTGCTGCTGTTAACCATCACACAAACTATCAACTTATCAAATATTTTTGTTGCTCTTTCAATCATGTCAAGATGACCTTTTGTTATGGGATCAAAACTCCCGGGGTAAACTGCAATTTTCAAGCTCATAATTCTCCCTAGAATAATAACTAATTGTCGTGATACCGTATTTTTTTGACTTGTAACACGTTAATTTATTTTTTACTAATGGCATTATAACAGATTTTTCTGTTTCTATCACTAATTTTCCATTTTCCGAAAGAATTTCTTTTTCAGAAATCATTTCTAATAATTGAAAAATCTCATCGACCTGACAATAGGGCGGATCCATAAAGATGATATCGCACTGGACCTTATTGACCGCCAGCATTTCCACCCCACTACGGGCCGACTGGTTAAAGACGCGGGCGCGATTTTCATAACCCAGCAGGCTGATGTTTTTTTTTGTTGTTTGGATACTCTCGCTGGAAACATCAAAAAAATAAGCCAACGGCACGCCCCGGCTGAGTGCTTCCAGTCCCATGGCACCCGTTCCCGAAAATAAGTCCGCAAATATGGTGGCCGCTCTTATTTCATTCTGGAGGCTGTTGAAAATCGCCCCCTTGATTTTGTCAGCGGTTGGCCGGATCCCATCGCCTGCGATGGGTACCAATTTTTTACCGCGCTTTTCACCAGCAATTATTCGCATTTTTTCTCCTAGTTAAATGATATATCTGCTATATCGATATAAAATGATTTCAGTACATCGTCTCGAAAGATCATCATTTCGTGGTTGTGGGACTCAAAAATGACCTCGGCAATTTCTTTTGTTCGTTTAATCAAGGCCAGTTCTTCGGTGGGATTAAGTAAACCGAGCTTCGGCAAGCCATGCTGTTTAAAACCAAAATAATCTCCCGGCCCTCTTAATTTAAAGTCTTCATCGGCAATCTTACGGCCGTTGCGATTATTTACAATCACTTTCATCCGGGCCAGGGTATCTTCACTTTTGGAATTGGTAACCAGAAAACAAAAAGATTGATGATTTCCCCGTCCCACCCGACCACGCAGCTGATGCAACTGGGATAGTCCAAATCGTTCGGCACTGAGAATCACCATTGTGCTGACGTTAGGCACATCGATACCAACCTCAATAATACTGGTTGCGACCAGACAATCAATCTCGCCCTGGTTGAATGCCTCGATGATTGATTCTTTATCCTCACTTTTCAGACGACCGTGGAGGCATGCCATCCGAAATCCAGGCTCAATTTTTTGCAACAGTTCCAAATAGACCGATTCCGTATCGCGAACCTCTTCCAGTTCTTCTGACGCCTCGATGAATGGACAAATCACAAAGGTCTGCCGACCTTTTGACATTTGCTCCTGAACAAAACCCAGAATTTTATACAATGACGCTTCATTATAACAGTAGGTTTTAATCGGTTTTCGGCCTTTGGGCAGTTCATCGATATAGGAAACCGACAAATCCCCATAGAGGATCAACGCCAATGTTCGGGGAATCGGCGTAGCACTCATAACCATGGTATGGGGTTGGTTCCCCTTTAATGATAACTGACTCCGCTGCTTAACCCCAAAACGGTGTTGTTCATCGGTTATCACCAATCCCAGATTGTAGTAATCCACCGACTGCTGAATCAGGGCATGGGTACCGATAATCACCGATACCTGGCCCTTGGCAACACGCTCAAGAATCGCTCGTTTTTCTTTGGCTTTGAGGCTACCGGTCACCACTTCGACAGTAATACCAGTATTTTTTAACAGGTCACTAAAGCTGCGACCATGCTGCTGAGCTAAAATCTCGGTGGGAGCCATATAAGCGGTCTGATAACCATTTTGTGCCATCAGAAAGGCGGCAATCACTGCAATAACCGTTTTTCCAGAACCCACATCCCCCTGAACCAGCCGATTCATGACCTGGCCGTGCTCGAAATCGGCGATGATGTCATCAATCACCGATCGCTGGCTAGCAGTCAGATCATAGGGCAAACTGCCAATAAAGGATTCTAAACCGGCAAACAGATTAATTTCAATATCTGAGTACCTTTTTTCCCGGGCGCTGGACATGATCCCCATATTTATTTTTAAAGCTTCATTAAATTTGAGTCGTTCAATTCCCTGAATAACATCTTCGGCCGTTTGGGGAAAATGAATGACCTTCAAGGCGCTTTTCATATCCAGTAATTTTTCAGAAGAACGGATCTCTTCCGGCATCGAATCCCGAACCTCCAGATCGCCCGCAAAAATCTGACTCAAGGCTTTTGGGATGACACTACCAGGAATTCCCTGGATGTTCCGGTACACTGGTGTCAGCTCAAAAAATTTGCCGGGATTACTGGCGATCACAAACTGGGGATTGGTGATTTTTGTGCCACCATAGGCTTTTTTAACCTTGCCATAAAAATAATAATCCTGATTCTCCTGGAAGGTACCTTTCAAATAGGGTTGATTGAAAAACACCGCCGAGATTTTATTTTCTTGCCATAACAGTGGCACCGTAAAAAGCGAAAGATTTCCCCGAATCCGTTGAACCCGGCCTTTATCTAAAACCGTAGCTTTAAGGGAAATTTCCTGATCCTCAAAAAACTGCTCCGGCTTGCCAAAAACGCTGCGATCAATGTATTTTCTGGGATAGTAGGATAACAGGCTCCCGACTGTTTTTATCCCGGCCTTGGCCAGGGCTTCACGCCGCTTGGGTCCAACACCTTTTATTTTTTCCAGTGAATCTTCCCATTTCATGGTTTTTCCTCATGTTATATCTTGTGAATAAATTTCGATTTAAGGCTACTCCACCGACACAATGTAATAGTATAGGGGTTGTCCGCCATAATGCATTTCTACATCGCATTCCTCGAAACTTTCGGCCAGTTCCTCGGCCAGGGTATTGGCATCTTCTTCGGAAACATCTTTTCCGTAATATATCGAGATCAACTCACTATCCTCGTCGACCATATCACTGAGCAGTTCTTCGGTTACAGCCTTAATGCTTTTTCCAGTGAACTTGATTTCGCCTCCGGTAATACCGATGACATTGGATTTTTTGATTTTTAAGCCATTGATTTTCGTGTCTCTGACGGCGTAAGTTACTTCCCCGGTTGCCACATGATTAATTGCTTCTGACATCGCTGACGCATTCTCAGCCGGTGTTGTTTCCGGCGAAAATGCCAGCATCGCCGCAATACATTGGGGAATGTTCTTGGACGCGATGACGTGAACTTGCTTATCAGATATTTCGCTGGCTTGTTTAGCTGCCATAATAATATTGCTGTTGTTGGGAAAAATAAAAATGGTTTCGGCATTTAGTTTATCTACTTCATTTAAAAAATCCTGGGTACTGGGATTCATCGTCTGACCACCTGAAATCACTCGGGTCACCCCAAGATCTTTAAACAGCTTCGTTAATCCATCGCCCGGAGAGACCGCAATAAACCCATAAGGTATCAGCACCTCATCCGGTTTGGTTCCCTTGGAAGCAAATTGTTCCCGCATATTGTCTATTTTTATACGGATTAAACTGCCGAGACTACCGGCCCGTTCCAATGCCAAACCAGGATTATCGGTATGTAGATGAACCTTAACAATCGCATCATCTTTAACAACCACGACACTGTCTCCGAGCGTATTTAAATACGCTCTCAAATCGCTGTCATCTACTTCTTCGGCTTCCTGAATAATAAACTCTGTGCAATAGCCAAAGGTTATATCTTCAGGTTTCATATGGGAGTCATCAACAAATTTGTCCAGGTTACTCGATTTAATCTCCAGCTCCACCCCCAATTCTTCGTTAAGCAGTGCTTTAAGAGCCCCTTCAACAATACAAATAAGTCCCTGCCCGCCGGCATCAACCACACCAGCTTCTTTTAATACCGGAGGCATCTCTGGGGTCTTTTCCAACGTGACCTTACCATGATGAATGACATCGGCCATAAAGCTTTCCAAGCTGTCGTAGGTGTCGTATTTCGCCATCGCAAACTCACCCATTTCTCGGGCTACGGTGAGAATCGTTCCTTCGGTAGGTTTCATTACCGCCTTATAAGCCACATCGGAGGCCAGCTTTAAAGCACCGGCTAATGATGCAATATCCAGATCTTCCTGAGCTTTACAGCCTTCTGCAAAGCCTCTCAGTAATTGTGAGAGAATCACACCTGAATTCCCCCGGGCCCCAATCAAGGCTCCTGATGAGGCTGATTTGGCCACACTATAAACATTCAGTTTTTCAATCTTATCAAATTCAGAAACCGAATGACTAAAGGTAAGTGACATATTCGTTCCAGTATCACCATCCGGCACCGGAAATACATTGAGTTCGTCTACAATTCGTTTATTGATCTCTAGATTTTTCGCCCCATAACGAAACATTTTTATGAGCATTTCACCGTCAATTGTCTGGGTTTTCATTCTGTCCTCCATTTACACACGCACACTGACTACATTCACACTGATGCGTTTCACTTTTAATGATGTTTCTTTTTCCACCCGGTATTTTACATTGGATATGATATTTTCAGCAACAACCGAGATTTTTATCGCATACTCAACAATGACATAAAGATCAATCACTAATCGATCGTCTTCGATGATCACACCCACACCCTTATTCGCCTGTTCTCCGGAAAGAATTTCGATCAGACCATCTTTTCCTCGTTTGTGAGCCATTCCTACCAGTCCATAGCATTCCATAGCAGCGTTTCCAGCAATATCCGCAATTGCTTTTCGGGTAATATCAATATATCCTAACTCATTATTTACTTTCATCGAATTGCTCCTTTTATTTTTATTTCTCTATTTTACATAATAATTCCACTTAAGTCAAAATTTCTATTGCTTTATTTTTAATTCTCATGATATAATACACCTTGTTTTATAAAAGGTAAGCGTAAGGGAGGTTATGTCATGGCTAAAGAATGTTTTGTATGTAAAAAAACCGTTGTTAGTGGCAACCAGGTTAGTCATTCAAATAAACACAATAAACGAGTTTGGAAACCCAATTTGCAAAGAGTTAAAGTTGTAATTGAAGGCACACCACAACGAATTAGTGTTTGTACACGTTGTTTGAGATCCGGTAAAGTCGAAAGAGCTTAGTCTCTTTTATCTGCGGAACCATAGTTGAAGAGTCTTTAATCGGACTCTTTTTTCTTGTGTCAGAACCAAATGCCAGACGAGTAGCACTCGTTTGGCAGCCATCTGACACCACTCAAAACCCAGACTCTCTGATACATTTTATTTTCAACAAACACTTCTTACTTCTTCTAATCTTCCGGAATAACGATCAGTAGCAGCCCCTTTTTAAAAGCGATACACTGTGTGCTATCATTCGTCACATTGCTGATACCATAAGGCTTGTCAATGGTCATTTGCCCTTCATCAATGGGGTATTCAAATCCAGTAATCGTCAGCCCCTCCACCACTCCACCAATCGGCAATATCGAAACAATCGTACCAGTCGGAAAATTAAATGTTGTCGTTTTTCCTATCATGCAAATGTGGTTTTTTTCATTGACCATTTCAGCTTCGATCCCAACATCGATAAACCGTTTCAGTAAATAGATATTACCCAGACTATGATCCATCCGGGAGCCCAGGCCACCGAGAATGATCACTTTATCAGCGCCCATTTTGATGGCATGGGTAATCGCCAGTTCAGTATCTGTCTCATCTTTTTTTGTTGGATAAGATTCAAATTTTATCGCTTTAAAAAACGCCCTGGTTTCAGCCGTAATTGAATCCATATCACCAATAATAACATCCGGCTTGAGGTCAAGTTCTCTGGCATAATTTGCGCCACCATCAGCACAGATCAGGTAATCAGCCTTGATTTTTTTTAGAAATTCTTCATAAAAACCTTTATCGTGATACTCCCCATTTGTAAAAATGATCACCTTCATCAATATTGTTCCTTTTTTATTTCATCCAGCAAGCTTAAATAATGTTCATAACGGACGGCACTGATTTCGCCAGCTGCCACCGACTTTTTAACGGCACAGCCCGGCTCTTCATTGTGAAGACAACTTTTGAAGCGGCACTCGCCCCGTGAAAATTCCGGAAAATACTCCCGTAGTTCTTCTGGTTTGATCATTTCTGAAATCTTATATGAAGAAAAGCCTGGGGTATCCAGTAAATAGCCGCCGTTCTTGGTTTCCAGCAATTCGACATGACGGGTCGTATGTTTACCTCTTTTTAATTTTTGACTCAGTGCCCCGGTCTCCATCGTTTGATCCGCACACAAATAGTTGGCCATAGTCGATTTACCAACCCCTGATGGACCTGCCATAAAAGCCGTTTTACCGCCTATTTCACTGATAATCTTATCCATCGTCTCCGTATCATTCTTGCTGAAAAAAAACAGCTTATATGGGGTTTTTTCGTAGATCTCTTTAATCGCGATTTCCTCCGCTGTACTTGTCAAATCACGTTTTGTAAAACAGACAATCGGTTTAACATATTGAATTTCTGAACTGATTAAAAGCATGTCCAGAAGCAATAAATTCGGTTTCGGATTTGTCATTGAAAAGACAATGAGGCCGATATCGACATTAGCAACTGGTGGTCTTAAGAAAATATTTTTGCGAGGCAAAATTGACTCGATCATCCATTCTCCAGGATTATCCGATTGAATCATCACTTCATCACCAACAGTGGGGATAATTTTCTGATGTCTTAATACACCTCTAGCCTTACACTCCAATACACTATTGTCTTGATCAGTTTTTACATAATAAAATCCGCCGATGCCCTTAATAATTTTTCCCGCTATTTGTTCGTTTGATATCAATATTAATCCTCCTTGTTCAAATTTTAAATTCTTTATGAGATCGCAGCACCTTTTAAATTAAATACGGGTTTCTATAATCAATTGAAACATCGTTTCAGTCGGACCTTTCATGGAAATGTACGAATTGAATGCTTAATTGTTATATAAACCCGTAAATATCATCTAATATTTTTTGTTAATCATTATTTATAATCAGAACTCAATGTAACCCGTTCCAACGCTAGATCCATCAATAAAGACCTCATAGGTTTCTCTACCAACGCCTTCGACATTAACTGAAAACACATCGTCTGACATATTGGTGCCCTCATAAATCAACGTCTCAGTTTTATCCGCCGCGGTTAAGACAACCTTGACTTTAACCGATTTGGCCGGAGTTGTTTGAATATACTCACTTAAATCAATCGTCAATTTCTGTGTTGATACTTTTCCGCTGCTGACCACAATCGCCACATCTGCCCCTTTAGCAACCTGATTACCATCGGTGGGGGACTGCTTCATGACCATTCCTTTTGAGTAATCAGAGCTGGTTTCATAGGTTATCGCACCTACTGTCAACCCCGCATTTGTGATGGTACTCTTGGCATCAGCCTCGGTCTGACCAATAACACTTGGTACGGTGACCAGATCTTCACCCTTACTAACATAAATGGTAACCTTAGTCCCTTCGTTAGCAGTTGAATTGCCACTAGGATTCATTTGGAAGACAATGTCGGCATTATAACTACTGTTGTACTCCCGTTTAATTTCACCGACTACGAAGTTGGCCGCTTCTATAGCTTTGACTGCTTCTGTCTCACTTAATCCGATTACTGACGGAACGGTTCCGGTTTTTACACCTTTACTGACGGTTACCTTGACGGTTTTCCCACTTTGTAGTTCTTTCCCGCTTTCCGGATTTTGTGTAATGATCTGTCCCGCTTCAACATCAGCATTGTAAACTTCTTTTTCAATTTCCAGAACCAGATTCAGCTTTTCTAAGGTCGATTTTGCTTCCGTCGCTGTCTTTCCTTTTACGTCCGGCACTTCCACCGTCTTCCCTGAAAAGAAAGCAAATGCCATCACGCCGATGGCGACAATGGCCACAGCAGCAAAAACCGAAACAAGAATGATCTTACGTTTCTTTTTTCGGGCGGCTGTTTCTTTAGGTGTTTCATAATAATATTCGTCATCTTCCTCTTCTTCATCGGCACGGACAGTGGCGTGACTGCCAGTATTCTCCACATGAAAGAGACCTTCGCGAATAATATGGGTATCGTTTCCGAGGTGATTTCCATCCCCAGTCACAAAACTCAGGTTTTCCAACACCGCTTCAAGATCTTCCGTCAGCTCATCGGTATTCTGATAGCGCTCGTCCGGCTTTTTCTGAGTCAGTTTAACAACAATCTGATTGACCCGTTCCGGTATTTTTGGTTCCAGTAATTTAGGTGGGACTATCTCTTCCTGAATGTGTTTGATGGCGATGGTAACGGTGTTTTCTTCATCAAAGGGAAGCTTCCCCGTTAGTAATTCATAGTATAATATCCCCAACGAATAGAGATCTGAACGTTCATCCACAAAGCCACCCTTAGCCTGTTCCGGTGAAATATAGTGAACCGAACCCATGGTTTGATTGGTCATAGTAACGGTTGAACTGGTAATCGCCCGGGCAATTCCAAAATCAGCCACCTTGGGAACGAGGTCCCGGGTTAACAGAATATTGTGTGGTTTAATGTCCCGATGAATTATTTTGTTTTCGTGGGCACAACGTAAAGCATTGGAGATATCCATCACAAATCGGGTCGCTTCGGTATAATCAAGACGCCCTTTTCTCATTAAATATTGTTTCAGGGTTATCCCATCAACATATTCCATAATGATGTAGTAGATATTATCCTGAACGCCAACATCATAAACGCCGACAATATTAGGGTGGGATAAACAGGCAACTGCCTGGGATTCACGATCAAATTTTTTGATAAATTGTTCATTTTCGGTATATTCTTCACGCAATACTTTAACTGCCACATACCGATTCAGTTTTAAATCTCGAGCTTTATAAACATAGGCCATCCCGCCTCGTCCAATCAACTCCACTATTTCGTAACGTTTTCCTAAGGTTCTACTGAGCATTAGGCACTCCTTCCAGAGGCTTGAACAGGACAACCGTTATATTATCCTTGCCTCCGTTTATGTTTGCCAGATCGATGAGTTTTTTTGCTGCATCTTCCAGACTATTTTCCAAAATAATGGTCTTCATATCCTGATCACAAACCATATTAAAAAGGCCATCCGAACAAATAAGATAGATTGCATCCGGATTGATCTCATAACGATAAAAATCTACATTGACTGAATTGTCCGTTCCCAAGGCCCGGGTGATTACGTTTTTTTGGGGATGTATTTCTGCTTCTTCCTGGGTTATTTTCCCTTCATCGACAAGGATCTGAACAAGAGAATGGTCTTTCGTCAAGCGGATGATTTCGTCCACGGTAATACTATAGGTGCGGCTATCGCCGACGTGACAAATACATAAATAATTCCCGTCAACGATGCACATGGTCAAGGTGGTTGCCATGCCTAAACGTGCGGGTTCATCATCACCAATTTTTTTGAGTTCTAAATTAATGGATTTTACAAAAGACATCATCTCTTCAGGATCAAAATAATTCTTGATCCCTGATAAATTATTTTTGATAAAATCCACCGCTGTTTTACTCGCTATTTCGCCGCTTCGATGTCCTCCCAGTCCGTCTGCCACTGCAAAAACATAAGAAATACGATCAACGTTTTTTATGGTTGCTGCCAAGTAGGCATCTTGATTTACCTTTCTCAGTGATCCAACGTTGGATCCATAGGCACATTTCATAAACTCACCTTATCCTCATCTCTTTTTTTTCGAAGCTGACCACATGCCGCGTCAATTTCTCTTCCCATTTTGCGTCTCATCGTAACATTAATTCCATGCTTTTCCAGTTCCGCCAGAAAATAACTCAATCGGGGGCTCTCTTTATAAGCGGTTTCCTGGATCTCATTCAACCCAATCAGATTCAAATGGTTTTGACTTCCTTTTAAAAGTTTGATCAATCCGGCTATATCTTCATCACGATCGTTATAGCCCGCAATCAGCGCGTATTCATAGGTAATCCGTCTTCCCGTCTTTTTAAAATAAACTTTACAAGCTTCCATCAATGGCTCAAAATCATAGCGGTTTGCGATCGGCATTAATAATTTTCGGCGTTCCGAAAAAACCGAATGAAGCGATATTGCCAAGTTAATCTGCAGATTCTCTTCAGCCAAAGCTTTAATTCCCGGAATGATACCGCAGGTAGAGAGACTTATTTTTCGTTGCCCGATTCCAAATCCCGTATTGGCGATACGAATAAATTTGATCACTTCATCATAATTCTCAAGAGGCTCGCCGATTCCCATCATCACGATATTAGAAATACGCAGTTTTTCTTCTTTTTCCACTAAATAGATTTGAGCCAATATTTCGCCAGTGCTTAAGTCTCTGATTTTTCCGCCTTTTGTGGAGGCACAGAATTTGCACCCCATATTACATCCAACCTGTGTTGACACACACAACGAAGCGCCATGTTCATAGTGCATCAACACAGCTTCAATGTATTGGCCATCTTTTTGCTCAATTAAATATTTCTTTGTACCATCGTGATGATCTTCTTGTTTAGTTTCAATTTTTCCATGAAACAATTCATATTGATCCGATAACTTTTCTCTCAAGCCACTGGAAAAATTGGTCATCTCACTAAACTTTCCGCATCTTTTTTCATATAGCCATTGATACAATTGTTTCCCACGATACCTGGCCTCGCCAAGGTCGATCATGAGTCCTTCACACTCATTGATGTCTTTGCCAAAAATATTTTCCTTCATGTTTTACTCCTATACTATCAGAGAAGCATTACACTCAACGGGATGCTTTACATAGATTGCTCTATTATATCAAAATAATTGATCGAATTCAATTTTTTCAAAATTCTTTTTTCTCTGTTTAAAGTGGTATCTTTTCTTTAGTCATAATTCATATAATCAGCCAATTACTGGGGCGACTTTGTTATTTTTTTAATAAGCACATAAAAAAACTGTCGCAGCCATCCATTAAAGGGCTGGTATAGGTATAATCATTACCATTGTCATCGGGAATGATCTGTAGCTGGGGAAATTTAACCAGCAGTTTATTAATCTGATTTTCATTTTCATCCTTATTAATGGTGCAGGTTGAATAAAGCAACTCACCTCCAGGTTTTAAATACCGGACGGCGTTTTCAAGTAGGGTCGCCTGTATTTTTACCAGTGCTTTGCGGCCTTCTTTAGTACTGTGATATTTTATTTCTGGTTTTCGTCTAACAACCCCAAGACCCGTACAGGGAGCATCCAATAGAATTTTGTCGAAAGAGGCTTCATCGACCTGTGAAAAGTCGCAGCCATCCTGATCTTCCAGAATGATATTTGTACAACCCAGCCGTTGCATGCTTTGTTCAACAAGTTTCAACCGGCTGGCATAAATATCGCGACCAATAATCTGCCCGTCATTATCCATCATCTGACTCAAATAGGTTGTTTTCCCGCCAGGTGCTGCACACATGTCCAACACGCGATTCCCCGGTTTGGGATTGAGCCGTTCGACCGTTAGCATCGCGGCCTGATCCTGAATTAGAAAATGGCCATCTCGATACAAATGAGAATTCTCAATATTGCTTTCAAAAATCCCCAGGTTTGTCAGATGAACAGCATTAGGCGACAGGTTTCCAGGTACTGTATCGACTCCGAGATCCTGCAAATCTTGGAGTAATTGTTTTTTTGACGTTTTCAGGGTATTACAACGCACCGTAAATGGCGGTTTTTCGTTCAACAGCGGAATGATCGCCTCGGCCTTTTCGACGCCATAGACTTCATAATATTTATGGACAATCCACAGGGGCACCGAAAAACGAATTGATAGCGCTTCCTTTTCATTATCCCAATTTTCGAACTTGAACTCTTTTCCACCACTTTCAATTTTTCGCATGATGTTTCGCAGTACACCATTGATAAAACCTTTCGCCTGAGGTTGAATTTCGGCAGCTAAATTGACCGATTCATTAACAATTGCATAGTTGGGAATCTTATCTAAAAAATAGAGCTGATAAATGGCGATCCTTAATATTTCGCTGATCTCTTTATGCAATTTATTCACCGGTCGGCTACTTTGCTGTTTAATCAGATAATCCAGATAGATCTGATTTTGAAGACAGCCATAAACAATATTTAAATAGAGCCGACGGTCTTCATCTTTTATCGGAAAGCGTAACAAGGTTCTTTTTATTTCCAAATTAGAGTAGGCTCCATCATAGTCAATTTTCAGTAGCGTTTCCAGCGCCAATTTTCGAATATTCATCAATCTCTTGAACCTCTTAATATGATTAGTCTGATCAATGTTAATAAAGACATCAGTGCTGCCGCAACATAAGTCAACGCGGCAGCTCTTAAAACCTTTTTAACCCCAACTTCTTCGCCCGGTTGCAGTAGGTTGTTGTCAACCAGTGCCGCAATGGCACGCTTGCTGGCATTGAATTCTACTGGTAAGGTGATCACTGTAAAGAAGAGGCTAAATGAAAAGAGAATGATTCCCAGATTCATAAACATCGTCCCCCAGCCAGAAGCCTGCCCAAAGAAAAGCCCAATAAAGAAAATAGGCCAGGCTAAATTTGAAGCAAAACCGGTAATCGGCACAATAAACCCTCTAAACCGCAAGGGCCAGTAGCCTTCCTTGTCCTGAATGGCATGTCCTGTTTCATGCGCTGCAATGCCAACTGCTGCCACGCTGGCCTGCTGGCCAACTCCTGAAGACAAACGCATAACTTTACTCCGGGGATCATAATGATCAGTCAAATTTCCAGCGACATTTTCGATACCAACGGTATTTAATCCATTGGCATTTAATAATCGACGCGCCGCATCCGCTCCGGTTAACCCATTTTTAGTCGGTACCTTACTATACGCTTTGTAGGCGCTGCTCACCTGGTGCTGTGCATAGGCGGCAAAAATGATTCCTGGAACAAGTATCAACATGGTCCAATAATATTCTAAAAAAAACATTGCATTTCCCCCTTAATTTTCTAAATCTTAGCACAATTACCTAAAGAACTGCTTAGACTAGTTTAAAACAGTTCCAATTTCCAGTTTTTTCCCACGTAAAAAAACGGTGGCATCCATCCGCTTTTTTCCTGGTGCTTGAACTACACCAATTTTTAGGGCACCATCATGGGTTTTGATAAGCAGACCATCCCGATCATCGGCAATTAATACGGTTCCGGGCTTTTCCTGGCCCTCCCAGACGAGGATCTCCGGTGTGAAGCATTTTAATTTTTCGTCCTGATAGATTACAAATGCTCCTGGCGAGGGATCCGTTCCATTAATCAGATACAGTATTTGCCGGCTGGTTTTTGTCCAATCAATATGGCCGGTATCTTTAAGTATTTTTGCCGCATAAGTGGCCATCGTTTCGTCTTGTGGAACTGGATGTAGCGATCCTGTCATGACCTTTTTCAGGGTTTCAATTAATAAATCTCCCCCTAAAACAGATAAATCCCGATATAGACTTTGAAAGGTCGTGTTCTCGGTAATCGGACATTCTGCCTTTGACAGCATATCGCCAGTGTCCATGCCTTCGCCCATTTGCATTATCGTGACCCCAGTTTTTGCTTTGCCATCGATGATGGCCCGTTGAATTGGGGCTGCGCCGCGATACTCCGGCAAGAGTGAGCCATGGATGTTTAAGGCTCCAAAGGGGGGCATTTCTAAGATTTCTTTCGACAGGATCTGACCATACGCCGCAACGATAAAGATATCAGCTTCAAAACGCTTCAATTGTTCAATGAATTGAGGGTCCTTAATTTTTTCCGGCTGTAACACTGTGATCCCCAGTTCTAATGCTTTGCTTTTTAACGGTAGAATCTCTACCTTATTTCCTCTTTTATTGGGGCGATCCGGCTGGCAAATTGCTGCGATGACCTGATACTCAGCTGCTACCAGGTTTTCCAGGGCAGGAACACCGAAATCAGTTGTCCCCATAAATATTATCTTGAGTTCTTTCATTTTTCGACGCGATCAATAAACAAGATCCCATCAAGGTGGTCAAGTTCATGACAAACCGCTCGTGCCAGCAGATCCGAACAGAAAAGCTGAAAAACAGTCCCATCCAGATCGGTTGCTTCAACCACCAATGATTCTGGGCGCTTAACTATACCTGATTGTTCTGGAAGACTGAGACAAGCTTCTTCATCCTCTTCTTCACCTTCGGTCGAAATGATGGTCGGATTAATAAAGGTCATCGGTCCGTCACCAACGTCGATAACAAACAAGCGTTTTAAAATACCGACCTGCGGGGCTGCTAAACCGACGCCCTCGGCTTTTTTCATGGTTTCCACCATATCTTCATTCAATATTTTTATTTTTTCGTCTATTTCTTCGATAACCCGAGATTTTTTTCTAAGAATTGGGTCTTCATCAATTCTGATTTGTCGAATAGCCATTATTTCCTCCTAATTCACTTATTATTGCTTCATTAATTATAAATTTTTTTGAATCGAAACCTTTGATTTCAGCTCTTCTATTATACCAAGCCTGATGATTTCTGGCATTAAATTTTGAAAAACGCCTGGTTCCGACGACTTAAGGACAATTTGATAGGTGATGTTTCCACCTCTGGTCACACCAATTCGCACTGGTTTGTAAACTGCATGTCCAATTCCGTATTTTTTTAATTCTTCTTTGATGGCAACATACAGTCGAAACGCGTCGTTTTCCACTTCTCTTTCATTCATTTGAAAAATGCAGAAACTGACCATGTTGACTATCGGCGGGTATTTCATCATTTCACGATAGCGGATTTCGCCCCGATAAAACTCCTGGAAGCTTTCATTCTTAATCGAATAAATTGTTTCATTTTCAGGTTCATGAGTTTGAATCAATCCTTTTGTCGTACCATCCATTGCTTTTTCAAAAAATCGGCTATAAGTCTGATAAACTGTTTCTGAAGCCTGATAGTTCCCCTGATTAAGATCCCGATCAATCAGAACCGCTGCCGCAACCCCAACATTGGTTAAGTTAAAATGTTTGATAATTACCTGGGTACCGATCAAGACATCAATTTCTCCGCTCGCAATAGCCTTGTTCATTTTTTTTATTTCAGCACGCTTCATATTACCCTGCACGGTGCCGATTCGAATCCCCGGAATAACTTTTCGAAGATACTCTTCTAATTGATCGATCCCAAAACCCATGTGCCTGATTTTATCGCTGCCGCAATCCGGACAACGTTGCGGAATCGCCATTTTATATCCGCAATAATGACAATGCAAGGAATGATCATGATTGAAATATTTTAAAGAGATGCCACAATGAGGACATTTTTCAATATGACCACAGTTGCGACATAACACGCTGTTAGCATAGCCCTTATTATTGATAAACAGCACACTCATACGTTTCTGCTCAAATCCGCTCCGCATATACTTAAGCAAGATCCGACTTAAAATGCCCATATTTCCCTGATGCATTTCATTTTGCATATCGATGATTTCAATGGTATGCCGAAGTCTGTGTACTTCGCCAATTTGAATCATTGCCAACTCTTTTTTTTCGATTTGGTACCAGGTTGCAACCCGGGGCGTGTCATCCGCTATGATATAATCAGTCGCCATTATTTCACTTGCTTTTTTGGCAATATCAGCGATATGAAACCGGGGTGTTGAGATACTTATGTGCGATGGATCATGCTCGTCATCAATGATGATCAGACCCAGCTTCTTAAATGGTAAAAACAGCGCCGATCGGACCCCAATCACCACTTTCAATTCCCCTTTTTGAACCCGCTGATGGAGCTCTGACCGTTGTTTTTGGGTGAGCCGTCCGTGAAAAACCCCAACCTGCTCACCAAAGTATTTGTAGAACATTTCCATCCGCTGAAATGTCATATTGACTTCGGGAAAGATAACAACGGCTGATTTATTGGATTTTAACTGATCTTCGATGGCTTTAAAAAACAGTCGATATTTGCTGGCCCCATCAAAAACATGAAAAAAAACACCTGGTTTCACTTTTGTCAATTCCCGGTACTGGTTATAATTATGCTGCTCCCGGCTTGTCAAAATAACTGACTGGTCTTTTTTTTCTGTTCCTGGTAAATTAAGCCGTTGCGCTTGAGCTAAAGTCTTATATTTAATAATGTACTTTTTTAGAATTAATGAACTCAAGCTTTTTTCAAATTGTGTCGATACCATTTTCAGATCTCCCGCCGTCATATCATTGCGGCGTAGGCACTCCATCAACTCGCGTTGTTTTTTTCCTATTTTTTTATCCCGATCAATAGCTTCCTTGCCCAAAGCCGTTAGTCGATAGCTTGTTTCAGCTGAACTATCTTCGCCACTTGAGTCGCTGATAATATTCCAGTTCTTTTTAGCATAAACCACCTTTTTCTCAATGAGAGCAGTTAACACTAGTCGATCTTCAGGTTTTACTTTTTTTATCAGCAGAGCGTTTTTATCGTCAGTAAAATAATGTTCAATGAACCAGTTCTCTTTTAAATTCAGATCAAAACTACCCTGCTTTTTAAAATAACCGATCTCCTGTTTGACTTGCATCGACATCGTAAAATAAGAGAGGGCTTCATAAAATAAAGAACAATAGACGGTCTTCATCCAAAGACATAATTCTATTTGTTCTTTATTTAAAATTGACTGCGTATCAATATTTTCACAAATTTCTTTGGTTTTGCCCGAATAATCAGTTGATTCTTTGATTCGGATGACAAAACCTTCAACCCGCCGATTTCCGATTCCAAATGATACTACAACGCGCATCCCCACTTCAATAACTGCTTCCAGCTGCTGTGGAATTTGATAGTCATAGGCATGATCAATACGTTTGTTCGTCTGGTTTAAAAAAACTTCGGCAATTTTCACGATGTAAATCCTATTCTGTTATAGTTAATGTTTCTTCCGTTTCGTCACTGCTGAATAAAGCCGGAGCTGACTCCTTATCAACTTCGAGAAGTTCATCAATCTCCGGTTCATGAATCTTATGAACGCAGTGGATCATATCTTCGGCGATTTCATTGGTCGCTATTGTGACCGGATTATCGATTTTAATTTTCACCAGCGGTTCATCACCTTCTACTATTTCTCTTGCCCGTTTGGCTGTTGCCAGAACCAGAGAATATTTATTTTCTGCTTTAACAATTAAATCATTTAATGCTGGATATCGCATTGTTACCTCCCAAGTATATCTTCAATTTTATTTTTTAGTCGTTCAGTTCGGCATTTTTCCGCCGTAATAATACTTTGCACCCGTTGTGCCGCATCATCGAGATCGTCATTGATGACAATATAACTGTAATCATCAGCGTTTTTCATTTCTTCATAGGCACAATTTAAACGCATTTCCATTTGTTCTTTACTCTCGGTTCCCCGCTCTTCAATTCGTCGTCGCAGTTCCTGCATCGATGGCGGAACAATAAAAATATAAATACCCTCTTTATAATTGGTTCGAACCTTTGCCGCACCCTGGATATCAATTTCCAGGATAACATCAAATCCGGATTCCAATAAATTTTCTACATAATCCTTAGGGGTTCCATAATAATTTTCATAGACGGTTGCATATTCCAGATATTGTCCTTGTTTAATTCGTTCTTCAAAACTTTCTTTGGAAATATAAAAATATTCCCGGCCATGCTTCTCACTGTTTCTTGGCTGACGTGTTGTTTCAGAAATTGACAGCCGCAGATCCGGATTCTTTCGGCAGATAATCTTACATACACTTCCCTTGCCGGCACAGGATGGTCCCGATATAACAATGAGAATGCCTTTTTCGCGCTCAAAAAAAGGTTCAGTTAATTGTTCTTCTATTAATTCCTTATTTACTACTGGACAATCACTCATAGACTTATTTAACACCCCTACTCAATATTTTGTATTTGTTCTCTTATTTTCTCAATCTCACTTTTAACATCAACTACAATATTCGCAATGGCTAAATCGCTGGCTTTTGAACCGATCGTATTAATTTCGCGATTCACTTCCTGAATCAGAAAATCCAGTTTTCTGCCAACTGGTTCAGTTTCCTCAACCATGTCTTCCAAACGATCCAAATGGCTTTGAAGCCTGGTTAACTCTTCGTCAATGTTTAGCTTATCAGTCATCAGGGCGACCTCAGTCAATAATCGTTTTTCGTCGATTTCAACCGACTCGACGTAGGAGGATATTTTTTCCCGCAGTTCATCTCTATATCGTACCAGCATATCCGGACTTTTTTCTTTGATCTTTTTGACATGATCGCGAACAATACAACAGCGATTGACTACATCTTTTTTCAATGCACTTCCTTCGCGCTCGCGGCTGGCATCAACCTCTTCAAGGGTTTTTTCTAAAACCGGTTGAATTTTCAACCAGATGCTTTCATAATCATCGATGTCTTCTTCAATCATGATAACGTCCGGAAATTTCGAAATCAGAGATAAACTCAGATCATCGCCGATCATCGAATCAAGTCGACGAATTTCGTTTAACACCGAAATATAATTCTTGGCTAAATCCCGATTAAAAACAATGCGACGATTCTTTGTGCCTAATTCCGTGTATTTAATGAATATTTCAATCCGTCCTCTCGCCACACTTTGCGAGACAGTATTCCTGATTTTCTCTTCGATTGGATTAAGGGTTTTAGGAATTTTAACAAAAAAGTCTCTGAATCGATGGTTAATTGTTTTAATCTCAATTGAACAATCGATTTCCTCATCACGATAATCTTTTCGCCCAAAGCCTGTCATACTTTTCATGATGTTTCTCCATTTCGATTTAAATCCACCCGGTTAATTTCAGCCAACAAATAAATGAAATTACTACCAGGCCACTGTTTTTTCGTAATTGTATTTTTATTCAAACTGCAAGATTATTAAGTACTATTGCATAAAAGATATTTTTTACATAGCTACCTAATCAATATACTATATCTAATTCCAATAAAAAAGTCAACGATTCCCTACTTATTGAACACTAAATAGAATTCGATTTTACTTTTCTTAATTGTTTCTTATATCTTGTTTTTAAAAACCCTTTTACATCTATGAAGAACGTGATAAAATCATCCCATCTCTATCCATCTATTCGAAAGACTTGTGGTAATAAGTCAATATAATGTTTAAGAAAAATTTAGAGCTGTTTTTTAAAAAAGGCATCACTAAACAGACCTAATACTATTAGGCTTTTAAAAGGATATGCGCATCGATTTATTAATCGATACTACACACTCCTTTCCGGTGCATAGAGTTGGTGGTTGCGTAGTAGCACATCCACCATGCGCACTAGTTTTCTTGCGGTAAGAACGAGGGCTCGTTTGTGCTGATGTTTGGGAACTTCATGATATT
>NZ_AXAC01000047.1 GCF_000472665.1 Acetobacterium malicum subsp. dehalogenans DSM 11527 | reverse complement strand
ATTGATGAAGCCTTTCTGATCCGGGTAACCAGAAAGGTCAAGTCGGATGCCACCATTTCGCTGCACAACGCCCTTTTCGAAGCGTCGCCGATGTTTATTGGCAAGAGCGTCGATATCCGTTATCCCAATGAATGCCCGGATGAAATCTATATTTATGAAAACAGTGTCCGGATTTATACCTGTAAAAAAGTCATCATGACGGACAACGCCATTGCCAAACGCAATAACAATGCTATCAGCTACAGCGCGTTAGGCGGTGTGCCTCATGTATAAATCATTTTTCGGGTTCCAGCAGGCGCCCTTTGACAAGGGAATTGATTCATCGATGCTCTTTCANTCNGAAGCTTACAAGGAAGTNCTGGCNCGTCTGGATTATCTNAAAACCACCNNNGGTTTTGGTCTGATTACNGGNGANCCNGGGGTTGGTAAAACATCGNCCCTGCGGGTCTNTGCNGACAGTNTGAATCCGTCGTTATANAAGGTCATGTATTTCCCGATGTCTTCCGGGACAACCATGGATTTTTACCGGGGGCTGGCCTTTTCGCTTGGGGAACAGCCAAAATTTCGCAAAGTGGAGCTGTTCTTTCAGATTCAGAACGCCATTACCGATCTTTATGATAAGCGCCGCATCACGCCAGTCTTTATCCTGGATGAGATGCAGTCGGCGACCGCCCAGTTTCTTCACGATCTGAGCATCATTTTTAACTTTGACATGGATAAACGCAATCCTTTTATTCTGATTCTCACCGGTTTACCGACGCTGGCCAACCGCCTGGCCTTAAACCAGAACCGGTCACTTGATCAGCGACTGGTGACCCGGTTCCATTTCTCGCCACTGACACCGGATGAGGTCAGAGACTATATCAAACACCGCTTTAAACATGCCGGTGTTTCACGGAATCTGATCAACGAGAATGCTTATGAAGCCATTTCGTCATCCACTGGCGGTTACCCGCGATTAGTCGGTAATCTGGTTACCCAGTGTCTGATTCTTGCCTTTCAAAAGCAAACCGACCTCATCGATGAAGAGATTGTTTTTGCCGCTTCTGCGGAAGCTGGGATTTAACGCCGATGGCGTTATTTCCCTTTTTTTCTGGAGAAATAAAGCGTGATTATGTGATTAAAAAACTGAAATGCACTTTTTAAACCGCCATTATTTTCACAGTCTTTCGAACATTTCGATCCGTTTTATTGTGATTAAACCAGTCCGAAATAATGTGAAATTTTACACTATGCCAAACACCCTGATTCCCGGCAGCTTTACAACGCCGGAGCTGGTCGCTGCGATTATCAATGCCAAGTACGTCTGTGCCATGCCGCTGGCCAGGCAGCAGCAGGAGTTTGAACGGTACAGTGTGGCACTCTCCCGGCAGACCATGTCAAACTGGCTGCTGCGCTGTGCCGACGATTACTTTTCGCTTCTCTGTCGGCGGATGCGGGAAATCATGCTCACCCGGGATGTTTTGCATGGGGATGAGACCCCCGTTCAGGTTGCCAATGAAACCGATCGCCCGGCAACCAGCAAAAGTTATATGTGGGTCTACTGTACCGGGGTTCATGATGAAACCCCGATGGTCTACTACGACTATCATCCCACCCGAAGCAAGGAAGCGGCGCTTAGCTTTCTGGGGACCTATAAAGGATATCTTCATGCGGATGGATATGAGGTTTATCACCGTCTGTCTCCGGATATCACGGTGGTCGGCTGTCTGGCTCATGCCAAGCGGGGCTTTTCCGACGCCATTAAATCCTTACCAAAAGAAGAACAGAGACGAGCGGCTTCGTATGAAGGGGTTCAGTTTTGTGATACCATTTTTCATATCGATAAAAAGCTGAACGACTTTACCCCGGCTGAACGAAAACTAAAGCGGCTGACCTTGCTAAAACCGGTGATGGCGGCTTTCCATGACTGGCTCGTCGGGATGCAGGCCAATGCCCTGCCAAAATCCTATCTGTCCGATGCCGTGAATTATACCCTGAATCAATGGACTTACCTGGAAAACGTCCTGCAAGACGGTCGTCTGGAATTAACAAACAACCGTGGGGAACGCAGTATCCGAGCTTTTACAATCGGACGCAAAAACTGGGTGATGCATAATACCCCCGGAGGCGCAACCGCCAGTGCCATGATTTATAGTCTCACCGAGTCAGCCAAAAGCAATCAGCTCAAACCCTACAACTACCTGGTTTATATTCTCAAAGAGATGGCCAACACTGATCTGGTGAACCACCCCGAATTGATTGATCAATTTCTTCCCTGGTCAAAAACACTTTCACCGGATTGTTATAAAACCAGTTGATAAACATCGAATTACGAGTCCCGCTCCTCCAGGAGTTGGGCTTTTTTTATACATAGGTGCCTACAGTTTGACATTTACGATTGATCTTGCAAAAAGAGAATATTGGTGCTATACTGAAAGTAGGAAAAGTAGGGTTTAAGGAGGTAGTATGATGGATCTTGCAAAAGTAATGTCAAAAGGACAAGTGACCATTCCCATCAATATTCGGAAGAAATTGAATCTGAAGGAAGGTGACAAAGTTGTCTTCATCGAAAAAGATGGTTACATGGTGATCGCCAACTCAGCCATGCTTGCTCTCGAGCAGGTGCAAAAGGCTTTCGAGGGTGAAGCGGAACGATTAGATTTGAAATCTGAAGAAGACGTTGTGAATCTGGTGAAGGAAGTCCGGAAAGAGCGGTTTGAGGAAAAGAAGGAAAAGAAGCAATGAGAATCATGCTGGACACTAATGTTTTGATTTCTTCCATCATTTTCAAAAGTAAGATCATGAATGAAATGATTGCAGCGATTCTTAAAGATCATCGACTCGTTTTATCTTCCTTCGTGATTGAAGAGCTAAAAGGTGTGGTTCAGAGAAAATTCGAAGGAAGATCCGCTGACCTGGATCATTTTCTAACCGTTCTTCCCTTTGAATATGTTTACACACCAGACGAAATGGATGAAAACCTCTTTGAAATTCGGGATGAAATGGACTATCCAGTACTCTATTCAGCCATTGTCGAAGATGTGGACGTTCTCATCACCGGCGACAAAGACTTTGCAGATATTGACATTGAGAAACCGGAAATATTAACACCCAATGAATTTGTTGGCAAATATGTTTATGTCAATGTGCATTGATGACGTGGGGAATGTCAAACTTCCCATTTCAGATTGATCGTATGACTAGCGAAATCAGATGAACCTCGGTGGGGTCTCTGATTTGAAATGGCATCCAAAAATTTTCTCCCATATTTGCCGTCAGTCCCGTCAGTGCCGACAATTTTCTGACAGAACTGTCACGACTGTCGGCATTTTGGGAAGAAAAAAACTGGGGATGAGCGGAATCTGAGCAACATCTCCAGAAACATCAACAACGTCATCTCAAAATCCTGAAACCATTGGAAACACTAGGTTTTTAGAAAAGCAAATGGAATTCGTATCTATTGGAATTCTATTGTTTGTTTTTCTATTTTTTTTATATGCACAGGAAAGCACCTCTATTAATTATATTTAGCACCTCTATTGTGCGTTTTTTAAATCTCTGAAAGTATTGATTTCAGTGGGTTTCAGAGCGGTCAGATGGAGACTGAACCATCTCCTTTTATTGCTAATGGCGCATCAAAAACTTACACAGTAACACTTCGTGACAGAAACACAGGAAATCCTGTTGGAGCTGGAAGCACAATCCGAGTACTGTTCAACGAAAACATTGGAACAGTTAACGGAACAACAGCAAGTGCTACAGACGTAAGCAATGCAGCAACCGTTGTACCTTCTCAACGAGCTACAGGTGCAGCAACAACACTTAACTTATCAACAAACGCAAGTGGTACAGTAACATTCAGTGTAACAGGTAGCAATACCAAAGCTACACCAATTATCTTCATCGATAATGGAGGTACCCCACGATTAGACGCAACCGATCTTCAACTATGGGCACCACAAGTAACATTCCAGGGTGCACAAGTTTCAGATCAGATCACAGTAACACCAGAAACTGAAGCAACCATCGCAGCTTCTGCTAACCGTGGTCGAGTTTACACCATGGAAGTTAAAAAACCAGACGGAACAGCATTTGCTGGTGGCGTTGTACAGGTAGCCTTCAATGAATTAATTGACAGCAACTTAGGAACAACAACCAATGGGTACTGACAGTGAGCCAAGAGCCATTGCCAGAGAATTCGGATTCAATGATCACCGGGAGTTGGGTGAGTATATGGAAAGTCAGCAACTCTTCTGGGATTCTAACAAGAATAACTATGGGATGATGTTTGGGGATGCCGCCGTTGATTCAGTAGCAGAAACGGTTGATCTTCAGGACAAAGCTTTTCAGCCAATGGAAAAGTCTCAATCAAAAACAGGAATACCCAATGACGATTCATTAGTGGAACTGGAAGCCTATCTGCCTCTACTTGACATACTGCTTCAGAACAAAGACCGATTGATCACCCTACTGATGCCCCAATCTGATGGCATGATTCCACGGTATACCCTTCCNGGAAAATTCAATACGCAAAGTATCTATATGTCGGATATGTTGATTCGTCTGCTCAAGGAATACTGCGAAAGCAAAAATCTCAAACAACGGGATGTGGTTGATGTCGCTTTGATTGAATTCTTCAGACGCTATGGTTATCAGCGGGAGGTGGACAAGCTGCTTCAGAAGAAATAGCTTAAAGAATCATCTGGAGAGGGATCAAAAGAAATGGCTGGGATGAAGTCGATGGGGAGTGTTCCTGGAAATCATCTCAAGTCATTCCCCAAACTTCTTCCCTATTTGTCGACAATGGTGTCACTCCTGACATTCTTAAGAAAAACGGTCGGCAGGGACAGGAGTGACGGCAATTAGAAAAGAAAAAAGATGGGTGGATAGCTGTAATCGATCAAAAAATACTGACTAATCTGACAACAAATCTTCCCACAACAATTAATCCCAAGCCATCAATTGAAATGAAAGGGGGTGATGCCTATTCGAATGATCAACTGTGATCAATGCAGCTACTACGGAACAAGCATCAAATTTAATAGCATTTTAAAGGTGAATCGGTTATAATATGAAATATATAAGTAGGTGAACGAATGAAAATAAAACAGATTCATGACAAGTTTTTTAGGGCGACCTTCGCAAATCTGGAAGTTTCACAGAACTTTTTAAAGGAATCGTTGCCTGAATCAATATTAAAGACCATTGATCTGGAGAATCTGGAACTCCAGAATGGCACCCACGTCAGCAAGGAATTAGAAGAAACCCGTTCGGATCTATTATTTCGAACAACCATTAATCAAAAGGAAGGTTATCTCTATCTCCTTTTTGAACACAAGAGTTACCTTGACAAAAATGTGGGTTTGCAGTTATTGACATATTTGGTTAACATCTGGAATCAGAAAGTCAAAAATGAAAAAGCCACCCATATCCCCGTGATTATTCCGATGGTTATTTATCATGGCAAAAGAAACTGGAAACTTGGAAATTCTCTGGACACGATGATTCTTGATTATGACGAATTGTCGGATGACATTAAAAAGGGGATTCCCAATTTTAGTTACCATGTTTATGATCTGAATCGATTTCCCGATGAGGTAATCGTACTCGGATCACTATACTACGTGACGCTTTCAATCCTGAAAAATGTCAACAGGCATGATGAACAGGCTCTGCTTGAAGCTCTCAAAAGGGTTGGTACGGCACTAAATGCGATGAATGAAAAACAAACGGCTACGGAGTATTTTGAAACCTGTCTACGGTATGTTTACGAAATTGTACCAGAATTTTCAAATGTGAATTCAAATGTTGTTCAAAAATACATTGAACAAGTCTTTCCTGGAGGGAGTGAAGTAGCGATGACATTGGCAGAAGTTTTAAGAGAAGAAGGCTTTGAAAAAGGCGTTGAAAAAGGCGAAGAAACTGGAGTTGAAAAGGGGAAAAAAGAGGGCTTGTTTGAATTGGCAATTGAGCATTTATCTTTGAAATTTGGAGTTCTTCCGACGGAGTGTCAAGAAAAGATTGCCTCACTGGATCTTAAGATGTTGCAGATATTTAATATTAATATTGGAAACTTTAAAAGTATCGAAGATGTCAAGAAGTTCTTAGGTATCTGATTTCAGAAAATGATCGGGGACATGCATGTGAGCGGAATCAGTGGGCAGATGGAGTGCCACAAATTGCTGAGAAATGCATGATCTCCAAGAATAGTGTTCTCTAATTGCCGTCACTCCCGTCCCTGTCGACAGCTATTTGTCGGGAGAGACACGACGGTCGGGATTGTTGGAAGAAAAAAGCTGGGGATGTTGGAAATCTGGACAACATCCTCAGAAACATCAACAACATCATCCCAAACTCCTGAAACCATTGGAAACACTCAGTTTTTAGAAAAGCAAATGGAATTCGTACCTATTGGAATTCTATTAATTGTTTTTCTATTTTTTTTATATGCACAGGAAAGCACCTCTATTAATTATATTTAGAACCTCTATTGTGCGTTTTTTTAATCCCCGAAAGTATTGATTTCAGTGGGTTTCAGAGCAGTCAGATGGAACCAGAACGATCTCCTTTTTTTGCTATTAACGCTACAACTGTAGAAGCAACATTATCTGAAGCCGTTACTGAAATTGACAAAGCTGACTTTGCAGTTGAAGGCTTAGACGTTACTAATGCAGCAATCAAACAAACTGACAGCAAAGTAGTTGTATTATCAACAGCTACACAAGTTGGTGGACAAGTATATGGTTTATCTTACCAGGGAATTGACACTGGCTTAACCTTCACAGGTATTTCAGCAGTTCTTCCTACAGCAATCAAAATTGCTGATGGTACAAACTTTGTAACAGTTGGACAGGAATTCACAGTTTCAGCTACTGTTACTACAGCAGATGCTAACAAAGCTGGTATCCCTGTAACATTTAACATTAAGTCTCCAGCAGGAAGCTTAAACCAAAATATTATTGCAGAACGATACACAGATGCTAATGGTGTAGCAGAATACAAATACACCCGTTATGCAACAGATGTTGATAACGTATCTGTATATCCTACAGGCGCAGCAGCAGTTCGTGATGTAAGAGATATCACATGGTCTGCACAGCCAATGCTTTCAGTAGTTACTTCTGATACAAACGTAATTGCTAATGGCGCATCAAAAACTTACACAGTAACACTTCGAGACAGAAACACAGGAAATCCTGTTGGTGCTGGAAGCGTTATCCGCGTTCTGTTCAATGAAAACATTGGAACAGTTAACGGAACAACAGCAAGTGCTACAGACGTAAGCAATGCAACAACCGTTGTACCTTCTCAACGAGCTACAGGTGCAGCAACTACTCTTAACTTAACAACAAACGCAAGTGGTACAGTAACATTCAGTGTAACAGGTAGCAATACCAAAGCTACACCAATTATCTTCATCGATAATGGTGCTACACCACGATTAGATGCAACTGATCTTCAATTATGGGCACCACAAGTAACATTCCAGGGTGCACAAATTTCAGATCAAATCACAGTAACACCAGAAACTGAAGCAACCATCGCAGCTTCTGCTAACCGTGGTCGAGTTTACACCATGGAAGTTAAGAAAACTGATGGAACAGCATTTGCTGGTGGCGTTGTACAAGTAGCTTTCAATGAACTGATTGACAGCAACTTAGGAACAGCAACCGATGCAACATTCATCTGGTCTGATAGCGACAACAACTTAAGAACTACAGCTAGCAATGGCGTAGTAGCTGGCGTTCAGGCACCAACTGTTCCAGCAGGCTTCCCACGTCAAATGACTGTTCAGTTAAATGACGCTGGTAAAGCGACATTCATGGTTGCCAATGCGACACAAGCACAAACAGCTACACCAATCGTATGGATTGATCAAGATAGCACAACTGCTATTACTAACCATGTGTTAGAAGCAACTGAACCTAACGATTTAGGTGGCGTAACCGTAACAGAAGGTCAAACAGTTACATCTGCAAAACTTGATATTAACCAGGAATCACAAGGCGTTGGAACTGATGCAGTAGTAACCTATACTACTGAAGATCAAAACGGTGCAGCTTACATTGGCGCTGGAGATGGCAGTGTTCGTATTACTTACACTATTGCTAACACCGGTTCAAATGTATTAACTGTCAGCCGAAATGCAGCAGCTGATAACACAGCTGCAGGTACTTGGAGTGTTAATGGAGCAGCTAATGCAGCATTTGCACAACCGGCAGTATTAACAACCGTAAATCCAGGCATGAGTGCTACAATTGCAGTAACTCAGACAGCAGGATTAAACAACTCTAACTTCGTAGTAACAGCAGCTGGTGCTAGAATAAAAATAGTACAAATCGAAATGAGAAAATCCAAAATTAATAAAAATATGGTACGATAAAACAATTGTACTAAAGGAGGATCTCATTATGGCTAAGCAACATGATAAACAATTCAAATTGGATGCAGTCCGGTACTATGAAGAACACAAGGAACTCGGTCTGCGTGGATGCGCTGAAAATCTCGGCGTTGGTTACAGCACGCTGGGAAAATGGAGTAAGGAACTTCAGAACAGCGGCAGTATTGAAAGTCGGGGTTCAGGTAATTATGCATCCGATGAAAGTAAAGAAATTGCACGTTTAAAACGTGAGTTGCGTGATACCCAAGACGCGTTGGATGTCCTAAAAAAGGCCATTGGCATTCTGGGAAAATAACCGAAGCGATTTATGTTGAGGTTGCTAAAAAGGCGGAAGCTGCTCATCACGAGAAGCGCCGGGTTTCCGTCTCCGGAATGCTGCAAAAACTGGGTGTATCACGAACCGGGTATCGATCGTGGATCAACAGAAAACCATCGAATACCCAAAAACGACAGGAAGTTCTTAAAACCAAAATCGAGACCATTTATAACGACTCAAAGCAAAACTATGGTGCTCCGAAAATCACTGAAAAGTTGAAACAGAGCGGTGAAATAATTGCTGAGCGAACCGTCGGCAAATACATGAAACAAATGGGTATCAAAGCGCAGTGGATCAAACCTTATACGATCACGACTAAAGATTCTGACTTCAGTAAAAAACTCCGAAATATTCTTGACGAACAATTCAATCCCGAACGCCCCAATGCCGTCTGGTGCAGCGATATTACCTATATTTGGACAATGGACAGATTTTTTTATCTAACCAGTATCATGGATTTGTACTCCCGAAAAATCATTGCCTGGACACTGTCAAAAACAATGGAAATTTCCTGTGTAATCGACACCGTCAACAAAGCTAAAAACCGCCGAAAACTCGACGCGCCCTTGATTATTCACAGTGACCGCGGCAGTCAGTTCGTTTCAAAAGAATACCAGAAAGCAACGGCAAAAATGCAGCGAAGTTATTCTAAAAAGGCATATCCCTGGGATAATGCCTGCATTGAATCCTTTCATGCCATCATTAAACGTGAATGGCTCAATCGCTTCAAAATCCTTGATTATAACCATGCTTATCGACTGATCTTTGAGTATCTGGAAACCTTTTATAATACAACTCGTATTCATAGTCATTGCAATTATATGTCGCCGGATAATTTTGAAAAACTTTTTACTAAAATACAAAATCAAAATTTACCAATAGCAGGTTAAAATAACTGTGTTAAAACCTCATTTTAATTTGTACTAAATCTTGACATAGGACCAAGCAGCTCCTACTACTTACACAGTTAGCGCTCAAGGTTTAACAACAACTACTAATAAATCTTTAGTAGCAGCAACAAAAGTAGGTACTTTTGTAAATGAACTGTATGTAGATCAGATTTCTACTACAAACGGTGATTTTGTAACAGGTACAATCACAGCATTTGATACAGCTGATGCAGATTATGCAGCCGCTGGAGCAGCAAATGCACAAAGTGGACGAATTAAAATCTCAGTTGATGGTCAAGCAGGACAATTTGATTGGTTCACTTACAACAAAGGTTTAAATGGGGTTCAAATTGGTACAACACCAGATGATAACTTGTTTGTAGGAACTGACAGCGCATTTAATGGTAATACACCAGCAACAAACGCTCAGTTTGAAGCAGCATTATCAGTTGGTAACAAGGTAAGATTCCAAGTAGTAGCTCCTGGTAGTATTGCTGCTGTAAATAACATCAGCCTTTACAACTTAAATGCTACAAATAACACATCACAGGTTAATCAGACATTACCAGTAGTTGCACCTCCAGCTCCAACGGCAGTAGTATCTAATATGACTACTGTAGCCGGCGGAACAACTGGTGTAGTACAAGCTAACGGAACAGCAGTGTTTAACATTACTGATGCCGTTACACTATTAGCTGGAACACTGACAATCACAAAACCAAATAGTGACTTATTAAACGGTCAACAATTTACTGTGGTAGCTAATACAATTGATACATTAGCAGTTACTAACAACGCTGGTGTTGTAACTATTGCTTTAGCAAACGCAACAGCTGTGAATAACACTGATGTATTAATTACAGCAGCAATCCAAGCCTTAGGCGGTAATTTTGCTAATGTAACAGCAGCAACAAATGCCGGTCTTGGTGGTGGAGTAGGTTTCGTACCTACAACAATTGGAAACAGCCCACAAGCGATTGCAAATGGCGTAACAGCTATCGCACCAGTACGAGCAGATCATAATTTCACATTATTACAACAACTAGCAGTTGGAGAAACAATTACAGTTAACTACGGTGCGACTGTGGTTACTTTAACAGCTGGAACTGACTTTGGTGTTGGAGCTGATGTAAATACACAAGCAGCTAACATTGCAGCAGCATTAGACACAGCATTAAATGCACAAAATGTAACTGTCACAAGTGCAGCTGGTGTAATCCGTCTGTATCAAGACGCAACATTTGAAGCACCAGTTGTAGTAACTGTAGCTACAAACCCAGCAGCTAAATAACAAAATTAATTAAAAGAAGCCTGTTACTTAACTTATTGAGTTAGATAGTTTAGAAACAGAGAATAGAGACGATTCGGGTTCTTCGGGACTCGGGTCGTCTTTTCTTTTTTGGCAGCGCTAGAACATATGTTTAAACTCACTGAAAAATCTATGAGAATCTGTCTGGAAAAGATTTCAGAGTGAGCACTGTCATTCTGCTTTTATCTGTTTCCAATCAGTTGCGCCACTTTCCCATCATCCAAACTCACTGAAGAATCTAAATTCTCCAGCCAGTCCATCTTTTTTGTCCCTAAATTGCCGTCAGTGCCGACAGCCGTGTCAGAATGTTCTGTTGTGATTATTTGTTCCGGACTGGTGAGCCACACGATCTGATGTCAGAGCCACTCAATCCGGACGATGGTGCCAATGATTTCGGTGTCAGAGAAAGAATAATAGTTGTCACCATTGTCGAGACTGTCGAGAAAAACGGATTAAATTAAATGGCAATCACGGATTTCCCTGAGAAACGTTCCAAATTTCCCCACAATCATCGGTTCCCTGAATTAAACCCCAAACTCAAATACCGTATAATTTTGAAGATCATTGGCTTAAGCAGTCAATGGTCTTTAATACTTTTTTGGAGGAAATCAGCATGACCGATTTTGAAAAGAAAATCATTGAGGAATTAAAACTGGCACTGGAATATCAGGAACCCACCGGGGACTATGCCCAATGGCTGATGGGTATTAGTCTGCCCAGGGTGGTTGAGCGAAAAAATAATCAGCTGGTGATCACAGCCAGAGTTGTGGTCAAAACCAGCGATTCTGACTATGTGGATGGAATGGATATTGCCTTTTCCCTGGAACCCATCATTGATCCCAACTACTATCAGAACAACCCCGACTATCATGGTGGCAGTATTGAAGACAGTCAACCCTGGCTCAAAAAACATGGCAAAGTGATTCTTGAACAGATGGACAATCCCTTTGAAATGGTAAGTTTAAAAGATTTGTCAATGGATGAATTAAACCAGATAGAAAATAATTTCGATGAAAGTAGGTGTTCGAAGTGACCATGACCATTGAAAAGATCGAATTTCCTAGACGAGAAACCAAACAAAGCAAGTCTAAAAAAGCCCTGACAATTGATTCAGAGGATGAACCTGTGGAGACCGTTGAAGAAATCGATCCGGTTAGTGAGCAACAGGAAACTGACAAGTCATTTGCAAAACCCACTGCAGCAACAGCTACCATCAACGAAAGCATTTCTGCAATCCAAACTGCCTTTGAGAATCACCTGATGGAAGACGGCAAAGGATCAGCTACAATTGCCAGCTACACTGGTGACATTAAAGGATTCACGCTATGGTTGGATGAAAAGAAAATGCCATTTGACGGAAAACTGACACGGTTCTCCATCACCAGTTACCGGAAATACCTATTGGACAGCAACTACAGCGTCAATACCATTAATAAGAAAATCAACAGTCTCCATAGCTTCAACCATTTCCTGATTAGTCAGGGACTCTGCCATGAGAAAGTCGTCCATCCCAAAAAGGACAAGATTAAAGTTGCCCATGGCAGTGAAGCTGAAGTGGTTGTTTTTTCAGAAGATGAGGTGGAACGGTTGCTATTCTTCCTGGAAAACAAAGAACAGGTCGCCCTGCGTGACAAAACCCTAGTCTATATTCTCCTCTATGCTGGATTGAGAGTTAGCGAATTGGTGAATCTTAAAATTCAGGATCTGGATCTGTTGACCATGAGTCTTAAAGTTGTTGGCAAGGGAGGCAAATATCGGGAAGTACCATTAAAACCTGAAGTTGCTGAAATCATTAAGACCTATCTGGAAACAGATCGAAAGGAAAATCCCTATGCCACCAGTGGGTACTTGCTAGTCACCCAGCGATCAGGAAAGATGGATACGGATACCGTGAATAAGGCATTGAAGAAATTGGGAAAGATCTTAAACATGACCATTTTTCCCCATAAATTCAGGCACACATTCTGTACACGACTGCTAAAAAAGGGGGTAGATCTGACTACTGTTGCTAAATTAGCCGGACATGCCAACATCCAGACCACCGCCAGCTACTACATCAACACCAGCAGAGAAGACAAACAAGAAGCAGTGGGACTGTTGTAGTTTGAAACCTTGTGAAAAATGGCAACATCGCTGTGCGAATTTTCCAGTCAAAAGGCAGGGTTTGTTCCCAAAAATGCCGTCACTCCTGACAGTGCCGAAAAAGATTGACAGCACAGTCGCCACTGACGGCAAAAATGGTGCTAAAGGGGGTGACATCTTCAAAATTTAGTCACAAAATCTCAAATAGAAAGGGGGGATCAGGATGCCATTGTTTGTAGGAGGAATCATCGCTAGTGTAGTGACCTGTGTCATTGTCGAAGCCTACGTTCAGAAAGCCTGAAAATTAGCGGATTAAAAATAAAGGAATCAATGAAAGGAGAACACCATGCTATCATTGCTCACCGCCATTGGGACAGCTTCAGCCATTGAAGTTTTCACCAGTGGCTTCATGTTGGGACTAACCGCCTATGCAGCTACCAAAGAAACTCAGAAAAAGAAATAGTCAACCATCTAAAACCCTAACCTCAATTCAAAAAGAGGTTAGGGTACTATTTGCCACGAAAAATTAAATCAACACTATGAAGGGAAGAAATCATGTTAAAAGAAACCGCAGCCAAACGTGTCAATATTGTCTCATTAAGAATGGTCAAAGAAGGCAGCATCCTGTATGATGTCCGCCGAGTTAGTAGTCCATCTGAAGCAGCAGGATTGGGACGGAAATTCCTAGAAGAAGCCGACCGGGAGCAGGTCATTGTCTGTTGTCTGGACACTAAAAATCAACCCGTGTCGATGAATGTAGTGAGCCTGGGAACCATCAACAGTTCACTGGTGCACCCCAGGGAAGTTTTTAAAACAGCCATTTTGTCCAATGCTGCCAGCATCATTCTCTTCCACAATCATCCCAGCGGAGATCCCGAACCATCCACTGAAGACATTAACATCAGCAAACGCATTAAAGAAGTCGGTGAATTGGTAGGCATTGCGATGCTCGATCACGTCATCATTGGGTCTGAGGACAGCTTTTGTAGCTTGAAGGAAAAAGGTGAGTATTCCGCTGATTTAGAGCCACACAATCTCCTGCGCAGAGACACTTAATCCGATGCGGGGAGCCACCTGTTAAAAATTTCAAATCCGCTATAGAGAGCCACTATCGTAAGTATTAAAATGAAGCTACGGGATAACAGTTATACTTACGAAAGGAGGACATGTTAATGTCCAAAGAAAAACAAATTTTGCAGCTCCGCCTTAACCGTTTCTTACAATCCTGAACGCTCAGAAATCCTGATGCTGGATTCACTGGAAGAAGTTTGATTTTAAAACGTTTACTGTCGAAATTTATTTCAAATAAAACTGCCAACTATCTTGACAACGACCGGGCTCAAGAAATAGGAATAATCAAAATGTGTTGCGAAAATATAACTTAAGAGTTATAATGTAATCATAATTGAAAGGTAATTAATGTGTATGTACAAAATAGAATTCTACAGTGACCAGAATGGTAAAGAGCCAGTGTTGGAATATTTAGAAGAATTAGCAGGCAAAAATGACAAGGATAGCCGAATTAAACTAAACAAAATCAGAGACTATATGAAGATACTAAAAGAAAATGGAACAAGAGCTGGTGAGCCTTATGTCAAACACATAGAGGGTGAGATTTGGGAATTAAGACCGTTAAGAGATCGTATCTTATTTGTTGGATGGGATGGCAACCGATTTATTCTCCTACATTATTTCATGAAGAAGACACAGAAAACACCTAAAAGAGAAATTGAACAAGCGAAACGGAATATGAGAGATTTTGTTGAAAGGAGTATTGAAAATGAGTAAGACAAAAGTAAGTCCCATTGGATCAAGCTGGGATGAGTTTGAAAAAAGAACATTCACCCCGGAAGAAATAATGGAATCTGATTTGAGAGTGGCATTAATAAGCGAATTAATTCGTGCCAGAAATGATCAGGGTATCACTCAAAAGCAGCTGGAAGAAGCCAGTGGTGTCAAACAACCAGTCATAGCCAGAATGGAAAAAGGAACAACCGATCCCCAATTGATGACCATTTTAAAAATACTAAGACCACTAGGAAAAACCCTGGCCATCGTGCCAATTGAAGAAGAACCACACCGAAACGTTCATTTTAAAACATTTAAAAAGGGCAGTACATTCAAACAAAAACCCATTAGATAAATAGATTCAGTCCATCTTTTTTGTTCCCTAAATGCCGTCAGTAGTGTCAGTCGCGACAGATCAGCTGAATCAAACCCCAAACTCAAATACATATTATAATTTTGAAGATCATTGGCTTAAGCAGTCAATGGTCTTTAATACTTTTTTGGAGGAAACAAGCATGGCAACATTGGAACAGAAAATCATTGAGGAATTAAAATTGGCACTGGAATATCAGGAACCCACCGGGGACTATGCCCAATGGCTGATGGGTATTAGTCTGCCCAGCGTGATTGAGCGAAAAAATGATCAGCTGGTGATCACAGCCAGAGTTGTGGTTAAAACCAGTGACTCCGACTATGTCGATGGGATGGACATTGCCTTTTTCCTGGAACCCATCATTGATCCCAACTACTATCAGAACAGCCCCGACTACCATGGTGGCAGTATTGAAGACAGTCAACCCTGGCTCAAAAAACATGGCAAAGTAATTCTTGAACAGATGGACAATCCCTTTGAAATGGTAATTTTGAAAGATTTGTCAGTGGATGAATTAAATCAGTCAGAAAATAATTCCAATGAAAGTAGGTGTTCGAAATGACCATGACCATTGAAAAAATCGAATTCCCACGACGAGAAACCAAACAAAGCAAGACTAAGAAGAGTCTGACAATTGATTCGGATGATGAACCTGTGGAGACCGTTGAAGAAATCGATCCAGTTAGTGAGCAACTACAGGAAACTGACAAGTCATTTGCAAAATCCGCTACAGTAACAGCTACCATCAACGAAAGCATTTCTGCAATCCAAACTGCCTTTGAGAATCACCTGATGGAAGACGGCAAAGGATCAGCTACAATTGCCAGCTACACTGGTGACATTAAAGGATTCACGCTATGGTTGGATGAAAAGAAAATCTTCTTCCAACCACTGAATAAAGCTGTTGGTTTATGACGATCCCTAGTATCCGCCAGTTGAATGCTGGAAAAACTAATTCTATTCGGGATGAAGATCGTGTATAATAGGTTCGTAACCTGAAATTGGGGCAGCCCAATAGAAAATTAAAATGAGATGGCAGTTTTACACCAGTAAGTCGAAAACAAACGGAAGATGAGGAGACAGGTAATTGATGGAATTACAAATACATATAGTTGATGATTGGAAAAAACATTACCATGATAATATTGGAGAAACGGAGTTGGCGTCACAAAGCAACACAGGCGTTGGAGATAAGAGTTTAGTGATAAGCAGAAAAAACAAAATGCAGTCAAACAATTCTTTTAAGCAACAACTGGTTTGGTTAAAAAAGACCGAACGGATTATTCAGGAGAATATTAATTTGTTTATCGAAGGTTTACAGGAAGAAGGAATTGTGATTCCGAATGTGTTTATTTTTAATTTGCTGATAAAAAATGATCGCTGGTTTATTGCCGAAAAAAACAGCCAGATCATTTTTGAAGTTGAACACTGACATTTGCGAAAACCAGTCTGAAAGGAGCAAAATCGTTCAGATTGGTTTTTTTGGCAAAAAATTATTGTTATGAAGAGTTTTGGATGTTTAATTAAAAAAGGCAGTGATTAACGACAACCCCGGGTAGCGTGCTTGTGGAAATTAATGAGGTAGAAAATTGTGAAAATATCTCAAGTGAAGAACTGCTTTTGCCGATATTAGAAATAGCTTACTGTCAACAGACCGTATGTGCAGGTATAAAAATGAAAATATATGTGATCTATATGAAAAGGAGAAGGGGAAAATGAAAAAAATTTGTAAAAAGGTACTTTGTTTAGGTCTGATTCTTGTCATGCTTATCAGTATGATGCCGTTAGGTGTGCTGGCAGAGGGTGATGCGAACGAAATGGGCGATAATAACCTGGGTAGCAACAGCAATGAGGTGTTAGCAGCAGATGGAGAAGTTTTATTGCTGGATTCACAGCAAAATGAACCACTTGAAACCTCGGGACTATCAGCAGATGAACCCCAGGGATCAACCGACAAAAAAGCAACTCAAAGAATGATGGCATCGATGGAAACCATGGCCATTGACGGTTTTACCTTTATCCTGACCGACCAGGGGGCCATCATTACCGATTATGAGTATACCGATGGAGCTGGAAAAAATGTGGTGATTCCAGAAAAATTGGATGGAAAAAAAGTGGTGGGTATTGGTGACAATGCCTTTAGTGGGATGAATATCACATCGGTTGATTTTTCGGAGAACTATAACAACCTCCAGTTTATTGGGTCCGGGGCTTTTTTTGACTGTGATGAACTGGTAACGGTTGAATTGCCAACCTCAATAACCATGATCAATAACTACGACAGCAGTATCCCCTATGTTGGAAGCTTTGAAAACTGTGAAAAGCTGAAAACAGTCGAGATTCCCCAGGCGGTTACGGATATGGGGGTTGATGTTTTTAAAGATAGCGATTTGGTGAAAATTAATGGCGTAACAAAATCCTATGCGGAAGATTATGCTACCGAATATGGCATCACCTTTGTTGCAGTGGAATTGCCAGTGGTAACAAAACTTGAAATTGATAAAGCGTCGGGACAGAATATCGGCACCACCATAAAACTGACTGCAACAGCGGCAGGTGGGACGGCTCCCTACACCTATAAATTCTATTATGAATTGGGTGATCAGACGGCAATTGTGGCAGATTTTCAGGATGCCAGTTCTTTTGATTACCTGTTGACAAAACCGGGCAGCTACACTTTCTACGTTGTCGTTCAGGATGCCAATAGCAAAACCTATACCAAAGCCTATGCGGATTATACCGTCATTAATGAAGCGATTGTAACTCTGACAGCGGACAAAGAGTCCAGCCAGTATATCAATACCGATATCACGCTGACCGCAACTGTTGATGATAAAACTGGAACCGCCCCCTTTGTTTATAATTTTTATTATCAATTAGACTCAGAAACAGAGATCATCGAAGAAAACTCTGGTGACAATCAAGCCACCTTCAGACCATCTGAGGGAGGCATCTACACCTTATATGTGGCAGTCGAAGATGCTGAAGGGCTGGTTAGAACAGCGGAGATAAAGGATTACCTGATCGTTGATGATTTGAGCGTGGGAAGCTTCACGGCTGCTCCGACAAAAGAAGATACCAAAAGACCTGAGATCAATACTGTCGTCAAACTTGAAGCCCAGGGCGCTGGTGGAAAAACCGGCTATCAGTATCGATTTTACTATGAAGTAGCAGAAAAAACGGTTGCGATCCAGGGCTTTTCCAGTAAAAATACGGCTGAGTTTTCACCAACAACAGCAGGATCCTATACCTTGTACGTTGATGTCAAAAATGGCAGTGGCAAAGTCAGCACTCAGATGATCGAAGCCTATACAGTGGTCGATACCCCGGTGATCAACAGCCTGGTTACTGATCTGCCTTCGGGTCAGTCAGTTCAAACGCCGATTACCTTGACCGCTGATGTCAGTGGCGGAACCGAACCCTATCAGTATAAGTTCTTTTATCAGTTGGGCTCTGGCAGCAAAACACAGATCAGTGAGGATGAGGCCAGTAAAAATGATAACAAGATTATCTTTACTCCGACCGAAAAAGGAACCTATAAGTTGTACGTTGAAGTAAAAGATGCCGACCCTAACAGCAGTGTGGTCACCAAAATGATCTCCAGTTATAAGGTCATTCCTGAACTGGTGGGGAAATCATTGACCGCCAATAAGGCTTCAGGACAAAATATCAATACAATTATCAAATTGACAGCAACAGGTGCCGGTGGCAAAACACCGTATGAGTACGAGTTTTCTTATCAATTGGGTGCCAATGCTCCGGTCGTATTCCGAGATTATTCCAGAACCAAAACGGCTGATTTTGTGCCACTGGAAGCAGGGGACTATATCTTAACGGTCAAGATTAAAGATGCCAACGGCAGAATAGCAACAGCAACCTTGACACCGTATAGAGTTGTTAATAATCCAGTTGTGACAGCGTTTAAAACAAATCTTCCATCGGGACAATACGTTGGCACGGCAATCGGCCTGGTGGCTGAATCCAGCGGCGGAATTGGCCTAAACAGCTATAGTTTTACAGCGAAAAACGGCAGTAAGGATGCCAGCGCCGCTATCACTCAAACGGTGGCGGGCTCAGATACTGCAAGCTTTACACCGGTTCTGCCGGGTACCTATGTTTTGACTGTAACCATTACCGACACAGCCAGTGGTAAGGCCTCAAAAACCATTACCAACTACAAGGTGCTTCCTGGGGTCAGTGTGACCAGCTTTAGTGCCCGGACAAGTGCTGAAACCAATATCGGCGATAAGATTCCGTTATCGGCTTCAGCAACGGGGGGGAAATCACCCTATGAGTATCGATTTTATTACAAGTTAAATGGTGGTGTTGACGAGGTTGTTATTCAGGATTATTCCAAAACAAAATCAGCTGAGTTTGTCCCGACGGTATCAGGAAGTCATCAACTGTTTGTTCAGGTTCGGGATATCAACGGGATTGAAAGTCCCGAAAAGGCGCTTGGCAGCGGCGCTATTGTGGTGGCTAATAATCCAACGATCACCAATTTTAGCTGCAGTAAACCAAGTGGCCAATATGCCGGTGAAGAAATCAAGCTGACCGCAGCGGTGGCCGGTGGTACTGCCCCTTATACTTATGCCTTTTATTACAAGCTCGGTTCGGCTGGGGCTCCGGTGCTGATTGAAAGCAAAATTGTGACTGATCAGAGTTACACCACAAGCTTTTCAATCCCAACCGCTGGAACCTACACCTTATATGTGGAGGTTGAAGATTCCAGCGCAGCGAAAAAAGCTACCCGATCGATTGTTAACTATAACGTAATGGCAAAACCAGAGGCTTCTTCATTAAAAGCCAATAAGGTTTCGCCTTTAAATCTGGGTAATGCTTTGCGCCTGACGGCAACGGCAATCGGCGGCAAGGCGCCTTATGAATATGAGTTTACTTATCAATTAGGAGCTAACGCACCAGTGGTATTTAAAGACTTTTCAAAAGTCAAAACAGCGGATTTCCTGCCAACCCTGCCAGCCGAAGCAGGAACGTATCAGTTCTCAGTGAAAATTAAAGATGCTAACGGTGTCGTTAGCAACACGAAAATCCTTGACAGTGGAGCTTTCGTAATTGCCGATGATCCGGTTATTAGCAGTTTTAAAGCCGGGCTGCCCTCGGGTCAATATATCAATACCGCTATTCCGTTAACGGTTGATGCGGCTGGTGGAACAGCAGTAACCTATCATTATTATTATAAACTGGGTTCCGCAGCAGCGGTCGATATAAAAGCCGCCAGTCCTGATCTGACCGCCACCTTCACCCCACTCACGGCCGGCATCTATACTATCTATGTCGATGCAGTTGATGGTGTTTCAGGAAAGATCATAACTAAAACAATTAACAGCTATAAAGTCATTGATGTTTTAAGCGGCACCCTGACCCTAAGTAAAACGGCGGTAGCAATTAATGAAACCATCAGGATTACGGCTACGGCCGCAGATGGGAAAGCACCTTATCGTTATAAATTCTATTTCAAAAAAGATGGTGGAGCGGAACAACTGATCCGCAACTATTCAACCACCCGCACGGTTGATTTTAAACCCCAGGAAGCCGGTACTTATAAGGTATACATTGAAATAACTGATAATGACAAAAATACTGCTCCTGTTGTTGTTGAAAGCGCCGATATCACCGTGACCTGATCGATAAAGCAAGCGAGTGATGCAACTACCTTTTCAATCATCATAATATCAGCCACACCATTGCAATAACGGATCAGAAGGTGTAAAATGAAACAAGCAAACTGAATCGTTATAAGAATGGAGAATTGGTATGAAAAAAATCACAGTAAGTATTTTGACAGTAGTATTAATGATGTCGTTCGGTTTTGTCAGCAATGTCTTTGCCGGCAATATAGAATCTGAAAGCACCGATCTGGTCGGCGTTAGCTATCGCACCCATGTTCAGAACGAAGGCTGGGAAACGACCTGGGCAGCAGACGGTCAGGTGGCAGGCACCCAGGGAAAAGGGTTGCGGCTGGAAGGAATCGAAATTAAATTAACCGGTACCAGTCTTCCTGAAAATGGTGGCATTGAGTACCGCACCCATGTCGAAAATGAAGGCTGGGAAACTGATTGGGCAACAGACGGTGAAGCAGCTGGAACAGAAGGTAAGGGTCTACGTTTAGAAGGCATTCAGATCAGACTGGTCAACATGCCATCTAATTATTCGGTAGAGTACCGCACCCATGTCCAGAACGAAGGTTGGGAAACCGACTGGGCTGTTGATGGTGAATCGGCCGGGACAGAAGGAAAAGGTCTGCGTCTGGAAGGGATTGAAATTAAGATTATCCGCAACGGATCGGATTTAAGTGCATATACTGCCGCATTAGCTGCGGTTAAACAGGCTGATTATACAGTCGGTTCCTGGGCAACCTACCAGACCGTGGTAGCAGCAAATGTGGTTACCGCAGACGATCTTCAGACAAAGGTGGATGCAGCAACCGCAGCGATCACGGCAGCCCAGACCAAACTTGTCAAAGCCCCAAATCTGACTGCTTACTATGCAGCTTTATCAGCAGTCAGTCAGGCAAATTATACCACCGCATCATGGACAGTCTATCAGTTAGTGGTATCCGCTAATGTGGTAACCTTTGAAGATCCGCAGACAAAGGTGGATACGGCTACCGCAGCGATCACGGCGGCTCAGGCCAACTTAGTCAAATTAGCCGATATGACCGCCTACAATAAGGTGTTTTATGCAATTACTGAAGTCCAGGTCAAGACTGGTTGGACAGCTTATAAGGCCGTGTTGGATGCCAATATAGTGACAAACCAGAACACTCAGGCCCAGGTTGATGCAGCCACCGCGGCAATCGTTGAGGCGCAGAAAAAACTGGAGTTATATTCAGATATGACCGCTTTTGACCAGGCCATTGCATTGTATATTCAGTACGGTGCCAATGCCAGTAACGCCCCTTATTCAACGGCGACCTGGACGCCCTATGCAGATCGTTGTGAATTATACGGAACCCTTACCAATGGCAAATGGGCTTATGATGTGGTCTCAAAAAATAGCACTCAATCAACCGTTGATGCGGCCACCGATTATATTAATGTGGCCATCAATAATCTGGTGGGAGCGGCAGACTTAACTGTCTTCAACGCCGCGAAAGCGATCAAAGTAACCGATGGACCATACACCACCGCATCTTTTAGCGTTTACACGACCGATCCCCGGGTTACCGCCATTACCGAAATACCCATAGCGACAATGAAGGGGTATACCCAGGCGGTAGTAGATGGCTACACAACCATTTTAAAAGCCCTACAGGAAGAAATACTGGTGTTGGGGTCGGATCTCACCGCCTACACCGAGGCTTTGAACTCAGTAAAACAGGCCAATTACACCACCGTATCCTGGTCGGCTTATCAGGCGGTGGTAGCAGCCAATGTCGTAACATCGGATAACACCCAGGCTCAGGTCAATACCGCCACCCAGGCGATTATAACCGCTCAGAAAAATCTGGTGTATTCAGGTGCCTATGTCGTGGCCAATGCCAATCTGGATAGTGCCCATTTTGAGGTGCAAGGTGTGGGTGACAACATTATCACCCGGGCCAAAGAACTGATCACCGGGAGCGGTTACAATGTTGCAAAATATGCGGTAACATTTACCCGAGTAGATAATGGAACCGCTGTGATCAACCCGACTACCGGAGCAATCACAAACATCGGCAATGGTTCAGCAACGGTAACCTTTACCATTACCCCGGTTGACAGTTCAGCACCAGCCACCACGGCAAATGTGGTTATGGTGTTGAATTAGTAACAGCTGAAAGATTAAGACAAGGGAGTGTTTCCCTTGTCTTTTTTTTCGTTTTATGATATAAAATAAAGTCAAGTAAATGTTTAAAAACAGCTTTAATTTAAAATCAAAAACGGACAGCGTTAAAGAAAAAACGCCAAATGACGATAATAAGACTAGGATACAAAAGTGATGGCATTTTTGCGGGGATAAACATCAATCGATTTCATCATATTACCCTGCACAAATAACCGATAATCTAACGGAGGATTAAAAAAATGACGAAAAAAATAACAGTGCCGATTATTTCAACAGTATTATTGATGTCGATGATTTTTTCACCAACTACATTTGCTGCGACCGGACAGATTGGTACGTCAGCAACAGCGGTCGGGGTAAAATATAAAACCCATATTCAGGACAAAGGCTGGGAAAGCGTCTGGAAAAACGATGGCAGCCTGTCTGGGACTGTTGGTGAATCAAAGCGTCTGGAAGCAATGAGAATTGAACTGACCGGGTCTGTTCCAGCTGGCGCTGAAATTCTTACTTATGTTCATGTTCAAAACGAAGGCGATCTGGGCCCCTTTTCCATGGGCGATCTGGCTGGTACTGAAGGCAAGGGCTTACGGATGGAGCGGATCAAACTGGTTCTGAAGGACTTGCCTGGTTATACTCTAAAATACAATGTTCAGGTTCAGAATATCGGCTGGTTAAAAGACGAAACCGACGATTCTACCTGGTTTGTCAGCGGGGATACTGCTGGGACTACCGGTAAAGGTTATCGCCTGGAAGCAATCCGGATTAAACTGGTGGAAGTCAACAAATATCTGCAGTTTTACTATGAGGCCTTGTCATCGGTTGAACAATATCTGTATACTGAAGAATCATGGGCCGATTATCAGGTGGTTGTCAAAGCCAATGTCGTCACGGAAGATAGTACCAATACCCAGATTTTGGCCGCCACCCGAGCGATTCTGGCGGCCCAGGCTGATCTGGTCGAAGGCATGGATTTTCGCGCCTATATGGCGGCCATCAATGCTGTCAAAGAAGTCGAGTGTACCCCGGATACCTGGGGCGAATATCAACAGGTGCTGGATGAAAATGTGATGACTCAGGATAATACCCAGGCTGAAATTGATGCCGCCACAGCAATTATTTTAAAAGCTCAGAAAAAGCTCCAAATGAAGGTCAATCTGACGGCCTATCTAAATGCTCTGGAATCCGTCAGAGAAGCCGACTATACCACCGGTTCATGGGCAGAATATCAGCAGGTTCTGATTGATAACGCCATGACTGAAAATAACAGCCAGACTGAAGTGGATGCGGCCACTGAAAGAATTGTCAATGCGCAAAAGAAAATGGTCAGAAAGTTTGATTTTACCGCCTATGATGCCCTCCTGGCCGCCGTTAAAGAAGAAGATTACACCGATGTGTCCTGGACGGTTTATCAAAAAGTGGTGCGTGCCAACGTGGTCACCGAAAATGATACCCAGACAGACATTGAAGCAGCGATCAAAAATATTGAAGCCGCTCAGGCAAAACTGGTCAGAGCTGGCGATCTTACCGAATATCAAGCAGTCATCGATTCGGCGAAAAAAGCCGATTACACGGCCGCTTCCTGGACCGCTTACAAGAAGGTGCTGGAGGCCAATGAAGTAACCCGAAAAAATACCCAGGCCGAAATTGATGCCGCCACCGCCAATATTCTGGCCGCTCAGATAAAATTGCTGAAATCGGCTGGAGATATGGAAGAGTATCTGGATGCCTTGGCACAGGCAGAAGAAGATAACTATACCACCGCCTCCTGGGCTGTTTACAAAAAAGTGCTGGATGCCAATGAGGTTACCCCAGCCAGCGGTCAAACCGCCATTGATGCCGCCACTGCAAAAATTCTAGTGGCTCAGAAAAGCCTGGTACCAGTGGGAGAAATGGAAAAATATCTGGCCGCACTGGCGGCGGTGGTCAAGACCGACTATACTACCGCCTCCTGGGCCACCTATATGAAGGTGGTGGACGCCAATGAGGTCAACCGCTACAGCGGCCAGACCGTCATTGATGCCGCTACCGCAAAAATAAAAGCCGCTCAGAAAAATCTCGTTAAAGGCGGAGTAATGACGGCTTATAATACCCTGCTTGCCGCTTATCCGGAGGCCAGCGCTAACCTTTATACATCCAAAACCTGGGCCGCCTACCAGAAGGTTCTGGATGCCAATGTGATGACCGCCGATAAAGGCCAGGCCGCCATTGATGCGGCGATTGTAAAAATCAAAGCCGCCCAGAAAACCCTGGTGCTACGGGGATCGACGGTCAAGTATGAAGCTGCTTATGCTGCTAAACTAGAAGCAGAATATACGCCGGTTACCTGGGCAGTCTATCAGAAGGTGCTGGATGCGAACGAACTGGTCATCGATGCCGATACCCATACCAACGATAATCCCCAGGCGGTCATTGATGCTGCCACTAAAAAAATCACCGATGCCCAGAAAAAACTGGTCTACCGAGCGGGAATCAGCATCTATCAGAAATATAAAACACTGGTGGAATCCGTTTCGGTCAATAAGGATATCTATACCAAAATATCCTGGGCAGCTTATAAAAAAATAGCCGATGCCAACATCATGACGCCAGAAAAATCAGAAGCGGAAATTATAACGGCGATGGGGAAAATTGAGACCGCTCAGGAATCGCTGGTAAAAAAGGGTATCACTACTACCTATGATCTGGAGTATACGGAGTTTGACGGCAAGGAACCAGAATACACAACCTTTGGCTGGACCGCCTATCAGAAGGTGTTAGACAACAAGATCAATATCATGACGGTGGAAAACAGCCAGGCTGAAATTGATGCTGCCACGAAAAGAATCATCGAGGCTCAGAAAAAATTGGCCGGTTACAAGGCGCCGGCTGAACTGAAGTATTACACCGAAGCGATTGCTGACTATGCCGGCAGAAAAGCTGAATTTAAACCAGACTCCTGGTTGATATATCAGAAGGTGATAACTGATAATTATGTCGATAAAGACAGTACCTCCAGCGCGATTCTTGCGGCAACCCAAAACATTCTCACGGCTCAGAAACAACTGGCCAGCAATGCCGATCTGACCGGATTCCTGGATGCCATTGAGCTTTATCGGCAATATCAACTACTTTTGGGAACAGATAAAGATTTTTCAGGCCATGTGACGGATGCGTCCTGGGATGCCTATGCAGTCAAGGTGCAAGAATATGCAAGCTTTGATAAAGCAAAAAATTGGCAATGGGATCAATACGGAAAAAAACCTACCGATATCACCCAGGCCTCCGGTGAAGCAGCGGTAAATGGTGCAACCAATACCTTAAATAATCTTAAAGCTGCGTTTGTTTATAGGGATGACGTTGGACACGAGTATAAACAGGCATATGATGCTTACGACAAAGCTATGATGCTGCCAGCTGATACAACGCCAGAAAGTTTCACAACCTCTTCCTATGGTTTATACATGGTTGATAAAAATCTCAACACGATCTTACCGGAAGACCGGATTAAGACGGATTTGGCCGTTATAATAAAAAAAACCGGCTATATGGTTACGGCAATAAAGCAACTGGTTCCCCGGGCTTCAAAGGCGAATGTGGCTCTGTTCGTTGCAGAAAAAGATGCATATGAATTCAAATTAAATAATGAAATGTATTATGATAAGGCAACCAGCAAATACATTGCCGACAAGTGCTTATACACACTGGCATCCTGGGAGCCTTATGAAGCTGCTTATAAAAAGTATACCATTACTCTCGATACCAAGCTGTATCCGGAGGATGATGTGGACAAAACCTTTACTGATGCAACTCAGGAATTAGCAGCTCTCAGAGCTGCTCTTAAGAGCACCACAGCAACGCCGACAGCACCAGTAATTGCAACAGCCAGTACAATTGCAAATGGAGCAGCAAATCCGACAGTAACCGTGACAGGAACGAACTTCAAAGCGGGGATGACAGCAGCGGACTTAACAGTAGATGCAGGAACAACGGGCTTGACATTAGGAACAGTGAACCGTGTAAGCGCAACACAAGTAACGGTAGCATTTACAGGAACAGCAGCAGCTGGAAATGCGACAATTCAGGCAAAAACATCAGCGTTTGATCCAGCAGGAGTATCAGCAAGCAATACCTTAACAGTAACTGTACCGGCGACAGCACCAGTAATTGCAACAGCCAGTACAATTGCAAATGGAGCAGCTAATCCGACAGTAACCGTGACAGGAACGAACTTCAAAGCAGGGATGACAGCAGCGGACTTAACAGTAGATGCAGGAACAACGGGCTTAACATTGGGAACAGTGAACCGTGTAAGCGCAACAGAAGTAACGATAGCATTTACAGGAACAGCAGCAGCTGGAAATGTGACAATTCAGGCAAAAAC
>NZ_AXAC01000046.1 GCF_000472665.1 Acetobacterium malicum subsp. dehalogenans DSM 11527 | reverse complement strand
CAATGAGAAAACAGGGAATCAAAGGTAGTGGTGAAAAGATGGCCGTGACGAAATGGAAGAATTCAAATGTCCATATCATCCACATGTTACTCCCAAACCAGTACTTTGAAGATCTGGGACTCATCGATTTATGTCAATATAAAGTTGGGTTACTGTCGAATTATTATTAATTCGGTGAGAGATTTCAGGAGCCGTGTACGGCAAACGTAAGCACGGTTCTGTGAGAGCAAAGAAATCCGGACTAATTACCCGGATTTCCAGCTACTCGATTTTGGGAACTGAGCCGGGCTCGGATGATTGAAGCTTTCTGCTAATGGGTAAGAACGATGTAAGATCAATAAAACGAGGAGAGCGAAAATGAATAATGAATTAAGACCCCAAGTTGTTGTCAGTAAATGTATGGGCTTTGATGCCTGCCGCTATAATGGGCAGACCTTGCCCGATAAGTTTGTCGAAAAACTGAAAGATTATGTGGATTATCATCCTGTTTGCGCTGAGGTGGAAATCGGCTTGGGGGTACCCCGAAACCCAATTCGGCTGGTGCTGGAAAACGAGCAGATTGTTTTGTATCAACCGGCATCGGAGACCGAATATACTCAGGAAATGATTGCTTTCAGTCACGCGTTTTTTGACAGTCTGAGCGAGGTGGATGGTTTTATCTTAAAAGGTCGTTCGCCGTCCTGCGGAACCAAGGACGTCAAGGTTTATCTCGGCAAGTCCAAAACCACCGGTTCGATCAAAGGTCAGGGCATCTTTGCTGAGCAGGTTTTTAAACGCTATCCCTACCTGGCCATTGAAGAAGAGGGGCGGTTAACCAATTTTAGAATACGGGAACATTTTCTGGCCAAACTCTATACGATGTGCAGCTATCGCCAGGTGGAAAAAGCTGGAACCATGGCAGCACTGGTTAAATTTCAGGCTAACAACAAATATCTGCTGATGGCTTATAGCCAGAAAGAACAAAAAGTGTTGGGACGCATTGTTGCCAATCATGACAAGCTGCCGGTTGATGTGGTGATAAACAGCTATAAAGAGCATCTGGGCATTGCTTTTTTTAGAATTCCCCGGTATAGTAATTATATTAATGCGATGATGCATATTTTCGGTTATTTTTCGGAACATCTTTCCAGTGGCGAAAAGACCTTTATTCTGGATAGTTTTGAAAAATATAAAAACGGGAGAATTCCCCTGAGTGTTCCCATTAATATTCTGAAATCCTATGTCATTAAATATAATGACAGCTATCTGCTGGAACAGAGTATCTGGGTGCCCTTCCCCGAAGAATTGATGGATATCAGCGATTCGGGAAAAATGGAAGATCTGATCAAAAAATAAAAGCGTTTTTTTGGGTGGAAACGATTCAAATTTTTATGCAGAACTGTTTTCTGGTTCAATTATATGATATGATTTATAGATGAGGTAAAAATGAATATTTATGAAATGCCCGGGTTCCCGATAAATGATGAAGTGATATCAGTTCTGGAGCAGAATGAAAGCGTCCGGATCGAACGGATTGTCAGTGCCGGTCAGCAATCTGACTGGTATGATCAGGAAGAAAGTGAATTCGTGATCCTGCTGGAGGGACGGGCCCAACTGGCGTTTGAAGGGAACAGGACGATCACCATGGAAAGAGGAGACACACTACTCATTCCACCCCACCAGAAGCATCGGGTTGCCAATACCTCAGCAGACCCGCCCTGTATTTGGTTGTGTGTGTTTTATCAGGTTAGCAAAGAAGGAGCATAAATAATGAAGAAACTAGGGTTAATGATAATGGTACTGGTCATGGCCGGATCGCTGCTGATTGGATGCAGCACCGCGGGCAAGGGCGGGACAAGTCAGGAAAAGCCTTTAATTGTCGGGATGGAACTGGCCTACCCACCATTTGAAACAAAGGATGACCAGGGCAATCCCAGCGGGGTCAGTGTCGATTTGGCTTATGCTCTGGGGGAATATCTGGGCCGACCGGTTCAGATCGAAAATACCAATTGGGATGGACTGATTCCATCACTGCAGACCGGCAAGGTGGATGTGGTGATTTCATCGATGACCATCACCGATGAGCGTAAAGAAGTGGTGGACTTTTCGGTACCCTATGCCCATTCTTATCTGGGACTACTGGTAAATAAAAGCGCCAATATCAATCAGGTCGAGGATCTGAATCAGCCGGGTAAAGTCGTGGATGTTAAAAAGGGAACCACTGGAAATATCTATGCCACAAAAAATTTAATCAACGCCACGGTTAATGCTCTTTCATCTGAAAATGCCTGTGTAACTGAGGTAACCCAGGGAAAAGCGGATGCCTTTATTTATGATCAGCTGACTATTTACCGCCAAAATCAAGCCAATCCGGATACTACCAAAGCCATTCTGATTCCCTTTCAGGATAGTGAAAGCTGGGGGATGGCTGTGAATAAGGGCAATGAAGAACTTTTAACTCAGATTGACAGCTTTATTGAAAACTTCAAAGCTCAGGGGGGCTTTGCGGAATTGACCGATAAATACCTGAAGGAAGAAAAACAAACCTTTGATGCGCTTGGCTTTCCATGGTTTTTTGATTAAGGTGATCGATGAAACAGACAGTTAATAAAGAACCTTCATTAGCAAATAAGGCGGCCAGTGGTATTTTTGTGGCCGTCGTTTTGATTGGATTTCTCTGGTTTTCAGTGAGTTCGATTGGACTGGAACTGGATTTTTCTACTCTTTACCAATATCGGCAGCGACTTTGGGAAGGTTTTTTGATGACGGTAATTATTTCGGTAGCCAGCTTGTTTGTCAGTCTGGTCATCGGTTCGCTCACTGCCATGGGACAAAATTCGAGAATCCTGATTATCAGTTATTTTTGCCGAGCCTATGTTCAGATTATTCGGGGAACGCCATTACTGGTGCAGATTTATTTTTTTTACTACATCATTGGTACGGCCTGGGGTGTGGACAATCGCTATGTGGCCGGCGTGGTGATCTTATCGATTTTTGAAGGCGCTTATATTTCCGAAATCATCCGTGGGGGTCTGGCAAGTATTGACCGTCAACAATATGAGGTGGCCAAGTCGATTGGGCTGACACCGGTTAAAACCCTTCAGCTGGTTACCATTCCGATATTAATGGCGCGGATTCTTCCAGCTCTGGCTGGTCAGTTTGCCTCGATTATCAAGGATTCTTCATTATTGTCGGTGATCGCGGTCATCGAACTCACGCAAACCGTTCAGGAGATTTCGGCAGATAATTTTAGAATGTTTGAAAACTATCTTTTTGTTGGGGCCTTATACTTTATTCTGACCTTTGGTGTTTCGCTGCTTTCCGGGGTGTTGGAAAGGAGGTATAACCATGAATATCGAGTTAATCAATATCTGTAAAACCTTTCAGGATGAACTGGTCTTACAGGATGTATGTGGTTCCTTTGACATTCATTCCATTGCTGTGATTGGACCATCCGGGGGTGGTAAATCGACCTTGCTCAGGATCATCGGGGGGCTTTTGACGCCCGATTCCGGCAACTTGAAAATTGATGGAGAGATCATCGGGTTCAGCAATAAATATTTGCACAGCTATCGTCGCAATATCGGGTTCGTTTTCCAGTCCAAAGGGTTGTTTGAACATCTTACCGCGTTGGAGAACATTATGTTACCGCTGGTACACGCATTCGGGATGGGTAAATCTCAGGCGCTGGAGATCAGCAGTAAACTGTTTGAGCGGTTTGGCTTGACTGATGAAAAAAGTAAGTATCCCTTTCAACTCTCGGGCGGTCAGCAACAGCGAATTGCCATTGCCAGAGCGGTGGCGGTTAAGCCCAAACTGTTGCTGCTGGATGAACCAACTTCAGCCCTGGATCCTGAATATACAGCAGAAGTATTAAATATGCTGGGCGAACTGCAAAATGAGGGGCTTAAAACGATTATTGTTACCCACGAAATGGGTTTTGCAAAAAACGCCTGTGAAGAGGTTGTTTTTTTAGCAAATAAACAAATCATTGAAAGCGGCAACAGTTCCCGGATATTCAAAAATCCGCAAACCGAGGAACTGCAAAATTTTTTAAATAAAATTCTTGAATGGAAGGTTTGATGGGGGTGCTGCGACCTTTTTAAAAACCGGAAATTTGATTTAAGCACGGAGATTGATAATGGAAAATGGAATGACTGGAAAAATTAAAATTTTAAAAGACGGGCCTTATGTGGTTACCGGGAATATCAAACTGTCGGAGAAAATAATTACTTCCCAGGGCAGGGGCTATGTTTATCGGGACGGGCGTAAGCTTCCCCAGGCCCAAACCTATACCCTATGTCGGTGTGGTAAGTCGAAAAATCCGCCTTTTTGCGATGGCGCCCATTCAAAATGCGATTTTCATGGCGAGGAAACGGCATCAAAAGTTGATTTTGAGGATCGGGCCGAGTTTCTCATCGGAGCGGATCTGGATATGATGGATGACCACCGTTGTGCCTTCGCCAGATTCTGTCATCGTAACAATGGAACCGCGTGGGAGATGATTAGACAGTCGGATGATCCGAGGCTTAAAGAAGAAGCGATTAAAGCTGCCAATGAATGCCCGGCCGGGCGATTAGTAGCAATGGAAAAAGACGGAACCGCGATCGAACCCGAATATGAGCCGGAGATTGTTATTCTGCAGGATCCTGAACGCGGGGTAAGTTGCGGTATCTTTGTCAAAGGCGGGATTCCCCTGCAATCGGTGGATGGCAGTCTCTATGAAAGACGAAATCGGCTGGTTTTATGTCGTTGTGGTGAATCCATTAACAAGCCCTTTTGTGATGCGACCCATGTGCACATCAAATATCTGGATGAACAATAATCAGGCTGAGAAAATGTTTGGATACCGGTAAAATTCATACCAGACAAAGGTTCGTTTAACCTTTGTCTGGTATGATGTGATTTCAGCCAGGAATAATTAATCTGTTTCAGGATGGGCTGATCTGTGAGCGTGCTAATTTACGGCTACTCTCCGGAATGAGGAAGTGTATGAATCTTCAAAACGTGTTGTTGAATTTAATCGTATTTGCGTTGCCAATCCTTGCTGGTATTTACATTTTTGTCGGGATTAAGCTTTTAAAACAAAAAGTAGCGGGACAGTTTAACTATTTTTCCGCATTAATGTTTTCCGCTGCAATTTATGCATTTGGCTATTTTCTTTCGCTCAATTCTCAAAATATTGAAATGATGATCCTGGCCCGGAATTTTGAGAATCTGGGAGTGATCTTTATTCCAACATTTGGGATATTATTTGTTTCACAATTTGTAAAAAAGAAAATATCAGAGCAGATAAAGTACGTGTTGTATATCCTTTCCAGTGCGATTTGGGTTGTTTATATCACCAATCCGATTCACCATTTGGCTTTTAACTGGGTGGAATTAACAACAGTTAACGGTTTTTCCGTGGCCAGCACCTCAAAAAACATCGGGTATTACCTGATTCTTGCTTATTATGCAATTTTCATCTTATTTTCTACGGTCGAATTAATAAAAGTGCTTAAAAAATCAAAATCCCCGAGTTTAAAAAAGAGCTATCGGTTTGTCCTCTTGTCACTCCAGGTATCCTGGATTGCGGTGTTGGTGATTCTAATCGGTTTTGACAAATATATTGATCCCACACCAATAGTGATTTTGTTTATTTTAGCAATGATCGGGATGAATGAAGTAAAAAATGATCTGTTCGAGCTGGAAATCAACCGCTGGAAACAAACGTTCTGGAATCTTGGCGAGGTGGCCTTTCTGATTAATGGCGATCATGAAATTATTTGTATGAATCCTGTGGCAAACCTTTTTTTTGATGGAAAAAAGGAAAGTGTCTCAGAAATTTTAAAAATTCTTGATCATGGCGATCATAAACGAAAACCGGTAAAAATAAAGGTAGCGGAAGATATTCGCTGGCTATATGTCAATAAAAATGATTTTGATATCCGGCGCAAGCTGGTCAGTTATATGTTGGTGGATTTTACCGATCGCCATCAGGCCGAAATAGCCCTAAAAGAAAGTGAAGAAAGACACCGGCTGCTGATTACCCAAATGGCCCAGGGGCTGGCAGTGCACGAGATAATCTTTGATCAATCCGGCCAGCCGATCGATTTTAGGTATCTGGATGCCAATGACAGTTATGAGAAGCTGGTGGGTCTGAAACGGGAGCAGATTATCGGCAAGACAGCCCTGGAAGTCTCCCCGGGAATGGATAAAAGCTGGATCGAAAAATACGGCCAGGTAGCGATGACTGGTCAGCCGATCCATTTTGAACACTATGACAAATATATTGATAAGTATTTTGAAGTGGTTGCCTATTCACCCAGATTTAAACAATTTGCCGTGATTATTTCCGACGTAACGGAGCGAAAACTGGCTGAGAAAGAAATCCGTTATCTAAGTTATCATGATTACCTTACCGGCCTTCATAATCGGCGGTTTTATGAAGAAGAATTGGGACGGCTGGACATCCCCGCTAATTTACCGATTACCCTGATTATGGCCGATGTGAATGGGTTGAAACTTATTAACGATTCCTTTGGTCATGCCATGGGCGATGAGCTGTTAAAAAAAGCGGCCCGGCTGATAATAGAAGCCGTTCCCGAAGGTAGCGTTGTGTCCCGGCTGGGTGGGGATGAATTTATCGTGATTCTGCCGCAGACTGATATTTTTCAGGCCGTTGATGTCATCAATGACCTGAAAGCAAAGACTGCTGATAACAAAATCGGGGCGGTTGATATTTCCATATCCTATGGCTATGAAATCAAAGAAATGGAAGACCAGGATATTCAGGAAATCTATAAACGGGCCGAAGATGATATGTATCGCCATAAGCTCTACGAAAGCTCCAGCATCAAGAACAAAACCATCGAATTGATTATGAATACCCTCTATGAAAAGAGCCACCGGGAAATGCTCCATTCCCGACGAGTGAGTGAGATTTGCAAATCAATTGCCATCGAAATGGGATTGAGCAAGGATGCCGTCAATCAAATTGGCGCGGCCGGTCTGATGCATGATATTGGAAAAATGGGAATTGACGAGAAAATTCTTAATAAGGAAGGATTGCTGAACTTTGAGGAATGGCAGGAAATTCAGCGGCATCCTGAAATTGGCTACCGGATTTTGAGTTCATCCAATGAATTTTCGGAAATGTCCAAGTATGTCTATGAACATCATGAACGCTGGGATGGGAAAGGTTATCCCAAAAAACTGAAACAGGAAGAAATATCCATTCAGGCAAGAATTATCGGGGTGGCGGATGCCTATGACGCGATGACCTGTGATCGAAGCTACCGTAAGGGGCTGAGTCAGACCGAAGCCATTCACGAGCTGAAAAAGAATGCTGGAACCCAGTTTGATCCTCAAGTGACCCAGGTGTTTGTGGAAAAGGTGCTAATTGAAGAGTTTGGAATGGTCGATTAAAAAGCGAGCAGCGCAGTTTTTAAAAAGCTGTTCCCCAAACTAATAATAAATCCCGTTCGGAGTGTTCCAACCAGTTGAAGGAGTCTGAAATCAGGCTCTTTTTTTGTGTAAAATTTAACCGGGATATCATTGATTTTACGTCCAATTCGCTGTATATTCAGGTTCATTTCTGGTATAATAAACAAAACCATGGGGAATTTCGTATCGAACTGATTTTATGCACGCAACATAAAGGGATGTTCGCTGGAGATTTGTGATAATGGTTATTTTTTAAGGCGCTAAAAATCAGGTCATCAGCGAAAAAAAGTGATTAAATTGTGTGAGCGGATAGGAAAGAAGGTTGTTATGAGGATAGGATATGCATGTTTAACGGTGGGGGTACCGAATACGGAGCTGAAAACGTGCTTACTTAAAAATGCGTCCGATGAAAAATTGACTGAATTGATCAAGCATAATTTGAACGCGCTTGAAAATATGATTGACTATAATATTGATAATCGGGTTGAGCTATTTAGAATCAGCTCATCCATCATCCCCTTTGGATCGAATCCGGTTAACCGGATCATCTGGTGGGAAGTGTTTGAAAAACAGTTTAAGAAGATTGGTAAGAAAATTGCCAAAAGCGGGATGCGGGTTTCAATGCACCCGGGACAGTATACGGTTTTAAACTCGGCAGATGAAAGTATTGTCACAAACGCCATTGCCGATCTGGATTATCACGCCCGCATTATGGACAGCCTGGGACTAAGTTCGGAAAATAAAATTATTCTCCACATCGGTGGGGTTTATAATGATAAAAAACAGGCGATTAAACGATTTTTGAAAAATTACGATCGCTTGGATGAAACCGTTAAAAAGCGACTTGTAATAGAAAATGATGATAAATCCTATACCATCAGTGATGTTCTGATCATTGGAAAAGCTCTGGACATTCCGGTGGTTTTTGATAATCTTCACCATCAGGTGAATCCCTGTGATGGAAATCAATCCGATTGTTATTGGATTGATGCTTGTAAAAGTACCTGGAAAAGCGGGGATGGCAGTCAGAAAATTCATTATTCCCAACAGAATCCGGAAAAGAAACCGGGGTCCCATTCCAAAACCATTGGGATTACCGAATTTATGGTCTTCTATCAGGAATTGAATGGCAGAGATCTGGATCTCATGCTGGAAGTTAAAGACAAGAATCTGTCAGCAATTAAATGTATTAATTGCACTACCGAAAAGAAAGAAATCAACCGCCTCGAACAGGAGTGGAGCAAGTACAAATATGCCGTCCTGGAAAGGTCGCCGCTTGATTATCTGGAAATTCGCAAACTGCTTAACAATAAGGACAGCTACCCGAGTGTTGAGTTTTATAATTTGGTGGAAAGCTCTTTTCAGAAAGAAACGACGATAGGAAACTCGATTAATGTGGCCCAGCATATTTGGGGTTATTTCAGAACGCTTGCCCTTCCCAGCGAAAAGAAGTATTTTTTAAAACTCCTCGATCAATATGAAAAAGGCGAGGCATCGATCAAAAAAGTAAAGAAGAATCTGTGGAAAATGACTGTTAAATATGAACAGACCTACCTGATGGACTCATACTATTATGTTATTATTTGATTAAAATAAAGTGGATGGGGTTATTGAAGTTTATTTTTCAATAATGAATCGGAAAGTGCAAGGAAAGATCATGTTGAATGCCGAAATCAGAGAATTGATTAAGTATCTGAAGAACATTGTTGCGGAAGAAAAGCCGGATCATGATGCGACCGAAAAATACCGGGAGGATCCGGATTTTATTGAGCTTGATAAGATGGTACGGGAGATTCGAAATGCCTGTAAAAAGCATTTTCAAATGATTTTTGATTTGTATCCCGATCCAACCATCATAACTACCATGGAAGATGGGAAATTATTGTCCTATAACCAGGCCTTTTTAAAAATGATTCAGTTAAGAGGGAATGGTATCGTTGATGAATCGTTCAACATTCACGATTTATATTTCGAACTGGATAAACGAGAACAGTTAATCGCTGAGCTGAAACGAACCGGCGTCAGTGAGAATATGGAGATCATGGTGAATGATGCGAATAATGAGATGTTTGTGGGTCTGGTTTCGGCCCAGGTCATTAACATTGAAGGCGAACCGCACATCTTAAGCGTGATCCGCGATATTACCGAAATTAAAAGACTGGAAGCGGAAATTGCCCAGCTGTCCACCAAGGACAAATTGACCAAGGTCTTTAACCGCCTTAAACTCGATGAATTTCTGCAATGTGAATTGGAACGTTCGGAGCGTACCAAAGCCTCGTTTGCAATTATTCTGGTAGACGTGGACTCGCTCCGAAATATCAATGATACCTATGGAAATCCGGTGGGCGATAACTTACTCGTGGCAATTGCAGAAATGCTCAAAGACAATGTCCGGGTGACCGATATTGTCGGCCGCTGGAGCGGTGAAGAATTTCTGGTTATTCTTCCGGATACCGATGAAAAGGGTGCGGTTACATTGGCGGAAAAAATCAGGACAATTGTTGAAAATACTGATTTTGAGATTATTGGGAAACTAACAGCCAGTTTTGGGGTATCGGCCTATCGCAAAGACCTGTTGCCGGCAACTCTGATTTCCAGAGCCCATGGGGCCCGAAACCGGGCTAAAGAGAAGGGCCGAAACCGGGTGGAATGTCAGTAGTGAAAAACACGAAGGAAAAATGATGGACGAGGTGACTTGTGGAAACGAGACAATTAAAGATTTTAGTGATTGATGACAACCGGGATAATGTGATTGTCTTAAAAGCCCTGATCCGTGATGCCTTTCCGGAAGCCAAGGTCTTGATGGCTTTTGATGGTAAAAGCGGATTTGAAATGGCAGCATTGGAAGATCCGGATATTATTTTTATGGATATTATCATGCCGGGGATGGACGGTTTTGAGGTATGTCGAAAATTAAAAGCCAAGACCGATCTGGCCGATATTCCGGTGGTTTTTGTGACAGCTTCCCGAGGCGATCGGGAACATCGGATCCTGGCTCTGGAATGCGGTGGCGAAGGCTTTCTTTCTAAACCCATCGATGAACAGGAACTGATTTCTCAAATCAGAGCGATGGAAAAAATCAGATGGGCCAATATTCAAAAACGTAATGAGAAAAAACGGCTTAACATTCGGGTCAGAAAACAGACCGAGGCGTTGAAGGCCGCTCACGCCCGGACCCTCAAACTGCTGAAATCGCTGGAAAAAGAAAATGAAGCCCGAAAAAAAAGCGAAAAAGCCCTGGTTGAAGCTCAGAAACTGGCCCATTTAGGGAGTTATGAGTTTGATTTTGAAAATGATAAAATCAATTGTTCGGAGGAAGTGCTGAATATTTTTGGGGTTGTTTCCATAGCAGAGGTGAATACAATGGAGCGCTTGCTCCAATTTGCCCAACCCGATGAGATCCCCGGCATTCTGGAAAATATCAACAAGGTGATGGTGGAAAAATCAACGGCTGATTTTATTTTCCGAATCTTCCGGCAGGATGGCGAAGAACGGATTATCAATATGCGGATGATTCCCCAATTTAATGAGACCAACCAGCATATTGGCAATTTTGGGACGATTCAGGATATCACCCGGATCAGAAAAACCGAAGAAGAGATCCGTTATCTGAGTTACCATGATTACCTGACTGGTCTGTTTAACCGACGGTTTTATGAAGAGGTTCTGATCAAACTGGATACTGAAGAAAATTACCCGTTGACCCTGGTCATGGCTGATGTCAATGGTTTAAAAATGATCAATGATTCTTTTGGACATGCTGTGGGTGATGAGCTGCTGCAGATGGCGTCAAATGTTATTAAAAGCGGCTGCCGGGAAAATGATGTGATTGCCAGACTGGGCGGTGACGAATTTGTTATTATTTTAGCCCGAACTGATGCCGAAACAGCGGCACTGATTATTAAAAGATTAGAAATGTTAGCGACGCGACAAAAGATACGAGGGCTGAAACTCTCCATTGCGTTTGGCAGCCGAACAAAAATCAGAAAAGAAGAGAATATCCAAAAAGTGCTTAAGAATGCCGAAGATGATATGTATCGTCATAAGCTCTATGAAAGCGCCAGTATGCGTAGCAAGACCATTGAACTGATTATGAACACCCTTTATGAAAAGAGCAACCGGGAAATGATGCATTCAAACCGGGTGGGTCTGATCTGCGAAAAAATCGGCATGCGGATGAAGCTGGATCAAGATGAAATCAATCAGATCCGAACCGCCGGACTGATTCATGATATTGGCAAAATGGGAATTGACGAAAAAATTCTGAATAAACCGGGATCCCTCAGTGATGATGAATGGAAGGAGATTCAACGACATCCCGAAATTGGTTATCGGATTCTCAGTTCGGTAAATGAATTTTCAGAAATGGCCAATTGCATTCTGGAACACCATGAGCGATGGGATGGTGGAGGCTATCCCAAAGGTTTAAAGGGGGAAGAGATTTCGCTGCAGGGCAGAATTGTGGCAGTGGCTGATTCCTTTGATGCCATGACCAGCGACCGGACCTATCGCAAAGGTTTAGGTCAGGCCGAGGCGATTGCCGAAATCAGGCGTTGTGCCGGGACCCACTTTGATCCGCTGGTGGCGAAAATGCTAGTCGATGTGGTCCATTCGGAAATGATTCATTAGGGAGCACCGGCAGACTACTACCGTCAGCCGGATGAACAGGGGGATACTAGTGGGATTGCAGACAGACGATTCGATTCTCGAGATGATTAGGATTATGAACGACACCTACAAAAAAGATTTGACCATCTATGATGACGCTTTTCTGGCAAAATCGCTGGAACGGCGGATGACCGGCATCGCTGTCAGCAGCTCGGACTACCCATCATATTTACAGAACAATCGTCATGAAGCCGACTGTTTAATGGCATCGTTTCAGATTACCTATAGTCAGTTTTTCCGGAATTCGCTGACCTTTGCAGTGCTGGAGCAGTTGGTTTTACCGCATCTGCTTAGCCATAAACCAGAAAATGGCGAAATCAGAGTGTGGTCGGCAGGCTGTTCCACCGGGCAGGAAGCCTATTCCATCGGGATCCTGCTGGAAGAGTTGAGTCAAGCTTCGTCAAAAGCGATGCGATATCGAATTTTTGCCACTGACCTCTCACCGGAAGCGCTTGATACAGCTAGAAACGGCATTTATGACGAGGATAGCATTGCCAATATCCGGATGAAATACCTCAAAAGCCATTTTATAAAACAGCGAGAAGCCTATGCTGTTGTTCCCGGATTAAAACAAAAGATTGACTTTTCAGAGTATGATTTATTGGATTCCCATTCGAGTAATCCGCCAGACAGTATTTTTGGCGATTTTGACATCATTTTTTGCTGTAACCTGCTTTTTTACTACCGTCCCGATGTGCGAAGGTCGATTGTCAGGAAGTTAAAACGTTCGCTGGCCGCGGGTGGCTATTTAGTCACTGGAGAAGCGGAAGCCATCTTTATGGCCAAAGACGAGGATCTCAAGACGCTGTCTGCCAGCGTACCTATTTTTCAGACCAATCTCTAGCAGCGAGCCTATAGCGAGCCTATCTTGTGAATTAGACTTGGGCATTGTGCGCATACGAGAAACTTATGCATCATACTTGTGTATGGAGCTCGAATGCTAAAATAAAACTAAACTACCATTGTGCTGTGTTTCCAGATTTGTTGCACTTCATATAAATGGTCCAGGGAGAAAATATGAACATCAAAAATTTAAAGGTAAAAACACAGCTCAGGATCGGTTTTGTGATTATTTTGTTTTTTGTTATCTTATTGGGGATTGTTGGTTATGTCCAAACCAATGCCATCGTCAATCAGGCCGAAACCATGTATAATCATCCCTTTCAGGTCACCAAAGCAATTGACCGTCTGGATGTCGATATTCTCAGCATGCGGGTGGGAGTAAGAGATCTGATTCTGGCCAACACCGGAGAAGAGCGTGAAAATGCGATTGAATTGATGGAACAATACGATGCCGATATTCAGATTCAATTTGACATTTTGCGGGAGCTTTATTTAGGGCCGGAACAGGACGTCGAGGAAGCATATAATGCTTATATCAACTGGGAAACGGCCCGCACAGATATTGTCGAAAGCACCCTGGCTGGCGACCTGGAAGCGGCCCGGAAAAGTCTGCTGCCGGGAGAAAGGGTGGGGATTTATCGGGAAACTCTAAATGATAAAATGGCGGTTGTGAAAAGTTATGCCAGTAACAAGGCGGATGAGTTATACCAGGGTTCGACTGACTTGTACACCAAAATAAAGATACAATTGTTAATGATTGTCCTGATCATTATCGGTTTATCGGTGCTGGTCAGCTTTATTTTACTGCGGAATATTCAGGAACCATTAAATGAGCTCACCCGAACAACCGATGAATTCCAGAATGGCCATCATAATGCCCGAAGCAATTATCATTACCACAATGAATTTGGAATGCTGTCCGAATCCTTTAATACCCTGGCGGATGATATTCAGAAAAATATGGAGCTTAATGAACGAACCGCCAATTTTGTCAAGATTATGCTGGGTGAAGAAGATGCCCGAAAATTCTTCCGGAAAACCCTGAATACCTTATCCCGATACACGGATTCTCAGGTTGCTGCGGTTTATTTGCGTAATGCCAATAACAATCAGTTTGAACATTTTGAATCCATCGGTCTGGAGGAAATGGGCCGGGTCGCTTTTGACGGGGATAGTCTGGAGGGGGAATTTGGAGCTTCGGTAGCCAGTGGCCGGTATACCCATATTAAAGATATCCCGGAGGATTCACGGTTTGCTTTCTATACCGTCAGTGGGAAGTTTATACCCCGGGAAATCATTACGATTCCCATTATTTTTAGCGGCGAAGTCATTGCGGTGGTGTCTTTGGCCGCCATTGGTAAATACAATCAAAAAGCCATCGATTTTATCGAAAAAACCATGAGCACCATGAGTACAAGAATTGAGGGAATCCTGGCCTATCGGACGATTAAAGAGTTTTCGGAAAAATTGGAACACCAGAACCGTGAGCTGGATGCTCAAAAGAACGAAATGGAAGAACAATCAGTGGAACTGATCCATCAGAATATCGAACTGGAAATGCAGAAAAAAGAGCTGAATGAGGCCAACCAGCTTAAAACAAACTTTTTATCCAACATGAGTCATGAATTGCGAACACCCCTTAATTCCGTCATTGCCTTGTCCGGGATTTTGAACCGGCGGCTGAAGAATGAGATTCCAGAAGAAGAATACAGCTATCTGGAAGTCATCGAACGTAATGGCAAAAACCTGCTGGCCCTGATCAATGATATTCTCGATATTTCCCGGATCGAGGCCGGCCGGGAAGAGATCGAAATTACGACATTTAATATTAATCAACTGATCAATGAAGTGGTGGAAATGCTGGCACCCCAGGCCAACGAGAAAAATGTAAGCTGTCTTAACGGCGCCAAAGACACCGCTGTCTATATCAACAGCGACAGCGATAAGTGCCGCCATATTCTCGAAAACCTGGCCGGTAATGCAGTTAAATTTACCGAAAAAGGGCAGGTTGAGTTATCGGTGGGTCAGGACGGCGAGAATATTGAAATTCGGGTCAAGGATACCGGCATCGGTATCGATGCAAGCTATCTGCCTTTTATTTTCGATGAATTCAGACAGGGAGATGGCAGCACCTCCCGCAAATTCGGCGGAACCGGACTGGGATTGGCGATTGCCAGAAAATATGCCAACCTCCTGGGGGGAACAGTCACCGTAAGAAGTGTCGTCGGACAGGGGTCGGAATTTATCCTGACGCTGCCGATTACTTACTCGCCTGAAAATAAGGTAATGGAACTGGCGTTTGAAACAGGGCGGGAAGGTTTAAAGCCAGGGTTAAAAACAGAAGTGCCGAACTTGACCGGTAAACCAGCGGCTGATCCAGCGACCAAAACCTTACTGATGGTGGAAGACAGCGAGCCGGCCGTGATCCAGATCCGCGATCTGCTGGAAGAAAGTGGTTATACAATAAAAGTTGCCCGGGATGCAAAAGAAGCCTTTGATATCATGGCGGAGGTGATTCCCGATGCCATGGTTCTGGATTTGATGATGCCGGGAATTGATGGGTTTGAATTGCTCCAGACCCTCCGGGAAGCCGAAGCAACAGCTGATGTGCCGGTGTTGATTTTGACTGCCAAGCATATTACCAGAGATGAACTGAAATATCTGACCAAGAACAATATTCACCAGTTGATTCAAAAAGGTGACGTTAACCGGGATGAGCTGAAAAAAGCCATTGCTTCGATGCTTTATCCGGAGATCCGGGAAAAAAGGGGCGCTTATCTTGAACCCCGAACCGATCAACGAAAGCCGTTGGTGCTGGCGGTGGAAGATAACCCGGACAATATGATCACTGTGAAAGCATTGCTCCACGATCATTTCCGGGTGCTGGAAGCGGCAGACGGCCAGGAGAGTATTGAACTGGCTAAACAGTTTGTCCCAGATCTGATCCTGATGGATATTGCCCTTCCGGAAATTGATGGCATCCAGGCCTTTAAAGCGATTCGGAGTCTACCCGGACTGGAAAAAATTCCCGTCATCGCGTTAACTGCCAGTGCCATGACCCGAGACCGGGAAGGGATTTTAGCTCAGGGTTTTGATGCCTTTATTCCCAAGCCGATCATCGAACGGGAGTTTTTAAAAGTAATACAAGAGGTGCTCTATGGCAGATAGACAATTGAAATTTTTAGCAATCGATGATAATCAGGACAATCTGATCACCATGCGGGCCCTGATCCGGGAAGCCTTTCCAGAAGCCCGGGTGCTGACGGCCACCACCGGTACTAAAGGCATTGAGATTGCCGGGGCCGAAGATCCGGATGTGATTCTTCTGGACATTGTGATGCCGGAAATGGATGGCTTTGAGGTTTGTCAAAGACTGAAGGCTGAACCGTGCACCAAAGAAATCCCGGTGGTCTTTGTAACCGCAATCAAAGGGGATCGGGAGCATCGCATTCTGGCCCTCGAATCGGGAGCTGAGGCATTTTTGGCCAAGCCCATCGATGAGTCCGAACTAACAGCCCAGATCAGGGCGATGGTAAAAATAAAAAACGCCCATCGGCAAAAACAGGACGAACAAGGTCGGCTGGCCCAGATGGTCGAGGAAAAGACTGCCGCATTGAAAGCGGCTCATATCAGAACAATGGAGTTGCTGGAGAGCCTAAAAGTAAGCGAAGAAAGAAATAGACGGCTGATTACCCAAATGGAACAGGGATTGGCGGTACATGAGGTTCTGTTTGACAGTAATGGAAAACCTGAGGATTGTAATTTTTTGTATGTCAACAGCAGCTTTGAACAGCTGACTGGCTTTAAGAGTCAGGATATCCTGGGGAAAACACTGACTGAAATTATGCCGGATTCAAAAGATTTTCTGGTCGAAAAATACGCGCAATTAATAAAGACAAGAGCGTCGGTACGCTATGAAAAGTACTTCCAGCAATTTGAAAAGTATTTTGAAGTGGTGGCCTATTCCCCCGAACCGCAGCAGGTTGCGGTGATTGTCTCGGACATTACCGAACGAAAGCAGACGGAAGCAAAGATTCGTTATTTAAGCAATCACGATTACCTCACCGGGGTTTACAACCGCCGCTACTACGAAGAAGCCCTAACCAGTATTGATCGGGAAGAAAACCTGCCCTTAAGTCTGGTCATTTCTGATGTCAATGGCTTAAAGCTGGTTAATGAATCATTTGGTCATGCTCTCGGCGATGAGTTGCTCAAAAAAGTGGCCGGGGTCATTCTGAAGGAGTGTCGGGATCAGGATGTGGTGGCCCGGCTCAGCGGCGATGAATTTATTATTCTATTGCCACAAACGGATGAAAGCCAGACTGCAAAAATTGTCAAACAGATGAGAGCAGCGGTCCAGCAAGAATCTGTTGGTGCCATTGATTTCTCGATTTCATTTGGCTATGAAACCAAAATCAACAGTGACCAGAATATTCAGGAAGTATTGAAAAATGCCGAAGACAACATGTATCGGCATAAGCTTTACGAAAGTGCCAGCATTAAAAACAAGACCATCGATTTAATCATGAACACCCTCTATGAAAAAAGCAGCCGGGAAATGCTGCACTCACAACGGGTCAGTGAGATTTGCGAAAAAATCGCGTTTAAAATGAATTTTGACCAGGACGATATCAGTCAGGTAAAGGCTGCCGGCTTAATTCATGATATCGGAAAAATGGGCATTGATGAAAAAATACTCAATAAGCCGGGGGGACTGGATTCGGATGAGTGGAAAAAAATTCAGCGCCATCCGGAGATTGGGTATCGGATTTTAAGCTCGTCCAGTGAATTTTCGGAGCTGGCCAGATATGTGCTGGAGCATCAGGAGCGATGGGACGGAAAAGGTTACCCGAAACAGTTGGTGGGAGAAGAAATTTCGATTCAGGCCCGCATTATTGGAGTGGCGGATGCTTTTGATGCGATGACCTGTGACCGGGCTTATCGCAAAGGACTAAGTGTGGCCGAGGCCGTGGCAGAAATAAAAAAATGTGCCGGTACCCAGTTTGATCCTGAAGTCGCCACTGTTTTCGTAGAAAAAGTTTTAGCCGACAGATTCACACTTACTATCGAGTAAATCATACTCAATGGCGATTGTAGACACGATCGGATGTCCGATTCAGGCGTTTTAACGGCTGCGTCTATAACCTCCATTGAGTACCCGTCTCAATGATTGTTTTAAATAATAACTAAATTTGAAAAGAGGTATGTTATGTGTGAAAAGAAACAGGATGTGATTGAAGCAGCAATCGAGCGATTGCAAAAAGGCAATCAGAACTTTGTTGAAACAGAGAAAAACAATGGTGATGTTTCCCAAATGGTTCGAACCAAAAATGTCGAAGAGGGTCAGAAACCTTACGCGGTTGTAGTAACCTGTTCAGATTCCCGGGTCCCGCCGGAACACATTTTTTCGGCTGGTATCGGTGAGCTATTTGTGATTCGAACCGCGGGAAATGTGATTGGCGATTTTGAATTAGGTAGTATTGAGTATGCCGTGGGTCATCTGGGAACAACGGTGGTGCTGGTCATGGGACATAATCACTGTGGGGCCGTGGCAGCAGCGATGCAGGGTCATGGTCATGGGCATATTAACGCCATCCTGGAAGAAATTCAGCCCGCCATTGAGGGTGAAGAAAATGTCGGAAAATGTGAGAATCTTAATATTGATAATAGCATTAAGCGAATCCTCCAAAGTGAAACCATTAATAGCTTAATTAACGCTGGCAGTGTCAAAGTTTTAGGGGGCAAGTACAACCTGGAATCGGGGGCGGTCGAATTCTTTATGTAATCGATTAGGGAAAAATTCGGTGGATCCGGATCAATAGGTGTTTAAAAAATAAAAAGGGGACAAAGATGAAACGAGGATTAGCGGTTCTGCTGGGGGTGTTTGGTATGGTAGCGATAATATTCATGGCATCGGGCTGCAAAAAAGCGGTCATGTCAAAACCGGATGACGAGGTGCTTAGTTCGTTTGATGTCGCCATGGTTGAAAAGACCAATGATTTCGGATTTAACCTCTACAAAAACCTGGCTCGGGAGAACGAAAACATGATGATTTCTCCGGTGGGGGTATCCCTGGCAATGGCGATGGCCTATAATGGCGCAACCGGAGAGACTCAGGAAGCCATGGCAAAGGCGCTGAATATTCAGGGAATTGAGCTCGACAGCCTGAATAAAAACAATCTGGCGCTGATATATTTATTGACCACTGCCGATCCAAAAGTAACCTTGAATATTGCCAACTCGATCTGGATGGTGGAAGATTTTAAATTCTCCGAAACTTTTGTCGAGACGGTTAAGAATGATTATCAGGCAGCGGCAAAAAAATTGGATTTTGCGGATCCCAAGTCTGCCGCTGAAATCAACAAATGGGTGGAAGAGCAAACCCGGGGAACCATCAACGAGATTGTCGCGCCGCCAATTGACCCGCAAACGATCATGTTTCTGATTAATGCCGTTTATTTTAAAGGCACATGGACCAATCCCTTTGAGCAGGACCTCACCACCGACCAGCGTTTTAAACTGGCCGATGGCCAGACCGTGATCGCACCGACGATGTACCAGAGTGGCTCCTTTGATTATTTTAAGACCTCCGGTTTTCAGGCTTTGCGGTTGCACTATGGTGAAGATGAACAAATGGCGATGGTGCTTTTTTTACCCAATGAAGATGTCAGTCTGGAGCAATTCCAGAAACAGCTGAATCAGGATAACTGGTCAAACTGGATGACTCTTTTCGAAACAAAAACAGGTAGTCTGATGCTACCGAAATTTACCATGGAGTATGAAAAGTCGCTTAATCAGGTGCTGACAGACTTGGGCATGGGTGTAGCTTTTGAAGCTGGAATCGCTGACTTTTCAGGAATGGCAGCGGCAGGGGCGACGGATGATATTTATATCAGTGATGTTAAGCATAAAACCTTTATTCAGGTGGATGAAGCCGGTACCGAGGCTGCTGCCGTGACTTCGGTGGAAGTTGGAACGACCAGCATGCCGGTTTACGATTTCGAACTCAATTTCGACCGACCTTTCTTCTATGCGATTCAGGACAATGAAACCGGCGCCATCGTCTTTATGGGATCGGTACTCGACCCCAGTTAATAAAAGTCAAATCAGTGTCCGGTATTGTTCTGACAGACAATACCGGATATTTTTTCTTGGGTATTTTTTAAGATTCCAGCCTATTATCACCATAATTCTATAAAAACATTGTAATTTTCAGGATAAAAAAGTAAACTTAATGATGTGAGTTTATTTATTGTTTCATAGCGGTGTATCATAATGCGATCCGTTCCCGGGACAAAACGACTTAAAATTACAGGCAAAAGAGAGGAAGAAATGGGATTTTTAGAAATTTTAAAAGCAATCTTTCTGGGGATTGTGGAAGGTGTAACCGAGTGGCTGCCAATCAGCAGTACCGGACACATGATATTAGTGGATGACATAATTAAATTGAATATGTCGGATCCGTTCATCGAAATGTTTTTGTACGTTATCCAATTAGGAGCAATTTTAGCGGTTGTTTATATCTATTGGCATAAATTGGTGCCATTTTCATTTAAAGATAAAAAAATAATGATCCGGAAAAATACTGTGATTCTGTGGTCAAAAATTGCGGTGGCCTGTATCCCGGGGATCTTAGCTTATTTGCTGCTGGACAGCCTTTTTGATACCTACTTTATGAATTCAATTACGGTGTCGGCGATGCTGATTCTGTATGGGATTCTTTTTATCGTGATCGAGAATTACAATAAAAAGCGCCAACCGGAAGTTTTAAAATTATCGCAACTAACTTACAAAAAAGCCCTGCAAATTGGGGCGTTTCAGGCCTTGTCGATTGTACCGGGGACATCCCGGTCCGGGGTAACCATCCTGGGCGGAATGATTTTGGGAACATCCCGAACAGTAGCCGCCGAATTTACCTTCTTTATGGCCGTTCCGGTGATGTTTGGGATCAGCTTCTTAAAACTGATCAAATTCGGTTTTGCTTTTACTGGCTGGGAAGTGGTGATTTTACTGGTGGGGATGATCTCGGCTTTTATCACCTCCATATTGGCGATTAAGTTTTTAATGACCTATATCAAAAAGCACGACTTTAAAATTTTCGGCTGGTACCGCATCGTTTTGGGTGTGATTGTCTTGCTGTATTTCTTTATTACCGGTAATTAGTCGATTCTAAATTCGTCAAAGATTGAAAGGAAGAAAAGATGATTAAAATTGATCAGGAAAAGTGTATTGGTTGTGGCGCCTGTGTTGATGATTGTTTTACCCGGGACCTTGTCATTGCCGATGATAAGGCCAAAGCCCTTAATCAAACCTGTATTAAATGCGGCCATTGCATTGCCGTCTGTCCGGTTCATGCCGTCAGCATAACCGACTACGATATGAGCGAAGTGAAGGAATACGAAGCCGCGAGTTTTGATATTGAACCGGAAAAACTGCTGAATTTTATTAAATTCAGACGGTCGGTCCGACAGTTTAATGATCAGCCGATTGAAAAAGAGAAGCTGGACGCGATTATTGAAGCTGGTCGTTTTACCCCAACTGGGGGTAACCGCCAGCCAGTGTCTTTTGTGGTCGTCCAGGAGCAACTCGCGGAGTTGACCGGACTAGCCCTGGAAAGCCTTAACAATCTGGGAAAAGTGTTGCTGGCCGATACGGAAAAGACCCCGCCCTTGATTGCCTATTATGCTAAGCGGTGGCTGCAAATGTATGAAGGTTATCTGACTAATCCGGAAAAACCCACCGATCTGTTTTTTAATGCCAAAGCCGTTTTGCTCGTTGTCTCGGAATCACCCATTGATGGCGGCCTGGCTGCGACCTCCATCGAACTGATGACCCATGCCCAGGGACTGGGAATGTTCTACAGTGGCTTTTTTGTCCGGGCAGCGGCCAACAGCGACAAACTGCGACGCTTTTTGGGGATTGAAGATACCAACAAACAGGTAATTGCCTGTCAGGTGATGGGATATCCCAAGGTCGCCTATCAGCGCACCGTGCCCCGAAAAAAACCGGAAGTATCCTGGCGATAAGACCATCAGTCAGGTAGGAACGGAATTTAAACATGAGGTGAAAGATGGCTTATCTGGAATTCCGAAATATTCAGTTGAAATATGATCAGCGACTGATTTTTTCAGGCTTCAATCTGGAAATCGAGCAACATGAAAAGGTCCTGTTCTGTGCGCCCTCGGGTCGGGGAAAGACCAGCCTGGTTAAAATGCTGCTGGGCTTTGTGGTGCCGGACCAGGGCCAAATTTCGGTGGCAGGGGTTACCCTGACTGGGGAAACCGTGAATAGCATTCGCAGCCAGATCTGCTACGTGAGCCAGGATGCCGATATTCCCAAAGGGATTGTCAGGGATGTTTTTGCGGCGGTTTTTAAATTTCAGGTTAACCGTCATCTAAACTATCAGGAAGCGGTTTTGTGCGACTGGCTGGAGACCATGGCGCTACCGCAAGACACCCTGGAAAAAAATGTCGACGCCCTGTCCGGGGGTGAGCGGCAGCGATTGGCTGTGATTCTTGGGATTCTGCTGGATCGCGATATCTGGATCCTGGACGAAATCACCACCGGGCTCGATCTGACCCTCAAGACAAAAATGGTGGAGCTGCTGCTGAGCTATGATAAAACCATTTTAGTGGTTTCCCATGATGATATCTATCAAAATCGGGGACTCCGGGAGGTGAGCTGGTAATGGGCGTTCAAGAAATACCTTTTTATACCCCGTTATACTTGCTGATTTTTGTGCTGCCGATGGTCATCATCAATGTCAAACTGGGAATTGGACTCAATAAACGGACCATTTATGCACTCTTCCGGATGACCATCCAGTTGGTGCTGGTGGGCTTTTTTCTGCAGTATATCTTCTTATTCAACAACCTCTGGGTTAATTCAGCTTATGTTTTATTTATGATCGGAGCAGCGGGATTATCGACCGTTAAAACCTGCGGATTGACCATCAAAAATCAGTTTTTACCGATTGTAATTGGTTTCGGCGTTCCCAATCTGGTAATGATTCTGTTTATCAATCAATTTGTGATCGGTCTTGACAATATCTTTGATGCCCAATACTATATCCCCCTGATGGGTATGCTGCTGGGTAACAGTCTCAGCGGCAACATTATCGGGATCAATACCTTTTACAGTGGCTTAAGGCAAAATGAACGGCAGTATCAATATCGGCTGGCGTTGTCAGCCAATCAGTGGGAATCCACCCTGCCCTGGTACAAAGAGGCCATCATCGCCTGCATGAATCCGATTATTGCTTCCACCGAAACCGTTGGTCTGGTCTCCCTGCCGGGGATGATGACGGGTCAGATTCTCGGTGGCTCAATGCCGATGACCGCCATTGTCTATCAGATTGTGATTATGGGGGCGATTCTGATCTCGCGTTATTTCGGCATCCACTTCTCGATTTTATTAACCCGGAAGAAGGCCTTTGATCGATATGATCGATTAATCCTCTAGAGGTGCGCAAAATATTCCCGTTAATCAAATAATTAGTTCATTTATTTCTACTTCTCGCCGTGATAAAATGTAAAAATATGAAATCCGTTTAAAATCGCGAGGTAGAGAATGTCCTATAAAGATTTAACACCCAGTACCGTCATTGAATATTTAGAAACATCCACGGATATTTTTCCGGCCGGGGCCAGGCTTACGGTTTATGAGGTTGGCGGCGGCGAAGACGACGGGGATGGCTTTGTCAACCACATTTATCGGGTCTGGGATGAAACCGGAAAGTCGGTTATTCTCAAACAGGCCAAACCCTACCTCAAGCTATTTGGCGAAGGGGTGCCGCTGACGGCCAAGCGTAACCAGCTGGAATCCGAAATCATCAAGCTGCGATCAGCCATTACTCCAGAGTATCTGCCGGAAATGTATCACCTTGATCCGGACAACAATCTTTTTATTTATGAGGATTGCGGACGGCTGAAAATTATGCGTTTTGAATTGACAAAGGGGAAACTGTTTCCTAAATTCCCCCAACAGATGGGTGAATTTCTGGCTAAATCGAATTTCTATACATCCGAGATTTATTTGGATCAGATGGCTCATAAGATGCTGGAATGTAAATTTATGAATCCCGAAATGCGGGTGATTATGGAAACCATTCTGTTTTTACGGGAATCTTTTATTGAAGGCGAAGTCGATCTGCCGGCGGGGGATCCCAATCATCTGGCCATGAGCGACCTGCTTTGGGAAAAACGGGAACTGCGGGTTGAGCTGCTGAAGCTGCGGGGCATTTTCATGAAGAAAAGTGAATGTCTGGTTCATGGCGACCTGCATACCTCCAACATTATGATCGACGAAAACGAGATGAAAATAATCGATATGGAATATCCGTTTATGGGTCCATCTTCATCCGATACTGGCTATCTGGTCGGAAATCTGGTTTATGAGTATATTGCCTGGTTCCACCATGAAGAAGGCACCAAACCGTCCCGGAAAGCTTACCGCCAGGAAATGCTGGGCTATATCCGCGATTTGATCACCGAATATCAGCGGGTTTATAAGGCCTGCTGGGATCAGGATGCCAAGCCGATGTATCGGGAGTATACTGAGTATCGTGATGATCTGCTGCGAACCTATATCAAAGAGGTCTGCGGCTTCACCGGCTGTCAGATTGTCAGCCGGGTCGGTGGGATTGTACCGCTGCCGGATTTTGATGTGCTCAAGAATCCGGTTAGCCGGAATTGTGCCCGGCGGTTGTCGCTGCTGATTGCCGATGCGCTGATCATGAAACGGGAAGAGATGGAATCGGCGGAAGACATCATTTCGCTGATCGAAACCATTACTTATCGGTATTTTGATGTGATGAAGGCGTTAAAAAACCGAAATAAAGCCAGCGAATAAAACCAGATGCTCAAACTCAAGTGATTTTTTCGCTTGAGTTTTTTGTTTGCGGAAATGTCGGTAGGGGGAATGTTTATTTTCACAGAAATGTGGTAGAATAATAGTACGAAAATAGGTTGGAACGAACACAGAAATCTTTTTTATAAAAAAAGGAGGGCTAAGCGAAACACAGGGGTTAATTAAAAGACCGGACGAGTAAGTGAAAGCACGACTGAAATCGGTTGCACAATAAATCAGCCGGTCAAGCTGCGGTTAAGTAATTAGGATAACATGCAGAAATGGGATTCCAGCTATTCGCGTAAAAATTATCATTCAGGAGGAAAAGAGTCATGAAAAAAAATAAATTAACACTTTATCTTTTAGCCATAACCATTATGTTGGTTTCAGTGCTGTTTATGGGGGCAAGCTGCAGTTCAACCACCGCCAATGTCAGTAATGCGGTGATGACAACGGGAGTCGATGACAGTTCCATGCCGATTGATGAGGTCACCTCATTTCCGGTCAATACCGATGTCTATGTGGCAGCTGAATTGCATAACGCCCCTGACGATACGGACATTACCTTTATCTGGTATCTGGAAGATCAGGTAGTCGATTCCGTTACCATCAATAACGGTGACGTCAGCGATGCCCCACTGTGGGGTATTCTTCCGGCTGAACTGGTTACCACACCGGGTAATTATGCCGTCGAAATTTATATTGACGACCGCGAAGAACCTGATACCGTCACCGAATTCGTCGTTAAATAAACGAATAGCGAGGGAGGCGTTAATCAACTGATAGAAAAAAATGAAATAATCGCCAGTACTGCCAGACAATCTGAGAAATCGGAATCCTTCACAAATTTGGTGGAGCAACTCTGTCCGGAAAGTTAATGAATTTCAATATACCGTCGATGGAAAAGCTTATGAATATGAATATGAATTTGATTTGGGTCAGCTCAACTAGATTGTTAAGACGGCTGCCAAAGAAAACGGATGGAAATTCAAGGTAGTTCTTTCAAAGAAAAAGGATGGTACGAAAGCAATTTAACTTAAAAAAAAACATAACAAAAGCGCAGGCCTGGCCTGCGCTTTTAAAATGTGTAAGTTTATCAATATCGATCAGAGAACCAAAACCTGATAGGTGTTTATTCATGGTTAAGAATATGGTATACTATTTAACAGTGGGAACGGTTGCCCCTTGAGAAAGGGAGAGGATGCTTTTGTACGTTTATATTCGATAGTCTGATTTAATTCAGCTTGTTTGTAGTCGCTTTAATAAGATTAGTCTATACGATTACTCGTAAAAAAATAAACTGCCCCTGTAGCTTGAGAACATAGGACGGTCTATCTGTTTCATATTCGACTCGCAAGTGGTGCAGCTTAGTATCACTTATATAAAACTAGGATAGCATGTATTCGATTAGTTTTCAAGCGTGAGTTTAATAAAAAATTAACAGGCCATTCTGCCTGTGCTTTTAAAAACAGGCACTTAACTGATGAAAGAAAAAGGTGAGGCATCCGGTGACAAAACACATCCATATCAAACAGACGCTGAGTATCGTGATGACCGTGAGTGCTCTTTTGATCATGTTTTCAATCCTCTACTATATTGCATTGCCAACGACGACATCGCCTGAGGTGGTCGAGGGTCAATTGGATTTATCCCATTGGGATTTCGAAAAGGATAGTATTGTTTTCTTAAACGGGGAATGGCATTTTTATCCCCAAAGTCTGCTTGAGCCGGAAGCACTCGCTTCGTCAGAGCCAGAGATCTTGAAGGTTCCCGGTACCTGGGATATGAAAAAGCCCTATCAGCAGCCATCAAAAGGCAACGGAACCTATCATCTTTTTATAAAATTACCCGACACGACGGAAGCGTTTGCATTAAAGATCGAGAATATCTGGATGGCTCATCGGCTTTTTATCAACGGTTCTCTGGTTAAGGAAATGGGTGTGCCCGCCTGGGATGAGGCGCAGTATGAACCGCGGAACACACCCTATCTGGTCAACATTGAGCCGACCGATCATCTGGACATCGTCATCCAGGTATCCAATCAGATCTATTATAGCGGCGGTATTACGCATCCCATCCAATTAGGTGGCGGGCCGTTTATGACACAGCATGGAGTGTTATCATAAAAGTGCAGTCCCAAATTGCAAGGAAATGAGGTAAAATAAAAATAAAAAGGACTGACTAGTGATGAAAAAAGTATATAGTGCCGAAGAACGCTATGAAGCGTTGAAACTGGCAAATGAGATCGGCAACAAAGCGGCTGCAGAGCGATTAGGTATAAAGCTCGATACCTTGTACACGTGGATCAGCAAAGCTAAAACCGGAAAGGTTGGTTATTGTGATAATCCAGGGAATATCCCAATAACAGATCCCAATCGTTTAAAACAGCT
>NZ_AXAC01000045.1 GCF_000472665.1 Acetobacterium malicum subsp. dehalogenans DSM 11527 | reverse complement strand
AATTTTGTTGAGCGGAGTGAGAATGTCATTTTTCTTGGTCCACCTGGAGTTGGGAAAACCCATCTGGCTGTCGGTTTGGCCGTGGAAGCCATTAAAAATGGCTATACTGCCTATTTTCTCAGTGCTCATGAACTGATCTCAATGATCAAGGAAAACATCGCAACCGGCAAGATTCATCGTAAAATCAGAACCTTGTCCAAGCCCGGAATTCTGATCATCGATGAAGTAGGCTATGCTGGAATGGATGAGGAAGTGGCTCATTACTTTTTTCAGATCATTTCAAACCGATATGAAAAAAGCTCGATCATTCTTACGTCCAATAAATCCTACGGCAGCTGGGGTGAGGTATTCGGGAACAACGTCGTTGCCACAGCCATCCTGGATCGTCTGCTTCATCACTCTACAACCATTAATATTAAAGGTGATAGCTTTCGTATCCGGGAAAAGAAAAAAGCTGGTTTTTATGACACCAGCAAGTTTGACGAAAAACCTACCGAATAAGCGGGGATTTTTCGACCGATTTTTTAGGGGATTTTTGAAATGTGTTTGACACTGTGAATACATCCGGGAAGCACACAATATTATTATTGCCGGGGCAACGGGTACCGGTAAGTCCTACATTGCCTGTGCTCTGGGAATGGAAGCCTGCAAACACTACTACGCCACTAAATATATCCGTCTGCCGGAACTACTGGCTGAACTGGCGGTAGCCAGGGGTGAGGGCAAGTTCAAAGAAGCGATCCGGCACTATCAGAAGTACACCCTCCTGATCCTCGATGAATGGTTACTCATCAAACTGACCGAAACGGAAGCCAGGGACTTACTGGAGATTATCCACGCCCGTCATAAAAAGGTTTCCACAATTTTCTGCTCTCAGTTCGCTCCACTCGGCTGGTACACCAAATTTCCTGAAGCCACTGTCGCCGATGCCATTCTTGATCGGATTGTTCACGATTCACATAGCATTGAGATTCAGTATATCGACAAGGAGCATGATCGCTCCATGCGGGAAATTTACGGAATTGATTCTAAAAACACTTAAATAGCCAATTGGCACCATGCCGAAACGTTTGAAACCACTGTCCGGACTCGGAGACACGAACCTCCGGACAGCCTGGTTTTTTCAGCCGAAATATTCAGCTGCCGACGGGAAAAAATATCCAACAGATACATTTGATTATGACAGCATCATCGAATATGCGAAAAATTTCCAAGCAAACAGACACATCGTTTTATTAAATGGTTTAGTTATAACGATGAAACGATCGCTTGGAAGAGCAAATCAAAGGCATGTGCACTTTTCGACAGTTCCCTGTTTGATACAATCAAAGAATGTATCGTAAGAAACGACTAAACGGTGCACGAATTGTCGGATGGTTGAAGCCATCCTTTGATAATATGTTGTTGGAAGGGGGGATCAAATGGATTCTTTAAGCAGTATGAATCATGCTCTGGCCTATATTGAATGTCACTTGACAGATGAGATTGACTTTAAAGAACTGTCAAAAATTGCACTCTGTTCGGAGTATCATTTTAAACGGATGTTTTCTTTTTTATCTGGTATCAGCTTATCTGAGTATATTCGAAGAAGACGGCTGACTTTGGCGGCATTGGAATTAAAGGATTCAAATTTAAGAATCATCGATATTGCTATGAAATATGAGTATGGATCAGCCGATTCATTTTCGAGAGCTTTTTATTCTGTACATGGTATTTTGCCTTCTGAAGCAAGAAACGAAAGTGCCCAAATTAAAGCATTTCCCAGAATGACCTTCCAATTATCAATTCAAGGAGGATGTGAAATGAATTATCGAATTATTGAAAAAGAACCGTTTAGACTGGTGGGGTATAAAAAGAGAGTTCCAATCGTTTTTAGTGGGGTTAATCCAGAGATTGCTAAAATGTATGAACTGCTAACTCCGGAAGTAATCGTTCAATTAAAAAGCTTATCCAATATTGAACCAGCCGGAATTATTAGTGCGTCGACAAATTTTTCCGAAGGAAGAATGGAAGAAAAAGGAGAACTGGATCACTATATTGGTGTTGCAACCGCAAGAAATGATATCGGAGATTTTGATGTACTGGAAGTTGAGTCCAATACCTGGGCAGTTTTTGAATCAATTGGACCATTTCCTGAAACACTGCAGAACATTTGGAGCCGAATATATTCAGAATGGTTCCCGTCATCAGGATATGAATCCGTAAACGGCCCTGAAATACTCTGGAACGAAAGTACAGATTTGGATAATCCTAAATACAGAAGTGAAATCTGGATTCCAGTAAAGAAAAGCAGCAACAAATTTTTTGAGTTTTAAACCGAAGGCACTCTCAATGAGTGTCTTTTTTCATATTTAAAACAAGAGGCGATGCAACATGGCAGATAATTTTGGCTGAACTATCATATTCAGTACTTTCCACGTTGAGACGGTCGTCAGTCTTGAAAAATAAGCAATCAGAGCCGGGTAATCCGAACACGGACCGGTGATTTTAAAAATTAAACTCAAATAATCAGAGATTAGCATGAATCTTGGTTGTTTGAGTTTTTGTTTTTTATAAAAACTTTACATTTGTTAGATTGCATTAATTTTTTCAGTAGTGTAATATTATCTTTAGAATTTGTATACATTGACATTAAAATTATGCGAAAGGGAGTAACGATGAATTATAAGATTGGAAAAAGCAATAACAGTAATCCAGATACCGCCATACGTGAGGCAACCGCCCAGCTCAACAACCCCAAATTAATTTTATTCTTTTCGGGGGTGGAAGCTTTCACCCATTATGCCAGCGAAATGAAGGAGAAATTTCCGGATGCTGTTTCGATGGGTGCCACCACCTTTGCGGCGTTTTGTAAGGAGGGGGCCTATAAAGATACCCTGATGGTCATTGGTTTTGAAGATGGCATCCGCTGTGAAGCCGGCCTGTTAAAAGATGCGGACAAGTATCCCCTTAAATATGTGGATCAGGTTGAAAAAACTGCGGCACGGTTCAAAAAGCCCGATAGCACCATCTGTCTGGAGTTTTCCAGTGCCCTGATCAGCTGCGAGGAATTAGTCTTATCGACGCTCAACGCTGTGCTGTCAAAAAAGAAGATCCCTGTTTTCGGTGGTTCCGCCGGGGATCGGGGCCGGGCTGAACAAACAATTATCGCTTTAAATGGAGCGGTTTATCAAAATGCCTGCGTTTTCGTGATCATTGAAAACCTCGGTGGCAAGATCCGATTATATCGCGAAAACATTTATAAGCCGACCCGGCACTATTTTAAATCAACGAAGGTTGACGTCCGAAAACGAATCGTTTATGAATATGATAACAAACCGGCTGCCACAGTAATGGCCAATGCGTTGGGGGTCAACGTCAGCGAATTGCCCAAATATCTGGATAGTTATCCGCTGGGACGGATTATTGGAAATGAGATGTTTATTGTCGCCAATAACCAGGTTGTCAATGGCAGTGGCATGGAATATCATGCCCGCATCTACAATAATTCGCAAATGGTCTTGCTGGAGCCCGATGATTATAAAACGGTTCTTCAGAAAACCTTGAGTCAGGCCCGGCAGGAATGTAACCGCCCCAGTTTGACACTGATGGTCAATTGTCTGGCCCGTTCAATCCTCTTTGAATCTAATGGTGAACTAAATCAGTTTGCTACCACCGTTGGAAACGCTCTGGGTAATTATGTGGGTTTTGCGGGATATGGCGAACAGTTGAATCAGCAGCATTTTAACCAGACCATGGTTCTGGCTGTATTTGAGTAGAGGTATGGGAGATGAACGTGTTAGAAAATAATCGTGTGAATAACATTAATATCGATGCGAACGATTTTATTACCCAAAAGCGTGATAAAACGATGGTAAAAAGTATTCAGTTTGGGGTCCGGCACATTGAAGAAAAAATCGAACTGTTGATGCAGGAAGAAGTCGAAGTTTCAAATTATTTGGATGATGTTGCCCAAACCTATTCGCAAATCACTAATATCAGCGAAATGACCACCAATATCAATGACGATTTTAAGAATTTCAGTTCTTATGCCAACCAGATTAATGAGGTTATCGACAGTTCGGATGCCATGATTAAGCAGACGGAAACAAATGTAACCCAACTGGCAGACAATATTCTGCATACCAACGAACAATTAGACACCATTGCCAATGTCTTTCAACAATTGGAAAAGGACTTTGCCAATATTAAGAACATGTCCAACGGTATCAATGGCATTGCGATGCAATCGAATCTGCTGGCATTTAATGCCTCGATCGAAGCGGAACGGGCGGGCGAGGCCGGCCGCGCTTTTGCAGTTGTTGCGCAGCAAATGCGGGTCTTGTCGACCTCCACAAAAGAACTGGTGGATGGCATTGACGATAGTGTTAAAGCACTGTTTAAAAGCATCAAAGATGTCAATGTCGAGATCCAGGCGTCAAAATCGACAAGTGTCACAAATTTGCAAAAAGTCAATGCGGTTAAAAATAATATTGAGCAAGTCAATGAATGCACCGATGAGGTCAAAAATTTCAGTAAACAAATTATCAAAGGCATCGACGCCACCAGCGAGCGAATCAATGGCGCCGCGGAAGGTTTTGGTGCCATTTCTCAAGTGGTCGATTCCTTTGGTGAGAAAATAGAAAATCTGAATGTTAAAATGAGCAAGAAATCCAGTATTATCTGTAGCGTCATTGATTTCCTGCAACAGATGGAAAACATGCTGACAGAATTAGTCAGAGACTGATCAATCGACCCTGAATGCCGGCTGGTCCCGGGATTATCAAATAAGCGTTTAGAAAGTAGTATCGGTTTAATTTATAAAGAGGCGTTTTTACGGCTGATCTGGGTAAGAGGATCAGGGTGGTAAAAACGTCTTTTTTTTGGTAAATGATTTTAAACTGGTTTTTGAGCATCAGACAACGATGATTCTGGATCATGGTTGTCTGATAATATGAAATAAAAATACTGAATTGGACGAAATATTAACGACCAAATCATTTTTTTTGTTTAAAATGAATAAATATGTGTATAAAAGACAGGGAAAAGACCCTTACTGCGTAGACATGTAGATTTGCGCAATCAGGGGCAGCTTCCGGCATTAAAATATTGAGCATATTTAATCAGATAGAACAAGAAAATTTATTTAGCGGCAAAGATAGTTTCAGAAAAATTGATGTACGTGAGGTGACGAGTGTGACGAAAAATTTCGAAAACGAACCGATGATGGAGGTCTACATCTTTGAAACGACCCAAAACCTGGAGCAGCTGGAGCAGGTTATTATTTGTAGTGAAAAAAGCGGCGGTTTCAGCCCTGACGATGTCAGCGAGATCTTCCGGTTTATGCATACCATCAAGGGTTCCTCGGCGATGATGCTGTTTGACAACATCGAAAAGGTGGCTCATGCAGTTGAAGATATTTTCTATTTTATCCGCGAGCAAAAACCGGAGGGTCTGGATTTTTCGGCGGTATCCGATCTGGTGCTGGAATGTGTCGATTTTATTAAGGAAGAGGTCAATAAAATTGTCAACAAAAATGATGCTGATGGTGACCCTTCTTTTCTGATTGAATCATTAAAATTGTTCCTAGATGAGTTGCGGCGGATCTTTGGCGCTGAGGATACGCAAAACCGCAGCCAGCAAAAAAAACAGCAGTATTATATTCCTCAGGAGAAAAAACCGGGCCTACCCTCCGACGCAGCCCAGTCGAATCAAGAGCCCGGGGCTAATTCAAATGGCTCCTGTTATCAGGTAATTATTCAATATGAAGACGATTGCACAATGGAGAATATCCGCGCTTACACCCTGGTCTTCGGGTTGGCGGAGCTGGCGGAAGAGGTCTATTATCTGCCTGCCGATATTGCCGAAAATCCCGAAACCGCGGCCTATATCCGGGAAAATGGTTTTGAAATTTATTTTAAAACTGAAATCGGCTATGACGAAATCAAAGCTCATTTTGAAAATATTATCTATATCGAACAGTTGTTGTTTCGGGAGATCGAAGATGAACGACTGGATGTCTTCCGCCGCGAACAAAAAGCGCTTCAGTCAAGCGAGACTTTCGCCCTGCCCGACCAGGAACGCTGCAAGCCAGTCACCCCACCACCAGCCGTTGCTTTTTCGGAGGATACCCAGAAAAACAACACCGGAGCGGCCCAGAAAATGATCAGCGTTAACGTTGATAAGCTGGATAATCTAATGAATCTGGTCGGGGAACTGATGATTACAGAATCGATGGTGACCCAGTGTCCCGAGGTGGAAGTGATTCAATCGGAGAACTTTCACAAAGCCTCGATCGAGCTTCATAAGATCACCGTGGAACTCCAGGATATGGTGATGTCGATCCGGATGGTGCCGCTATCAACCACCTTTGTCAAAATGAACCGGATTGTCCGGGATATGTGCAAAAAGCTGAACCGGGAGGTTGTTCTGGATCTGTATGGTGAAGAAACCGAAGTCGATAAGAATATCATCGAGCACATCTCGGACCCGCTGATGCATATTATCCGCAACGCCATTGATCATGGCATTGAAAGTGAGGAAGAACGGCTGGCCAGCGGCAAGAACAAAGCCGGCCATATCATTTTGGAGGCTAAAAATGTCGGCAGCGATGTTCTGATCGTGATTAAAGATGACGGTCGCGGACTTGATAAGGCCCGGATTCTTGAAAAAGCCCGCCAAAACAACTTGCTGACCAAACCAGAGGACGAAATGAGTGACCGCGAAATTTTCAAGCTGATCCTGTTGCCGGGGTTTTCGACCAAGGAAAGCATCACCGAATTTTCCGGCCGGGGAGTGGGGATGGATGTCGTCACCAAAAACCTCGAGGAGGTCGGTGGCACGGTACTGGTCGACAGTGAAATGGGCCGCGGTACCACCATTACCCTGAAAATTCCCCTGACTCTGGCGATTGTCGAAGGGATGAATATCCGGGTCGGAAAATCCCGGTACACCATCCCGATTACCACCATTTCCGAATCGTTCCGGCCGGATCAAAATGACTGCCTGATGGATCCGGACAATAATGAGATGGTAATGATCCGGGGACAGTGCTTTCCGATCCTCAGACTCCACCAGCACTACCACATCAAAAATGCCGAAACCGATTTAACTAAGGGTATTCTGATCATGGTCGAGCAGGAAGAAAAGATAATCTGTGTTTTTGCCGACGAGCTTTTGGGGCAACAGCAGGTGGTGGTCAAAGCCCTGCCTAATTATGTCAATTCGATGAAAAAAATTCTTGGACTGGCCGGCTGCACCCTGCTTCCCGACGGCAGCATCAGCCTGATCATGGATATCAGTGGCCTCACCGGTTTGCGGGTACAATAACAGTATTGATTCTGAGCTAAAAGGAGTTGTGAAGATGATCAAAGAAGTAGCTGAAGAGCTTGATCAGGATGACGATCAGCAGGGGATGTATTTAACCTTTGAGCTGGCCAATGAATATTATGGATTATGGATTGGCTATGTCACCGAAATTATCGGGATCTTGCCGTTTACCGAAGTACCTGAGCTGCCGTCCTATGTCCGGGGAATCTTTAATCTGCGGGGGCGGATTATTCCGTTAATGGACATGCGGCTACGTTTTCAAAAAGAATTTGTGGAATATGATGAACGCTCCTGCGTGATTGTTATTGATGTGGCGGAAAATACCGTCGGACTGATCGTCGATAGTGTTTCGGAGGTAATTTCCTTTGAAGAGGCAGATATTATCGAACAACCGATGCTTAGCTCCGGGGTCTCCAACCAGTTTATCAAAAGCATCGGCAAGGTGGGCAATGAGGTCAAGTTGCTGCTGGACTGCGACAAATTATTATCCAATCAGGAAATTGAAATATTAACGAATGAGAAAGAAGAGAGGTTAAGGGATGAAGTGGTTTTATAATCTGAAAATTGGAACAAAGTTGATTCTCGGTTTTGTTGTGGTTGCATTGATTGCTGGTGGCATTGGGATGATGGGCGTGATTAATATCCGGACTGTGGACCGGCAGGATAACTATCTTTATGAAAAAATGACCGTTCCTCTGGGAGAACTGATTTACATCACCGATGCCTATAAAGGCATTACCAATGATGTGGATGCGATTATTCTATCCGGCAACGGCGATGAAATCGCCCGGTTTGAAGCCAGTATTCAAGAGCAGAATACAGTTTTTGAAACCAATATGGAAAGCTTTCAAACGACGTTGATTTCGGAGGAAGGGAAAAAACTGGTCGAAAGTGCCATTGCCCAAAAGGAAAAGATGAACCAGGCCGCGGCAGAAATTATTGCCCTGGCTCGCCAAGGTAAACAGGCGGAAGCCATCGCGCTGATGAAAAACGGCAGTTATGCCAGTGCTGCTGCCCAGATGGAAAGTGATATTGCCCGGATGATCGAAATCAAGCTCCAGGTGGCTGGGGAAACTGCTGCCGGCAATACTGCCGTTGCCAGTTCATCAACCCTAATGACGATTGTGTTAATTGTGGTCGGGATGATACTTTCGATTCTGCTGGGAATCTTTATTGCGTCAACCATTAAAAAACCCGTGCATCAGATGGTGGACGCTTCCAAACGGATGGCCGACGGCGATTTGGATGTGGCCATTGACATCAGCACCCGGGACGAAATGGGTGAACTGGCGGGGGCCTTTAATCGCATGGCTTCAAATATCAATGAGGTGATGGTTAATATCAATGAAGCCACCGAACAGGTCGCCTCAGGTTCCCGACAGGTTTCTGATTCCAGTATTTCGCTGTCACAGGGCGCCACCGAGCAGGCCAGTTCGATTGAAGAACTGACTGCCTCGATAGAAGAAATTGCGTCTCAGACCCGGCTCAATGCCGAAAATGCCGATCAGGCCAATCAGCTGGCCGAAGATACCAAAGAAAATGCCAACCAGGGCAATAATCGGATGCAGCAGATGCTGGGTTCCATGGAAGACATCAGCGAATCATCCAATAATATCTCCAAAATCATCAAAGTGATTGATGAAATTGCTTTCCAGACCAATATTCTGGCCCTGAATGCGGCAGTTGAAGCGGCCAAGGCCGGACAGAACGGCAAGGGTTTTGCAGTGGTTGCGGTGGAAGTCAGAAATCTGGCCGCCCGTTCAGCCAGTGCCGCCAAGGAAACCACGGCGCTGATTGAAGGCTCCATCAAAAAGGTCGAAGGTGGTACCAAAATTGCGAATGAAACCGCTGCAGCACTGGTCCGGATTGTCGATTCGATCGAAAAGGTCTATGGTCTGGTTACCAATATTTCGGTGGCTTCCAATGAACAGGCCATTGGAGTGGAACAGATCAACCAGGGTATTGCTCAGATTGCCAATGTGGTTCAGGCCACCTCGGCTACTTCGCAGGAAACTGCCGCCGCCAGCGAAGAGCTGGCCAGTCAGGCAGAAATGCTTAAAGAACAGGTAGCCCGCTTTAAATTAAAACGAGGTGGCTTTATGGGCGCCGAAAGCTACGAAAACATGAACCCGGAAATGATGCGGATGTTCGAAAACATGAAAGAACAGAACCGTCAGGCCGTTAAAAAACGAAGCGGTCATAGCAGCCAGGCACCAGCCGCCAGAACGATCATCCTCAGTGATGATGAATTTGGTAAATATTGACCAACTCAATGATGTCACCTTAACACTTAAAATCTATTGATCTGGAGAAGTCTGATGGACCAAATGAGACAGCATATTGAAAATAAAGACAAAGCCTGGCTGGTATCAACGCTGAACAGCGCCGGCGATGCAATCATGACCAGTGATCTGGGTGATCGGCTGGATTTTGCCAATGCTGAAGCTTTGAAGATACTCGGTTTGAATTTATCTGAAATACTGGGCAAGACCTTTGGCGATATTTTCAAATTATATCGGGACGGCCAGGAAGCGCCCGTGGAGCTCTGGGCCAAGGGCAAAAATACCGAACTCAGCGCAAGTGTGGGTTTGCCTAAACACTCTTTTTATTTAAAACCGGATGGCAGCAAATGCTACCTGTCGGCGCATTTGTCACCATTGTTATCAGCAAGCGGAGACTATCTGGGCAAGGTGGTGGTATTTCGGGATATCTCCCGAATCATCGCCGCTGAAAAAACCATCAAAAAAGAACGAAATAATTTAAAAATGATGTTTGATCTGCTGCCCACCAGCATGCTGGTTATTGATGACCGCTTTTTGATCAACCGGGTCAACCGGGCGTTTCTCAAAACATTTAATCTGGACGAATCCCGGGTTCTCGGCAAGGCTTTTGGTGACGCTCTGGGATGCGTTTTCAGTGTCAATGGAGGGTGTGGCTATTCGCTGAATTGTGGTTATTGTCTGTTCCGCAAAATCGTCACCCGAGTTCTGGAAGATCAAAAGATGGTCAGGGACAAATCTGTTAAAGTAAATTTTATAAATGGCGGCAGTGAAGACACCCGCTATCTTAATGTCAGTGTCCTGCCAATTATTTCCGCCAATCACTCAGAGTATATCATTACCCTGGAAGATATTACCGAGCAGGTCTATTATGAACGTGGTTTAAAAGAAGCCCGGGAATCAAGCCTCTCGATATTAGACAGCTTGCCAGTGATGATTTATCGGATCGACCACAATCAGATTTGTGATTTTATCAATCAGACCTTTAAAGCATTTATGAATATCTCCCGGGAATCCTTTCTGGAAGACTTGAGCAACCATATGAAAAATAACGATCACAGCCGTTTTATTGATACTCTGAATCGCTCCCTCAGTGAGAAAATCAATTTTAATATTGAACTGGAACTGCTGGCTCCGAACAATACCTACCGGACCTTCCGGGGGATGGGCCGGCCGTTCTATGACAAAAATCAGGAATACGCCGGAATGATCGGTTTGTTTCTGGATATTCATGATGAACGGTTTGCCGAAGAACTGTTTATCAAAAGTCAGAAGAAATACTTTTCGTTGTTTAAATATATGGACAGCAGTATTTCATACTTCAAAGCCCTGTATGACCGAGATCGCAATCTGGTGGATGCCGAACTGGTGGAAATGAATCTGGCCACTGAAAAACTGTTTGGGATTAAACGGGATGAGGTAATTGGCCACAAACTATCCGAAATGGGATTTCTCGAAACCGAAGAAAGTCAGGGACTGTTCAACCGCTTTCAGGAAGTTCTTGCCCACGGCGAAAATATCCATTTGGAAGAATATTATATGATCCGACTGAAAAAGTGGGTGGAAGGTTCCATCTACAGTCCTGAAGCCGGATATATCGCGGTGCTGTCAGCGGACATTGATGTCAAGAAAAAAACCGAAATCAAACTGAAACAGGCCATCGAACGATCTGAAGAAGCCAATCGGGCGAAAAGCGAATTTTTGGCTAACATGAGCCATGAAATCCGTACCCCGCTAAACGGAATTGTCGGGATGATTGATTTGACTGCCCTGGAACCGTTGACCGAGGAACAGAAGGACAATTTGAGAACCGCCAAAGGCTGTGTGACCTCGCTGATCGGGATTATTAATGATATTCTTGATTTTGCCAAAATCGAGGCCGGTAAACTGATGATCAAGCCGATGAGTTTCAATCTTATGGATCTCATCGAGTCGACAGTTAAAACCCATAAGAAACACGCCCTGGAAAAATGCCTGGAAATGTCAGTGAGTTATGAAAAAATTAGCTCTAATTTCGTCATTGGGGACAGTATGCGGCTCAAGCAGGTTATCAACAATATCCTCAGCAATGCCATCAAATTTACCAATGCCGGGTCGGTTAAAATCACGGTCAGTCAGGAGCTTCAGCCTGACAAACCCGCGGAAGTCATTCAGAAGATCTCTGTCACCGACACCGGCATCGGGATTGATGTAAAAGACTATTCACTGTTGTTCAAGAGCTTTACCCAGATCGATGGCTCATATACCCGGGAGTATGGTGGTACGGGTTTGGGTCTGGTGATTACCAAACAGCTCCTTGAAATGATGGGCGGCAGCGTGACCTTTACCAGCCAATTGGGGGTGGGGAGTACCTTTTCTATTTTTCTGCCGATGGTGATTACCAAGAAACCGGGTGAAACAGTAGCGGAGTCCGGCGAGGAAGTCAGTTTTTCCGGTGAGGAAGTGTTATTGGTTGAAGATGACCGGGTCAATCAGATCGTTATCGCAAAGATGCTTGAAAGTTTTGGTGCAACGGTTGATGTGGTCGGCAACGGGGTGGAAGGGGTTAGGGCGGCGTCAAAAAAAAGCTATGACATCATCCTCATGGACGTGCAGATGCCAGTCATGGATGGGATCCAGGCGGCGCAGATGATTCGCGGCAGGTCAGACAGAACCGAGCCCTTTCTGGAATACCCGGTATCGCCAAAGTCCCCGAATCAGAAAACCCCCATCATCGCCCTGACAGCCTTTGCCCTTAAAGGTGATGAAGCGATTTTTAAGGCCAGCGGTATGGATGGTTATTTATCAAAACCATTGGATCGCTATCAGATGCAGTTGCTGCTAAAAGAATATCTGGGCGATCGGCAGAAACCAGAAACTTCTCAGCTGGAGACAATGATCAGCAATTTTTATCAACCAGAGCAGCAAATGACGACAATTGGTTTGGCCGGGCCGTTAACGATAAATCAAAAAATAAAGTGGGAGATCAATCAAAAAATTGATAGTCTCAAGCTGTTGCTGGAACAGGAAAACCTGATTTTGATGGAAGTCATCGCCCATCAGCTGAAAGAGATATTTGAACAAATGAATGCCGCCGAATTGAAAAGTCTGGTTTTTAAAATGGAACTGGAAATCCGAAAAGACCGGGTCGAAAAAGTGACCGAGTATTTAAAACGAATCGAGGAAATCTGGCTGCTGATGAATACCGGGAACGAATGGGAGAATTGAGATGAAACGAATTTTAATTGTGGAAGACGATATGGTCAGCCGAAAATTTTTGTCAAAATTTTTGAGTCGATATGGTGACTGCGATCTGGTCGTTGATGGCCTGGAAGCCATCGATGCCTATCTTTTAGCCACTAAAGATGGTTTGCCCTATGATCTGATCTGTCTCGATGTGATGATGCCAAAAATTGATGGGATCCGGGTTTTAAAAACGATCCGGGATCTGGAACGGCAAAATGGTGTCGATGAAGCAAAAACGTGTAAAATTATCATGACCACCGTGCTGGGGGAAACTCAGATAGTTCAGTCGGCCTTTGACTATGGCTGCAATGCCTATGCATCAAAACCCATTGATATGATAAAACTAACAGCGGTGCTGAAAAAAATCGGTTTTCTTGAAAATCTTGATAGCAGCAGGCAGCAGAACTGAATTTTTAAATAATCAGGTCTGCGGATAAAAAAAACCGCATTCTCCGACGAGACTGCGGTTTGCTTTTTATAGGGTTTGGGCGTAGGTACCGATTTTTTTATCCATGGTCGAAATGTGTTTAGTCAGCCAATCAACGATCATCTGATTGGCATTGATAATCAGGGTAATGTTGCCGCCGGACTCCTGAAAATCCTTTTTCAGTTTTGCTAATTCGGCAATAAAGTTCTTATGCAACTTCTTTTGCTCTTCAATATCAGGATAGTTAATTTTTGTCATATAGGCTTCTTCATCTCTGAAATGTTGTTTGGTATAGTCGTCGAGAAAATCAAACATCTGGGCAATAACTTCCTTTGATTTTCCGGTTTTCCCGGCTTCAAAAAGCTGATCTGCTTTTTCAAACCAGATTTTATGTTGTGAATCAATGTTTTCTACGCCGACTGATAATGCTGGTGTCCATACAATTGCCATGATTGTCTCCATTCTAAATTAGATTTATTCTATTATAGCCCTTTTCGAGTCGGATGACAAGAAAATTATCAAGGATAATTCGGCTTTCCTGGGGTAGTTTTTGTGACAGCAGCTTAAATCAGCTGCGATTCCTGGCAACGTCAATAAAATGGAGTACAGATTTTCCATCATCGGCAAATTTAAAGACCAGTGATTTTACTGGCCTCAGCATTGAAAAAAAGAAAGCTTAATTCCCATAAAGCATGGGGAACAACTCAAAAATTCAGTATTTACATTAACCGCGGGCTGGGGTAAACTATTCTAAGGTTTTACCTGATGTGTTGCCATTTCAGGCCATGGGTGAAGCGATGATAAACAGGATTGAGGATGTGGAAGAATGATTCAAATCACCGAAAAAGAATTTGCCATGTTAACGGAATATATTCATAGCGAATATGGCATCGAGTTAAAAAAAGAAAAGCAGCTCCTGCTGATGGGCCGTCTTCATAAACTGCTGGTGGAGCTGGGCTTTGATAGCTTTACAGACTATTATCATTATTTGATTTCAGATAAAACCGGGGAAGCCAGTTCGGTACTCATCGACAAGGTTTCGACTAATCATACATTTTTTATGCGCGAACCGGAACATTTTGACTATTTTAAAAATACGGTTCTGCCCTATCTCAAGAAAAAAAAGGAAGCTGAAAACAATCGCGATATTCGATTGTGGTGTGCCGCCAGTTCCACTGGAGAAGAACCGTATACCCTGGCCATGATCATGGCCGAGTTTTTCGGATCGGACGGCCATCATTGGGACAAAAAGCTGTTAGCTACCGATATCTCAAATAAGGTTCTGGATATGGCCAGAAGGGGAGTTTATGACAAAGAGCGGATTCAGGTGCTGCCCCCCAACTGGAAACTGAGATATTTTCAGAACTATGACAGCAACCAGATGATGGTGGTCGATGAGATCAAGAAAGAAGTGATTTATCGCCGTTTCAATCTGATGACCCCGACCTTTGTTTTTAAAAAGAAGTTTGATGTGATTTTTTGTCGAAACGTGATGATTTACTTTGATCAGGCTACCAAGGATCGGTTGGTGGAAAAAATGTACAATTACACCGAACCCGGAGGGTATCTGTTTATTGGTCACGCAGAATCCCTGAATCTGAAACAAACAAACTATAAATTTATTATGCCAGCGGTGTATCAGAAGCCTTTTTAGGGCAAAGATATAGTGGGCAGTACCTTAACAATTTAGGAGGAACCGGATATGGAAGACCAGAAAAGAACAACATTACGGAATCAAAATAAAAAGAAATATCTGCTGAAGGATCGATTTTTACCATTATCGGGGGCCCTTGAGTGGCCCCTCTTTTTTACGATTGTCCGACGGGTGGGGCCTAAAAAGAAAACTTTTCAGGAGTTGACCCAGGAGGCATTATTAAAAGCTTATGCACCGGTGGCGGTGCTGGTTGATCAGATGGGGAATATCCGCTATGTTCATGGACATACCGGGTTATTTCTGGAGCCCGCCCAGGGTTATACGGGAGTAAACAATATCCTGAAGATGGCCCGGAAAAAATTGCGCCGTGACTTGAATACCACCTTGTATCACGCCGTTACCAGTCGCTCAGCCAGTGCTTCCCCGGTTGTGACAGTAAGACGAAACGGGGAAACTATGGGGCTTACTATTCGGGTGACTCCACTTCTCAAACAAGCGTCGATTGGTCAGAATGAGGATTTCTTTCTGGTCATTTTTGAACAAAATCCAGATCAGCAGGGGATCCCGGCATTGGCTGGCAACCGTTCGGAAAACAGTGAACTATCTCCAGTCAGTCAGGATCTGATTCAGATCAATGATGAAATCGAATCGCAAAAAACAGAATTGTCGCAGCTTAACACCGAATTGGAAAATACCCGTCAGGAACTGGAAGTTGCCAGAAATAAACTGCACGCGGTCAAAGCCAATATTTACGGGTCTGAAACTGACTTGCAAAGCCTTATGGAAAAAGTTCAGGCGTCTAAAGACGAGTTGGAAATTCTTGGCGATGAATTATTAACCGCCAAAAACGAACACGCTGCCAAGTGGTTAGTTGAACAAACCATCGACCCAGACCGGCTTCCGATCCGGGAAGAACTGGATGTCATCAAAAATGAATTATTTATGGCGAATCAGGCCCTGGAAGAAAAAAAAGAAGCCCTGGAAAAATTGGATATAATTGACACCACCTTACCCAGCGGGTTAACCGATGGTGCGCCGGAAGCGGACCTGGAAATTGATCCAGTAAACCAATTTGCAGCGGAGACAATCATCGTAACGGATAAAGAAGCAGAGGCGGAACCGGAAAGCTGGGATTACCAACCGGAACAGGAGTTCATTAGCACGAACCAAACAGATTTCACAATCAATGAAAAGGGGATGGGTTTTTTTTCGAAAAATGAACCAAAACCATTTTTCCCAAAAAATCCTGGCCTCAATTTTGGAAATGACCCGGAGCCCTTTACTGACCTTGCCGGAAATCAGGAACTGGTCTTTAAAGATGCAGCCTCATTTCAGGCAGCGGCAAACCATGGCTATCGTCACGACAACGAGATAAAATCGGTACATATCCCCGAGGGTGTCGAGATCATCAAGCGAAGCATGTTTTATAAATGCAGCCAACTAGAAACGATCACCTTTCCTAACACTATCAAAGCGATTGAAGACTTCGCCTTTTATGGCTGTGAGGCATTAAAAAAAATCGACCTGAACCACTGCAAGATGCTGGAAGTGATTGGCACATCGGCATTTGAAGGCTGCCAGTCGTTGGCAGAACTGATTATTCCGGACGCCCTGATCGAAATCGAAGAAGCTGCTTTTCTCGGCTGCCGGGGCCTTAAGTCGGTGGAATTTTATGGAAACAGCCAGCTGGAAATGCTCGGAAGTCATGTTTTTAAGGATTGTGATCAAATCAGCCGAATCATTCTCCCGGATCAGCTAAAACACATCGGCATCAGCTGCTTTTATGGATGTAAAAATTTGATTGAAATTCATCTTCCCAGGGAGTTGGAGACCATCGGTGAATATGCCTTCTTTGGCTGCAATGCTCTGGAAAAAATTGATTTTTCCAATCAAAAAATACTCAAACAACCGGGTTTTTCAGTGGGCTTTCCCGAAGGCATCAAACTTTAGCCGTCAAAATATCGGCAGGCTGGACGGTATTTATAAAAGCAAAAAAATACAGTTATGCGGCAGACCATTGTGCCACAACGATATCTGGTTATAAAAATTACAGGAGAAAAAAGTAGAATCTTAACCATGGAAATGTTACAATGTATAAAGTGTTCTCAGATTATTCTGGAATGCATTTTAATTGAATCTAAGATTAAAATAATTTTGGAGGTTGAGGCTTAGTGAGTAAAAATATGAGCGTAGTTAATATTGATACAATAAATCAGGATAATAGAAAAAAACTAGAAGAGCAATCATTTGAAGAAGCCGTCCTAGCTTTGACTGAAAAGTTGGAATTGGCAAATAGTCTGCTAAAGACGATCCTTGAAACAACCCATGAATTTCTGGTTTTTGGGCTGGATCGGGAATACCGTTACCTGAGCTTTAATAATCGCCATCAAGCGATGGCAAAAGAACAATGGGGTGCCAATATAACCATTGGAACCCGGATTCTGGATATTATTGACAATAATGAAGAACGCGAGAACCTAAAAGTTTTTTTTGACCGGGTTCTGGCAGGCGAGCAGTTTTCTTCCCTGGAAGAATACGAAGGTGAAAAAGGCAATGTGGTGGTGGGAAAAAACCATTGGGCTCCGATCAAAAAAAGCAATGGTGAAATAATCGGCATCGTCTGTTTTATTCAGGATGTGACTGAGAATAAGAATTTTATCAAAGATATGTTAAAAGAGAAAAACAGCCTCGATCAGAATATGGAATCATTATCCTTCTATGATCAGCTGACTGGCGTTTATAATCGCCGATTTTATGAAAAAGAATTGGAACGCATGGATGAAGAGCAGTATTATCCATTATCCATCATTTTCATGAATATCAACGGCATGTCCAAGGTCAATAACGAATATGGCCATGCGGTGGGTGATATTTTAATGAGGAAAGCGGTACAGGTGCTCAAATACGGGGTGCGGGGCGATGATGTTGTAGCCCGTCATGAAGGCGATGAATTTGTCATTCTAATGCCAAGAACTGAAGGTGCCAAGGTTGAGCGGGCGTTGGAACGCTTTAAAAAGAACATGGACGAAATTAAGGTCCAATCGATAAAATTGTCAGTTTCTTTCGGGTTTTATACCAAGTATGATGAAACAGATAAAACTGAGGATGTTATCAAAACAGCACAGCGACAGCTAGAACGACAAAAAGAAATAGATGACATTTAGCTAGCCAAGAAGTCGTTTCGAAAATAACTGGCTGATAACCAGAATCGACCGCTTTTAAATCACATTTATAATAAAACTTTATCAATGCGTGCGTTGCCTTGAGGCTGACGTACGCTTTTTTATTTAATAAAACAGGAATCAAGTTTTGTTACGTCATTTTTAAATATGCATATTCGATAACACATATTGATTATTTTGCATCTTACTGTTAAAATAATAGCAACAATCATAAACGGCAAGAAGGTATCGCAGAACAGATTAACTAGCGCCGTGAAGAAACAAGCAAGTCCATACAATGATGAATAGGGCTAAGAAAAGTGACGGAGGGATAAAATGAGCCAGGAAATCGGTAATGTATTAAAAGACATGATCAAGGAAAAGAACATGACAGTTTTTTCACTCGCTAAAGAGGTGGATGTGGATCGCTCAACTTTTCAGCATTTTCTGTCGGGTAAGCGCAAACTGAATTTGGAAGATCTTCGGAAAATAATGATCGCTTTGAATCTGAGCAAAGATAAAAAAAAGCAATTATATACACTCTATGAAAATGAATATGACGATCGGGAAGTGTTAAAAAACAGCCAGGATATTTTTTCTCTTTTTGGTGAAATCGATCAGCTTAATCCCGAAAAAGAATGGGTTGAAACCGAAGAATACCTCGTGAAAAATCAATTGGTTTCGGAAAAAGCTCGGATTATCAAAGGTCAGGTAAAAATTGAGGGGATTATTCGCAGCTGTTTTATGGAAGAAATGGGTAGGGGCGCAAATGCCCATGTAATTATGTCAGTCAATTTTAAACATTATTTTCTCTATGATTTGATCATGCGAGTCAATGGTCAAAACCAGGGCGGAAAGATTCAAAATATTATTCCGTTAGTCAACAAGAAAAAACTGGGCAACAATCTGGATATCCTCAAAACAGTTCTGTTATTAAAAAGTCTGGATAACATTGACTATGAGCCCTATTATTTTTACTCAGGAACCAAAATATATGATGATATCAGTATCATTGTCCCCAATTATTTTATTACCTCGAAACAGGTGATTACCATCGATCGTGATTTTGAAAGTGCCATCATTTATGAAGATCCGGAGATTCTGGAATACTATCGGGAGAAATCTCAATCCATTCTCAGTAAATGCGAATTCTTTGTCGAAAAAGAATTACTCAATACGATCATTTACAGCCCGTCATCATTTGAAAAAATCATGAAAAATAACATAACCGAAAAATATATTGCTTTTGATCGGCTTGACAGTCTTATTGATCAGGATCACAATTCGGGCGAAAAAGCTACCCTCACTGCTCAGTTACAGTCGCCAGAGAAAGGGTGTGTCCGGATATCGGAGACCTTTGTCCTGCGCGATGGCCTAATTACAGGGAACCGAAACCTGTGTATCCGATATCTGGTCAATGAGGAACGGGTTGATTTTATTCTGATCAATGAGACAAAACCAAGCATCCTGAAACTAACGGTCAAGGAAATAGGTATTGTGTTGGTCTTCAGAGAATTTTTTAATTATCTGCCCCACAGCGTCCATGTCTGTTCGCCGGAAGAGATAAAAAATGGTCTGCGTAACATCCGAAGTGTCACCGAAGGGATCGAAAATGTTTAAGTAAGTCTTGACAAAATAGAACAAACAATGTAGAATACTCAACGTAGAGTATTGGAGGTGTGTAAATTGACACGTGTACTTGTACTGGGACTTCTTGATGTACAACCGATGTCCGGCTATGATATTCAGCAGATGTTGCGAATATCTGATGCGGAACGTTGGGGTGGGGTGCTCATTGGCTCCATATATCATGCCTTAAAAAAAATGGAAAAGGAAGGTTTGGTCGCTGTTGAAAGTATCGAACAAACTGGACATCGGCAAAAGGCGATTTACAAGATAACTGCGACAGGCAGAGAACACTTAAGCCAATTGGTTGGGGAATCCCTGGCAAACTCATCCGTTAATTATCCCTCAACCCTGTATTCCGGCTTGTCTTTTATCGAAAAAGTAGCGCCGGAAAAAGCACTGGCGGCACTGAACAGTCAATTGGTGGCACTGGAAAAAGAATACCAGGCGCTTGAGAGTGGTTTTCGCCTCAAAGACATCGCGATGCACCAGAATATCCCGCCGATGACAAAACTGATCTTTGACAATATGTATGCGATTGTTAATCAGCAACGCGCGTTTGTTGAAAATGCCATAAAACTGCTGGAATCCCAGCAGACAGGTAATTAAAAACTTCTCCCTCCGAAATGGGGGAGAAAAAAATAACCGTATACTCAACAATGAGTATACAAAGATAAATAAGGAGGATAAGATGAATTTAATTGAAGGAAAAAAACTGGTCAAAAATTTCAAGAACAACCCGGTCATTCAGGGGATTGATTTCGAAATCAGGCAGGGTGAGATCCTGGCTCTGGTTGGTCCCAATGGGGTGGGAAAGTCGACTACAATTGCGATGTTGCTGGGGATATTGCCACCAGATGAAGGAACAATTTCTTATTGGCGGTCCGATTATAAGGAACATATCGGTACCCAGCTCCAGAGTACCCCGTTTTTCGAAGGCTATTCGGCTAGAGAAAATCTCAAATTATTCGCAGCCTTGTATCATATTAATCTCAATGATGTGGAGATTGAAAAGAAGCTGACTGATTGCCACTTGGAGGAGGCCGGTAAAACCCCGGCAGTTAAACTGTCGATCGGTCAACAGAAACGGTTGGCCATCGGCGTTACCACTGTTCATCGACCCGAATTGGTTGTTCTCGACGAGCCGACGGCGGGGCTGGATCCCCGGTCCCGATACGAAATCAAAGAAATGATTAATGATCTGGCCAAAAATAATCAGACGGTCTTGTTTTCATCCCACGATATGGAGGAGGTGGAAAAATTGGCGAATCGTCTGATTTTCATGAACAATGGAAAAATAATCGATCAGGGAAGTCCGGCAGAGTTGATTGATAAACATCAGGTTGAAAATCTGGAATTGCTTTATTTAAAATTTACCGAAAAGAATTAAGGAGAAAAAAATGAATACGATTTTTAGTTTATCACTCAAATCAGCAGCCCGGGAGCCGTTCTTACTGTTCTGGTCAATTCTCGTTCCGATTGGCGGAACCCTGGTATTGGGTTTTCTGGTTGGTACCTCTGACTATGCCATCAATATCACCACCGGCATGATGGCAATGGGGATTTTGTTTTATGCCTTTACCACCACAGTGTTTTCGTTATTGGGTCAAAGACGACGGGGTGTTTACCAATTACTAAAAGTAACACCGATGCCTCTATCCCGTTATATCATCAGTGTGTCCGGGGCCTGGACGCTGGTGTCACTGATTTGTGCGATGTTGGTGTTGATGGTCGGCGGGATCTTTTTCCATCTCGATCTAGCCCTTGCCAGCGTCTTAAAAATGGGAACGGTCTGCGTTCTGGGAGCGATGGGATATGTTTTTTTTAGTTTCTTTGTTTCCGGATTGTTTCAAACCGAAGCGCAGACGAGCATTGCCACCAATCTGATTGCGATGCCCTTATTGCTGGGGAGCGATGCCTTCTACTCCCTGGAAGCTGCACCTGACTGGATCAAGACGGTGATCTTGCTTAATCCCTTTCAGTGGTTGCTAAATGGTCTGCGCAGCGGGTTCAACAGTAATAATCGGGATTGGGCGATCAGTGCGATTACGCTACTGATTTTTCTCGGGATTGCCTTATTTCTGGCGGTACGCTCATTTAAATCATCAGATTATTAAGAATTTGGCAGAAATTTTAAAAAGATCTTGACGAAATTAAATTGTGGTGTATAATAATTTCATACAATCAAATAACGCAAGGGAGAAATAAAATGAGCATATATAATTTTACCGTCAAAGATGCCAGTGGCCTGGATGTTTCGATCAAAGAATACGAAGGTAAGGTGCTGCTGATCGTGAATACGGCCACCGGCTGCGGCCTGACCCCACAATATGAAGGACTTCAGGATCTATATGATAAATATCAGGATCAGGGTTTCGAAATCCTCGATTTTCCTTCCAACCAATTTGCTAACCAGGCCCCAGGTAGCGATGATGAGATAAAGAGTTTCTGCGAAACCCGATTCGGAGTCACTTTTAAGATTTTCCATAAAATTGATGTTAACGGCGACAATGCTGATCCGCTGTTTACCTACTTGAAAAAAGAAAAAGGCGGAATGCTGGGTTCCAATATTAAATGGAATTTCACTAAATTTTTAGTGAATAAAAAAGGCGAAGTGGTTAAACGTTTTGCACCGACTGACGTTCCTGAAAAAATCGAGAATGATATCAAAAAACTACTAAGTGAGTAACTTCCTTTTGAAAAATTGCCGGCAATGGCATTGTGAGGTATAATGACTTATAAATTATTTCAAAGGAGTGATTGACTTGAACAATGAACAACTGAAACTGGAAAACCAATTGTGTTTTCCCCTTTATGCCAGTGCTAAAGAGGTGGTCAAACGCTATAAACCCTATTTAGATGAAATCGGACTGACCTACACCCAATACATTGCCATGATGGTCTTGTGGGAACACGAAACCATCAATGTAAAAAACTTGGGAGAGTATTTATATCTGGATTCCGGAACCCTTACCCCCTTACTGAAACGCCTGGAAGCGGCGGGATTTATTGAACGTAACCGGGATTCCAATGACGAGCGCAATGTGATTATCAAACTGACTCCGGCCGGCGAGGCACTTAAGGTACCGGCCAGCCTGATTCCTGATAAAATTAAGCAATGCCTACCCATCACCGAGGAGGAAGCAATTACCTTATACCGATTATTATATAAATTACTGGGTAGTAACTAAACGCCATTGGGATCGTGCGGCTTAATGGCGCAGAATTTAACCAAATTATTTTTGTGTAAACGGCCCATAAAAATGTCCAGTTGTTAAAACTGGGCATTTTTAATACACTTAATTTTAAAAACGGTTAGTTTGTTAAACAAAAATAACAAAACTATCCTCTTGATTAATGAATTAGAATGTGTTAATGTGTAATCAATTAGCAATTAGAAACTAAATAAAGGAGGAAAAAACCCGGTTGGTCAAGAAACCAGCCATTTAAAGCAGTATTTGATGATGATTTTACAAGAGTTGCACGACAATAAAATAATTCTAAAATGAAGGTCAGATTTTCGATGCTGTGTTTGAATATATTGATATGCAAGTAAAATTTACGCTTGACATATTAGAAAAGTCTAATATAATAATGTTAGGCTGATTTATTATGTTAACACAAGGAGAAAGTTTCATGGAAATGGATTTGAAAGATCACGAGATAACGGCTGAGATTCTAAAAGCTTTGGGCCATCCGGTACGGCTTTGTATTACTAAAGGGCTGATCGCGAATGGGCGATGTAACGTTTCCTATATGGAAGAGTGTCTTGAGGTTTCTCAGTCAGGGGTCTCGCAACACTTATCCAAGCTGAAAAATGCCGGGATTGTTAAGGGATATCGGACGGGAAATGAAATTTATTATGAAGTCATCAGTAAGCCAGCCAAAAATATTATTCAGGCTTTATACGGAGAGGATTTATAATGAAAAAGATATTAATTGTTGGAGGTGTCGCCGGCGGCGCCACTGCTGCTGCGCGGTTGCGTCGTTTGAGTGAAGAAGATGAAATCATCTTGTTCGAACGCGATGAGTACATTTCTTTTGCAAACTGCGGTTTACCTTATTACATTGGCAATGTGATTACAGATCGTCAGAAATTACTGGTACAAACCGTCGAGGGAATGTCAAAACGATTTAATCTCGATATCCGGAATTTCAGTGAGGTCATTGGGATCGATCCGGCGGCTAAAACAGTGGAAGTTAAAAACCATCAGACTGATCAGGTTTATACAGAAACCTATGATAAGCTTATTTTATCACCCGGAGCAAAACCTATTGCCCCCCCGATTCCTGGATTCGCCGAAGCGGAAAATGTTTTAACGTTGCGTAATATCCCTGATACCGATAAAATCAAGGCGATCGTGGATGCCGGCAAGGTGGGCCGTGCGGTTGTTATTGGTGGTGGTTTTATCGGTGTTGAAATGGCTGAAAACCTCCAGGAGCTAGGCATCAATGTTACCCTGGTGGAAAAAATGAATCAGGTTTTGAAACCCCTGGATTTTGAAATGGCTCAACTGGTCCATCAGGAAATTAATGCCAATTGCGTGAATCTGATTTTGGAAGATGGTGTGGATCATTTCCAAAAACAGGGAACCGAAGTAGTTTTAGAAAGTGGCATGGTACTACAGGCAGATCTAGTTATTTTGGCTATTGGGGTTGTTCCTGAAAATGGCCTGGCGAAAAATGCCAGGCTCAAATGCGGTCCCCGGGGCCACATTGTCACGACAGCCAATTATGAAGTTATCAATGACGAAACGGATGCTGTTTATCCGGATGTTTTTGCCATTGGCGATGCCATTGAAGTGCAGGATTTTGTCACTAAAAATCAGACTGCCATCCCGCTGGCCTGGCCGGCAAACCGCCAGGGTCGGGTCGTTGCCGATTATATCAATGATATCCAGACAAAGAATGTCGGTATTCAGGGAACCGCAGTCGCCAAGGTCTTTAGCAAAACAATCGCATCAACGGGCAATAATGCAGCACAGCTGGATATGAAAAAAATCCCCTATCAAGTCGTGATGGCACATCGGGCCAATCATGCTGGTTATTATCCCAACTCCACTAATATCGCCTTAAAGCTGCTCTATGATCCTAAAAGTCTGCAAATCCTTGGTGCTCAGGCCGTGGGCCAGGATGGCACCGAAAAACGAATTGACGTCATTGCCACTGCGATGAAAACGGGTGCGACGGTATTAGATCTTCAAGATTTTGAATTATGTTATGCACCACCTTTTTCTTCAGCGAAAGACCCCATTAATGTTCTGGGGTATATCGCCAGTAACATTGAAGAAGGCGTCTATCAGACCGTCGAATGGTTTGAAATCGACGAGATTGTCGCTAACGGCGGATTTTTGCTGGATGTGCGAACTCCGATTGAATTCAGCGCCGGGGCTATCAAAGGCGCCGTCAACATCGAACTGGATACTTTAAGAGATCGCATTGACGAAATTAACATCACTACGGATATGCCCATTTATGTGACCTGTCAGGTCGGTCAGCGGGCTTACCTGGGGATCCGGATTTTAAAAGGTCACGGTTTTACTAATGTCTATAATTTATCGGGTGGTTACAGTACCTACAAAACAGCCCACTATCAGCTGGCTCAGCCCGATTTCACCGTCGGTGAGTGCGTTCCCAAGAAAGACGACTCAAATAGTGGAAATATCGATCAGGGTGGCGATGGAACGCAGGTGATCAAGAAAAAGGTTGATGTTACCGGACTCCAATGTCCAGGACCGTTAATGGCGACTTATGAGGCGATTCAAAGTGTCAATGCTGGTGATCTGGTTCAGATTATCGCCACTGATTTTGGTTTCGTCAGCGATATTAAAAGCTGGTGCGAAACCAATGGACATACCTTGATATCGCAGGAAACCCAGGGCAAAAGCTATATCAGCGTGATTCGAAAAGGTGATGCCGGGGAAACCTGTAGTTTGATGCCAGCCGTCTCGACCCAGAAAAATGCTACCCTGGTGGTCTTCAGTGGGGAACTGGATAAGGTCCTGGCATCGATGATTATTGCCCAGGGGGCAGCCGCCCAAGGTAAAAACGTCACCCTCTTTTTCACATTCTGGGGACTCAATGCCCTCAGAAGAAGAGATGGAAAGGGCCATAACAAGACCTTTATCGAAAAAATGTTTGGTGCCATGATGCCAAAAGGAGCAGCCAGACTACCTTTATCGATGATGAATATGTTAGGAGCCGGTCCGGCGATGATCAAGGGCATTATGAAAAAGAAACATGTTGATGATCTCGATACGATGATCCAAAAAGCCCAAAAGGCAGGGGTTCGTTTTATTGCCTGCACCATGAGTATGGATCTGATGGGCATCAAGGAAGAAGAACTGATTGACGGGATTGAGTACGCTGGGGTTGGAACCTACATTGCCAGCAATGAAAATGCCGGAACAACCTTATTTGTATAAAACAAAATTACATTAATTTCAGATCATTTTATGAATATTATCAGACAGGCTGTTGCAGAATGGAAATTTCTGTAACAGCCTGTTTACATAACTTAACCAAACCTTTATTTCGTTATTACCCAGGCGATTAATCTTGCTTTCATTTGTAAAGATTGTGAATTTATGATAAAATACAGATGGAAGGAAGTGAGTAAAATGCCAAAGTATTGTCCTAGATGTACTTACATTTTGAGTATTGACGATACAAAATGCAGGTTTTGCGGCATGGTAATAACAACGGGAGTTGTTGTTGATAAGAAGTTCGCTGATGAATTCCTTAAAGAGGAAATGGTAGAAAAAACAAGTTTCCCAAGAGCATTTCTGGATGGCGGCAGGGATATGATGCCAGCAAAAGAAATAAAACAGCTCCAAACAGACGATGAAGCACTGACTGATGAAATTATCGCAGACGAAATTATCGGTGACAAATTATTCAGCTACGAAACCGAAAAAGGTTTTGAAGTTGAAAGCTTAGCGAGAGGATTATTGGATCAAGGCAGAGAAATGACACCAGCAGTTGAAACCCGAATCCTGACAGCAGACGATGAACTTTTTGCAGAAGAAATGATTGGCGATGAAATAATCGCAGATGGATTTATGGCGCTTAAAAATCGTCCCTATAATCTTCCCAAATCGATGCGACTGTGATAAGTGAAAGATGGCTAAATGATGATTAATCAAAATAATGCAGTAAAAAAACGAAGTATCCGGTGATGCACTTATCTGATTACAATAATTGTTAAAAACAGTTTAAAGTGATTTTAAGATAATGGTAAACCGGATGCTTTTTTTATTAGAAAAAACAAAAGAAGTTTGACAAAACTGGATAATCGTACTATAATTAAGAAACAAATTATTAGTTAGGAGTTATTCTTAATCATGAAAAATAAAAAGATCCAAATGTATACAGACGTGATCCGTGGTGCCGGATTAAAAGCTACACCGCAACGAATCAGTGTGCTAAAAGTGTTGTCAGAAATGACCTCTCATCCCAGTGCCGACATGCTGATGGAAGCCCTTGAAAATCAGGGATATGTGATGTCGGTAGGGACCATTTACAATATCCTGGAAACATTCTCTGAAAAAGGCCTGATTCAAAAACTCAAGGATAATCAAGAAGTGATGCGTTTTGATGCAAACACTCAGTTTCATGTGCATATATACAACAAGGAGAATAACGGTATCTGTGATTACTACGATCCGGAACTGGAGATTCTACTCGCGGATTATTTTAGAAATAAACTACCTGAAGATATTTCTTTGAACCGTATGGAAGTGTCGCTTTTTGCCTGATCAACATTAAGAAAGTAGCTCTTAATCTAACCGTAAAAATGAATAATTTTAACATCTAAAAAGTCTGATGCTTTGGCATCAGGCTTTTCAATTTTTTGAGATTTTGTAAAAAGACAAATATTTATCATGAATCATTCTTGACAAGTATTTATTCCAGCTCTATAATTTAGATATGATTTTAATAAGAGTGATTCTTTTAAAGAAACTAATTAACTTAAGATCGGTTGCGAATGTCAACGAATAAATTACCGGAGGGTATCATATGAATTCAAATTTTAGCTGCAAAACCTGTGCAAGTGCGGACCAGAAACTGGAAACCTTTATTTCTAATCTTAGTGTCGACACATCCCATCACCGGATGGAAGGACAAAGTGTCAAATGCGGTTTCGGACTGCAGGGAATCTGCTGCCGTCTCTGTTCCAATGGGCCATGTCGAATCACCCCGGACGGACCCAAAGGGGTTTGCGGTGCTACCGCCGATACCATGGTGGCCAGAAATTTCCTGAGGGCCGTTTCCGCAGGTTCCGGATGTTATATCCATATTGTTGAAAACACTGCGCTGATGCTCAAAAAAACAGCAGCCAGCAAAGGGGTCTTAAAAGGCAAGGTGGCACTGGCAAAACTGGCCGAAATCTTTGAAATCAATGAAGCTGATGAACATGTCTGTGCTGAAAAAATTGCCGACATGGTTTTAGCCGATTTATATAAGCCCGACTATATAAAAATGGAACTGGTTGAAAAAATGGCCTATAAACCACGCTTTGATCGTTGGAAAGAACTGGGGATACTACCAGGTGGCGCAAAATCTGAGGTATTTTCCGGAGTTGTTAAAACATCCACTAATCTCAATTCTGATCCCGTTGATATGTATCTAAATTGTTTAAAACTGGGGATTTCCACTGGTCTTTACGGTTTAACGCTGACTAATCTGTTAAACGATGTGATGCTGGGCGAACCATCGATCCGTTTGGCACCAGTGGGCTTACGGGTTATCGACACAGACTATATTAATATCATGATTACTGGCCATCAACATTCTATCTTTTCCTACTTACAGGATCGCCTGATTCAAGATGATGTTATTGAGAAAGCTAAAGCTGTCGGTGCCAAAGGATTTAAACTGGTTGGATGTACCTGTGTTGGTCAGGATTTGCAGCTGCGCGGCGAACATTACAAAGAGGTATTTAACGGCCATGCCGGTAACAATTTTACCAGCGAGGCAATTCTGGCCACCGGCGCCATTGATGCGGTATTATCAGAATTTAACTGTACTTTGCCGGGGATCGAGCCAATCTGTGATGAATTAAAAATCAAGCAAATCTGCCTGGATGATGTTTCTAAAAAAGCCAATGCCGAAATGAAACCATTTGTTTTTGAAGAAAAAGAAAGCCAGAGCAATGAAATTATCGATGCCGTGATCGAATCCTATCAGGCCCGAAGAGGCGTTGTTACTCTGAATATGGATGCTGACCACGGTAACGACGATACCTTAACCGGTGTCAGTGAGGGGTCGCTGAAATCATTTCTGGGTGGAACCTGGAAACCACTGATTGATCTAATCGTGAAGGGTGAAATCAAAGGGATTGCCGGCGTGGTCGGATGTTCCAGCTTAACTGCCGGTGGCCATGATGTGTTGACGATTAATCTGGTTAAAGAATTGATTGCCAAAGATATTCTGGTTTTATCAGCGGGATGTTCATCCGGCGGATTGGAAAATGTCGGTTTGATGTCACCTTCAGCGGCATCTCTGGCTGGACCAAAACTGCGGGCGGTTTGTGAAAGTCTGGGGATTCCGCCGGTCTTAAACTTTGGCCCCTGTCTGGCCATTGGCCGACTGGAATTGGTGGCTACCGAACTGGCCGAAGCAATCGGCGTCGATTTACCGCAATTACCGCTGGTTTTATCAGCACCACAGTGGCTGGAAGAACAAGCACTGGCCGATGGGGCCTTTGGTTTAGCACTGGGACTACCACTCCATTTAGGATTACCACCGTTTGTTACCGGCAGTCCCGTGGCGGTTCAGGTGTTCACCCAGGATATGTTGAATTTGACCGGTGGACAACTGATCATTGATGACAATGCTAAATCAGCAGCTGAAACTTTGGATGCGATCATTGAAAAGAAACGCAAGGAATTAAACATCTAAGGAGGTGTAATCATGAAACGAATCATCATTGATCGTGAAAAATGCGATGGCTGTCTGAATTGCAACATCGCCTGTATCAGTGCCCATGAAGAAGGCAGTAATTTTTACACCGTGAATATGCAAAGTCCTGAAGCGGAAACTCGCAACTTTATTAAATTTGATGCTCAAAAGGGATACCTGCCGATTTTCTGCCGTCACTGTGACGAACCAGAATGTGTGCTGTCCTGTATGAGCGGCGCTCTGGAAAAAGACCCACTAACCGGGCATGTGCAGTATGACGAAAGTAAATGTGCAGCATGCTATATGTGCGTAATGAATTGCCCCTATGGGGTTTTAAAACCAGATAAACAAACCCGGACCAAGGTCATCAAATGTGATTTCTGCGAAGATAAGCCGGATGGACCCAGCTGTGTTAAAGCCTGTCCTAAGAAAGCCATTGAAGTGAAAGAGGTAAGCCTATGAAAATCGTTATTATCGGAGCCAGTGCGGCCGGAATCAGCGCGGCCAAAACAATCAAAACCTCAGAACCGGATACTGAAGTGGTCATTATTTCCAAAGAGGATAGTGTTCACTCCCGTTGTATGCTCCATAAGTTTTTGGGTCATGAACGAGATGCCAAGGGGATCAGTTTTATCGCAGACAACTTTTTTGAGTCCAGCGGAATAACCTGGCTTAATAATACCACCGTGATTGGTCTGGATGCTCAGAAAAAGACGGTAAAAACCCATGACAATCAGGATATCAGCTATGATAAGCTGCTGATTGCCACCGGTGCATCCTATTTTATTCCACCGATCCCGGGTCTCCGGGAGTCAAAAAATGTTTATGGGTTCCGTGATTTAAAAGACGCCCAATTGTTGGATAACGAATGTAATACGGCCCAAAACGCTGTGGTCATTGGTGCTGGCCTGGTTGGTATGGATGCTGCAGTAGCGATGCTGGAGCGGGGATTAAAGGTAACGGTGATCGAAATGACCCAAGCGGTGATGAGTTTACAGCTAGATCAAAAATCGGCCCAGGCCTACCAGCAACTGTTTGAAGAACACGGCGCGGAGTTTATTTTAAATGACAAGGTCGTGTCGGTTGACGTCGATGAAGTGGGGCGGGGGAAAACCATCCATCTTGCCAGTGGCAAAGCGGTTCCGGCCGATGTCATTGTGATTGCTGCCGGAGTGCGGCCGGCCTTTAACTTTACCGAAGGATCCGGAATTGATACCAACCATGCTATTTTGGTCGGAGATGATCTTAAAACAAATATTGACGATATCTATGCGGCTGGCGATGTTACCGGTATCGCCGGGATCTGGCCTAATGCCATGAAACAGGGACGGATTGCTGCGATTAACATGCTGGGCGAAAAACTATTATATGAAGATCGCTATGCCCTTAAAAATACCGTTAATTTCTATGGACTCACGACCTTGTCCCTGGGGAACATTAACCCGGAACCGGAAGAAAACTGCGAGATCTTGATGCGCGAAGACCGCTATAATTACCAGAAAGTCGTTTTGAAAAAAGGTGTTGTTCAGGGTGTCATTATCCAGGGGAATATCGGCGGCACCGGATTTTGGCAATACCTGATCAAAAATAAAATCGATGTTTCCGGCATCAACAAAGATGTCTTCAGCCTCAGCTATGCCGATTTTTATGATCAGGATCAAAATACCGGCGAATATCGCTACGCTGTTTAAAAGCCCAATTATCAAAAAGCTTAAGACTCTGGCGAACCTCTTTTCATTTTATTTCATTTGGTGTATACTACATTGAAGTAAAAATTATAAGAAAAATTTGGAGGAAATAATGTCAGAAACAGCAAATCCAATTGTAAAAATTGAAATGGAAAATGGCCAGACAATGGAAGTGGAGCTCTATCCAGAAGTTGCCCCGATAACCGTAGAAAACTTTTTAACTCTGGTCAATGATGGCTTCTATAACGGTTTAATCTTTCATCGGGTCATTCCCGGTTTTATGATCCAGGGCGGATGTCCCCAGGGTAGCGGTATGGGCGGCCCCGGACACACCATTAAAGGCGAATTCTCCGGCAACGGTGTGGTCAATGATCTGAAACATGTTAAGGGAGTAATTTCCATGGCTCGTTCCGGGATGCCGGATTCGGCTGGTTCCCAGTTTTTTATCATGGTCGATGATGCGCCATTTTTAGATGGTCAATATGCAGCTTTTGGCAAGGTGATTTCAGGAATCGAAACAGCGGATGCAATCGTTGCGGTTGCTCGGGATCGATCAGACAAACCGCGTGAAGATCAGGTTATTAAGAAAATTGAAGTTGTATCCTGAATTATATTTTGAAATCATCATGTTTTTATGATAAAATAAAATAAAAAGGATGTGAGCGCAATGGCAAAGTATTGTCCCAAATGTTACGCCGGTATCGGTCCAGATGATGCAGTTTGTGGTAATTGTGGAAATGTATTGAAGGAAGATGCCGGTGGGGTAGAAGATTTCACAGCCGGTGTATTCGACAACGAAAATCTTTCTCATGATGTTTCCGGCAAAGAGATTCCGGGTGAAACCCCAGATGAAGAAATCTTGTCTCACGAAATTGTCGCTGACGAAATCATTGCTGATGGTATTGTTGAGGAGGAAGTCATTATCTCCGAAACCATCACAACCACCCCAGATCCTGGTCAGACCACGTCACAATATCAGACCCCAAACCAACGTCAGATGGCCCCGGAAAATGCCGAAGTACCCATGACCCTGGGGGACTGGATGCTGACGCTGCTGTTGCTGTACATCCCGATTGTCAATATTGTCATGCTGATTATCTGGAGTGTTGATTCCAAAACCAGCGCAACCAAAAAACACTTTGCCTGGGCGACATTGATTTTTATGGGAATCGGTATTGTCCTTTCGATCATCTTCTCCAGCATCGTGATGGCTATTGTTGCATCCATGATGCAGTCCATGTACTATTATTAAATATCACACCAATAATAAAAAGAACCGTCGAATGACGGTTCTTTTTGGTTTGCGAGGCATGTTGCCGAGCTAATGGTCTGAAAGAAGACCTGTCACCTGGCTAATTGGGAAGACAAGCTGTAAGCAAGGGCGTTTCCGGCGACGGAAGGGTCTGAAGGAAGCTGATGGCGGTTGTTGGAACGGAACGCAAGTGAACCAGTGATGGTATATATGA
>NZ_AXAC01000006.1 GCF_000472665.1 Acetobacterium malicum subsp. dehalogenans DSM 11527 | reverse complement strand
AATACTATCTCAAAAAATATCATGAAGTTCCCAAACATCAGCACAAACGAGCCCTCGTTCTTACCGCAAGAAAACTAGTGCGCATGGTGGATGTGCTACTACGCAACCACCAACTCTATGCACCGGAAAGGAGTGTGTAGTATCGATTAATAAATCGATGCGCATATCCTTTTAAAAGCCTAATAGTATTAGGTCTGTTTAGTGATGCCTTTTTTAAAAAACAGCTCTAAATTTTTCTTAAACATTATATTGACTTATTACCACAAGTCTTTTCTTTATAAATTTTTTATGCGTTCGGTTGCTTCTTTTGAAGTGATTTCACCGTTTGACAATTGATCCAGGATTTCATTTCGGGCGGCTGTTTTATTTTCGTTTTCCTTGATCAGTTCCTTTGAGGGCACTTCATAGCCCAGACCTCTGATAACCGTATCCAGTTTACCGCGTACTGTCGGATAAGAGATGCCCAGCTCTTTTTCAACATCCTTGATATTTCCCCGACACTTGATGAATATTTTGATAAAGTTAAGATCTTCATCTGGTAGACGGCAGAATTCACAAGGCTCAAAATGACCTTCAATGGTGGTGGCACACTTAGAACAACTTAGTTTGGTTATGGAAAGTTTTTCACCACAGATAGGACATCTGCCGGGAGCTTTGTATTTCATTCTTTTCACCATTCCTCTGCTTATTTGATTATAATATACTGCTTTAAATTAAATATGTCAATATAAAAGTTAAAATAATTAATTTGTACATTGAATATATTAATATGGTCATGGCGCTGGTGTGATCTGTGAAAAAGATCACGAATAACTTTTGGGGGTCGTATAGCAAAAAAATAAGGATTGTATAACATAGTGTGATGTGGTAGTCTAAAAACGAAAAAGTCGTTTATTAGTGACATAGACTAATATATTTTATTCTGCAAAGATTACTATTAAGAATATGTCGGATTTTGTTTTATCGGTTGCGGCTTTTTGGTTTATTGGTTTTGAGCTGATGTTTGGCGAATCATTTCATGGGATTGTGGGAAACAGTGATTTTTTTGTGGATTTTGAACAAGGTGATTGGAGGGCTGCATTTTTTTTCAAGTCGTGTTTGCCGGAACTATTAACAAAGGTAATTGAGATCATGTTGGCTGGGTTTGTTTTTTTAGGAAGATAACATCCCTGGCAGAATTCTAATGATGACAATGAAAAGCGAAGTTGATAGGATGGTTTTTGATTTTAAGAAAAGAGTACAAAGAATTTTCCGGTGCACTATAAGCTATTAATAGCGATGCTCTCAATAATAGCGCCTACCAGCATCAACCCAAGACCTGTCATCAAGACAATTTTTTCGGCGGTGGACAGGTGTATATCCCTGATTTTTCGGGTCACCGTTTTTTTACCGTTGGTCAATACCGTAGCGATGTGGGCGACTGCACAGGTGATCAGCAACTGCCCCAGCATCTCCCAAAGCCCAGCCCGATGGGTTAGATCAAAGGTGCGAACAATCCTTTCCAGCAACGGAATAGCTTCGCCTGCCATTGAAAAAGACCAGGTTCCCAAGACGATTCCGTTGATACAAAACTGTGTAAAAAGGGCCAGGTAGCCGATCGAAAGATAGGTTGCTTCGGATTCTTTTTTTTGACCAAATAGACTTCCTAAGACAATAACTAACACAGAAAGCATATTATAAAAGAAAATTTGCAGCGTCAGAGTAAAAGTATTGTTAGAGGTCTCCCAATTTAGCAAGGGGTTTTTACTTTTCAGTAATCCTTCAGGAAGAAAAAAGTAGCTTATGACCACTACTCCCAAAAACAGTGCCAGAAATAATAGCATTGAAAAAAGAACGCGTTGCTTTATACTGTTACTACTTAGTTTTTCACGAAAATATCTCAGCATTAACTTGTCTCCTTACCGTGAATGGCGTAAACCATCACATTTCCTTTTGGTATTTGTTCATCAGATAAAGACCGATGATATTGTAAGTCAGGAACACGACCACCACCGCTAAGGTAACCCATAAAGGTGCCAAAATAAGAATCGTTATGTATGCGATTCCCATAATCAACCACTGCGTAATGTCGCCAGCTTTAGCCTTTGCACGATTACGAATGATGGTGTTTCGTTCATCGTTAAAGTCAATTTTAGCCTGCTTTTCAAGCTCTGGATTTTTACGTTCCATATGTTTCATCATCAGGTTCGATAGACTCAATCCCAAAAAACCAAAACCGATTCCGATTAAAATACCTGCTATGGGCTTTACTTCCTCACCATTAAAAAAGAGGCTTGCGATAATACAGCAGATACCTGTAATCAGCATTACAACATAAAATGATGTTTTTCTTTTCATTACTGTTCCTCCTCATAGATAAATAGTTCTTCAATTGACATATCAAAAAAGCGTGCGATTTTAAACGCTAGGATGATGGATGGATTATATCTCCCATTTTCAAGAGAGCCAATCGTTTGTCTGGATACCTCCAAAGCAGTAGCAAGTTCTTCCTGCTTAATACCATGCTGCTTCCGTATTTCTTCGAGTCGATTCTTCAAAATATCACCTCAGTACACAACACATGATCCGCGTATACTGCTCCTTCGATTATTTTTACCCTGTGTATGCGCTAATTTTTTCAGAATTTCGCTTGCATCTGCTTCTCCAGCACGGCTGGGGGGGAATATTTTCATTTATGCAATGGAAAGTACGCTTTACATAGGTAAAATATCATAAAAAGCACATCATGTCAAGCTGACTTTCCATGTCGGTTGGGCGAAATAGCCCTTACGGTATTTAAAAAGCGCTGCCTTGGTGACTGGTTCGCCAAGGCAGCGCTGATGTAACACTCTGCTCTATAGAAGGTAAGGAATTCTTTATGTTCGGACAAAAGGATGAATGATTTTGAAAAAGTTGAAAATATTTAGTTTATAGTTCATGGCATCTTGGTATGGTCTGTAGCATGGATTTCTCAATTGCATTATATCTTTTGACTTCAATAGCGTAAGCGGTGATTGAAATCGATAAGACTAGACAAGCCGTTATTAATGTGACGATGCACCGTTTTCTCCAAACAGATTTCCTCCTATTAGCTGTCTTTGGGGCAATTTCGTTTTTGTTCAGTTCGTGTTAGGTCGATATCCGATGCTACTTATATTTAAAATACCAATGAAATGTTAAATCGAACAATTTTTTTCATTCAAAAAATACTATTGTTTGATTTCATTTATTGCAAGCGTACACTGAACCACTCAGAGCTGCGTAAGAATTTCCCAGAATAGTCATTTCAAATCTTTTTTAGATTGCAGGAGGAATATTATGGTTGATAAAAAATATCATCATGGAGATTAAAAAAAGCGCTTATAGAAACTGGTATTGATCAGTACAGCACCTGCCAACATTGCAAATATCGTGGTTTTGGCAGCACCTTCGCTGGTCACGATATTATTCATTGTTACATTAAATACGTTAAAAATTGATGAAATGACATAAATGCTTGCATAAGTTACAGCATAAGGCATGATGCTCTCAGTTGCACCTAAAAGCTTCAGAATAGGATTTAGAAAAATGATAGTGCAGACAATAACCACCGGAATCTTCATTCAGGATAGTTATTTGCTAGAATTTGGGATGACCCGTTCCAATCAGGTCATGATTCAAATACTGGGCGTGACGGCGGCATTTGTCTGGAGCTTTGGCGTGTCATTTATTTTAATGACAATTATTAACAAGTTTTTTCCCATGCGGGTATCGCCAAGTCATAATGTCAGCAATACGATAAGAAAAACCGATTATTTTGGCCGCCATGGCGGCGAAGAATTTCTTGTTATTATGCCTAAAACTGATTTGGAGACCGCATATATCTTCGCAAATATGATCAGAGAAAAGATTGAAAAGATGATCTGGGATTTTAGTAAGGGTTATACCATTACGGTTAGCGGGGGCGTTGTTGAAAATGCCGGAGAGGATTTAAATAAAATGATTAGCCGGGCGGATTCTCTTCTCTATTGTGCAAAAGAAAAGGGCCGAAATAAAATTGTGAAGTAAATGATAGGGCTGATCGGCTTGCTGGTTTCAGTTGACTGCTGATAGGTTTCCTGGATAATCGAGTCCAACGGCAAAAGATAGTTAAAAAATGATAAAAAGGGATAGGAGACATGCAATCGTCATAAGTGCCGATTGAAGAAATAACATCTCAGATTGGGAACAAAAAGGAATGCGGCGGATGGTCCTCATACAGGACATATCCGCCATTCAAAAAATAGCGGGTAAACTAATCCCTGATCCACGAAAAGACATATTCCATATGCTTAGGCAAATCAATTTCCGGTTGAGCCGAGGTGATAAAATGCCCGTCAATTTTCTGTTCTTTCATGGCAAAATCGAAATGGGCGGCGGCAATGCCCAGATCGACCCGCTGGATATCATAAGAAAAGGCTTTACTGTAGCCCGGTTCCTTCGCCTCATAAAAATGACAGTTGCCATCGATTAAGATAACGCGCCAGGGTTGTTTATTGGATGCCGATGGTCCCAATCGCACCATTTCCAGGGCAAAGGCCAGGTCGCCAGCCACAGCGGCCGTCAGTGGCGACTGAAAATCATTGCTGAAAAACAATTGCGGCCACTCTTTCCGTTGATCAGCTTTGATCAGTTTGCGCATCGCTTTTTCTTTAAAATGCTTATGGTCGGCCGCATACCCAACGGGGGTGATGATTGGGAAAATTTCACCAGCTTCGATTTGCATCGCATTGGAAAAACTCTGCCGGTCAAAGGTGCCACCCAGCCAACACGTGCCGAGACCCAGATCGGCCAGATAGAGGACCAGGGCTTCAAATTCATAGCCCAACGCTTCCAGGGCCAGCGGTTCCGGGGTGATCGTCGTACCAATATAGTGACTGGCACCTTTGATGACCCCATAGGTACCAAGCTTTTGGGTGTTTGGACCGGTTTTGATATCAAGGGTATGAAACTTGATGTTTGGACCAAAGGGATTTTCCAATGAAGCAATGAAAACTTCAATGGCTTTTAGTTTATCGGATTCAATCGCCTGATCCTTATAGTTTCTGACGCTATATCGCTTTTTTACTGTTTCTTCAACGGGAAAATTTATCTTCATTGTGATTCTCCTTAGGATAACAATCCATGTAAATTTTAGACAATTATATTTTACACAATGCAATCGCAATTGTCAATGAAAAGATATCATTGCCCCCAAATAAACAGAACCAACAGAAATTTTTCTGTTGGTTCTGTTTGTTTGGGGGCCGTAGCGGCCAGGCGGGCTCGCGGATTATTTTGTTTTGCTTTCCAGGTTTTTTACTGCGGAAATAAAAAAGTCGGGATGCTCATAATGGATATCATGACCGGATTTGATGGTCATGGTTTCGCAATCGGAGAGGCAAGCCTGAACCTTGTGGGCATCTTCATCGCTGTTGGCAGCGTACAAAACTCCGTCCTGACCGTAATTCGTTTCGGCTTTGAGATAAATTGTCGGAGCCGAAATCATTTTTAGCATTGCTTCCTGATCGATCCCGTTCATCCATGAACCATCGTAAAAGGTCTCGCCAAAGGCCAAATCATAGTTATCAATGGTATTCATCAGTCGCAGCCAGGAATAGGGGATCCAGTAGATTCTGGGCCCCTGACCGGGATGTTCAGCGCGGAAGGTCGCAACGGCCGCTGCCACCGGCTCTTTTAGGCCACCAAAAAGGGAAACCATATAGCCATGCTTAAAATAGTAGACAACAAAATCTGTTTCATCCGTTTGATTTTGAAAGCTATGAATGGTCGTGAAGGTATCCTGCCAGGCAAAGCAGCCCGATCCTTCCTGCATTTCCTCAGGGGTCACGGAAAAGAGTGGGGGGTCTTCAAGTAGAACGCCGCTGACCAGCTCCGGTGCGTTGGCACCAAGCCAGGCAGCCAGGATCCCGCCGGAAGAATGACCAGAGACAAAGCATTGTTCACCGATAACACGCTCCATAAATGCGATCAGCGCCTGGCCGTTGGCCGCACAGGAATAAAGCGCGGGATCATGACTGGATTGACCGTGGCCAAAGCAGTCCACCGCAAAGACATGATAGTTTTTCGATAATTCGGGCAGAACGGCGGTATAATCCTCCCAGGAAACGCCCTGTCCGTGGATTAACAGCAGAGCGGGGCCGTTATCGGGCCCCTCGCCATAATTAATAACCGAACCATTATCCAGCGTGGCCGTTTGTTCAGTAAAGCCAGCGGCGATAGTCTGTTGGAGATAGCGATCATCAATCGGATGTAAGTTGCTGTAAAAAAAATAACCAAGGACACCGGTAATGCCGATTACCACAAAAACCAAAACAATCAGGACTACTTGCATTTTTTTAATCTTCACTTTCGTTATCCTTAGTGGTATGATCGGCATAGCCCAAACCTTGTTTAACAAATTCAAACTGACTGATAAATCGATTGGCGTCAATCAGCGCCAGCCCGCCCTGATTCTCATCACCGAGAATTATCAGACTGTCGCCGGGATTGATCTGGAAGACTTCCCGGGCTTTTTTGGGAATGACAATTTGCCCCCGCTCGCCAACAATCACCGTACCAAAAACGTGCTTGCCTTTTGGCGGTAGAGGTACTCCGGCTGTTTCGGTGCCATTGACGAGGGTATCAAGGGAAATGTTATAAAGCTGAGCCAGGGCAATGCATTTATTCATATCCGGTAAGCTTTCGCCGTTTTCCCATTTAGCAACGGACTGCCGGGAAACGGCGATCTTTTCGGCCACATCTTCCTGCGTGTACTGATGAGTTTTTCGTAGGGTCTGTAAATTCATACTAATCACATTTTTCATATTTTCACCACCTGTGCCTATTTTAGCAGGTTTTGGCAATGACATCCATCAATTGATGTTAACATAATGGCACAAAAAATGTCAGCATTAGTTGCGTTAAGGGGATTATGAGGTATCGCTTTTGCCGCTTTTAGGTTTTTGCAATCTTTTTCATGGCCTGATTGACTTCTTGAGCAACCGATGCTTGGTAGATGTCCGCGTATGTTTTTGAATCTTTGATTAGATCGTCACAGAAAGCCGCTACGTCACGGCCTGTCACTTCGAGCACGCCTTTCCCCAGAGCCACACCTTCTTCAAAAAGATCGACAATCCCCGAGAGCAACTCCGTTCCCTCGGTTAGCTCAACCGGACCGACCTTAAAGAGATATTTTTGAATCTCTTTATAAACAATCTGATAATCTTGCGGGAGCGCTTTGACCCGGGCCATGTGTGCCCGCCATTCTTTTTTACCTTCAATGATATCTTGAATTTTCATTTTAGCCTCCTACTTAGCTAATTTTTTAGCGATATTATCGTTAAGTTGCTCGCGCCACTTATCGCGATAAGCGTTGGCCCCTTCTTCGCCGACCAGGGCTGAACAGAAGCCTTTGATATCGTCACCTAAAACCTCCTGAACACGCTGACCGTCGGCCGCTGTTTCTTCCAGCAGGCCCAGCACCCCGTCAAGAATTGGCATCAGGTTGCGACCCGTGAAATCGGAGTGGGGCCAGAGATCGGCTTTAATTTTTTCCCAGGCCGCCTGATAATCTTTCGGCAGCTTTTGGGCTCGGGATTCAAAAGTCTGCAATTCTTTAGTCATGTCATTACCGGTAATTTTTTCCCAAAAAGTCATGGTTTGGTCTCCTTTAACTCGTTTATTTTTGATGATACGAACGCCCATTTTTCCCAGAATTGCTGCAGTTCTCTGCGCCCGGCGTCGTTTAGCACATAAAACTTGCGCGGTGGCCCCATATCGGACGGTTTTTTTTCGATATCGACGAGTTTGTTCTTCTCAAGCCGCACCAAAATGGTGTAGACTGTTCCATCGACAACATCGGTGAAGCCCAGCGCATTCAACCGCCGCGTGATTTTATAGCCATAGGTTTCGCCGCCACTAATAATCTCAAGAATACAGCCCTCAAGCAGGCCTTTGAACATCTCCGTTAAGTTTTCCAGGATAATCACCTCCACACTATTTAGTATTACTTACTACAGCTATATAGTAATACTAAATAGCTGGTTTGTAAAGAGCCGTTTTTTGATAATGGGAAAATATTACTGGATGGGTTATCTAATTTAATATTGCAATTTTGATAAATTTTTAAATATATCACGTTTTTATTGCTCACAAAATAGGTAAAATTAATGATTTTTAATACGTAAACTTGCTAATTACTCGATAAAACTCTTTTTGATATAGTTAACCCAAGCGAAACATGAAAAGGATTACACGATTAACAAATAAGATTGTGGTCGTGTGGCAAACGGACACCAACCATCTAAAAAGGATGTGGCGTTCGGACGTGTTTGAAATGTTGGGCTGCGACCCAAATTAAAAGGAGGATTTCATATGTCAACAGAAACAGGAAACAACGAAGTCGAAATCAGTAAAGAAGAAAAAGCCGGTGTTAAAGCGTCCAAGATGAAAAAAGGCCGAAAATCAATCGCCTATCTTCAGGAGAAGAAGGATAATGGCGAGAAGATTGTGCAGATGTGCCCAGCCGACCGCGACAAGTATTTTGTGATGGCCGCTGAAATGGCGGACTGCGACATCTGTCGCCTGACGACTCCCGGTGAGAACACCGAGATGCAGATTGCCAACGCCAGCTGGCGGATTCGCGACGTCCGCAGTGCGGCACAACTGATCCATCTTAACTTCTATATGCAGACCCCGACCTATTGCTCTAAAGAAGAGGCATTAAAAAACGGCTCCCTGTATATGGCCAACGGCGCTGATTCCCTACTCCCGATGGGTGTCAGTAACGAGACCCTGAAGTATATGGCCGATAACCATCTGGTTGTGTTCGGTCACGTCGGGGCGCTGTCGGGCTGGCAGACTAGTCGGCATGGTGGCTACAAGCGTCTGGGCAAAACCGCGGAAGACGCCATGGATGTCTTCCGGATGGCTTATGAGTATCAGGAAAATGGAATGATGGGGATGACCATTGAATTGACGCCCATCGAAGTTACCAACGCCATCGCCAAAAAGCTGAGTGTGCCGGTAGTGGCTATCTGTGCCGGTGGTGATGCTGACGGTTCCGAAATGGTTGACTTTGATACCTTCAATATGATGCCTTCAGCGGCTGCACATGCCAAGGCTTATGGCGACTTCTTTAAATGGGCCGCGACGGCATACGCTGGCTGGGCCAACGACGTTCGCACCGGTGTATATCCCGAAGATAAGCACGGTTTTCACATGGATGCGCAGGAACTTGACAAATTCCTGAACCAGTTGGAACAAAAGTACACGGTCCGATAGTCAGACGGTAATCCTCAGAAAGAGCAAGATGGGCAGATGAACTGAGTTGCGTGTAACCGGTTCATTCGCCGATTAAAACAAAAATGCAAATAATTTCAGGTGATAAGTTAGGGGAGACGATTTTATGAAAATGGATGCCAATACAATCTTAGCAATGGCTGAGAAAAGTACCCAGCAAATTCGTAGTCTACCGGAAGTGTTCGGCAAGGATCTGGCGGGTAAGGTGGCGATCGTAACCGGTGGCGCCACCGGGCTGGGTTATAACGTCGTAAACCGTTTAGCTGAGGCCGGCGTGCGGGTGGTCATTGCATCGCGAAAAGAAATGACCGGTATGAAGGCCGAGGCCGATTTTCGGGCCAGAGATTTTGAAGTAAGGTGGTTCCAGACCGATGTAGCCAAGGTGTCTGACTGTTATGCCGCAGTTGATTATGCAGTGGCACAATACGGCAGCGTTGATATTGTCGTGGCCAATGCGGCGGTATGGTCGATGTATTCGTTTCTGGATATGCCAGAAGCAGCGTTTGATGCGGTGATCAACACCGATTTAAAGGGTGAATATTTCATTGCTCAGGCAGCCGCCCGGGTGATGGTTGCGCAGAAGACCAAGGGCAAAATTGTGTTCATTTCTTCGGTTGCTCATAAAGGTTCTGACGCCGCTAAATTGGGTACGATGACCCACTATAATGCGGCCAAGGGGGCAATTGTCAGTATGACCAAAGGAATTGCCAAAGAACTGCGCCAATATGGCATCAGTGTCAACTGTGTCGCGCCTGGTGGGATGCTGACAGCCGGAGCCCTGACCAATGCTGCCGAAGCAGTTGGTCTGTATGGACCGGAGTTTGCCGAGGAACGCGGTAAATACGGCCGCGAGACGCCGATGGCCATGAATCCTGACGAGGTGGCGCTGGTGGTATTGGCGATGTGTACCGCCATGTCGGACTTCATCGTTGGTGAGACCATTGATGTGGATGGTGGTTCGTTGCTCAGTTATCAGGCGAAGCCATGGAGTTACACGGTTGCCGGCTGTGTCCCGGGACCGAAACAGGACTAACTAAAGGGGTCACTCCATAATTAAATAGATCGTGATTTGATCCCCCTGGCGTAGACGCTCATCCTAAAGGCGACTACGCCAGGGGGCTTTTATTTAGCGATAAATTGTTCTGCTTAAGCCAGCAACCGGACGAGCAGTTCCTGGAGGTTGGAAACATGCATCTTTTCATAGATATGAGCGATATGTTTATTGGTGGTGGACTGGGAGATATAAAGCGATTGACTGATGACCGCCGGTGAAATCCCCTGGCATAGCAGATTGGTGATCTCAATCTCCCGGGCGGTCAGGTTTGTGGTGTCCCAGGAAATCTGATCGACAGCTTGTCGGCTGGTCTGCTGTGTGAAAAAATTCTTATGCAGATTGTTTAATTGCGGAACCGCCAGGGACAGGGTCATAAACTCAGTCTCGGTGAAGTTTTCAGCTTTTGTTTTGTCCAGGGCAAATAAGGTCCGTGGTTTGCCGTTTAGATCAAACAGCGCAAAACCAAGGGAGTATTTAACACCTCGGGGATGAATATAATTAGAAACAAACTCGGTGGGCGGTTCTTTTTCCCAGGCCCGGATATTGATGGTTGGTTTAGCAGGATTTTCCCGTAAGTTTTTCACCAGGCTATAATAGCCTGTCTTACTTTTTGAGTAGTATTCAAGGTACATGGTACTCCATTGTTTGTCGATATTGTGGAGATACTGATTGCACACCTTGCCATTGCCATCCAAAAAATAGACAAGGGACTGATCGAAGTCGCACAGAGCCCCGAGGGCGGCCAGAATTTCAGCGGAAAAGGCTTTCAGGTCATGGACATTTCCGCAGGTCAGGGTAAACTCATAAATTTTTTGCCACGGGATATTTACATTGGTATTCATCTTCATTCCTTCCCTTTTTATTCCAGGTATTAACTTTCGTATAGGATCGCGAGGTCATGTATTCTACGCTTCATTTCGGTGCGGATATGTAACGGCTCTAAACACTCGCATTTATCCCCAAAACTGAAAAGAATAGTGTAATGGTATTCGTTCTCGATGAAAGGAAAACTAACAATGAAATGCTCCTCACCGTCTGGCGAAAAGTGTTCATAAGTGCAATAATCAAGGACCCGGTCCATGACCGATTGATGAATCCGAATTTTTATTTTTGTTTGCATCGTTGCCAAAATATCAGAAAAATCTAACTGCGGTTTTTGATAATCTCGTGGCGTAAAAAATTCCGCTTGTATCTGGAGGTTTGATGTGCGGGATAGTTTAAACAAGCGAAAATCATTTCTTTTATGGCAATAGCCTTGTAAGTACCAATGACTACTTTTTAATACCAGCTGATACGGCTCGGCTGTTCGGGTGGTTTTATTTCCGTAGCGATCGGCATATTCAAACGAAAGCAGCTTGCTTTCTTGTAAAGCTGTTTTGATCATTTCTAAATAGGGTTGGATGTTCCGGTTGCCCATCCACGGACTTAAATCGATAACGATTTGATTTGCTTTTAATTCGATGTCTTTGGCTCTGTCGGCGGGGATAAAACTCTTGACTTTCGCAAGAGCGTTGACCAGTTCATCACCTCTTATCATGTTGGAAAGACTGGAAAGCCCCATCAAGATCGCGGAAAGGTCGGCAGTCGAAAAAACTTTTCGATCAATCTTGTATTCCGGCATGATTTCAAAGCCGCCGCCCACTCCCGATGCCCCGCGAACAGGAATACCCGCCATGTTGATGGTGTCGATGTCGCGGTAGATTGTCCGGGGTGAAACTTCAAACAGATCGGCTAACTCCTGTGCGCCGATACGCTTTTTATCAAGAAGTATCATAATAATGCTAACAAGCCTGTCAACTTTCATCGGATCGCCGCCTTCCCAAATTTCTTGTTATCATTATAGATTGTTGCCATACTGCTGTCAACAATTGCAAGGTATAATAAAAAAGCAACCAAATCAATCGACCGATCAGGAGGAACCACGATGTTGATAAAAAAGAAGAACCGGGCTTTAGGGGATAATAATTCCGGTTGTGATTAGTTCGGGGGGTGCGATATAATATGAATTAATTCATAGATAAACGATGAAATCCAAACGGATAACATGATGAAAAAAGATTTGTTAGGGCAAGACATGAGGTGGGATCGAATGAAAAATAATAGCAAATATGCTGATTTAGAGGCGGCGCTGCGCATTGATTGTGAAAAATGCAGCGGTCTATGTTGCATCGCCTTATATTGTATGAAAACAGATGGGTTTCCCGATAATAAGCAAGCGGGGGTACCCTGCAAACATTTGAGGGCAGATTTTTGCTGTGATATCCATGGGCAGCTGGCAAATAAAAAAATGAGGGGCTGTCTGGCATATGATTGTTTTGGGGCCGGTCAAAAAGTGACTCAAAGCAGTTATGCCAATGAAAACTGGAAAACCAATCCGGAAAAGGCCAATGAAATCTTTCAGGTCTTTATGATTGTTTTTCAACTTCATCAGATGGCCTGGTATTTATTGGAGGCGTCGTCTTTGGTCACGGATAAACGGGTCAGCGCAGAGATTGAGGCTCTGATTGCCGAAAACAATCAAATGACCGCATTGGCTCCGGCTGAAATTCTACAGATTGATCTAACAAACTATCAAACCGGTGTTAATCAGGTGTTAAAAAAGGTAAGTAATCAACTGGCAGCCGATTCTTTTGACAAGTCAGAGCGCAAAGATTATTTTGGTAAAAATTTTAAACGGGTGAATCTTAATGGTCGAAATTTTAGTATGGCATTGATGATTGCGGCAAATCTGGAAGGCTGCAGCCTGACAGGAACTAATTTTCTGGGTGCCGATTTGCGGGACGCAAACATCAAAAACACCGATTTAAGGGGTAGTGTTTTTTTGACACAGATGCAGATCAATGCTGCCCGGGGCAATGCTAAAACCAAACTTCCGTCAAATTTATGCCGACCTGGCAGTTGGGATTGATCTCAGTCAGGCTGGTCTAATCTGTTGAAGGCGGGACAACGGGCGTAAAGGCCATTATCCCGGCATTGTTTGTTTTGGTTCGATGCGTTGCGGCAATTATTTGATGGCACAAAAAAATAATAAAAGAAAATCATGATAAGATGACGAAATTATAAGAGGAGAAAATTAAAATGATTAGAACGATATATCTTTATGTCTGTGATACCATGGCAGATTGGGAAGTTGGATATTTAACGGCGGAACTTAACACCGGCAGATTTTTTAAAAAGGGGATAACGCCATGCAAAATAGTAACCGTAGGCGTTGATGCGACACCAGTTACGACCATGGGCGGTTTGAAAATATTACCGGATATCAGTGTGGCAGAGTGCGATTTAAAAAGTGCAGATGCTCTGATTTTACCCGGCGGAGATACCTGGTTAGAGGCAATCCACGAACCGATCCTCAATAAAGCCGAGCAATGTATTAAAGAAGACAGGATTGTGGCCGCCATCTGTGGTGCGACAATGGGACTTGCCAAGAATGGGTTGCTGGATTCCAGATACCATACAAGCAATGATCTGGGATATCTCAAAATGGTCTGTCCGGATTATCAAGGTGAAACATATTACAAAAATGACCCAGCGGTTACGGATGGAAACTTAATCACAGCGACCGGAGTTGCGCCATTGGAATTTACGGTGGAAGTTCTGAAAGCTTTGGCGGTCTTTTCGCCAGAAACATTAGAGGCCTGGTATCCGCTTTATAAAACCCATGAATCGGAGTATTTTTTTGCGTTGATGAACTCGATACAATAGTGAAGGTCGTTTTGTTGGTAAGACTGGAATAAGGAACAACTGCGTGAAAAAATAAATAATATCATGTGTGTGAATATCGATCAATTATAAAAACGCATGTTGTCGCAAAAACAAAGGAATGAAGAAGCATCAAGATAGAAAAAGTTTGATAATTTCAAGGAGGTTTCATGATGAAAAAGGTAAAATGGGAATTACCCTCAGAACAGCGCGATGAGTTGCTCAGCCTTTTGAGCGCCCGCTTCGAGAAAAATATGAACCGTCATCAAGGTTTAACCTGGGCTGAGATTCAGGCAAAACTGGAAATTAAGCCAGAAAAACTATGGTCACTCAATGAAATGGAAAAAACCGGCGGTGAACCGGATGTAGTTGGCTATGATCAGAATGCGAAGGAATACATTTTTTATGATTGCTCGGCAGAAAGTCCCAAAGGCCGTAGAAATGTTTGTTACGACCGTGAAGGGTTGGATTCACGGAAAGAACATAAACCGGAGAATAGCGCCATTGATATGGCAACCGCCATGGACATTGAGCTATTAACTGAAGAACAATACCGGGAATTACAAAAATTGGGGAGTTTTGATACGAAAACGTCAAGCTGGGTGAAAACACCGGCTGAGATCAGAAAACTCGGCGGGGCGCTCTTTGGTGATCGCCGTTACGACCACGTCTTTATCTATCACAACAGCGCTCCTTCTTACTATGGGGTCAGAGGTTTTCGTGGCGCGTTGAGATTCTAAGTTTAAATGGAAAAGTGAATAGCGAATAAAATTAACGCTAAATTTTAATAACCAGATATGATAGAGGGTAAAATGATAAAACAAAAATTAACAATAGATGGCATTCCGGCGATTATTTGGGGCGAGAATTCCCCTAAAGTATTTATCGCCGTACACGGAAATATGTCAAACAAATCGGATGAGGTTATTGTGATCCTTGCTGAAAAAGCAAGCCAACTAGGGTATCAGGTACTTAGCTTTGATCTGCCTGAGCATGGTGAACGTAAGAATGATCCAACCCCATGCAAGGTCCAAAATTGCGTCAAAGATCTTGCTGCCATTATGGAATGTGCAAAAACAAAATGGGATGAGATCAGTTTGTTTGCCTGTAGCATGGGTGCGTATTTTAGTTTGCTTGCATACAAGGATGATGATTTGAGTCATTGCCTATTCCTTTCACCAGTTGTCGATATGGAGCGAATTATTAACAATATGATGTCGTGGTTTAGCATCAGCGCGGCGCAGTTACAAGCTGAAAAAGAAGTTGCAACGCCGATCGGACAGGTGTTATATTGGGATTATTATTGCTATGTCAAAGAACATCCGATAAATTCCTGGAATAAGCCAACTGCAATTCTTTATGGCTCAGATGATGATTTGTGTGAATTTGATACGGTTTCGAACTTTGCACAGCAATTTAATTGTGAGCTAACCGTAATGGAACATGGTGAACATTACTTTCATACAGAAGAACAATTGGCTTTTTTTAGCCGCTGGATAGAAAATCATATCAATGTTTAAATCAAATTCTGTTTTAAGGCGTAATAGGATGTCGTAGAAAAGGAGGGAGAATTGAAAGAAGAAATAAGAAAAATAGTTTTAGACCTGGGGGCTGATGTATGTGGTTTTGCAAATATTGATAGATTTATTGATGCTCCTGAGGGGTTTCACCCTTGTGATTGTTATCAAGATTGCAAATCTGTCGTAGTGATGGGTTTTGCCTTGCCAAAAGGTTTGTTTGAGGTTAAATCTGATTTGATATATGGGCATTTTAATTATTTGACAACTCCAGAAGTCGATAAGCTTACAATGACCGCAGCAAGAATAATCGAAGATCGCTATGATGGGGTAGCTGTTCCAATGCCGTGTGATGGCCCCTATGACTATTGGGACAGTGAAAAAATGGAAGGGCGTGGTTTAATCTCGATGAAACATGCTGCCGTAAATGCTGGGATTGGAAACTTAGGTAAAAACACCTTACTACTCAATGCAAAATTCGGGAATCGGTTAACCATCGGCGTAATCCTGACAAATCTCGAATTAGAATCAGATGACTATGTCGAATCCATTTGCATTGACGGTTGTAATTTATGTATAAAAAACTGTCCGATTCAAGCAATAAAAGAAGAATCTGTTATTCAAAAATTATGCCGGCACAACGCCTATGGAGAAACAGAACGAGGGTTTGACACCGTTCCATGCAATCAGTGCCGTACGGTATGCCCGATGCGATTTGGAAACTAAGGCGGTGTAAACACTGAAAAATAACCACATTCACGGGGTCAAAAAAGTCCCGGCATAAATTCTTTTGTAAACTTTAGCCCTAAGGTGGTGTCAAAAGCTTTGAAAAGGTGTATAATACAATGGAGAAATAAAACACGGAGGTAGTTATGAATTTGTCACAGTTGGAACGAATGAAAAATGACAATGGTTTTATTGCGGCCCTTGATCAAAGTGGGGGCAGTACACCAAAGGCGCTGGCAATTTATGGAATTCCCAAAGAAGCGTATGCCGATGAAGCTGAGATGTTCCAAAAGGTTCATGAAATGCGATCAAGAATTATGAAAAGTCCAGCTTTTACCAAAGAAAGAATTCTGGCAGCGATCCTGTTTGAAAAAACAATGGACTTAAAAGTTGATGGAAAATACAGTGCCGATTATCTTTGGGAAACGAAAGGTATTGTGCCAATTTTAAAAGTAGACAAAGGTCTATTGGATGTAGATAATGGTGTTCAATTAATGAAACCGATTTCGGATCTTGAGGCGTTACTCATTCGGGCAAAAGATCGACATATCTTCGGGACGAAGATGCGTTCGGTCATAAAAGAAGCTAACCCAACCGGGATTAAGGCGATTGTTGAACAACAATTTGAGCTGGGCAAAGTGATTGTAGCGGCCGGATTTATTCCAATCTTAGAGCCGGAAGTTGATATTCATACACCGAATAAGGCTGAAGCGGAAGCCATCCTCAAGCAAGAAATCCTTGAGTACCTAAAAACTGTGGATGCGAGCTGTCAGGTTATGTTTAAACTGACCATTCCCGAGGTTGATAATTTTTATCAGGAGATTATTGCGCATCCGAATGTTGTCAGAACGGTTGCCTTATCGGGTGGCTATTCCCGCGAAGAATCAAATAAAAAACTGGCTAAAAATCCGAAACTGATTGCCAGTTTCTCAAGAGCACTAACTGAAGGACTCAATGTAAACCAAAGTGATGAAGAATTTAACAAGATGTTAGATGAATCGATCGAATCGATTTACGAAGCCTCGATTAAATAAATTGAAAAGCTGGCAAATAAATCTTAGCATAACTGATTTATTTGCCAGCCTTTATTTTTTGAACGATTGTCAGGGCTCGACGACTCGGGAACAACATGATACAATAAACGAACAATCGGTGAAGTTGTTGATGGTGAGAAACCTCGAACTGAGCGGGGATTGATGTGGAAGAAAAGGCTAAAATGGGGGGATGACGATGAATGATCTGTTGCTGATAAGCGGATCCATGATTATTGTAGCTTATTTGATTATGTTATCAAGAACAACAAAAAATATCGAACGATCAATCAGATTGTCAAACGCCTTTGTCGCTTTGGCTTGTTTTTTGATCTGTTTTTCTCATTCGAGTTATATATATTTTATCACGTTGCCCTGGGAAATGATAAATATCAGTGCCATATTTTTCGATTTCGGGCTGGTCGCTTTCCTGGTCGGACTGTTTATCATGTTTGTCGAGCTGCTTAAAGATCCAATGTTTAAATATTCCCCATATGTTGTTATCATTGGAATGAGCTTATTGACGATGTATGCTAACCTTGCTGTACCAATCGGATGAGGGCTTATTTACGAAAAATTGAAAGAATGGACAAAAAGATGAAAAGGAACGAAGATGATGGATCCCTATTTAATAAAATTTATGGAGAAATATACTGATTTTAGTAAAGCGGAATTACCGGAAATCATTGCAGATATGGTGGTTGTGAGCTATCAAAAAGGAACAATCCTGCTGCGGCAAGGTGAGATTTCGAGTAAGTGTTATCTGGTCTTGAATGGCTGTATCAGACAATACCGCTATGGGGAGGATGGCAAAGAAGTAACCAATAATTTTTTTACCGAGGAACAATCTGTAACGATGTTTAAAAGCTATAAGCTAAGACGGCCTTCGGATTATTCGCTGTCCTGTGTCGAAGATACCACCGTGCTGATTGGCGATATGGCTTCGGAAGAAGAAATGTATAATAAATTTCCGGCGCTCCAAAATATTACAAGATCCATGTTGGAACTGAGTTTTGGCGAAACTCAGGATGCCAGTGCCAGGTTCATAGCGGAAACCCCAGAAGAGCGGTATCGCAGTTTAGCAGAACAAAGACCGGGATTGATCAATCGGGTGCCGCAACATCAACTGGCAAGCTATCTTGGAATAACGCCGGAATCGCTGAGTAGAATTAAGAAGCGGTTATCCCAGGACAGCAATTGCTAGGATTTAATTGCTTTTAGGGGCTGTCTTGCCACCTTTTATCAACAGCCAGAGTCCAAAACCCAATTCACCGGCGGTCATTGGTAGGCTTAAAATCGTTTCGATCAGCTGTGTTGCGGTTTCATATTGGGGCAGAAACAAATACATTGAGTGAATCAGAACATAACTTAAAGCGGCTATTAATAAAAGGATCCCCAGGAATTTGGGGATAAAGTCTGATTTTAAAATCAGATAAGCAATGATTAACAAATGGAGACCAAAAACAATTAATCCCAGCGACCAGACACAATCAAAGGCATTGAGATACAGCGTGACTTGAGCAGTCAATTGATTGGTTTGCGCAAATGCTGAATAAAGAGGGTCACTTAATAAAAGTGATACTAGAAGTAAATTTGATATGGCGACACCTAAAATCACGGAATAGCTTAATCGAAACCAGCCGCCGAGTAAAGCCAGATGTGTGTCAATTTGTTTCATAAAAATGGATATCGCCCAGGCAATAATAATATCGAAAACAAGAATCAGAAACCAACTGAAAATCTCAGCCCGAAAAAGAGGCAAATTTCCCAGAAGCTGACTCACGGTTGTTTCAGCATCCCCTACTATAACCAAGCTGGAGTGAGCAAATCCAAAGGCAAATCCGGCACATATTATAATCATCAGCATTGCCACCCCAACGATGACAGCAGCTTTTCTTGGCGATATTATTTCTGTTTTAAACACTTAACTCATTACCTCCTTGTTTGGATGGAAGCATCTTATCATAGCAGATATCGTATTTCATTGACTTAAGTTAAGAGTGGATAATATTTTCAAGTTAACAATTAAACGTTTCGGAGCTCGCGGTTTTTAACGATTGAGAAATTCTTCAGCTCGTTGCACCCATTCTTCGGGATGATAAGCGCTGATTTCGGAATGACGATAGCCCGGTAATTCAATTAATTGACAGTTCTTAACAGTAGTTTGGAATAGTGCTCCAGACGCTTTAATACACTTCATTTCCTTACTGCCATACCAGTAAATGATATCGCTCTGGCTGTTTTTCAAACTGTCTTTCAGTTCATATTTATAATAGGTTTCAAAAATCTGATTCATTGTTTCAACCTTAACGGCTGGAATATCTCGCAAGTATAATTCGGCAATGTCATCAGGTAAATGCATCTGTTTAGGAAGTATTGTCAGGGCCCACTGATTAAATCTTTTTGAAAACAGCCATTTGCCAAAATATTTATAGACAAAGCGACTGTATTTTAAAAGGGCTGGCTGGGGAATACACAGACCACTTTCGATAATTGCTTTTTTGGCAAGGTCGACTCGTCTTGATAAGAGTTCAATGGCGATCTGTCCACCCAAAGAAACCCCGCTGAGGGCGAAAAGATGGCCATTCGTGTTGTGGTCAATATAATCGAGCAGCTGATCAGCAATGTTTTCAGTAGAGGTATAAGGGACCTCGGCTTCTTCGCCGTGTCCGTCGATTACTGGTAAGATCACACGGTATTTATGCTGCAATAATCGGGCTTCTTGTAAATATAGCCAATAGGACCAACCGGCACCGTGAATAAGCATGATCGAGGGTGAATTTTTATCCCCATATTCATAAAATTTCATATTTGTTATTCCTTTCTTGGGTTGCTAAAATAATTCATCTAACATATTTTCGATCAGCTGAAGGATGATTTTCTCAATCCCGGTTTCTACCAAGATATCTTTGTTTTGGATGGTGAGATTCATGAGCTGAAGCCAGTTAATGACGGCATCAAGATCATATGGCTCTTTCTTTTCACGCACATGGCGTAAATTTGTTTCCATTGTCGTTTTTATATCGGTCATTTTATAAAGACAATCGCTGGGAAGCCGGGTGGATAAGTTCTGAAGATCTTCTCTGGTCAAAAAACGATAGACATTGTGCTCATCTTTCAAAAACATACAATTGTATAATTCCCGCAAATCATTTCGTTCAAGATATCCCTTTGTTTGAATGATTTCTTCAAGCTTATCTTTTATGCTTTGCTGGTATGAATCAGCAAGTGCATAAACCAGCATTTCTTTAGAGTTGAAAAAATTGTAAAAGGTACCCTGGGCAATCCCCACTCTTTTTGTAAGTTCGTGAATACTCATTTTTTTTATACCGTTCTGTCTGATCAGTTCCAAGCCAACCATCATGAGCTGATTTACTATTTCTTGTCGTTTTTCGATTGAATATATTTTTGGCATCGGTTCACCTCCTAATAATATGAATATAATTAATTTATATTCATATTATTAGTATAGACCAGGATTATTTCTTTGTCAACGCTGTGATTAGTATGTTAAAATTATCAATATCAACAGCGATCCCATTAAATTATCGTATTTGATCGATGCGTGTAGCGGTAATTAAATCAGTAGATTCTAAAAAAAGAGAGGTAATTTGTATGGAAGAAAATCTGATTGCCCCCTGCGGCATGAATTGTAGCTTATGTGTCGCCTATCAAATGAAAAAAGGTGATTTGAAGAAACAGGGATTTAATCGGAAATACTGTTCTGGCTGTATCCCCAGAGGTGAAAACTGTACTCATATGGGCGATCAGTGTGAGTTGCTTAAAAACGGCCGGGTGCGTTTTTGTTATGAATGCAGTGATTTTCCCTGCAAGCGCTTAAAAGGACTGGATAAGCGTTATCGGACCAAATATCATATGAGCATGATTGAAAACCTCAAGGCACTTCAGAAAAATGGGATGGCAGCCTTTCTCAAAAGCGAAAAGAAGCGGTGGGCATGCCCTAAATGTGGTGAACCAATTTGCTGTCATAACGGGCTTTGTCTGCAGTGTGATCTTGAGATTTTGCGAACAAACAAACGATACCGTTGGAATGAGGAGGAAATTTAAGTGAAGACAAAACTACGCAAATGGAAAATGGCAGATGCCCAGCAGCTTTCAGAGATATTGAACAACCAGAAAATTCTGGCTAACCTGCGAGACGGCCTGCCATTTCCCTATACCATTGATGATGCAAAAGAATATATTCAGGCCATGCTGGATGCGGATCAAGACCAAACCTTTGCATATGCCATCACCGATGAGGAGCGGGTCATTGGCAGTATTGGTGTGTTCCGCAAAGATAACATCCATTTTCAAACTGCTGAACTGGGTTATTACATTGCCGAACCCGATTGGGGACAGGGACATGGAACCCGGGCGGTAAAACAGATCGGCGAACTCATTTTTGAAACAACCGATATCATCCGGATTTTTGCCGAACCTTTTGCTCGAAACCTGGGGTCATGCCGGATTCTTGAAAAAGCGGGCTTCCAACTGGAAGGAATACTCAGGAAAAATGCCCTCAAAAATGGTCGAACAGAGGATATGAAACTATATGCATTAGTCAGAGAATAAGGACCGGGCGGAAAGTTGAAGAACGAATTGGTCTGCAAAGCCATCGAATATATTATCAAAAACCTGAGCGAGGAAATCACCATCGAAGACGTGGCAGATTATTGTCACCTTTCCAAGTATCATCTTTGCAGGGTTTTCAAAGCTGAAACCGGTGAAGGTGTTTACGCCTTTATCAAGCGTCAAAGAATGGAACAAAGTGCCATTGAAATGAAGCTTGGCAAGAATAAATCAATTACCAATATTGGGATCACCTATGGCTACAGTTCATCCAATTACAGTACCGCCTTTAAGAAGCACCATCACCTTTCTCCGGCGGAATTTCGCAAAGCGGTCAATGCCAGATCAGCCCCCCACCCGTATCTTCCCAATCAGCTGGCACGATTTCAGTCCGTTGAGGTATACGATCAGAAGATTGAGATCAAGGAACTGGCGGATTTTTGGGTGATCTATGAGCGGTATCTGGGGAATTACCGTGATCTTGGAGCGCAGTGGGAAGCCTTTACGGCGAAGTATCAAGCCTATCTTAGAACCGATACCCTTTTAATTGAACGTTTTTACGATGNCCCCGCCATTACCAGGGTCGGCCAATGTTTGTATGATCTTTGTATGACTGTCGAGGTGAATTGCCCGCTCGCGAATATCACCACCATTGAGGGTGGAAAATTTGCGATTTACCGCTTTGATGGCCGGATCAAGGATATCTATGAAACCCTTCAGGGCATCTTTAATATCTGGCTGCCAAACAGCGGTTATGAAATGGATGAACACTATGGGTTTAATATTTATCGCCAGATGGACAGAAAAAACAGCCAGGTGATCATGGATTTGTGCATCCCTGTTAAATAGCGCAAGAATTCAGAAGTAATGACACAGACTTTCTTTTATAATGATACTTATCACAAGGGATAATGATCGGTTTAAAAGAGGTCTGTTTTTAATTTTTGAAAATCTTTAAGTCGAAAAGTTACAGCAAACAATGATTTGAGCGGGTCATATAATAAAACAAAGACGGAGGATGTTAATATGTTTGATATCAGAAAAATTCAGGAACAGGTCATTTATCAGGCGGTCAAAGATAAAAGCAATGAGGACGTTGCCAAAGCAATCGTTTTTGGTTCGGATGAACCAGAAAAAAAAGAGGATAATCCGGCATGGGTCAAAGCGACGATGGAACGGCTGGAAAACCAGTTCGATCAGGACACCGTTGTGCAGATCAGGAGAAACTGTCAGTGCGGTTACGGCTTGGATGAAAAATTGGCGCTGCTAAAAGAGCTGGTTGTCGCATCAGCGAGTCTGGAAGAATTCGGAAACTTGGATAAGGCCAAGGCGGCGGGGCTTTTTTGTGACAATGGGGAACTTTATCTGCAGTTTTCTTTTTGCCCCTGTCCGATGCTGGAAGGGGTTGAACGCCTGGAGACTGCTACCTGGTGTCAATGCACCACCGGTTACAGTCAGGTGCTTTTCGAAAAAGCGTTCCAGTGTCAAGTTGCGGTGGAGCTCCTAAAAAGCGTCAAAATGGGCGATGATAAATGTCTGATGAAGATTATTCCCGGAAAAGATATCTGGAAATAAAGATCGAAGCATCATTTGAAGAAATCCCGAAGATTATAACCAGAATTTTGGCCAGAGCTGGTGCTGCAAGTAAAAATGTAGCATTGGCTCTTGTTTTTTTGAAGGGGGTGGCAGGTTTATGCAAAAGTCAAAGAAGATTGAGAAAAGGAATCGAATTGATTTGAAATGATTTTCAATCGTTAGATTGTGAGAATCCCGTTATTTGCGGAATAGTTCTTTCCATTGAGGCAAACCTCTGATAGAATATTCAGGAAAAGACAGGAATTTATTATGCAAAGGAGTAACGGGAAAGAATGAAAAGAAAGATTAAACTGGCATGTCTATTTTTAAGTGTGCTGATGTTGTTGACAGCCTGTTCGGCAGGCGAAAAAACAGCCCTGGATCCTAAAAATCCGGTTTCCATCACCTTGTGGCATTATTATGTTGGGGATAATAAGATTGCGCTGGAAACAGCGGTGGATACTTTTAACAAAAGTGTCGGTTCCGAAAAGGGCGTAGTGGTCAATGCCGTGGCTAAGGGCAGTGTTACTGAATTGGAAAAAGCAGTCACTGATGCTGCCAAAGGGGTTGTTAATGCAGAAGCCATGCCGGATCTGTTTTCCTGCTATCCCGATAAGGCGCTGGAAATTGACGAACTTGGCAAGCTGTGTGATTTAAACGATTACTTCAGCGAAGCAGAACAGGCTCTGTATGTGGAAGAATTTTTAAACGACGGCCAGTTTGATGGTGAGCGGCTGTTAATCCTGCCAATTGTAAAAAGCACGGAACTGCTTTATGTTAATGAAACCGCCTGGAATGAATTTGCTGCGGCTAATGGTCAGGATGCCACAAAACTTAGTACCTGGGAAGGGGTTTATGCGGCAGCGCAGGCCTATTACAAATGGACTGACGCCCAGACACCAGAAAGCAGCGGGGATGGGAAAAGCCTGATGGGCGTTGATTCGGTTGCCAATTATGTTATTATCGGCAATAAACAATTAGGGGTTGAAGTCATTGATGGCCAAAACCAGCAGGTGGTGTTAAACCGGGCCGTGATGAAAAAGATCTTTGACACTTACTATGGCGGTATGAGTCTGGGCTATTTCAATGCGGTGGGGAAATTCCGCTCAGACGATATTAAAGCTGGTGATCTGACTGCCTACGTGGGTTCGTCATCAGGGGCTGCCTATTTTCCAACCTGGATTGAAAAAGATAATACCCAGCTGCCGATCGACTTTTTGGCCTTATCCTACCCAGTCTTTGAAGGGGGCAGCCCTTATGCAATTCAGCAGGGTGCGGGTATGAGTGTCGCGAACTCCACTCCCGAAAAGCAGGAAGGAGCCGCTGTTTTTCTAAAATGGTTTACCTCAGAAGCTCAGAATATTGAGTTTGCGATGACCACCGGATATCTGCCGGTCCAATCTGGCGCTTATGAAAATGCTGAATTTAAAGCATCCCTGGAAGATCTTCGAGCTGGCGAAACCGCCGAAAAAAATGTTGCAGCTGTTTATGACATTGCCCTGAATCAGATCATGGAGCGGGATACTTACGCCTCTTTACCGTTTAAAGGAAGCTATGAGGTCCGGTCCACCCTGGAAAAATCGCTGACGACGATGGGCCAGTCAGGACGTCAAAATGCCACGGCATTAAAGGAACAGGGGCTGTCAGAAGCGGAAATATTAGCAGCATTGGATCTGAATGCCCGGTTTGAAGAGTGGCTGACAGCGATTCGCAGCCAACTTAATGAGTCCGGCATCCCTTATATTGAAAATTAAGACAGCGCAAAAATTTATTCTATTTCGATAAGGAAATTATCATGAAAAAAACCTGGACCCTCCGAAGACAGTTAAACATTCTATTGGCACTGATTGTGACCTTTCAAAGCATTGCCTTACTCTCTGCCCTATGGGTATCCCAGGTGTTTTTCATGCTGGATGCAGAAGCGGTGCGATTGCTGAACAATACCACCGAAACCCGGAGTAAAACATTTAACGCATCGATGGGCCAGACGATTGCCAATGTGGCCGATGAGACTGAACAACTAAATGCGGCATTGATTTTATTGGCCCGGCAACAGGACAGTACCCCGGAAAGTTTGTATCTAAGCGATTCGGCATATAATGAGACGGCTTTGCTGGCCAGCGACGCATTGGTATCAATCTTAAAAGAGAATCGTGTAACGGGGGCGTTTTTTGTTTTAAATGGATCCAATTCAAACAAGGGCGATCCATCCGCTCATTCGGCGGTATATATTCGCAACACCACCCCGGATAGTGGTGTAACATCAAACTATTTGCTGGAAATTGGTCCTATCGCTGTTTCCAAACAATACACCATGGCGACTAGTATTCGCTGGAATCTGGATATTCGTTCAGGTGGTGAAGCGGGGGATTTTGATTTTTATGAAAAACCAATCTGGGCCAGCACCCAGTTTAAAAATTCTGAAATGGAACGTTATGGCTATTGGACTACGCCCCGGGATCTATTAAAAGACAATCAGCAGGTTGTTTGCTATACCATGCCGGTTCTGGATGAAAACGGGAATGGTTATGGAGTGGTTGGAATCGAGATTGATATGCCCTATTTTTCCCAACACTATCTGCCGGATTCCGATCTCCTTTATCATAACAGCTTTTACGTGATTGCGGGAATGACCGATCAGACCTTAGATCTTGACTGGTTTATTCCCAGTGGGGTACTGGCAGAAACCTATTTAAAGAACGGGGAGCAACTGAAACTGAAAGCACTGGAAAATGAAGGTGTTTTTGAAACTGAACTGGGAGAGTTGGGAACAATGGTTGCTTCAGCCCGGGAGTTGAAGGTCTATAGCGACAATTCACCCTTTGCGGATCAGAACTGGACCCTGGCTTGTTTTGTGCCCAGCGATGTATTGCGAGAAAACTCGGCATCAGTAAGGGAAAAGCTGATTTATAGTATTGTGCTGACTACGATCCTGGCATTTTCAGCAGTTTTTGTGTTGGTCTACTTTTTTACCCGTAAGATTTCCCGTTTGTCAAAATATGTTCGGGAGCTTTCACCCCATGACGAAATTCACTTCAAGCCAACCGGGATGTTAGAGGTTGATGACCTGACCGCGGCCCTGCAATTATTGAATCAGCGATTGATGAATGTTTCCAAGACCACCTCTAAAATTTTGGAACTGAGTTTATTGCCCATTGGCGGTTATGAAGTTCTGGATAGCGGCAAGCAGGTGATTCTTACCGATTTTCTATATTGGCTGCTACACCTGGATCCCGGGAGTTTGATTTCTCAGGAGGAATGGAACGACTCCTATCAGAAGCTTACCCGACAACCGCTGGAAGATCAGGAAAATATTTACGAATATTATGATGATTATACCGAGAAACAGATGTGGCTACGGATTCTGGAGGCTAAATCACCCAACGGGGTGGTTGGGGTGATCCAGGATGTGACTGCGGACATTGAAGAAAAACGGCGATTAACGAATGAGCTGGATTACGATGCGTTGACGGGCCTGTTCAGCAACACCGCCTTAAAGCGCGAGTCAACACGACGAATTACCGAAAAACCGAAGGCAATCGGGGCGATGATTTTCATCGATCTGGATAATCTTAAATATATCAATGATACGTTTGGTCATGATGTCGGGGATCGTCTGATTATTCGGGCCAGTGAGATTTTTCGGTATTTTGAACAGTTTGGCGGTGTTGTCTCCCGGATATCCGGGGATGAGTTTGCCATATACTTGCATAACTGTGGCAATCAGAACGAAGTCCGACAGATTATCAAAAATCTCTATGTTCATGGCAAGTCAATTTTGCTGACCACACCGGATGGCAGTGACAACCAAATCCGTTTCTCAGCGGGAGTGGCCTGGTATCCCCAGGATGCAACTAACGTCATGGATCTGCTGAAACTATCGGATTTTGCCATGTATGAGGCCAAACATAAGGAAAAAGGCCGTTTGTTTGAATTCAATCGGGAGTATTATCAGCAGATGTCTTATCTGCTGGAAAATCGGGAGGCGATCAATCGCTTGTTGGATGAACAACTGATTCGTTTTGCCTTCCAACCCATCGTTGATTTGAAAACTGGTGAGATCTATGCCTATGAAGCACTGATGCGGCCACTAGTGAACAACTTCAAAAATCCCACTGAAATTCTGGCAGTTGCGGCGGCCCAGTCAAAACTGGCTCAGCTGGAACGGATGATTATTATGATGGCATTTCAGATCATTGATGAGCATTCTCAGCAGATTGGTGAGCGCAAAATATTTATCAATAGTATTCCCAGCCAGATGATGAATGAAGAAGATCATTTATTTATTGAAACCCGGTACAGTCAGCATTTTAACCGAGTTGTCATTGAGGTGACCGAGGAAGAGAGTCGGAACGCCGAGAGTCTTACTAAAAAAATCAGCTATATCCGAAATAAAGGGATGAAGATTGCTCTGGATGATTTTGGCAGCGGTTACTCCAACGAGATTCGCGTTTTATCGTTGTTGCCGGATATTATTAAGATTGACATGGAGATGATTCAGGGTATCCACAATAATGTGGACAAACAAAATCTGGTCGCCAATTTAGTGCATTTTTGTCATAATAAAGGGGTCAAGGTGGTGGCTGAAGGGATTGAAGTGCCATTGGATCTGGCCACCGTGATTGAGATGGGCGTTGACTATGCTCAGGGCTTTTATCTGGGGCGGCCGGCCTTTGAATTTTCAATAATCGATCCACAGTTGCGAAAAGAGATTCGAGATTTGCAAAAATGAATCAGCCTGGTGTTGATAGCTGGCGAATAAGGAAAACGATCAAAGGATGATCAGAAAGGGGACAAAAAATGAACACTGCAGTTATTTATTATTCACTGGAAGGAAATATGGATTTAGTTGCCCGAAAAATTGGCGAAAATGAGGCCGTCGATCTATTCCGTCTGATTCCTCAAAAGGAATACCCAACGGGAAAAATCAGTAAATATTTTTGGGGCGGGAAGAGCGTGACCTTTGGCGAACGGCCGAAACTGACAAACCCGACCATCGACCTGGATCACTATGAGGTTCTGGTCATTGGCACACCGATCTGGGCCGGAACATGGACACCCCCGCTTAATACCTTTCTTCACGATTACAGCATCACCGGGAAAAAGATAATTCTGACCGCAACCCACCTGGGCGGCGGAGCCGACAAATGCTTTGAAAAAATGAAGATAAGTCTCAATGGCAATACGATTATTGGCACGTTTCAGTTTAAAGAACCGCTCCAGCAGATGGATGAACACATCGATGAAAAAATAGAAACAATCAGAACCCTGATTGAAGCATAAAGAAAAACTTCCTTATCCGCAATAATTTGGATAAGGAAGTTTTTCTTTGCAAAAAAAGAGCCGGAAACAAAAATCAGGCTTCTCTGATTTTACTGAGTAGCGGTGTTTTGGTAACCGCCAGCCATAATCCACCGGAAAGCAGTCCCAGAATGATGTTGAGCCCGCCAATGACAGGAATCAGATGATCCATGTTGAAGGAAATAATAATCATCCCAAAGCTTCCCATGATGGTGGCAAAAGAGCCCATCAGCGAGGAGGCTGAACCGGCATCCTCGGCTTGCTGATCCAGCATCAGATAGGCACTGGGCGGCCGCGAACAGCTGCCGGCCAGGGTGGCCGGGAACAAGGCCAACGCAAAGGTGAAGGGATTGCTCTGGCCCAACAGAACAATGGCCAGCCCGCTTAAAATGGTGACGCCAAAACAAAGATTAATAATCGAAAAGCGTTTGAAATGGTTGGACAGTTTGATATAAATCAAGGGACCCAGCAGCATCGCCAGAGCGTTAAAGGCAAAAAAGTAACTGTAAATCTGGCTGCTCGTCCCAAAATCATTTTGATAAATGTAGGAGGATGATGAAATAAAGGCCAAGCCGGAAATGCTGGAAAGGGAAAAGATAATCAGCAGTGAAGTAAAGCCCGGGTTTTTCAGGACCACCCCCAGTCGTCCTAAAGTATGGAGAATATTTCCGGAACCCCGGTGGGCAATGGTTTCCTGGAAAATGATGGAACCCAAAAGGATGATCACGCCCAATATTCCCTGGATGATAAAAACGCCCCGCCAGGAGGTAAAGGTCAGCAGCAGTGCCCCAATTACCGGAGCAACCGCTGGAACGATAATGACCATCGATTGAACCAGGGCCAGGGTCTTTTCCCGCTTTCTTTCGTGATAGACATCTTTAACAATGGCGGTGGCCACCGCGCTGGCAGAACCGCCGCCGATGGCTTGCAGAACCCGAAAAAAAATAAGTTGATAAATGCTGCCTGAAACGGCACAGAGCAGGCTGGCGATGGCATAGCCGGTAATCCCGACCAGCAAAATCGGTCGGCGGCCATACTTGTCACTGAGCGGCCCCCAAATCAGAATACCGGCACTGAAAAAGATGAAAAATAAGATCAGGGTCAGATTTGTCAGATATTCAGGGACATTAAAATATGTGGTCATCGTGGGTAGGGCTGGTAGATAAAGATCGGTAGATAGTGGAGCAAAAGCGCTTAAAAAAACCAGGAAGATCAGTAGGCCCCGATCGCCCAGGTATTTTTGTCCACTGGAGCTTTTGTTAGAAGTGGTTGTTTCTTTTTTCATAGCTTCTCGCATTCCTATAAATTTTAAGTGGGGTATTATATATTAACCCTATTTAATATTATAATGCATAGAGATTATATTTCAAGTAATTATACCGATAGGTAGAGATAAAAAAGTCGGATTGGTTCCTGTTAAAATATTCAGGCTTGTTCTGTATCCAAGCGACAGTCATTCATGTGATGGAGGATTTTTGCCACGCCAAAGGTCAGGCCGGTGATGATCACATAGATGCCAACTAAACCAGAATTTAATTGATCATAGATCTGTCCGAAAAGGATTTGACCAATCGGCATAAAAGCAGTGGCTAAAGCCGTGGTCAGGGCCATCGTTTTGCCCATTAGGTTTTGGGGAACCTGGAGCTGAATAAAGGTCAGCGATTGGATATTAACATTGGCAACAAAAAACATCAGAATAAATCCAAAAAAGGTAAACCAGCTGTATGCGGTCAGATGAGTTGGGTCACTGTTCAATACCCACGGAGTCAGGCATAAACCCATCCCCAGAATACCAACGCCCATGAAGATAAAGAGCCGATGCAGTTTTTCAAAAGGATTATACTTGGCAACGGTGGTTGAGAAGATGGCCCCGACAATCATACCAATTCCCAGTATGCCCTCAGAGATGCCGTAAAGTTGGTCGGATACACCCAGAATAATCTTTTCAACATAGGGAACGCCCACCGTATAAAGTGGTGTCATAAAAAGATTGATGCCGGCGGCAATAAATAGGATATATAAAACAAAGGGTTTATCCCGAGACAGAAATCTTAGTGTGGCTTCAATATCTTTGGCATAAGTCACAATCGGAGAGGCGGCCATTTCGGCTTTTTCAAAAGGGATGGTTAAGAACAATTCCATCACACCGGAAACAAAAAAACTGATCAAATTGATAATCAGAATAACCTTAAGTCCGAAGACCCCATATAAAAAGCCGGCGGAGATAGGCCCCAGTAACATCGTTAAGGCACTGATCTGACTGATCATACTATTTCCGGCAGTATAATGCTCAGGGGCAATGACGCTGGGGATACTGGCCCGGACGGTTGGTTCATAAACACTGTTAATAATAGACAAAGTAAAGATCAAGATTCCAATCCATAGAACTTGCTGGTCATTGCCATAAATAAAAGCAGCGAACAAAGAAAGGATAATGGTGCAACAAAAATCAAGGATAACCATCATGCGTTTTTTGCTCATCCGGTCGGCAATCGCGCCACCAATCGGGGCCAGAAAAATGGCCGGAAGAATGGATAGCGAAATAATCAGCGAAAACACCGCGGCAGAGCCGGTGAGATCAAGGATGTAAAGTGAAAAGGCGAAGCGCTGCATTGAATTGCCAAACATGCTGATGAATTGTCCGATACCAATAATAACGAAATTTTTATTAAATAGTTTTTCTGCTTTCATGTCAACCTCCAAAAATGAACTATAGTTCACTTTTATAACAAGTATAGGTGCTTATAAAACAATTGTCAATAAAAAAATGAACGATAGTTCATTTTTAACAAGATCTTGCAAAATGACCGATTTCATACTATCCTTAAGAAAGAACGGAACATGTTAAAAGAATAGATGGGGTTAGAATAATGGAGAAAGAAAAGAAAATTCAAGAACGAACGATTGTGAATCGCAAAAAAATACTTGATTCCGCAAGACAATTGTTTAATGAGAAGGGCTATTACCATACGAATACCAAAGAAATTGCCAAAGAGGCTGATGTTGCAACCGGCAGTTTTTATAATTATTTTCCCGATAAACTGAGTATTTTTCAGGAGATTATGATTATGCACCTGGAAAGAAATTATGCGGATTTATGTGAATTGACAAAAAAGCTCAATGAACATCCACATCGTGCCAAAGCTACTATTGTTAACTATGTTCATACTGGCATGGATCATGCCTATGAAAATCGGGTTATGTTCCAGGACTTTGACAGTATTCTCCAGGCAAATCCTCAATTAGGCGAAATTATCGGAGTTTTCTATAACAAAATTATGACCGAAATTTATGACTTCTGCAAAGACAGTCCCCATGTAATAAAGCGAACCGCCAATCCCCTGGTAATGTCCCAGATGGCTTATTTTATAATTCAGGGAACATCGGAACTCATGTCAAAACTACTCGAGGATGTTGATAAAAGAGAATATGAAGAGCAATTGGCACAAATTGTTTATTGGTATCTATTCGGCAGTTAATAAAGAATCAAGAGGCCGCTGAAATAATGAATACCTAGAAAGGTAAAAGCTGTGCTTGTCAGTTCTTTGTACGGACGTATATTTCAGTTCATTGAAGAGTTGGGCAATAGGAGTAAATTGACGTTCTAGGATTTTCTTCTGTAACGACAACTCAGAATTTGATGATCTGGGCAGACTTCGGATCGTTGGCTGATCGCTTAACCTTGTTCTGTTATCACAATTGACAGGGATTTACTTTACATTAAATTCTTCAAGTGGTAAAATTTAATAATTTAGACTGGTGTTTACATTAGAAAAAATGCTTAAAAAGGAATGATCAGAAATGAGTGCGACCTACTTGATGCAAACCGAGCTCCTTGATGATGAATCCCTCTTCTGGGATCGCTATCATACCCAACCCTTGGCTCGTCAGAAAAAAATTGACCAACTTATTTTAAAAAAAGACAAAAAACTGAGCCTCGCCGCTGGGCTGGTTTTTCAGGCTGGACTTGCTGACTATGGTCTCGGGAAACAGCAAATAACTATTTCTTGTCACGAAGATGGGAAACCCTATATCTGCGAATATCCGGAGCTGTTTTTTAGCATTTCGCACTCTGAAAACTTGGCCATTTGTTCATTTTCTAGTCGGGAAATCGGCGTTGATGTGGAAAAGCGAGTACCGATTGATCTTGAAATCGCCAGACAGTTTTTTTATGGCGCTGAGTACCAGGATATTATAGCATCCGACGACCCGTTAAATACTTTTTTTGATTACTGGGTACTAAAAGAAAGCTATATGAAAGCTACCGGAATGGGGTTTAAACTGTCTCTGGATGCTTTTCGAATTGTATTGGAGGATGAAATTCGGGTTTATGTAGATAACATATTAATGCCCTATGGGTTTTATAACACAACGGTATTTGAAAACTACAAACTGGCTATTTGTACTAAAGGCGGACTACCAGAGCCGGAACTACACGTTCTTTAATCATATTTATTCCCTAAATTAGATACATCGCAAACTATTCAATACTCAATCTCATATTCAGGAAAGGAACGACTCTACATGAAAAACGTTAACATTAGCCAGTCCGATGCGACTGTAACCGAAACCAGTGACCAGCAAAACCTGATCAACCAGAGCCGTGATTATTTCACTGCTATTTTTGCTGGACTGGAAATTGATTCCCACCCGATTTATGACTTCCCCGAGCACCTCAGCCGGACGGCCGCCCCCGATGCCGCGATCAGCAGCGATTGGTCGCGACTCTTTGCCCCGGCGGCGATCACGGCCCTACTGAGTACCGCCCAAATCAGCCCGGAGGTGCTTTTTTTAGCGGCCTTCGCCTATACCCTGGCCAAGTTCAGCGGCCAGGACGAAAGTGTTTTGTGTTTCCAGCCAGCCCCCAACCCCGACGGAATCCTGCCGCTGCATCTTAAGATCGATGAAGAGCTCCCGCTGACCGCATACCTGGCGGCGGTCCAGAGTAACTATCAGGAGACCCTCGACCATCATCACTGGGCCTTTTTCCAGATGACCCGGGAGCTGGATCTCAGCGCCGATCTGCGCTTTGTATTTAATGAAACCCCGGCGGCCACTGATCTCGGTCACGCCCATCTGGCATTAGAGGTCAGACCCAAGGGCGACAGCTTTGCCCTGGCTCTACACTACCGCAGTGACTTATATAAGGAAGAAACCATCCTCAGTCTGGTCGATCTGATCGAGCGGAGCATCGGTGGTTTTCTGACGGCTCCCAAGCTTTCTGAGATCGCCCTGATTTCCGAGGCCGAGTGGCTCCGCTGTGAGACCTTTAACCGTACCGCGGTGGCCTACGATAGCAGCCTGACGATGGTCGATATGCTGCGCAACCAGGCCCGTCAGATCCCGGACAATATTGCCCTGGTCTATCAGGAGGTCCGGCTTACCTATGCGCAGCTTGATGACGTGACCGACCGGCTGGCCAAACATATCAAAAGCTTGGGCATTGGCCGGGAGGACATTGTCCCGATTCTGCTGGCCAAAAGTGAGCTGATGACGATCACTTCGATTGGGGTGCTCAAAGCCGGTGCCGCCTATCAGCCGCTCGATCCGTCCTATCCCAGCGAGCGGCTGAGCTTTATGATTAACGACACCCAGGCCCGGCTGATGATTGCCGATGCCGAACTGCTGGGGCTGGTGCCGGATTACGCCGGTCAGGTGATCCTGACTAAGGATATCAAGGCCCTGCCCGACAGCGATACGCTGCTCGAAGATCCCCGGCCCGAGGATCTGTTTATTATGCTCTACACCTCCGGCTCCACCGGAACCCCCAAAGGGGTGATGCTGGAACACCGTAACCTGGTCTGTTTTTGCCACTGGTACAACCGTTACTATGATCTCGATGAGCGCGCCCGAATAGCGGCCTACGCCAGCTTTGGTTTTGATGCCAGTATGATGGACACCTATCCGGTGCTGACCGTCGGCGGCACCCTGCATATCATTGCCGATGAGATCCGCCTCGATCTGCTGCGGCTCAATGACTATTTTGAGACGAACAAGATCTCCCATGCCTTTATGACCACCCAGGTGGGCCGCCAGTTTGCCGATACGATCACCAATTATTCGCTTAAGCACCTGTCCACCGGGGGCGAAAAACTGGCGACGATTCACCCACCCCGCTACCATTTCCACAACCTTTATGGCCCCACCGAAACGACCGTCATTGCCACCAGTTTTCTGGTCGACGGCGACTATGACAATATCCCCATCGGCAAGGCCTTGGATAATGTCAAGATCTATATCCTCGACCGTTATAAGCGGCAGGTGCCGATTGGCGTGCCCGGGGAACTGTGTATTGCCGGGATGCACGTCGCCCGGGGGTACCTCAACCGACCCGATGCCACCGCCGCGGCCTTTGGTCCCAACCCCTTTGATGATCAGGCCCCCTATGACCGGATCTATTATTCTGGCGATATCGTCCGCTATCGGCCTGACGGCAATATTGAATTTGTCGGCCGCCGGGATGCCCAGATCAAAATCCGCGGCTTCCGGGTCGAGCTGACCGAAATTGAAGCGGTGATCCGCCAGTTCCCGGGCATTAAAGACATCACCGTCGTCGCCTATGATGATCCCAGTGGCGTTAAATATATTGTCGCCTATGTGGTGGCTGATACCCCGGTTGACGTTGCCGCCCTCAACGCTTTTATTGAAGCTGAAAAGCCGCCTTATATGGTGCCGGCAGTGACGATGCAACTGGAGGCGATTCCGCTGAACCAGAACATGAAGGTCAATAAAAAGGCCCTGCCGCTGCCGGTCAAGCAGCAGATGGACCTGACCCCACCGCAAAACCCGACCCAGCAGCAGATCTTTGACTGTGTTGCCGCAATTCTCGGTCATGATCAGTTCGGCATCAATACTGATCTGCAGGAAGCCGGGTTAACCTCCATCGGCACCGTGTCCCTGAACGTGCGGTTGTCCCAGCTTTTTGAGGTGGTTGTCAAGAGCCGCGATTTAAAGGCCCACAATACCGTCGCCCAGCTGGAAGCCTTTCTGATGACCGCGGCGGCCGCCGCTCCGGCCACCGTCACGGCCAAACTGGATGCCTACCCGCTGACCCAAACCCAGATGGGCTTGTTTGTTGAATCGATGGCCAAACCGCAGGAACTGCTTTATCATATCCCGTTCTTGTTTAAACTTCATCCCGATGTTGCTCTGCCCCGGCTGAAAACTGCGGTTGAAGCGGCCATTGAGGCCCATGCCTATATTAAAACCCGCTTCTTTATGGACGATGACGGTGAAATTATGCAGCGGCGCCGGGATGACAGCCCCTTTACCCTGCGGATCCGCGATTATCTGGATAAGGACAAGCTGGTCACGCCCTTTAAACTGATTGATGGGCGGTTGTTCAATGCGTCCTTGTTCCAGACCCGGGACGGTAACTATTTCTTTATTGATATCCATCACAGCATCTGCGACGGCACCTCGCTGGTGATTCTGATCGAGGACATCAACCGGGCCTATGGTGGGGCCGCCCTGGAGCCGGAAAGCTACAGCAGTTTTGACGCCGCCCGGGACGAGCAACTGAGCCGGGCCGGGGCTGAATACCCCGAAGCCCAAGCCTATTACGCCGATCTTTTTTCGGGTTGTGACACCGATTTTTTACCCGGCCCGGACAAAAACGAGGCCGAAAAAACTCTGGGCATCGTCAGCCTGATCCCGGATCAGCTGGAGGTAGCCGCCGTGGCCAGCTATTGTGAAGCCCGGAAGCTCAGTCCCAACGCCTTTTTTGTCGGCCTGTTCGGATATCTGCTGGGCCGCTACAACCAAAAAAATCACAGCGTCTTTACCACCATCTACAACGGCCGCAGCGATTCCCGGACCGACCGCGCCATCGGGATGTTTGTTAAAACCCTGCCGGTTTACTGCCAACTGGGAGTTCCCTCCAGCGAACTGTTTACCACCACCAAAAACCAACTGATTGACAGCATGGATCACGATATCTACTCCTTTGCTGAAATCAGCCGGGCCTTTGGCATCAGCGCCGATATCATGTTTGTCTATCAGGGCGATAATTTTGAGTTTGACAGCCTCGCTGGTCGGCCCACCGAAGCCCTGGAAGTGATGAGCGAAGGGGTCATCGCAGCGATTTCCGTAGAGGTCTCAATCCGCGAAGGCCGCTACCATTTCCGGGCCACCTTCGAGAGTAATCGTTATGAAGACAGCTCCATCGACGCCCTGCTTGAGAATCTCGCCCTGGCCGCCGAACAGGCTCTGGTTACCGACGATTTGGATCAGATTAAACTGCTCTTTGATGAAGACCGGGAGATGGTCGATGATCCCCGCTTTTACGGCCACACCTTTGTCGATCTGTTCACAACCGCCGCGGCCCAATACCCGGATCGCCCGGCGGTTCAGGATCGTAAGGGTAGCATCAGCTATGCCCAGCTCGATGCCGCCTCGGATGCCCTGGCCGTCCAGCTGCTGGCCGCCGGCGTTAAGAAAGAAGACTTTATCGGGGTACTGTCCGGTCGGACCCGGGAGTTTATCATCGGCGTCATCGCTGCGATGAAGGCTGGTGCCGCCTATGTGCCGCTGGACCCCGAATACCCGGAAGACCGGATCCGCTATATGCTGGAGGATTCCGCCGCCGACATTCTGCTTTATGTCGATGAATTTCAGGCGATGACCCGCTTTTTCCCGAACCAGACCATTAATCTGGGTGCCATTTCTGCGGTCTCCCACCAGCCGGATAAAAGCTGGCAGGCCAGCAAACCCGAGGGCGAAGATCTGGCCTATATGATTTATACCTCCGGCTCCACCGGCAAACCCAAGGGTGTGATGATCAGCCATGATAATCTCAGCAACCTGATTTTTAATGAAACAATCAACCAAAAGGTCACCGACGCAACCCGCTGCGCCCAGTATTCGAGCTTCTGCTTTGATGCCTCGGTGGTGGGAATCTTCCCCTATCTGGCCAACGGCGCGCTACTCTACCTGTTTGCCGAAGCCGACCGCAAGGATGCCGTCAAGGTTTGCCAGATCCTGAAGGATGAAGCCATCAACGTGGCTGTCTTTCCGACCCAGATGGGCGAAATCATTATCGACAATATGACCGGTGACTCCAGCTTGACCCATATCGTCGTCGGCGGCGAAAAACTGAAGCATTATTACGATCGTCCCTATACCGTCGTCAATGCCTACGGCCCCACCGAAAGCACGGTCGAAACGACGATTTTCAACGTCGACCGGGAATACCGCAATATCCCGATCGGCAAATCATTGATCAATGTCCGTTCCTATGTGGTTGATGAACAGCTCCATCCGGTGCCGGTGGGACGACCCGGCGAGCTTTGTCATGCCGGTCGCCAGATTGGCCGCGGCTATCACAACCTGCCCGAAAAAACCGCTGCCGCTTTTGTGCCCAACCCCTTTGCCAGTGGACCTGACGATCAGGTACTGTACCACACCGGGGATATGGTCCGCCGGCGCGGCGATGGCCTGATTGAATACATCGGCCGGATTGATTCCCAGGTCAAGATCCGCGGTTATCGGATTGAGCTCAGCGAAATTGAAGGGGCGATGCTGGCCCACCCGGGGATCAAAGAAACTGCCGTGACGGTGCTGGAACAGGGTGGCAACCAATATATCGTTGGCTACTACACCGGGCCCGCAGAAGCCATTGATCCCAAGGTCTGGCACCATCTGCTGCTATCTCAGCTGCCCGAATATATGATTCCGACCTTCTATGTGCTGCTCGAAACGATGCCCCTGACCCCTGGCGGCAAGGTCGATAAAAAAGCCCTGCCCCAGCCCGAAACCGGCATCAAGACGGCCGACTATCTGGCTCCGGAAACCGTGCTGGAAAAACAACTGGCGGAAATTTTCGCGTCAACACTGGGCCTCGACACCGTCTCGGTGCTGGACGATTTCTTTGCCATCGGTGGCACCTCGATTTCGGCCACAAAGGTCGCGATGAAATGTTTGAGTCAGCAGATTCCGTTGGCCTATGCCGATCTGTTTGAGTACAAAACGATTCAGAAGCTGGCGGCCTTGATTGAAAAACACGTCGCCGCCACCGTTGACCCGACCGACGTGATCAAAAACTTTGACTACCAGAAGCTGACCCCAGTGCTGGCCGCCAACGATGCAGCCAATCTGGCCAGCCTGGCGACCAGCCCGCTGGGCGATATCATCTTAACCGGTGCCACCGGATTTTTGGGGACTCATATTCTCAAAGAATTCCTCGATCATTATGACGGCAAGGTGACCTGCTTTATCCGCAAGGGCAAGGCCCGGTCGCTGGAACAGCGGATCAAAACGATGCTGGTCTACTATTTCAACCGCGATTACGATGAGCTGTTCGGCAGCCGGATCTTCTGTGTCGAAGGCGATATCACCAATCCCGACAGCCTCACCGCGCTGGAGGCGGTGGCCGCTGATACCGTTATTAATTGCGCCGCCTGCGTCAAGCATTTCGTCGCCGATGATACCCTCGAAAAGATCAATGTCCGCGGGGTTGAAAACCTGATTGCGCTGTGTCTCAAAACCGGCCAGCAACTGATTCAGGTCTCCACCGTCAGCATCGCCGGCGAAGGCATCAACGGCGCCCCACCCCAGGACAAACGGATTCGCGAAAACGAGCTGTACTTTGACCAGAGTCTCGAAAACGCCTATGTTCATTCCAAGTTTCTGGCCGAACGGGCGGTGCTGGCCGCTGTCGCCGAGGCCGGCTTAGCCGCCAAGATCATGCGGGTTGGTAACCTGATGAGCCGCAACAGCGATGGCGAGTTCCAGATCAACTTCCTCCATAATGGCTTTATGCGGGGCCTCAAAGGCTATAAGATTCTCGGCCAGTTCCCCGTCAGCGCGCTCAGTCAGGCGGTCGAGTTTTCGCCGATTGATACCACCGCCCACGCCATTTTGAAGCTGTCCCAGACCAACCGTGAGCTGACGGTGTTCCACCCCTACAACAACCATACCGTCTATATGGCCGACGTGCTGGCCGAAATGAACGCCTACGGCTTTAACATTGCGGTGGTCTCTGACGCCGATTTCGGCGCCGCCCTTCAGGCCGGCATGGCCGATGCCGAGGTGGCCCCGGCCATTTCCGGGCTGATTGTCTACCTGACCAGCGACACTGTCAACAACGTTTACCCGATTGATCCCGAAAATCGCTTCACCACCGAAGTGCTGTACCGGATCGAGCACAGTTGGCCGATTACCAACGAAACCTACATGCACAAATCGATTGCGGCCCTGGATGGGCTGGGGTTCTTTGATGTTGACGAGAATTAAGCAAAGAGATCGTGCTATTTTACTTATCGATTATCTATGAAATGGACTGCTGCAGAAAATAGTTGTAACTGGGGAAAAGCCGAATCCACGGCTTTTCTTTGCAGCATACCGATAGCTTTCTAAAAATAAATCTTGACAGATAGCAAGATTTATTTTACTATCTAACTGTCGACCGATGGTCGGCAAAACAGGAGGTGCTCAATGAAGACGGTCAAAGAAGGCGAAGTCCGCCGACAGGAAATCCTGATGGTAGCGCGGGAACTCTTTGTCACCAAGGGTTATGAACAGACCACGGTGAATGATATTTTGAAAATTGTGGACATTGCTAAAGGTACTTTTTATTATTATTTCAATTCCAAAGAAGAGGTGTTGGCAGCCATCATTCTGGATATTGTCGAAGAAGGCGCTAAACGGGCCGAGCAGATTCTGAAGGACAAATCGGTACCGTTGATCAACCGGATCATGATGGCAATTATGGCCCAGTCCCCGGAGTTTGAAGGATCAGAGGAGATCAGGGACGAAATGCACAAGGTCGACAATGCCAAACTCGAACAATTATACACCAAAACCATGCTTAAGCGGATGACCCCGCTACTGGAAGTTGCGGTGGCCGAAGGCGTAGCAGCCGATCTTTTTCATCTGGATTATCCCCGGGAAACGATTGAGTCGATTTTACTGCTGGGCCATATGTTGTTTGACTGCAATATTATGGACTGGGGGATGACCGAGTATCCGGCAAAGATCCAGGGCTTTCTGGCCAATATGGAAAGAATGCTGGGAACCGGAGCAGGAGAGCTAAAGGACTTTTTACAAATGTTTGCCTAACTAAAACTGGGCGACATTTGTAAAATTTTTTTGCCCATATACCGACCGACAGTCGATTGGCGATGGTTGATGAATGAAGAAACAAATAAAGAAAATTGGAGGAACCACAATGAAACAACAACGGACAATTAAGGGCGTCGCAAAGCAGAACACCGCCATGAATAAATTTATAATCCTAGTGGTTGGTGCCTTTATCTCCAGCATCGGTAGTGGCTTGACTGATTTTGGGCTGGCGATCTATATTTTAAAGCTGACCGGATCGGTGGGCGCCACCGGGGTTTTTGCCATCTGCGCTTTTCTGCCAGCGATATTGCTGGCACCGGTGGGCGGGGTGTTGGCTGATCGTTATGATCGACGGCTGATGATGATTCTGGGTGAGTTGTTTTCGGGATTGTCACTGCTGATCTGTCTGGTAGCGGTGATGAATCCGAACCCACCGCTGGTGGTGATCTGTATGGGTGTTGGACTCAGCTCGGTGTTCTCAGCTCTCACAGAACCGGCTTTCAAGGCCACCATTACTGATCTTCTGCCCGCAAAAGACTTTGCCCGGGCCGGCGGCATGGTTCAGCTCGCGGGCAGTGCCAAGCTGCTGATTTCCCCGGCAATTGCCGGCCTGATGTTGCAGGTGACAACGGTTGGCACCCTGATTATGCTGGATATGCTGACTTTTTTTACCACGGTACTAATTATCGTATTTGTCAGAAAAGGATTGGTCAGCAAAAAAAGCGCAGTGATCAGTTCGGGGTTTCGCTGTGAAATCAGCGATGGCATCACCGCCATCCGGGGAAAAAAGGGCATCATGACGATGATTATCATCATGACGGTTGCCACCTTCTGTCTGGGGTTTGTGCAGATGTTAAGCAAGCCGCTGGTTCTGGCCATTGCTGGTGAACGGGAGCTGGGAATTCTGACTACGGTTATTGCCATGGGGATGATGGTCGGAAGTATCGGCATCAGCATGGTCAAGCAGCCAAAATCCTATGTAGGGATGTTATCGATCGGATTATTTGGCTGCGGGGTTTTCTTTGCCCTGATTGGGATCAGTGAAAATCTGGTTCTGATCGCCGGCTTTGGATTTATGATGTTTGTTTTTATGCCAGCCATCCAGGTTGGCGCCGAGGTGCTGATTCGCACCAATCTGGACAATCGCGTTCAGGGCCGGGCCTTTGGTTTGATCAGTTTGATTACCCAGATGGGGTACATCCTGGCATTTATTGCTGCCGGCATTTTAGCAGATCTGGTCTTTGAACCCCTAATGCAGGGAAATACCGCGTTGGCGACAGGCATTGGTGCAGTAATCGGTTATGGGGCTGGCCGAGGCAATGCTCTGCTGATCATTATCACCGGAATCGGATTGGCCTTCGTTGGGATCGTGGTAGCCCGGTTAAGAAGTGTCAGAACCCTGGAAGCGACGGCTGTAGCAGATGAGCGGATGATGGAATCTAGGTAGCAAGGATTTTATGATGAGGTTAGAATAAAAAAACAACTAAGCAGAAGATGACTTAACAGTTGATTTCCGGAATGAAATCGACTATTCTTGAGCAAGGGAGGTGACACACGGTGACTGAAAAAATAAAACTCAGACGATTTGAAGATAGTGACTTGCCTGTATTTAAGGAGTGGTTTAAAAAAGACCATGTCAAAAAATGGTATACCGAGCCGGAAGACTGGATGGAGGAAGTGACATTGCGAGACAGTACCTTTTCATGGATCACCCACTTCATTGTCGAGTGGGAAGAAAAGCCCATCGGATTCGGCCAGTTTTACCAATGTCTCGATGCCAAAGAAGAATGGTATGCCCATATCCCGCAGACCGGCACCTACAGCATTGACTATCTCATTGGCGAAAGGGAATTTTTAGGCAAAGGGTATGGCAAAAAGACCGTTCAATTACTGACTGAAATGATTTTCAGGCTTTCAGACTCAAAACGGATTGTTGTTCAGCCGGAACCCGAGAACCGGGGATCCTGCAACGCTTTGTTAGCCAATGGCTATCTTTTTGATGAAGCCAATGGGGTATATCAAAAGGAAAAATAAGCAGAAATAAAAGAGTAGCTTGATTTGATTTTAAATGGGGTTGTCAAGGAAGGCGTATCGGTATGAAAAAATCAGCTTGATGAAGGCGATGCAGATATCCTGATCAAAATAAATTTTCGAAACATAACTTGACAAGCTAGCGTTCACTAGCTATAATAAAGCTAATGAACGCTAGCTTTTAGTTATTTGTAAGAAATTTAAGGAGAACCAATGACAAAACGCAATACCAGGGAAATAATCTTAGAGGAAGCATTGAATCTGTTTTCGGTAAAAGGTTATCAGAGTGTGACCGTTAAAGAAATTGCCCAGGCGGTGGGCATCAAGGACAGCTCACTTTATAAACATTTTGACAGTAAGCAGGCCATTTATGATACCTTGCTTACGTGGATGAATCAGAAGTTTGAAGAAACCGTGACGTTTTACCGGTTGCCCCAGGGCGAGATGGAAAGTGTCGCCCGGGAATATGGCCGTCATGATCTGATCTGGCTTAAGAAAGCCTGCGAGGCCGTTTTTCTGTTTTTCCTGAAAGATCCGCAGGCATCGAAGTTCCGCCGGATGTTGACCATCGAACAGTATAAAAGTGATGATGCCGCCAAGACCTTGTACAACTGGTTTTTTAACGACGCGATTTTATTTCAGACCGACTTATTTAGTGAGATGATCAGGCAGGGAAGCTTCAGAGCAGGCCCGCCGCAGATCATCGCTTTGCAGTTTTACGGTCCCTTCTACACCCTTTTATGTCAATATGACAAGCTGCCGGAAAAAGAAGATGAAGCGATGGCCCTGCTGCTGGCGCATATCGAACAGTTTGCGTCAATTTATCAAATAAGAAATGAGGAAAGCTGATGAATTTAAATAAAATGATGGATCAGGGCATTGCCCAAATTATGACAACCGCCGGCCGATTCTATCTCAACAATAGCAAAGGCCGGGCCTTTTTAATGAGTGTTTTACCGGAGCTGGCCAAAAGCAGTGCCCGCCGAAAGCAGCAGGAAAAAGAAGGCCTGCACGTACCGCCATTTCTGATTGCCAGTATCGCCTCCCAATGTAATCTCCACTGTGCCGGATGTTATGCCCGGGCTGGTGGCGGCTGTGGCCCTACCAGCGGCAAAACGGATATGGATGCCGGTCAATGGGGGAATGTTTTCGATCAGGCGGCAAGACTTGGTGTTGCCTTTATGCTGCTGGCCGGCGGTGAGCCCTTTTTACGCCGGGATATTATGGAGCTGGCCGGAGAGTATCCAAATGTGATCTTTCCAATTTTTACCAATGGCACAATGCTGGATCAGGAGACCATTGAATTTCTCGACAACCATCGCAATCTGATCCCCATTCTCAGCATAGAAGGCAATGCAAAAGAAACTGATGCCCGCCGCGGGGCGGGTACCCATGTGCAGATTGAAGCCGCCATGGCCGCTTTAAAAAAGCGCAAAATCCTGTTCGGGGCAGCCATTACCGTTACCAGGGAAAACATGGCGCTGGTGACCAGAAATGACTTTCTTGAAGCACTGGAGGATAAAGGTTGTGGCGTGAACCTGTATGTGGAATATGTTCCGGCGGAACCAGGAACCGACTATCTGGTCATTACGCAAAGCGAAATCAAGCAACTTCAGGCGATTTGTCTTAAACTGCGAAAATCCTTTCGGCGCATGGTGATCTTGTCCTTCCCCGGCGACGAGGAGGAAATGGGCGGCTGTCTGGCTTCCGGGCGGGGATTTTTTCATATCAATCCCTATGGTGATGCCGAACCCTGTCCCTTTTCACCCCATGCCAAACAGAACCTGACCAGTGATTCGGTGGAAGCCGTGCTCCGGTCCCAATATTTTGCTGATCTCCGGGAAATTGCCGTAAAGGCCGGAAACCATGGCGGGTGTACCTTGTTTGAGGTAAACGATCAGGTCGAGAAATTGTTAGCATAACCTTTTTTACAGACGATTAAAGACGTCAAAATAAGCCAGCCCGGTGTGTTTGCCGAAAACACATCGGGCTGGCTTGCAGTCTAGAAAAAACAGTAAAAAAATCGTTAATCAGGATCAGATGCGGTTCATATCAATGGTTGTGTTGATACAATCCATAGGTTCTATTCACGCCGATGGTGAAGATTATGCCATTTCCCGGCTTGTCCATTTCGGTAGCATCCTGGATGGCATTGACAACTGCTTCGGTTTTAGCGCTTTCCAGGATCATCATCACCACTTCTTTTTCCGGCTCAATATCCATGGCAAAGAGTTTTGCGTATTCATGAACACCCGAGCCCCGGGCATTAATAATGGTTCCGCCATTGGCACCGGCGGCTTCAGCTGCACCGACAACCGTTTCCGCATTGCCGCGATCGACAATCACAAATATCGCCTCATACATTGTTTTATTGACTCCTTTTTCTTCATGAGTTTTATCATAGGCACAATTCCGAACCCCTAAAAAATTATTTAACGTAGCCGTAAAGGCAATCCCATGATGGGCCTTGGCAAATTTGAATTTACGGCTGATTTCCTCGGCAGCTGATTCTATTTTTCCGGTCTGGGCAATCATCAGAACCACTTCGACCCGTTCATCACAAATGTCCAGAAAATCAGTGACCAGACAATGTTGGGTGCCCTTTCCTAAAAAGATCGTCCCACCGGAAATTCCGCATTTTTTTCCCAGTTGCAGAATTTTGGAACCAACACCGAAATTGACAATGACAGCTAATATTTCATAGCTCTTTTTTTCTGTTACATTTTCATGAGTATCCATTTTCGGAGATTCCCCCTTTAACAGTTTTGATTTTAAAGATCAGGCCCAGAATTTGCAGGGCAATAATCGGCATCAGGGCAACCATGGCAATCAGTCCAAAACCATCGACCAGCACATTTGCGCCTTCGATGGATTCGGCTGCACCCTGGGCAAAAGCAAGAATAAAAGTCGCCGTCATCGGGCCGGAAGAGACCCCGCCGGAATCAAAAGACATCCCCACAAATAACTTTGGCACTAGATAGCTTAAAACAATGGCAAGGATATAACCGGGCAGCAGATAATGCCAGAGTTTGATTTCCGGAACGATGATCCGCAGCATCGATAAGCCCACAGCCAGAGATACCCCCAGTGATAAGGCAACCAAAACGACCTTTCGTTTTAAGTAGCCGCTGGTGACATCTTCAATTTGCTTGGTCAACACATAAACCGCTGGCTCAGCCAGAATAACCACCAGACCTAATAGCGCCCCAATGGCGATCAGCACCGCTTTATTGTCGATACTGGCAATATTATAACCTACCAGGGTTCCAACGTCCATAAATCCGGCATTAACTCCGGTTAAAAAAAGAACCAGACCAATCAGGGTATAAAGGAGGCCCTTGATAATTCGTTTTAGCGGTTTCTTTTTTAATTTAAAGGAGATCATCTGAAAAACAACAAAGATGACGACAATCGGCAACAGGGCCAGAACGACCTCATAAAGTATCGTGGGCAGTTTATTAATAAAAGGCAGGATCACAGCGGTTGATTCGGACAGACCACTGTCAAGACTGCCGCTGATTTCTTTGGTACCCTTTAAAACACTCATAATCATCACTGCCAGGATGGCACCAGTAGAGGCAATGCCAACCAGACCAAAACTGTCATCTTCCGATGATTTTCCCTTTTTTAACGAAGAAATCCCCATCGACAAAGCCAGAATAAAAGGAACCGTCAGCGCTCCAGTAGTGGCTCCAGAGGCATCAAAAGAAATGGCCAGAAATTCCTGGGAAGTAAACAGGGATATAATCAGAATGATGCCATAGATGATCGTCAGAAGCAGGTTGAGGGACTTGTTATAGATAACACGTAAAAAACCAACCGTCAGCAGCAGGGCGATACCGACGGAAACGCAGAGTATAATTTCGGTTTTGGCGATGACATTGGCTGAAACAAGGGCTACCTGGCCGGCCAGGATATGAAGATCCGGCTCAGCCACCGAGATGAAAAAACCAAGGACTAAGCCGGAAACGATAACGATCCAGACCTTGTTGCTTTTGGTAATATGGGTCCCCATCAGATTACCGATGGGGGCTATGCCCAGATCGACTCCGAAGAGGAAAATAGTCAGTCCGACCACAATCAGCAACGCCCCCAGCAGAAAGCGCATCATGATATAGCTTTCAATGGGAACAAGGGTCAGGCTTAAAATGACAACCAGTAGTGTAATCGGTAATACCGAGATCAGAACTTCTTTGAACTTTTCAAAAAGAATGTTCAAAATAAATCCCCCTTTCTTTATTTTATGGTTGATTAACAGCGTTTAAAGGTCAACAACCGGTTTAACAAAGCATTGGCAATCTATGACATAGAAATATGCTACGACTAACAACTCCATCCATTATACCCGAAAAAGCCGATCAAAACAATGGTCGTCTCGTATTTAACAAATGGCCGCAATTATGGTATAATTTACCACATCGTCAATTTAGACAACGTTTTTTGACATAAAATCAAACGGACTTTGGGTTTGTCAATTTCAGAAGAGCAGAGGAGGGATACTAATGCATCAGTTGCTAAACATCAATAATGAACTGCATGAAAAATGGCGAAAAATTATGTTTCGCACCTGTGTAATAATCGGTATCATCATTTTTATTGCTGAAATTTTCATCTTTATTTTTAATAAACACAGCCAGACCTTTTCGCCAGCCATCATCCGCTATCTCTTGCTCTATCTGGTACTGCCATCGGTGTTGAACCTAATTTTTATTTTAGGGGCGTATTTTATGCTAAAAACAGAAAAAACCAGTGAAAAAACCAAAAATCATACGGTTGCGATCCTGTTTTTTCTGATTTGCGCCTGTGTTCAATGCTTTCATCACACCTTTCCGCCGATCTTGTGTGTGCCCTGTATTGCGGTGTTTATGACGATTATCTTTGCTGACTTAAAACTGACGCGTCTTGTCTTCGGGTTGAGCTATATCTCTGTGATTCTGGCTTTCCAGATTGCCAGTTTTGAAGGCGATCGCGATGTAAAAGCGATCTTTTTGGATTGTATCGTGGCTGGGATTATGATCTTTTGCTCCTATCTGGGGGCCAAGGTACTGACCCGTTATACCAATGAACAGGCACAGAGCATCCACAACAGCTACTTAAAACAAATGGAGCTAATCCAGGAAGCCAAAACAGAACCGCTGACCGGACTTTTAAATCGCCGGGCGATGGTCGATATTCTGGGGCAGGCGGTTTATCAGGAGGGGGTGACCAGAACCCCGTTGATTCTGGCCGTTATTGATCTGGACGATTTTAAGCTGATTAATGATAGCTATGGTCATAGTAAAGGTGACGAAGTATTAGTAACATTGGCGGACATCTTATCTCAGAATACACCGGGTAATGAAAATGTCTTTCGCTATGGTGGGGAAGAATTTGTTTTGTTGTTTAGCGGTCATCCCATCGCAGCTGTTGTCGAAATGATTGATAAAATGCACCAGGAATTCAGGGAGCACCATTTTGATTTTCTTAAGGGATCTCAGATAACCTTCAGCTGTGGGATTGCGGAATATGCCAATTCCGGCTGGTCAACCAGTGAGTTTTTTGAAAAGGCCGATCAGGCTCTTTATCTGGCCAAAAGCGAAGGGAAAAATCAGAACCAGATATATGAAAAACGGCTGGAGGAGCACAAGCTTACTCAGTGCTATGCGTCCGGTTGACGGGAATCAATCGGGCGTTTTTAGTATAAAATTGTTGACTTAACAAATCTTTAACATCATCAGGATATGATATCATGCAGTAGAATCCAGCAGGGGAGGAAAGATAATGATCAATATTTTAGTAATTGAAGACGACGAGAAACTGAACTATATTGTCTGCTCATTTTTAAATAATAAGGGCTACCGGGCGATACGCTGTAAAAATGGCAGTGAAGCCTTTGACCGGATCCTGGAAGAACCGGTGAATCTGATCATCTCGGATATTATGATGCCGGAGATGGACGGATTTGAACTGGCCGCAGAGATCCGCCGCCAGGATAAGAGCATCCCGATTCTGTTCATGACGGCCCGGGATGACATGTCTGCCAAACAAAAAGGCTACAGCCTGGGCATTGACGATTATATGGTAAAACCGATCGAGATGGATGAACTGCTCTTACGGGTGTCGGCCTTATTACGACGGGCCAATATCCGCAATGAGCGAAAACTGGAAGCGGGTTCGCTGATCTTAAATGAAGAGGAAACTACCGCGTATCTCAATGGAGAGGAAGTTTCGCTGACGGTAAGGGAATTTAATATTCTATTTAAGCTGTTATCCTATCCTAAACGCACCTTTACTCGGGCTCAGCTGATGGATGAGTTTTGGGGATATGATACCGAAAGCACGCCCCGAACTGTGGATGTTTCGATCACCAAACTGCGTGACAAACTTTCAGACTGTGACGATGTGGAAATTGTGACAGTCCGGGGCCTGGGATACAAGGCGGTGATTAAAGGATGAAGTTTCGCTATGAAAATCTGGAAGATAAGCGGATCAATGCCAAGCGCCCTTTCTGGAAAGAGTTTTTAATTGTCTTTGGGGTGGTATTAATCTGCAGTGCCGGAGAAGTGCTAATTTTCAATCAGCAGATGCTGGATCAGACCAATCCCTGGATCATGGCACTGGTGGGCATGTCCTATGCGCTGTTTATGGGACTGATTGTCAGTCTTGGGACCCGCTTTATTATGTATACCGGATTTCAAAGGCCATTGACGGAAATCGGTCAGGCAGCCCGAAAAGTGGCCGCTGGCGATTTCACTGTTCACGTGCACTCCCAACGAAAAGACCATAAAAAGGATGACCTGGAGGTGCTAATCGATGATTTTAACAAGATGGTCGAGGAACTGGCCACCATTGAAACCTTAAAAAGCGATTTCATCGCCAATGTGTCCCACGAGATGAAAACACCGCTGGCGATTATCCAAAGTTATGCCTCAGCACTCAGAAAAGAAGAGCTGCCCCAGGATGAGAAAAAGGAATATATTGACACTATTGTCGAAGCATCAAAAAAACTGTCTACCTTAGTGACCAACATTCTGAAATTAAACAAGCTGGAAAATCAGGAAATCATCCAGACCGAGACCTATTCGCTGGATGAACAGCTGCGCTGTTGTATGCTGGCGTTGGAAGAAAAATTTGACGAAAAAAACATCGAATTTGACGCCGACCTGGACGAAGTGACCATTACCAGCGATGAAAGTCTGATGGAAATTGTCTGGAATAATCTGTTGACCAACGCCATCAAGTTTACCCCAAAAGACGGGTTGGTAAAAATTAAGCTCAGAAAAGATGGCAGTCAGGCCATTGTCAAGGTCAGCGATAGCGGCTGCGGCATGAGTGACGAAACCTGCCGTCGCATCTTTGACCGCTTTTATCAGGGCGATACCTCCCACTCAGAAGAAGGCAACGGATTGGGACTGGCCCTGGTTAAACGGGTAGTGGATCTGGTGGATGGAACCATAACGGCTGAAAGTGAGCTGGGTCAGGGTACCACGTTTACCGTAATTTTGAAATTATAGAGAATGAAGAACTTATATAAATCTCTCGTATCAACGATGCGAGGGATTTTTTTATTTAAAGATAATGAATTAAAGTTTAGAGGCTCATTAAAAATGTGTTTAACAAAAGTTTAACCGAACATTAACTTTGGGGAACATTTGCAGCGTAATATGGTGGTATCAACAGAAACGAACAAGAAACGGTTAAAGGAGAAGTGTGATGAGCGAAATGAGAACAAATGAAAACAAACTGGTGATGAACGAGTATTTGGAAGTCAGTGTCAAATCTGATCTGGTGCAGCTTTGCAGCGACTGTTACCATACACTGGGGTGGACAATCATCAATTCCAGTTCCGGGCTTGATGCGGTCAAATTGAAATTGCAGCGGGATCGGAAAATCAAAAATCGGGTGGCACTTTGCGATCTCCAACGAAAGTGTGAAGACGCCTTTATCAACATTGAAAAGCTGGAACGATCCAAAAATACCAATGCAATGGCGTTAGCCCTGGGGGCGGGGATTGTCGGGACAGTTTTTATGGCCGGAGCAACCTTTGCTTATCTGGCCGCCATGATTCCACTGTGTGTTGTCCTGGCCATCCCGGGATTTATCGGCTGGGGCTTGCCTTATTTTCTTTATAAAAAAAATGTCAAGAAAAGTGCAGACCGTGTGAACCCGCTGATTGAAAGTAATTACGATATGATTTATGAAGCCTGTGAAAAGGCCAGCCAGTTATTGGCATAAGGACTATTAATATAAAATTCTGCAATCAACTTTACAAAAGTCCAGACGTTGGATATAATAATCGTGTATATACACTGAAAAAGGTGATCACATGAAAATAGAAGAACAAAATAGAAAATCGTCAGTCTGCAATTGCCTCAATTTGCGGCGGGCTTCCCTGGCGATAACCGAAATCTACGACCATTACCTGGCGCCCAGCCAGCTCAGTGTCAGTCAATTTTCAATTTTAAAGCATATTTTTGCCATGGAACCGGTGAGTGTCAGCGAGTTGGCCGCTGAAATCCGGCTGGATCGGACCACCTTGGTTCGTAATTTAAAGCCCCTTGAACAGCAGGGATTGATACATGATATTGCCCAGTCGGGAACGCGAAACCGGCAGCTTTGTTTAACGGCAGCGGGCCGAGAAAGAATCGAACAAGCCAATGCTTACTGGGAACTGGCCCAGAAGCGGATTGAAGCGCAGTTGGGTCTGGAAGATACGAAAACTCTCCAAGCCCTGTTATTAAAAATTGAGGTCTTAGCGCCTTAATTTTTTTAGCGTTATCGTGTAGCTACACTAAAAGAAAGAGAGAAAAAGCATAATATGAAAGAGATGATTAGAACAAGAGGTTTGATATGTCGGAGAAAATTCGTGTGGCAATTGCAGTCAAAAGGTGAACAGCGATGAATAAACAAACGGAAATCGAAAAGGAGTTGGCTCAACTGCCGATTCTGGAATATGTATTTTTTAAACCTGAGGAGATTATTTTTTCCAAAGAAGTTCGGGATCTCTGTCAAGGCAATAGCTGCGGCATGTATAATACCACCTGGGCCTGTCCCCCGGCAGTGGGTAGTGTCGAGAGCTGTATAGAAAAATGTCAGGCCTATGATAAAGCGATGCTTTTTACCACCGCCACTGAGGTAGCCAGCAGTTTTGATATGAAAGGATGGATGCGCGCCCGGGTCGAGCACGAGGCATTAACCGATCAGGTCGCCGATGTTTTCCGGCGCTTTGACGAGAATGCCTTAATTCTATCCACTGAAGGATGTACAGTTTGCAAAAAGTGCACCTACCCCGATGCGCCCTGCCGGTTCCCCGATCGGATGTATCCGGCCACCGAAGGGTATGGGATTATGGTGATGCAGATGGCACCGGCTTTAAATATCAGCTACAATAATGGCGCCAATACCGTCACCTATTTCAGCATGGTACTGTTTAATGAATAAGCGATACTCGATGACCAGCTCATATGATGTTATTTACGAAGCGCTGTTGCCCAAATTGGCTGAGTGTAACCTGGCGGAAAGTGCCGCTCGTTTTGGCCTGAATATTAATCCAAATGGAGATATTATCATCAATTTTTTAAAACGGGATTATCGTATTACCAATACCGGGGTGATGCCACTTGATGGGAAACCGGTGAATATCAATAATCGCTCCATTTTGATCCATTATGTGTTGTCCCAGGGCACCGGTGATCCGGTTTATTTGTTTAAGCCCCTTTTTCGGATGACGACGGTCTTTTCAAGCGGCGACACCGGCAAAGCCAGCATGATGGATGCACCGCTGATTAAAGCTTTTGGAGATGATATCAAGAAATTGGCGGAGACGATTATAAAATTAGGCGGAAAATCAGAGCTTTCCAAAGAACCGAATAGCCAATGCTGGTTATTGGAAGTGTTACCCAAAATACCGGTTAAGATTATCTATCGGGAAGCTGATGAGGATTTCCCAGTTGAGATTCAAACTCAATTTGATGAAAGCGCTCCGAAATTTCTGGAGTTTGAATGTCTGGCTTTCTTATGTGGCTGCCTTGTCAGAGCACTGATAAAAACGGCGGAATATGGAACTGTAGATGGATGGGAATAACAACTCGCCGTTCATTTAACTTAACACCGAATTTTCGGTGTTTTTTTTGCAAAAAAATTTAGAAATAGTCACTTTAACACGAACTTAACAAAATATTAATGTTAAGGAATAATTGCAGCGTATTATATGCTTATCAAAAGAAATCAACAACAGCATTGATACAAAAAAATATTTGTTAAGATTAAGAAGGAGAACATGATGAAAGTATTAGGGAAAAATATTATCGTAACCGGTGGTGGAAATGGTATCGGCAGAGAGCTGGTGTTGCAGTTGCTCAACAAAGGCGCCATGGTCGTAGCCGTCGATATTAATCCAGAAGCATTGGAAGAAACCGTAACAATTGCCGGAAAAAATCCCAAACTGTTTACCGAAGTGGTCGATATTTCAAATAAAGAAGCGGTCTTTGCCTTTGCCAGGAACGCCATTGAAAAGTATGGGAGGATTGATGGCATTATCAACAATGCCGGCATCATCCAGCCTTTTGCACCTCTGAATGAATTGGAAATGGATCGGATTGAACGGGTAATGGATATCAATTTCTATGGTACGCTTTATATGGTCAAAGCATTTTTGCCGCATTTACTGAATCGGCCAGAAGCCCATATTGTCAATGTTTCCAGTATGGGGGGCTTTTTACCGGTACCGGGCCAAAGTGTTTATGGGGCTTCCAAAGCAGCCGTTAAACTGTTGACTGAAGGATTGTCATCAGAATTAAAAGACACCAATGTCAATGTATCAGTCGTTATTCCCGGTGGTATTGCGACCGATATCAAGAAGAATTCCAATATTTCCCACCAGACAGCTAGCGATAGTAATAAAGCGAACAAAGTGTTAACGCCTGAAAAAGCAGCGGAATTGATTATCAAGACCATGGAGAAGAAAAAGCTGCGATCCTATATCGGCAAAGACTGTAACTTGATGAATGTATTTTATAAGATCAGCTCGGGTTTGGCAATGGGGATGATTAATCGCGTGATGGCGGCAAATGTTCATTAAATACCATCACACTAATCACGGGAATGATTTGATGATCAGGGAGCCCTAACGCTTTTGTAAAGATTGCCGATATTTATAGCAGCAGATTATATTAAAATAATGGTGTTTATTGATTTTTGATGATAAACTGAGGTGGTAAAAATAGCGAAGGATTTACAGGAGAAAAAATGGATCAGAACAAAAGTCTTTTTAAAAAGAAACTTGCAATCATCATTTCAATAGCAGTATCCCTTTTTCTCCTGACGGTTTTTTTGCTGATCATTGGTATGTTTATGAATAACCTGAAACAGCAGGAGATGTTAAAAACCACCGATAAATTCATAAATTTTAAAAGTCAGGTAGAACATTTAGTTTTCACAAACAAAACCCTAGTTCAGGGATTTGAGGCTTATGTCCTGATGAATCCCGCGCTGGATGAATCAGAAGCCTACTCTTATCTAAATAATCTCTTATCTAAAAATGAAAATCAAATCAGGAACATTGGCGTCTGTCAGGATACAACCATCATCTGGAATTATCCCAAAGAAGGAAATACCGAGGCAATCGGAGTTGACCTGGCGAAGGTTGACAGTCAGAAAGAGCTGGTGCTTAAGGTTAAGAATGAACAGGTGCCAATCTTCCAGGGGCCGGTAGAGCTGGTTCAGGGCGGGACCGGTTTTATTATCCGTCTTCCCATCGTCAGAAAGGATACTGGTTATTGGGGACAGATCAGCATTGTTCTTAAAGGGGATAATATTATTGAAGAGATTAATGCCTATGCTGAAGCCGCCGGATTAAATGTCGCCATCTTCAATGATCAGAACAAAACGGTTCCTTTTTTTGGTTCCATGAGTGTAGTTGGCGAATCACCATTAACTTTTGATGTCGATCCGGACTTTATTGACTGGAAGGTGGCAGTATCTCCCAAAGAAGGGTGCGAAAATAATCAGTTTATTTTTTGGGGTGCCACTATTTTAGCCGTTTTAATTGCCGCCGGAGCGGGTCTGTTAACATTCAGAGCCCTGAAAACAAATTATCAATTACGGATTATGTCCAGTCACGATTCCCTAACGGGCCTTTTTAACCGCCATTATTTAAATGAATACCAGAACATGGTTCTGGCCTCAGCCAAAAGAAATAATCGGCAGGTCGGGTTTATGAGTATGGACTTGAATCATTTCAAGAATATCAATGACACCTATGGACATAACGTTGGGGATTTGGTCCTTGCTGAAACAGGCCGGGTTTTATTTGAAAGTACCAGGATCGGCGAGGCGGTATTTCGACTGGGCGGCGATGAATTTTTGATCATCATGCCGGATATAGAAGACCGAATTGCGCTTTTGGAGGCCCGGGAACGGCTTGCAGACAGTTTTAAAAGTGAATTTCATCTGGCCGACTATCCCGCTAAAATTGCGGTGAGTATTGGTACAGCATTGTTTCCGGAAGATGGCAATAATATTGATGCCTTGCTACAGATTGCTGACGAAGAAATGTACGCGGATAAAAGGAAACAGAAAATGAAGCAAACAGAAAATCGATCGGAGCAGCCATCGGGATGACTTGTCAACGGGGAAGTATTATGATAATATGAATAGCTCGTACTTCAGTAAAAACCAATTATGAATGGAGAATAATAAAATGGAACAATTGCCTAATTGCCCGAAATGCAATTCAGAATATACCTATGAAGACGGAGAACTGCTGATCTGCCCAGAATGCGCTCATGAGTGGACCGTTGATGCAACAAACGAAAACGGCGGCGATGAGAAGATTGTCAAAGATTCAAACGGAAATGTTTTGGCTAGTGGTGATACGGTTATTTTAATCAAAGACCTGAAAGTTAAAGGCAGTTCTCAGGATCTGAAAAAGGGAACCAAAGTCAAAAATATCCGTCTGGTTGATGGCGATCATAACATTGACTGTAAAATTGATGGTTTTGGAGCGATGTCCTTAAAATCGGAGTTTGTTAAAAAGGCGTAGTGGCCTGAATTTATTAGCGGTAGAAAACGGACTGATTCGCTAAGAACATAGAAAACTCAATCATAAATAAACGAATACCCCACTGATTTTCATAGCAGAAAACCAGTGGGCTGTTTTTTAAAAAATAACGATCATTAAGAAAACTCGAAAAATCTTGACTTGGAGTGCACTCCATATGTTAAAGTGGATAGAACCAGTAAATGATGAATAAAATCACAGCGAAAGAAAATATTAAGTTAACCGAGGTGAAATTCCATGACCATTACCGAAGTCAGTAAAAAATATGATATTTCACAGGATACCCTGCGTTATTATGAGCGGATCGGCTTAATCCCGGCAGTCAATCGAACCAAGGGCGGGATGCGCGACTATAGCGAAGAATCCTGCGGTTGGATTGAGCTGGCAAAATGCATGCGTTCGGCCGGGATTCCCATCGAAGCCTTGATTGAATACTGTGCTCTGGCCCAGCAGGGGGATCAGACCATCACCGCCAGAAAAGAGCTGCTGGTTGAGGAACGGACAAAACTTCTGGAAAAAATGGAAGACATGAAAAAGACCCTCGACAAGCTCAACTATAAAATCGACATCTATGAAAAGGCTGAAGTTTCCGGGGTTTTATCCTGGGAAAAACCGAATGCTTGACTAAGTAAATGAGCAGTTTAAAATCTCCGTACCTTAAATGGGCGGAGATTTTTTTGAAAAATTAAATAAAAGTATTGACTTGGAGTCAAGTCCAGATGGTAGTATAGTAAGAGTAGATAAATAATCCATTATAAATTAATTTGACTAAACAGTCGGTCACCGATTGTTTAAATTTAAAATTAGGGAGACTAAAGATGTTGTATCGAAAATTCGGAAAAACAAATGAAGAGGTTTCGGTTCTGGGGTTTGGTTGCATGCGCTTGCCAGTTATCGACGGGGTTCAAAACAATATCGATGATGAGAAAGCTATTGAGATGTTACGATATGCCATTGACCATGGGGTGAATTATATCGATACCGCCTATCCTTATCATGGCACCGGTTTTGATAAAGGTGGCGAGAGCGAACTTTTCGTGGCCCGGGCCTTAAAAGGTGGCTATCGCGAGAAAGTTAAAATCGCGACCAAGCTTCCGTCATGGCTGATTCAGTCACGAGCAGATATGGAGCGATTATTGGATGAACAGTTGAAACGGCTGGAAACCGATACGATCGATTTTTACCTGCTGCATGGACTTAACCGAGGTTTCTGGCAAAATCTGAAAAATCTGGGAGCGCTTGAATTTCTGGATCAGGCGATCAAAGACGGTAAAATCAAACATGCCGGTTTTTCGTTTCATGATGACTTTGATTTATTTGTCGAAATTGTCGATGCTTATGATTGGTCTTTTTGTCAAATCCAATACAATTATCTGGACGAAAACTATCAGGCCGGTAAAAAAGGTCTGGAATATGCGGCCGCCAAAGGAATGGGAATCACCATTATGGAACCCATCAGAGGCGGGTCTCTGGTTGATAAGTTACCCCAGGAAGTTTTAGCCGCTTGGGAGAATGCACCAATCAAAAGAACCCCGGCACAATGGGCACTGCGATGGGTTATGAATCATCCTGAGGTTTCCGTGGTGCTTAGTGGCATGACGACGATGGAGCAGGTGGTCGATAATATCAATACCGCCAATGCAGGGGCCGCCAATTCATTAACCAATGAAGAACTGGCGTTAGTGGATTTTGCCAAGAAAACAATAACCGCTAAGATGAAGGTCAACTGTACAAACTGCCGGTATTGTATGCCATGTCCATCCGGGGTTGATATCCCCGGACATTTTGCTCTTTATAATAATGCTTTTTTATTCGATGCACTACCAAGAGCCAAAGGTCTATATGTGACGATGTTTCCGCAAGATGCCAAAGCCTCCAATTGCGTTGAATGTGGAAAATGTGAAGAACATTGTCCGCAGAATATTGCCATTATCGAGGAATTGAAAAATGTCAGAGCTGCCTTGGAATAAAGTTGACGCTATAAAATCTCCGTACCTTAAAGGTGCGGAGATTTTTTTAAGAAAAGAATAAAGGGGATTGACTTGGAGTGAACTCCAGATGATACAGTTAGTAATATCAATGCGATACACGCGTAAAACCAGAGGTGAAAATGGAAACACAGGAAATATTAAAAAAAGTAAAAACGGGAGAGATCTCTGTGGAGGAAGCAGAGCTTTTTTTTCGTCGGCAGCCTTTTGAAGAAATGGGCTATGCCAAACTGGATACTCATCGAAAGATGCGATCCGGTTTTGCCGAGGTGATCTTCTGTAGCGGCAAGGCAGATGCCCATTTGCTGAATATATTTGGAAAGCTTTATGAACAAGATGGAGAGGTGATGGGAACTCGGGCCTCACACCATCAATATGAAATGATCAAAGCAGCCTATCCGGAAGTTGTTTACGACGAGATTTCCCGGATTATCAAAATCGAAAAACCGGGCAAACAACGGGTCGGAAAAATTGCCGTCTGTTCGGCCGGAACTGCCGATATCCCGGTGGCCGAAGAGGCTGCCCAGACGGCTGAGTATTTTGGCTCTCATGTGGAACGACTTTACGATGTCGGTGTTGCCGGGATTCACCGGATTCTTTCCCAATTGGATGTGATCCAGAGTGCCAATTGCGTGATTGCGGTGGCCGGGATGGAAGGTGCTCTGGCCAGCGTTATTGGCGGGCTGGTGGACAAGCCGGTAATCGGGGTGCCCACCTCTGTTGGCTATGGTGCCAGCCTGGGTGGTATTTCGGCGCTACTGACAATGATCAACTCCTGTGCCAATGGGATCTCGGTGGTTAACATCGACAATGGCTATGGCGCTGGTTATACCGCCACCCAGATTAACCGCTTGGGGGTGCGATCATGAGCCGGACCTTATACCTGGAATGTTATTCCGGCATCAGTGGTGATATGACGGTGGCGGCGCTGCTCGATCTGGGCGCTGATCAGCAAGTGCTGGAAAGTGCTCTTAAAAGCCTACCCATTAGTGGCTTTGATATTGCTATCAGCCGGGTGAAAAAGGCTGGGCTGGATGTCTGTGATTTTCAGGTTATTCTGGATCACGACAACCATGATCACGATATGGCCTATCTGCATGGTGAGCATCACCTTCCTCACAGCGATGGACATGGTCACGCCCATGATTCGAAGACGGTACATCATCATCCACATCAAGTTAAAAAGACTCATGCCCATGATCATCGGTGTCTGCCCGATATTGTCGGAATCATCAACCAGGCTCAGATCACCAATCATGCCAAGGCATTGGCCATCCAGATCTTTTCGATTATTGCCGATGCCGAAGCCAAAGCCCATGGGGTGGACCGGGAGCGGGTTGATTTTCACGAGGTGGGCGCGGTGGATTCGATTGTCGATATTGTAGCGGTGGCCGTTTGTCTGGACAATCTGGACATCCGGGAGGTGATTGTGCCGGAAGTTTATGAAGGCCGGGGCTTTGTCCGCTGTCAACATGGAACCATCCCCATTCCCGTGCCGGCCGTGACCCATATCGCTGCCAGTCACCAGTTGAATCTGCATATTATCAGCGCCGAAGGGGAGTTGATTACCCCAACCGGGGCGGCCATTGTGGCAGCTATCAAAACTAGTGACCAGTTGCCCAAGCAGTTTACCATTGAAAAAACCGGTATCGGCGCCGGCAAACGAACCTACGACCAGCCCAGCTTGCTGCGGGCGATGCTGATCACCGATAAAACCCAAAAACAGGACTGCATTTATAAACTGGAAACCAACATTGATGACTGTGGCGGTGAAATTCTGGGTTTTGTCATGGAGCGGCTGTTTGAGGCCGGTGCCCGAGATGTCCATTATAGCCCGGTTTATATGAAAAAGAATCGGCCCGCCTATTTGCTCAATGTAATCTGCACCAAAGCGGATATCACAACAATAGAACAGATTATATTCGAGGAAACCACCACCATCGGGATCAGGCGGATTCAGATGGAAAGTACCGGCTTAAAGCGGACTGTTAAAAAAATCAAAACCAGTCTGGGAGAAGCTCAGGTCAAGGTTTGTGAACTGGCATCCGGGAAACGGATTTATCCGGAATACACCAGTGTGGTGGAGCTATGTGAAAAACATCGGTTGGCTTATCAGGATGTTTACCACATCATCAAAAAAGAGTGCGAAGCGGCTGAAGGCATAAGAGGCGTTGAACTCGTTGAACTCAATCGTTTTGAGTTGCCACTATCCTCGTGACTGAGAAAATAATCGGGATGATCAAATAACAAAGTTTGGGAGGATTAAAGAGAAAAAATGGATATTAATAATTTTATGGAACAGTTGAATCGGGGAACGGTGGTTGAAGGTGGCTCGGAAGTCCATCGGATGATGCATGCCATCTCTCAGGAAGCACTGAAACTGACGACGGAGCTCAATGGCGGCTATCATCCGCCGGAAGAAATCCGGGAAATTTTTTCCCGCTTGACGGGCAAACCAGTAGATGAAAATTTTGGATTATTTCCGCCATTTTCTACCGATTGTGGTAAAAATATTCACGTCGGCAAAAATGTGTTTATCAATTCAGGTTGCTGTTTTCAGGATCAGGGTGGCATCTTTATTGGGGATGGGGTTCTCATTGGCCACAATGTGGTGCTGGCCACCCTCAACCACGCTGTCGATCCACAAAAACGCAGCGACATGTTTCCGGCACCAATCCGAATTGGGAATAATGTCTGGATTGGTGCCCAGGCTACGGTGCTTCCCGGGGTTACCATTGATGACGGCGCCATTGTTGCTGCCGGAGCGGTGGTTACCAGAGATGTACCGGCTAATGTGATTGTCGGCGGAGTCCCGGCCAAGATCATCAAAAAAATTGAAATAAATCAGAAATAAATAGTGAAATATCCGGAATAAAAAGAAGGAGGAAACCGGATGCGCAAGATGAAAAAGGTGTATTTAATTTTGGCTTTACTGACCTTATGTTTGTGTTTGGTGGCTTGCGACAGTGGCCAAACCCAGAGAAACGAGCCAGTAAAGCAAGAAAATACAGCGATAGTTAATGAACCGGAAATAACTAAAGAAGTGGTTGAAAATACATCGGTGATGAAAAATGTAAAGATAACAGTAGATGGCCAGGAATTTTTAGCGAATCTTTATGAAAATGAGACAACACTGAAATTCGTCGAAAAACTGCCGTTGACCATTGACATGAGTGAACTTAATGGTAATGAAAAGCTCTATTATTTTGAGAAAGCTTTACCTGTAGCAGCTGAGCAGATTGGAGAAATCCGGGCGGGTGATCTCATGCTGTATGGTGATGATTGTCTTGTATTATTCTATGAAAATTTCTCAAGCTCTTATCGTTATACCCGAATCGCAGCGATCGAAAATGCTGAAGGGTTAGCCGAAGCGGTTGGCAATGGAGCGGTGAGAATTTCGTTCAGCTTATCTGGAGTTTAATCATCAGAAAAATAGATAAGGAGTAAAAATTATGAAAAAACAAGAATTGGAGAAGGTATCTGATTTTGCGTTAGGTCCGGAAAACCTGGGATTGGCCCCGTACTTTATTGGAAAGAGTTACTTAAGTCTTTTGAATGATCAGGAGGTTGACATTTACAATGTTACTTTTGAACCGGGTTGCCGTAATAACTGGCATATCCATCATGGATGTGGGCAGATATTAATCTGTGTTGGTGGCCATGGCTGGTATCAGGAAGCCGGACAAGAAGTTCGGTCGCTGAAAAGTGGCGATGTGGTGTACATCGCAGCGGAAGTTAAGCATTGGCATGGTGCGGCAAAGAACGATGCCTTTGCCCATCTATCATTGACCGTTCCGACGGAAGGTGCCAGCCATGAATGGCTTGAACCGGTGACGGATGAAGCGTATAACAAACTAAAAGTACAGTAAAAACAGAACCATCAATTGCGGTGGCATTCCTGGCTCGAATCATTAAAAGATCGAAAGTGATCCCGAAAATGAAGTGGCCTAATAAACAAAAATAACAATTAAAATATTGGAGGAAAAAATGATTTATCAGAATTTTCAGGACAAAAAACTATCGGCATTGGGTTTTGGAGGCATGCGTCTGCCAACTATTGGCGAAGGCTTTAATGCTCCGGTCAATGAGGAAGAAACAGCAAAGATGGTGGATGTTGCCATTAAGAATGGAGTGAATTACTTTGATACGGCTTACGCTTACCATGGCGGAGCATCCGAAACTGTGTTGGGAAAAACGCTTAAAAATTATCCCCGGGACAGCTATTATCTGGCCAGCAAATTTCCCGGCTATGAAGTCAGAGAAAGCTGGGATGCGAAAGCCCAGTTTGAGGAACAGTTGAAAAAATGCGGCGTCGATTATTTTGACTTTTATCTGATTCACAATGTCTATGAGCGAAATATTGATGTCTATTTTGACGAACGTTGGGGAATTGTTGAGTACCTGATTGAGCAGAAGAAAAACGGGCGAATTAAGCATCTGGGTTTTTCGACCCATGGGCTGAAGCCAACCATTGAGCGCTTTATTGAACGCTACGGCGAACACATGGAATTTTGTCAGATTCAGTTGAACTATCTCGACTGGAAATTACAGAAAGCCAATGAAATCTATGAGATGCTGATCGAAAAGAATCTACCCATTTGGGTGATGGAACCGGTTCGGGGTGGGGCCCTGGCTAGTTTTGACGATGAAAAAACGGCGAAACTTCGGGAACTGCGACCAGATGAAAGCACAGCAGCCTGGGCCTTCCGCTTTCTGCAGGGATTACCCGGTGTGGTAGTGACCTTATCGGGGATGTCAACGCTGGAACAGGTGGAGGAAAACATCAAAACCTATGAATCGATTAAACCGCTAACCGTGCAGGAACAATCAGTGGTTGCGGAAATCAGAGACAGTATGCTCGCGATGCTGCCCTGTACGGCTTGTAAATATTGCTGTTCCGAGTGTCCCCAAGAATTGGATATTCCGACGCTGCTGCATCATTATAATGATCACAAATTCCAACCGGGCTTCATCGCCCCGATGGCGATTGCCGGAATGGATGAGGAAAAGCGACCGGGTGCCTGCATTGAATGCGGTCAGTGCAAACAGGTCTGTCCGCAGAATATTGATATCCCCACGGCTTTGAAAGATTTCCAGAAGATGCTGGATGAAGGGTCGGCTTGGGGTTGATGCTTTTTTAGATTGACAAAAGCGCAGCTGATGAAGTTGATGGATGGAGAATATCGAAAACTGAAAAATTAAAAAGTGGTAGAAAGAAGGAAAAAACACTTACAAAATTTTTGCAGTTCGTATATAATACAATCATTGAAATTTTTAGCGCGTATAATTGTTCAGCGTGAGACCAATCTAGGTCTCACGCTTATTTTTTGCCTAAAATTTTAAAATAATAAGAAGATGAGGAAATGGATAATGGAATTTTACATGAAACTACCCCGCAACAAGAAAGAATTTACACTGTTTATGATGGTGATTTCAATCATCTCGGTGAACATTATTGCCCCCCTGATTAGCTGCTTTGAGGTTGGCTTTAGAATGGACGTCTGGGGAGATGCACTTAAAATAATTCCCTTTATTTGGGTGATCGTGATTGCTCTGGTTTTAATCACCTACAAACCAGCAGGCTGGATGACTGGTAAGATTATAGAAAAGGATGATAGCTTTGCGGCTCATATGGTGGTGAATATTTTATGCAATGTTTTGTTAATGTCGATATTTTTGACCGTCATCGGCCCCTGGATTGGCAACCGTCAAGTGAGTATGGAGCCGATAGTACTGTTTTTCTATAAATGGCCGCGAAACTTTGCCATTTCATTGGCTGTGGAAGCGTTGATTGCCCAGCCCATTGCCCGACTGGTGATGTTAAAACTGCATCAGCTAAAAGATAGGAGGCTTGAAGTTGACAACAGCTGAGTTGGACAGGTCAAAGTTTTGATAACAGAGAAACGGATTCGAAATGTTTAAAAATAAATGCTAAAAAGGATTGACAAAAACCAAAACCCTTGCTAATATGTTAGAAAAAACTAACAAAAGAGGCCATCTTGCTTTGCGGATTGATGATCTCTGACATAAAAAGTGGAGGACGGTATGACGCTAAAATGGAAAGAAACCCTGGAAATGATCACAAATGATGTCTGTTAAATTAAAGATGATTTAACAAAAATTATTCAGATCAGGAGAATTTATAATGAAAAAAGTATCAATTATTTATTGGAGTGGAACCGGAAATACTCAGGAAATGGCCGAAGCAGTTGCCGCCGGAGCAGAGGTAGGCGGTGCTGAGGTTAAGGTTGTCAGCGTCGACAAAGCCAGTATCGAAGAATTGTTAAGTAGTGATGCCATTGCGCTGGGTTGCCCTTCCATGGGGGCCGAAGAACTGGAAGAACAGGAAATGGAACCCTTTGTTACTGAATTGGAAAAAGAAAACCTTGAAGGAAAACCGTTAGCGCTGTTTGGCTCCTACGATTGGGGCGATGGGCAATGGATGGATGAATGGGAAGAGCGAATGAAGAAAACGGGAGCTAATCTGGTGGATGATGGTTTGAAAATCAATGATACACCGGATGAAGAAGGCCTGGAAGCCTGCCGAGATTTAGGTAAACGCCTGACTTCAAGCAGTATCTGAGTAAAATAGTTTAAAATCTCGCGGCAATAGGACATACGTCCTTATTTGCTGCGATTTTTTTTGTTGAAATAAAGACAAAACAGGGGATTAGTTGAAGTTTAATCATAAGTTGCGATGGGATATAAATTTCTGGGATACTCAATATTTTCGATAACAAACACTGGGGAGAAAAACTTTTTTTAATTTTAAATTACCGAAGAAAACACTAAATAGTGATATAATTGAGACTATCGACTCGGTTCTGTTTAGGTTTGACTAGTTTGAGCGTGTTGGAGGAAAATAAAATGAATGTAAAAATGCCGGTTTTGTTTGTTGGTCATGGTTCGCCCATGAATGCAGTTGAAAATAATGAACTTACCCGCGGCTGGGAAGAAATTGCGAAAAAAATTCCCAAGCCTAAAGCAATTTTGTCTATTTCAGCCCACTGGTACACCGCTGAAACCAGAATCAACAACTCGGAAAAACCAGCGATGGTCTATGATATGTACGGGTTTCCCGATGAACTATACCGGGTTGTCTACCCGGCTCCTGGTGCACCGGAGCTGGCAGAAATTACCAGAAACCGGATCAGTCGGACAGTCAAAGTCGATAACACCTGGGGGATTGATCATGGAACCTGGTCGGTGCTGCATCGCATGTATCCTGCGGCAGAAATTCCAGTCTATCAGTTGAGTATTGATATGCGAGCAGCAGCGGAAATCCACTATAAAATTGGACAGGAGCTGACTTCACTTAGGGAACAGGGGGTGTTGATCTTGGGAAGTGGTAATATTGTTCATAATCTGTCCCGGGTAAACTGGGCGCTGGAAGGTGGTTATCCATGGGCAGATACCTTTGATAACTACATTCGACAGAAGATTTTAAACGTGGAACATGGGGCAATCATAGATTACCATTTGGCTGGCGAGTCTTCCAAAGTAGCCTTTATTACCCCCGAACATTTCTATCCGCTGTTATACGTTTTGGGTGCATCAGATGGAGATGACGCGATCACCATTTTCAATGATTCACGCACACTGGGCTCCATATCGATGACAAGCTATTTGATCGCTGAAAAAAATACGGACCAGTAATCGAAAGATTTACAATCAGAAAAAACCATGGCGTGTGTTTATCTCCATGGTTTTTTTCTTTGACACAAGGGTTTTGATAAGATAAGTTAGCAGAACTGAAAAAATCAGTCGTTCTTTTTTTGCATTTCCAATTTTTTCAGCTCAAATTTCTTCTTGTAGTAACAAGCATAAACCTGGGCGTTCTGCTCCTGCTGTTCGCTGACAGTAAGTAAGCGGCACTTATTGATTACCATCATCTGCCCTTTAAAAATGAGATAAATATCTTCCACATCTTTCAGCACTTTGTTGGGATCTGATAATTGATTGATTGTTTCTTCAGCTAAAATCGATAATTGTTTTTTTATTTCAGAATCTGATAACCGTACGGATAAATCAGCCTTGTTTTTACTCTTTTGAGGGAGATTTGTTGCAGTGCTTAAAGGCGATTCTGAAGGAGTCGGGGCTTCTAACGGTGCCGAGGACTCTGAGGGCGCGTTGGCAACGGATTCTTTTTTATCTTTTTTTGTTAATTTCGTACGTCCATGATATTCGTCTCTTGTGATTCGCAAGATGGTTACCTCCATTAAGTTTAGGAATGGGTTTGTTCAAAAATTGATGTTTAAAATTCGATTTGAGAATTCCTTTATTTTACCACTTTTTCTGTGAAATGACTATTATTAAATTCAGTAAGACCTTATCTGTTACAAAAAGAAACGGAAAAGGCTTATTTCTGATTTTGATTTATAGGAGCAACAGCAATTTTTTTAATCCATTTTCGACTTTTCAATCGATAAATACACCAGATAGCTTTGATAATCTGATCAATTTTAAGTAGCGTATAGATCCAAAATGCAGGTAGATGCCAGACTAAACCAGCCAATGCGCCAAGCGGAACCGAGGCCACCCATAAGAAAATAATATCTGCCACCATTAAAAACCGGGTGTCTCCGCCACCGCGCAGGACACCCTTGGTCAGGATGCTGTTGGCAGATTGAAAGATAACAATAAAACCGATGGCAAACATCAGTTGAGCTGCAATTTGTTGGGTTTCTGACGTCAGATTGTAGAGACTGATCATCGGTTTGCTGGTGATCCAGATGATCATGGCACCACAGATGCCAACGGCAATGCCCAGATATAAAAAAGTGATCCCTTGTTGCTGGGCGGTTTCCTCATCACCCCGACCCAGGGTGTGGCCGGTTATAATGGCACTGGCGTTGGCTATGCCCTGGATAAATACGGTGCTGAGTTGCTGAAGAACCAGGGTGATGGCATTGGCCGAGACGAAACTGACACCCAGTCGTCCGATTACCATCGCCACAGCATTGTTGCCAAGGGCGAGTAAAATATCACTGATCAGAACCGGAAGCGCTATGTCAATGTATTCCTTCAAGATATCCCGGCAGCGCATAAAGAGGTGCCTTAGCCGATAATTTATTTTTTTATCAACAAAAAATAAATAACCGCAAATAAATGAGAATTCGACAATTCGGGCAATTAGGGTGGACAGGGCAGAACCCTCTATGCCCATCCGTGGGGCTCCGAAATTCCCGAAGATAAACAAATAGTTGAAGAAAAGATTGATAATAAATGCAAAAATAGACGAAACTAAAGGGAGCCGCACCTGCCCGACACTGCGCAGGACAATGGTGGATGTCAGCGAAAGACCTAAAAGCAGGTAACAGGGAACTGCCCATTTAAAATAGCGCGTGCCTTCCCGGATAATTTCCGGATCAGTTGTATAAATGCGCATGATCGCTTCAGGGGCAAACAAGGTCACCAGCGAAAAGAACAGCGCGAAACCCAGACAGATCCGTAACATAATGGTAATGGTTTTTTTTAAGGCAAGATGGTTTTTCATTCCCCAGAACCGGGAGGTAAGCACGGAAGCGCCCATGCCAATCCCCATGCAACAGATCTGAAAAACCATAATGAACTGATTGGCCAGTGAGGCACCAGACAAAGGTACCTCGCCCAGAGCGCCTACCATCATGGTATCGGTCATGTTGATACCAATGGTAATCAGGCTTTGTAAAGTGATGGGAATGGCAATGGCAGCTACCAGTTTATAAAAGGATGGTTCTTTAATGATTTGATTGATTGGTCTACCTCCCTAAAATTACAGTTTTATTTCTTCATTGGGTTCTAAAATCAGGCGTCCTTCAGCCACAAAGGTTTCGGCAAGCTTACGATCAAACAAAGCGCCCGGTTTCATATGGATGGGGATGCTATGGACGGCACCGATGACTTTCGCGCAGTTCGCAGCTTCCTGAGGATCCATATTATAAAAGCCATCAATCGGTAGCAAGGCATAGTTAATTACTTCTTTGGATAAAACATCTTTCATATAGTCGGTGGTGGATGTATCCCCGGATGCATAGATTTTAATCCCATCAAGCTCAATCACATAGCCCACACACTTGTTTTTGTCATGGCCGGAATTATAGGCAGGAACGGCCTGGATGGTAATCCGATCAATCGACTGACTCCCATAAACCCCATTGATCAGGATGGTTTCCGGCCGGATCACCACACAGTCCTGTTTTTGATGAAGTCGTGCCAAGTTGTTGTGGTCGGGATGCTCATGAGTGATCAGGACAATATCGGCTGGCAGATCGTAACCCTCCCCGGCAAATGGATCGACGTATATCACAATCTCTTTGTCTGAAATAATCCGATAACTGCCGTGACCTTGATAAAATAATTTTCCCATGGAATGCTCCTTTAACAAATTTTATTAATCGATTTTTTGGATTCAATGTCGCATATAAATGCTGATTTAGCACCATAAATTAATCTGTTATTTTCAGTTTATCGCCATGAATTGTTTTTGTCAAAGGAATTTAAGAAGAAAGAACAGTTAGTAGGGAAGGTAAGAAGAATTAGCAGGACAAAAGCCGGGAAGGGAAAAGAGACAAAAAATAAAAACAACGGCTCTTCGACGAGTCCGTTGCTTTCATGAAAGGTTAGAATAGTTTAAGTGTTTGATGATGCTTTGCTTGTTTATAATATACATGGGAATACTTAAGTACATCTTGAAATGATTCTTGATTAAGAATTTATTAAGAAATTCTAATATAGATGTTGATTTATTTTTTTAAAATAATGGAGTTTTTTTCAAAAATACTGGTAACATATTCAAGAAATGTTCGACAATCAAAGTCCTTTATATGCTATAATAGCTTCGTATAACTTTATTCTGCTTAAGCAATTTTGTTTGCGACTAATCATTATCTAATGATCAGCGGAAGAATTGTTTGATAACCAAAAAATTTAGTATAGATCGTTTTACCGCACCTTTGGATTCAGTTTATTATCGTTAAGAAAGAGGCAATGAGAGAGGGCATAATGAATAATCAACATTTTGTTAACAAGGCTTTTCGGGTATTTGTCATCAACAGCATCCTTTCCTCAGCCGGGGTGGTTCTGGGAACCTTTGTGGATGCCATCATTCTGGGAAATGCCTTTGGTGAGGTTGGTTTGTCGGTACTGGCAGTTTCAATGCCGGTATATATGGTTTACAACCTGTTCGGTTACGCCTTCGGGGTCGGCGGATCCCTGAAAGTATCGGAGTCCATCGGTGCCGAGGATAAAGATGGGGTCAGGATCAATTTTACCCAGGCGATGTTTTTTGCGGCGGCAGTGGGATTGATTATTGCAGTATTGGGAATGTTTTTTTTACCAGAAATTATAGGTCTCACCGGGGGGGCAGGTATTGCTGCCGCCGGGGATTATATGTGGCCGATTGTAATAACCGCCCCAATATTCATTCTAGCTCCAGTGATGTCGCTGATGATTCGCAGTGACGCCGATCCGTTTCTATCGACTTTGGGTATCAGCGTTTCAGTGGTCGTAAATCTGGGGTTGGACCTGATCTTCATCTTTGGACTAAACATGGGGGTGTTCGGCGGGGCTCTGGCCATGGTTATTGGACAATTGGGTGCGATTGCCGTTTACTCCCTTCACTTTTTTAAAAAGCATAATCACCTCAAATTGTGTCAGACTTCCCTTAGTCTCAAAGCTGGCTATCAACTTTTTCACGGCGGCTTCGGGATTGCATCGGCCTTTATTTATCAGGGGATCACCCTTGTCATTATTAATAATCTGCTAAGTGTGACAGTGGGGGTTGGAGGACTGGCCGTCTATAATATCCTTTTTAATGTCTCGTTGTTTGCCTATGCCATATTTGATGGGATTTCATTGGCCTTAGCGCCGCTGGTGGCAACTTTCGCCGGAGAAAAGGATACTGAAGGGGTTTATAACACCATGGGCTTGTCGTTGAAGACGGCCGCTTTACTCAGTGCCTTATGTGCATTGGTGTTACTTATCTTCGCCGAACCGATCGCGGCCATGTTTGGGGTAGCCGATAATCTAACTCTGGTGGCTCAGACCATCCGAATCTTTGCTTTCGCGGTGGTACAAACCTGCTTTAACTGTGTGATGGCGCATTTTTATCAGACGATTAAGCGACCAACCCTGGCGGGGATTATTTACTTTATGCGGGGCTTCTTACTGTTGATTGCCTTTTCGGCCTGGTTTATTCCGGTTTTTGGCGTCATGGGAACGGCTTTTGCGATTGTGTCAGCGGAAACAGTAACGATGGTGATCCTGCTCGTCGCAGCGCTGGTGCTTAAGAAACAGGGCGGGTACCGAAACGTACTATTGTTCAAGGAACCCATTATAGCAAAGGATAAAATATATGAAACGACCCTTTCTTCTGACATTAAAGAGCTGGAGAAATGTGTCGAAGAGATCGAAGCTTTTTGCGAACGGCTGGATATTGACAGTAAGAATGCTTATTTTATTAATTTGACCATTGAAGAATTGGCGGCCAATATTATTAATTTCGGCTTTAATGATGGGAAATCCCATTTTATCCATATAAAAATTGCTCTATTTGAAGAAGATATCTACATTCGGCTCAGGGACGACAGCACCAGCTATAACCCCTTTGAAGAATCGGAAAAACCCGATGAAGCCCTGGATTATCTGGGCGTATCGATTGTTCGCAAGAAAGCAAAATCCTTTGCTTATAATCGAACGCTGGTATTCAATAATCTGCTTATTATTCTGTAAAAAAGGTGGTACCAATGAAAGAACCAAAAATTATTCGTCGAATAAGTCTTAAAACAAAATTTGCCTCAGCTAGTATGATTCTGGCCATTTTTCTTTGTGTGATTATTGTTCTGATCTCCTACTTCAGTTACCGTGATGAAATGTTTAAACGGTATGATGAGAACATTTCATCACTTGTTCACACGGCGGCGGCTTTAGTGCCGGCAGATAAGGTGAATCAGTACTATGAAACTCAGCAAACGGATGCGGATTATGATCGATTGATTGAACAATTTCAAATCATTCAGGAACAGAACCATCTTGAATATCTGTACGCCTATGTTCCTACCGCGGATGGGTTCAAAGTTTTTGGTCAGGGAACCAAACCAGGGATGGAAGGTCATTTTGTGCTGGGTGATTTTTTGGGCACCGACTATTATCCGCAAGCCGATATTGATGCGGCAAATAATCTCTTTACCAATCCCGATGCGCCGAAGACCATTATCTCAAATGATAGTGAGTTTGGTTATCTGATCAGTGCCTTTGAAGTGATGCGGGATGCCCAGGGAAATCCGATCCTGGTGGTCGGGGCAGATATGTCGATGAAGGATATTAATTCGACCCTCAATGCCTATATCATTTTAGTATCGTCCATTGCGTTGCTGATATTTGTTTTGTTTATCACGATTTACCTGCTGTTCTTAAACAAATCAATCATCAATCCCCTACAGGTTATTGTGGATAACGCAAGCGATTTTGTCAATATCAACCTGGACGAAAATCTAGGCGAGATTGTCGCCTTGAACATCGATGTGAAAACCGGTGATGAAATCGAAATTCTGGCCGAAGCCTTCAACAAAATGACCAGCGACATCAGCCGCTACATTAAAGAGCTGACCAGCGTTACCTCCGAGCGCGAGCGGATTGAAACTGAGCTGCGGATTGCTACCCTGATTCAGGAAGGCATGTTGCCCCGGAACTTTGAATATCCGGACAGGCATGAATTTACCCTTTACGCATCGATGCGAGCCGCCAAAGATGTGGGCGGCGATTTCTACGATTTCTTTTTTGTCGATGATGATCACTTCTGTATTACCATCGGTGATGTATCCGGAAAAGGGGTTCCGGCGGCGTTATTTATGGCGATGACCAAAGCGACGGTTAAAGATCTGGTGCTCAGACGTTTGCCAGTCGATGAGGTTATGACCGAAGCCAACATTAATTTGTGTAACAACAATGAACAGGGCATGTTTGTCACCTTGCTGATTGCCATTATTAATGTCAAGACAGGCGTGTTTCAGTGGTGCGATGCCGGACATGATCCAGCGATTATCTGGAAAAAAGATGGCACCGTTGAAATGCTAACCGGCAAAAAAGGTTTTGTCTGCGCTGGCATGGAGACCGCCAAATACAAGATGAATGAATCGCAAATTGAAAAAGGGGATATCATCTATTTGTATACCGATGGGATTCCCGAGGCGAATAATACCAAAAATGAATTTTATGGACTGGAACGCCTGAAAACATTGGTTGCTTCAAAAGATGAGCATGATATAAAATCACTGTGCGCCGATATCTTAGCGGATGTGGATGAGTTTGCGGACACGGAACCGCAGTTTGATGATATCACCATGCTCGGATTTAAGCTTGAGGAGTAGCAGGATGGATATAATCATCAGAGCTGGGCAGGAATTGACGGTCGAGGATTTTGAGGCGACGTTAGACCTTGACCGCAAGATTTTTGGAAATGAAATTTTGACCAACCAGGGTATGGCGTTAAAACGGTTTTTGAAGTTTAAGGAAGGACTTATTGCCGCTTATGCCGAGAATACGCTGATGGGCTTTATCAGTTTTTTTGGTGTCGCTGCTTCAGTTTATCAGCGGGCTGTTTTCGAACAGGAGTACATTGACGATAACCTTGATGTACGTGAAGTTTTGCCACTGGAAAAAGGACGGCCAAACAATATCCTGATCCTGGATTTGGCAGTTGATGAATCCTTCCGACATCAGGGCATCTCAAAGCGATTACATGAAATACTCTGGAATTATTTAAGGCATAAACATAACCAAGGCTATCTGATTGAGCGGGTATTTTGTTTTGCAATTACAGCCGAAGGATGTCAAAGTATGAAATTTCTTGGTGCCAGAGCGATCTGGTCAAAAGATAATGTGACCCTTTTTGAACTGGGAAATGAAGTATTCCTGGAGCACTGATGAAATATGTTATTGAAGAGTTCAGTGACGGCCCCATTTATCTTGTGAACAGTAATGTTAAAGACAATCAGATTTTTTGCCAGAGACTAGGATTTCACTCGATCAAAACGATTGATGTGATGGGAGTTTCAGTGGATTTGTTAACCAACAGTAAAGGAGATCAGATAAGATGAAAAGATTGACTGTTAATGCATCGACAGATAACCTGCCAAAGGTACTCGAATTTATCGATAGCGAATTGGAGACAGCGGGGGCCAGTATGAAAATGATATTTCAAATTGATCTTGCTGTGGAAGAAATTTATGTAAACATTGCCCACTATGCCTATGCCCCGGATGACGGCAACGTGATCATTCAATTTGATTCCTATGGTGAACCCCCGCTGGTCGAAATTCAGTTTATTGACCAGGGGAATCCCTTTAATCCTCTGGATAACCCGGATCCGGACATCACCTTGACGGCTGAAGAGCGTCAAATCGGCGGGTTGGGTGTGTTGATGGTCAAAAAAAGCATGGATGAGGTAGATTATCGTTTTGAAGAGAACGAGAACATATTGACCATTAAAAAATTGGTATCCTAAATTAAGATAGGTCGTTTTATCGTATCGAATAAAAAAACGAGGGCTGGAGTTGTTTGATTAACACTGGTTAGAAAGCATTTGGATTTCTTCAAAAATTAACAATAAATATAATGGAGGCGATTGATGAAACGCATTTTTGTAGGCTTGTGCGTATTGATGACATTATTGCTAGCCGGATGCAGTCAGACGGTAGCACCCCTTCCGCCGGTGGAAACGGCAAAAATCGGAACGATGATTGGAACATTGAGTGAATCACTGGCCCCCGAAAAATACCCTGAGGCAGAAATCAGCCGTTTCAACAATTATGTCGATGAGTCGGCCGCGATGATGGCGGGAAAAATTGACTATGCCATCATGGATTATGCAACGGCCCAAAATTTTATTAAAAATAACGAAGGAACGACGATTTGGTCAGAGCCATTGACCGATGAAGTAACCGCGATGGCTCTTAAAAAAGAGAATACTGAGCTTAATCAAAAGATTAATGGGGTGTTGAACAGATATTTAAGTGATGGTACCGTAGATGAAATTAAAGCGCACTGGTTTCCGGAAGAAGGCGGGGCATATGAAATCGTTGACGTACCCAAAAATGCCAGCGGCCCGGTGTTGAGGGTTGCCGTAACATCCCTGACCGAGCCCCGATGTTTTGTCAAGGATGGGGAGCTGACCGGCATGAATGTCGAATTGATGAGCCGTATTGCTTATGAATTGGGGATGCAAGTTGAATTTCAGGACATGGACTTCAAAGCAATGATTGATAGTCTCCAATCGGGAACGAGCGATGTGATTGCAGCCATGTATAATACCCCGGAACGGTCTCAAAAAGTCGATTTTACAGCTGGCTATTTTCCCAATCCTCAGGTTTTTGTTGTTATGGAAGATCGGATCGAGGCAACTGAAGGGGGCCAGACAAGTCAGCAGACGATAAGCAGTAGCAGTGATCTGAACAAGGCTGGCTACATCATTGGCGTACCGGAAGGAACCCCACCGGAAGAGGTCGCCAAAGAATTCATGCCCAACGCTGATATTTCCTATTTCACTCAGTTTATGGATGGCGTGGCAGCATTAAAAAGCGGTAAGGTCACAGCGGTGATCTATGACAGCTCCGGGGTTGATCGGATTCTATTAAGCAATCCGGATCTGGTTAAGCTGGAGGAAGAACTGGGAAACATCGAGATTGCCGCCGTGGTGAGTTTGGAGGATGCAAAGCTAAATGACCAGCTTAATACCTTTATCGGTCAATTTCAGGCGGATGGCACCGCTGCAGCGATGGTTGAGCGGTGGATAAGTAATACTGGTGGGGTAATGCCAGATATTCCCAAACCGCTAAACCCGGAGAAAAAGATCACCATTATTACCAACGGATTAACCGAACCGATGAACTATTATGAAAATGGCCAACTAACCGGTTATGATATTGAATTTATGAAGCGTTTCGCCAGCTATGCTAATCTGGATTTTGAAATCATCACCATGGATTATGCGGCAATGATCCCGGCGCTCCAAAGCGGCAAGGGCGATGTGATCATTTCGGACTTTTTCAAAACCGACGAACGCGGCCAGGAAGTTCTCTACAGTGATGCCTACGTGGTGCTGCATAACAGTGTCCTGGTGCGAAAAAGCATGTATTCCGGAAATAGCGAGAATGTTGAGGGAACGGTTGTGACCAATCAAAGCCAGACTGGTACGGGCAGTTTTTTTGCCTCGCTTCAGGACAGCTTTAACAAAACATTTATTGTCGAAGACCGCTACAAGCTGGTGTTAGAAGGGCTTTGGACAACTATTGTTATTTCGATGCTGTCGCTATTCTTTGGCAGCTTCCTGGGCGCCGTAATCTGTGCCATGCGCAAGTCCCGGTTAAAGATCGTATCCGGACTGGCGATTGTTTATATTCGACTGATTCAGGGGGTGCCAATTGTCTTAACCCTGATGATCCTCTATTACATTTTGTTTGCATCAGTGGATATTCACCCGATCCTCATTGCCGTGGTGGGTTTCTCGATTAACTTTGCCGCCTATTCGGCGGAGATCTTTAGAACCGCCATCGATGCCACTGACAAAGGACAGCTGGAGGCGGCCTATGCGCTGGGATTTACCAGGGTATCCAGCTTTTTCAAGGTAACCTTGCCCCAGGCACTGCGTCACATTCTGCCGATTTTCAAGGGTGAATTTATCAGTATGGTAAAGATGACTTCGGTGGTCGGTTATATTGCCATTCAGGATTTGACGAAAATGACAGACATTATCCGGAGCCGGACCTTTGATGCTTTTTTCCCGCTGTTTGTGACCGCTTTTATCTACTTTGTGATCACCTACCTGTTTATTATCGTGTTGGGAAAAATCGAAGTTCAGATCGATCCTAAACGCCGGAAACGGGTGGTCAAAGGGATTGTCGATCCGGAAGTGAATCCGCTGGAGGTGACGAAATGATAACGATCAACGGTCTATCCAAAAGTTTTGGCCCGTTACAGGTGCTGGAAAATATCAGCACCGAGATAAAAGAAGGCGAAGTCATCTCGATCATCGGGCCATCGGGCTGTGGGAAGTCAACCTTTCTACGCTGCATCAATTTGCTGGAAACCCCGACAAGTGGTGAGATCGTCATTGATGGCCAGAATATCTTGGCTAAAAATGCCGATGTCTCCGCCCTGCGCCAGAAAATGGGAATGGTGTTTCAGTCTTTCAATCTCTTTTCCCATCTGATGATCATTGAAAACCTGATGCTGGGACCTGTTAATTTATTGAAGGTGCCCCGGCAACAGGCCTATGATGAAGGGTTGGCCTATCTGGAAATGGTCGGGCTCCGATCAAAAGCCCTGGCCTTTCCCGATGAATTATCCGGCGGCCAGAAACAGCGGGCGGCGATCGCCCGAACCCTGGCGATGAAGCCGGAGATTGTTTTGTTTGACGAACCCACTTCGGCCCTGGATCCCACCATGGTCAGTGAGGTACTGGGGGTTATCCGCAAGCTGGCATCAACCGGGATGACAATGATGATTGTGACCCATGAGATGAAGTTTGCCCGGGATGTCTCCAGTCGGGTGTTTTATATGGATGAAAAGGGGATCTACGAAGACGGATCGCCGGCAGAGATTTTTGATCATCCCCAGAAGGCCAAGACGCGGGCGTTCATCCGAAAAATTTCATCCTTTGAATATATTGCAGCGGGCAGCGGTTTTGATCTCTATGAACTCAATGCCAAAATCGAAACCTTCCTCAAAAAGCAGATGTTTACCGATCGCCAGATTATGAATGTCCAACTGGTTTGTGAGGAGTTGATCCTGGCAATCCTGCTGCGGGAGTTTCCCAAGGCCACCGTCGCACTTCTGGTGGAGTATTCGGATTTAAGTGGTGAGGTCACCATCCAGGTCAGCTTTGACGGCGACACCTATGAACTGGAAAAAGCAGCGGAAAATGAACTGTCCCTGGCGATTATTCATAATTATGCCAAATCCTTAACCGTTACCAATGAAGCGGGCCGAAATACGGTGAAGATAATTATTTAAGCGAACCATTGATAAATTCACTGTACTGTAACGCTTTTACCAAACGCCTCCGGGTCAACTTGTTGATCCAGAGGCGTTTGCTGTTTGAACAATAATAGATCAAATGGCTTAACGAGAAGAAATCGTATTCATTTGATCCAGCGATTATGATATACTGATTAAAAAGTAAAGCCGACTTAAAAAGTAAAGCCGACATTTACCCAAATCGACTGTAATCAGGGGGATAATAAAATGGCTAACGTGTTTTCTTCCAAGGCCTTAGAGGCCAATCTTAATCAGACCCGGGAAAGCGTCACGGAGATCCCGGAAATACAGCTATGGTTCGGTGAATTATCAAAAGAGTACTGGGGGATTCATAAACGCACCCAGGAATTTTTAATTGAGCTCAATCATAAGTATCGCAACAACCGCTATGTTATTGAATCGCTGCAGACGATTTGTCTTGGCGATATCTGGCTGTACCATGATCTGGAAGACTCCGAAAAAGCCTTCACCGTTCTGGTGGAGATGATCCGGTCAGTGTTGCGGTCTAAACTCAAAGACAGCCAGCGGACGCTGCTCAGCCAGGTATTGATCCGCTTTATGGACCGCCTCGCCAATCTAGACGATTTTCCCAAAGCAATTATTTTTTTGTGCATCGATGTTCTCAAAGAGGACATGGCGGAGCACGAACTTCTTTATGTCAAAAATTCCGGCGTTTTTAAAATATATTTAAATAAGGTGGTGGCAGAACCAGAATTTACCGCAATGCTGGTCGAAATTACCGCAAAATTACTGGATCAGTGCATTGATTATTGGGATCAGACCTCGTTGGCCGATGCGTGGTTTGCTTCCCGACAGAAACTTTTTCCCCATCTGAAGGCAGCTGACATCCAGGCCATCGGCCATGATTTTTTTGAGGATCTCAGAGTTCAGCGTCAGCAGGCCACCGATTGGGATGCGCTTCAGCAGCAACCTTTTTTCAATGACATCGCCAATTATTTCCGCAGCTTCTCAGAAAAATTCCCCACCCATCTGGAAACCATTTACTACTTGTATTATCTATTGCATTTGCCCGGAATGGCCACCCTGAACGACCATTTAATTTATGACATCAACCGCAATCTGCGCAATATCTTTGATGAACTGGATTCCCAGGATATCACCGAATTTATTAACACCATTATGGCTGAGTTTCAGGAACTTAATCGGGAACACGGGGACACGGTACTGGATTGCATACTCACTATGGGTAAAGAAATTATTGCCACTGGAGATGTCGCCAATATTGATTATTTCACCAAAGCCCTGATTAGTCTGGGCTTTAACTACCCGGGGAAATTGAGTCTTAATACCGACTGGCAGATTCTGATCGATTCCAATCACGTCAAAAATATTCGGGTGTGGCTGGAGTTAATTGAAGAAAATCCCCGCGTCATGCGGGAGCTCTTGGCCGCTCTGATTGTCAACCTCAAGTTGGGTGGGATCTTTATTTCCGATACCGATCTCTTTCAGCGGGATATTACCCGGCTGCTTAACGGTGAGATCACGCCGGTTTACCGGGAAATCAAACAGCTGGCGCGGATCTTTCCAGTCTATTTTCGGGAAATCGGGGCCGAGGGTGAGCTCCGGGATGTGACAACTGCCATTGACGAGGCCTCCCGGCGCAAGGACCGGCTGATCCACTTTATGCGCAAACAGATTCATATCGAAAGCAACAATACCCATATTGAGCTGGCCCGGAAAATCATCACCTACTGGTATGACGGTAATAAGGAGCCACTGAAAGAGATGATCCCCCAGGAAATCTACGCTGATCTTGATCAGGACAGTAAATGGTTTATTCGGCCCCATCAAACAATGATCCGACTTTGTGAAGAATTACAAACGTCTCCTGCCGGGCTGCTCCGTCTGGATCTTGATGTGATCCGGGGGGCCCTCCAGGAGTTGGAACCCGATCCAAGCCTGGATATCAAACGAGTACTTCATCTATTCAGGGTTTATTTCCTGCTGTTGGAAAAGTATTCCTTTGAATTTGATGATGTTCTGGCCATGCTCAGAGGTTACAGCCCCAACCTGACCGGGGACTTGAGCCAACTGAAACACATTCTAAAAAGTGACGATAAAGAAGCATCGATCCGCCAGATTTATCAACACATGAACCATCTCAAAGCGATTATTCAAGATCCTCATCCCAGTGAAGCCACCGAAAATATTTATTACAAACGGCACATTGCGGCGGATATTCCCTCGATGTACGGCGAGTATGTGGAGCCTAAGTTTGATGCCCTGGGTCTGATGTACCGGTTGGAACGAACCGTGGCCAAGCTGATGACCCAGGTCACCCAGCCCTTTAATGCGGAGTATATTACCGCCAAAACCTTCAGGCAGATTTATCATATTCTGCTGCTTTTTAAGGATGGCCTGGAGCTGGATGGCATTTATAATCAGGGGCTGAACTCCCATCTGGATATGCTTAAATTTGGGCTGGCTTCGCCCAGCTTTTCGATCCACCAGTACATCAATATTTTTCAGTTTATGGCCAACGATATCAAACAGATTATCAGCGAATACTTTTTTGATCTTTTTGAGGTCCCGATGAAGGTCATTATTCCCCAGGTGCTCGCGACAAAGCAGGTCGAAATGGCTGGGGACAGCCGCAAATTCTATCATATCGAATCAGAGAAATTCCTGCGGGACAACCTGTCCACGGCCTTTCTGGTTCAGGATCTGGATAACTTTATCACCGATACCATTAGTGGATTGCGCAGCATGATGAAAAATTATTCCAGCACCTTTATCGAAAGCATGATGACCTATGACCCGGATATTACCTTCAGCCTGCTGACCGAAAGCACCCCGGAAATTGATAACCCGGTTTTTTTGGGGGCCAAGGCTTATTTTCTGAAGAAACTGATCACCTATGGATTTCATGTGCCGCCAGGATTTGTGATTACCACCGAAGTGTTCAGACATAAGGAAACCATCGAAGGTCACCCGGATATGCTGCGGGATCTGGATCTGCTGATTGAAAAGCATATTGCTTTTATTGAAGCAATTACCGGCCAGTATTACGGAAAAGCAGAAAAGCCGCTATTCTTTTCGATCCGCTCGGGCTCATCGATTTCGCTGCCCGGCGCGATGAAGACTTTTTTAAACGTCGGGATGAATGACGAAATCGCCGAAGCTTATAGTAAGCGGCAGGGTTATGGCTGGACCGCCTGGGATTGTTACCGGCGCTTTCTGCAGAGTTGGGGGATGGCTTTTGGCATTGACCGGGATGTTTTTGACCGGGTGATGCTGGAATATAAACAACAATGGGATGTGGACCTGAAAATTAACTTTACTCCCGATCAGATGAAGACCATCGCCTGCAGCTACAAAATGGTCTTAAATGACTACGGCATCGAAATCGAAATGGATCCCTTTCAACAACTGAAGCAGGCCATTCGCTCGGTTTTGGACTCCTGGTTCTCCGAAAGTGCGGTTTACTATCGCGATCATCTGCAGATTGCCGAGGACTGGGGCACCGCCGTGGTGGTCCAAAAAATGGTGCTGGGGAACCGTTCAGCCCGCTCCGGCACCGGGGTGATTTTTACCAGCAGCCCCTTTAACGGCTGCGCCGGGATTAATCTCTATGGCGATTTTGCCCTCTGCAGTCAGGGCGAAGATGTGGTTTCCGGACTGGTCAATACCCTGCCTATCAGCGAGTTGCAAAGGAAACGGGATTATCGGGACAGTAGTTTGTCGCTGGAGTCGGGATTTCCTAAGATCTACCAGGCCCTGATCCATTATGCCGGAAGACTGATTGAAGAATATGGCTTTGTCCACCAGGAAATTGAATTCACCTTTGAATCTGATAATCCGGAAGATTTGTATATTCTCCAGACCCGGAATCAGAACCTGAAAAAACAGACCTCCTTTTCCAGCTTTCTGCCAGCACCCCACGAAATGGAACTGGTCGGTCACGGCATCGGCATGAGTAGCGCGGTGCTGTCAGGACTGCTGGCCTTTGATATGGCGGATATGGAGGGTTTAAAACGAAACTGTCCCGAGGCCAAAATTATTCTGGTCCGGCCGGATACGGTTCCGGATGATATTCCCCTGATCTTTGTCTGCGATGGTCTGATTACGGCCAAGGGTGGGGTCACCTCCCATGCGGCAGTAGCAGCCGCCAGCGTGGGCAAGGTTTGTGTCGTTAAATGTAAGGGTCTGGTAGTGAATGATTCAACCAAAGAATGTACTATCAACGGGCATCGTTTTAAATCCGGCGATCCCATCGCCATCGACGGCGGGTTGGGGAATATTTACAAGGGGAATTATGAGATTGGTGAGATTTAAAAAAGATCATTGTTTCTGAATGAATACAATAATACTATGAATAACCGTTTGTCATAGCGAGTATTTAGCGAACGATTCTATTTTTTTGAATATACTGGCGAATAATTTCCAATCCTTTTAGGAGTTTTTTACTATTGCCGGCTTTAGATAACGTAACTCTTAAGTAGTGTTCGTCTTCATTTGGGATAACAGTAAAACGATAAGAATGAACAATTTCAACACCTAATTTCATAAGCTCATGCTCTACCTCCTTTCCCGGCTTATCGCATGGAAAGGGAAGCCAGCGGAAAAAGCTGCTATTGGCTGGGGACTTGTGGCCAACCAGTGGGAAACAGGTATCAAAAATCTTATTTGCCTGCAACGCCAGTTCGTATTTTCTCTGAATCAGTTCAACTGCATCTCCGCTATGAATCAATTCGGTAATGATCTCGGCATCAAGGCTGCTGGTTTTCATGTTCATGTTATATATTCCATTTTGCAATTTTTCTCGGAATTGTTCTCCGAAAACTAAAAATGAGACTCGTAATCCTGTACATAAAGCTTTTGGAATATCGCTAAGATAACAGGTCTGCTCTGGCAGTAAGGTGTAGAATGTTGGTGGTTCGGCGGATGGTAATCCAGCAAAAACATCATCTTCAATGATGATCAGATGGTGTTTACGAACAACATTTACCAACTGACTTCTGCGTTTTGCAGAAATGCTGATTGTTGTAGGGTTGTTGCAGGGGGGCATAAGATAAATCCCGCGGACTGAGTTTAGCCTGCATGCTAGATCCAGTTCTGTTGCCAGCATACCTTCCCAGTCAGAGAAGACTGGGATCAGACGAATGTGCATGATTCTGGCGAGTTCGATAAAATTGGGGTAGGTATAATAATCAACTGCAATTGCGTCGCCGGGTGAAAAAAGGGTTGCCAGAATGATCGACAGGCCATTCATAACACCAGACACAATTGCGATGTGATCGATATCAGCATGAATCCCATATTGTTCCAGCGAACTAAGACCTGCAGCAAGGTGATGCGGGTGCCCCAGCATATAGTTATAATCTAATAAATCGGTCAGATACTGTTTTTGTGCGACTTTCTGGACAGCTTTTGCAACAATTGCATTGCATTGTTCAAAGCTGCTGATATAACCCATCTCAATAATGCCGGACTGTAAAGGAAATTCATGGATGGAAATGTATTCAGACGCATGTGGCGCAACAAAAGTACCGCGTCCAGTGACGCCATAAATAAGACCTTTTTGTTTGCACAAATTGTAACTGCGTGTAACTGTCGTAAAATTGATATCCAAATAATCAGCCAGTTCTCGTTGTGGAGGAAGCCTTGTTCCTGGTTTTAATTTTCCCGCAGAGATATCCGCAGCCAAAGCAGAAGCCAGAGAAAGATAATAGGGCTGTTTCAAATGGGATTTTTCCGGCTTCCATGACAAATGATAATTATCATAAGAGTTGATGGGCATACTAAGCACCTCATAAATTATTGTATCCATACAATTGTATCATTGTATGGATATGGGCGCAATGCTATAATTTAGCCAGTAATTTTAATGAGGAAAGGAAATTGCGATGAGAGAATTCAGGTTTGCTGTAAAACAGACAATTGCTATCTTCTTTACATATCTTTTTATTGGGATGGCATTCGGGGTCTTAATGAATGAAGCGGGATATTCTGTATTTTGGTCAGTGATTGCGGCGTTGTTCATTTATGCAGGGTCGATGCAGATTGTTATGGTTTCTCTGCTAACGGCTGGTGCACCGGTTTTGGCAGTTGCGGTAATGACATTTTTTATCAATGCCAGACATATATTTTATGGAGTTGGATTTATCGATCGTTTTCGGAAAATGGGTTGGAAATATCCATATATGGTTCTTACTCTCACAGATGAGACATATTCGGTTCTTTGTTCGGTAGACTATGAGGTGGGACTTGACAGAGAAAAAACAGATTTTTTTATCGCGCTCATTGATCATTGTTATTGGATGTTGGGCTGCTTCCTTGGTGGTTGTATGGGACAGTTTCTGCCTTGGAATACCGCTGGTATTGAGTTTTCTGCGACCGCATTTTTCCTGGTGGTCGTCATCAATCAATGGCAGCAATATCCATCTAAGATCCCCTTTTTCACTGGAATAATCAGTTCTGTCATTTTCTACTGTCTGCTGGGAGCAGACAATTTCCTGATCCCGTCATTGTCTGTCAGTCTGATTGTTTTATTGGTACTGCGCGATCGGGTTGCGTTGCGAATGGAAGGTGCGTAAAAATGGTAAATAATTTGGCTTACATGACCGGGGTAATCGCCATTACTGCGCTAGTGACATGGTTGACGCGGGCACTACCTTTTCTAATTTTTGGAAAACGGCGGTTGCCGCAAACAATCGAGTATCTCGGTAAAGTACTGCCTTCTGCAATTATGGTGATATTGGTTTTTTATTGTGTCAGAAATATCAATCTGACACAGTACCCATATGGAATGGCAGAAATAATTTCTTCCATAGCAGTTATCCTGACACAAATGTGGAGGAAAAACATGTACCTTGCGATTATTGTTGGAACAGTATGCTACATGATTCTGATTCGGACAGTTTTTTAAGCTATGCGCTGAAGTGAATAGCAGTCGTAATGGTCACGATTCACTTATCTTGGCGTAGCCATAGAAAGAAACGGTATGTAGGTCGACTGACAGAACAATCGACCCAGAAATCCAAGGAGCGATAAAGAAAATCCAGGCTGGGTTTAGGTAAAATTATAAGATCATGTCATCCCGGGGATCCCATCTCCATTGACGGCGGGCTGGGGAATATTTACAAGGGGAATTATGAGATTGGTGAGATCTAAGACCAGGGTTAAATTAAATAATAGATTACGTTATAATGAAAACAAATGTGAAATAATGCGATAGTTTTCGTTATGTCGAAAACTATCGTTGAAAACCGATTATTTATAGGATATAATTAAGATAAAAAGACAGGTGGTGGTAACTGATGATAAAAAGAGAAAGATATTTACAGAAAATCAGACCTTTTTTTAATCAAAACATTATAAAGGTATTAACCGGAATCAGAAGATGTGGAAAATCCGTAATGCTGGATCAGATTAAAACTGAATTGATGGATTTAGGTATTGAAAGCAATCAGATTATTGCGATTAATCTGGAGTCCGGGGAATGGTTGTTGAAAAATCAGGTTGAACTGCTTTACGATTATGTGAAGGTACGCATCAATCAAACAAAAAAGAACTACCTGTTTCTTGATGAAATTCAGGAAATTAATGGATGGGAGAGAGCTGTTAATGCATTTTTGGTCGATTTCGACATTGATATCTATATAACCGGGTCAAATGCAAAATTACTCTCGGGAGAATTGGCGACCCACCTGGGAGGCCGATACGTGGAATTTAGCATTTATCCTTTTTCGTTTGCGGAAGTCTGCGAAATCAAAAGGGATAAAGAGTTGGATATCGATATACAGAAGGTTTTTCAAACCTATCTACGAATGGGCGGGATGCCTTTTATTTATGAATCCGACATTGATGAAAGTTCACAGAAAAAGTATCTATCAGATATTTATGATTCGGTGGTGCTAAAAGATATCGTGGGCAGAAATAATGTCAGAAACATCGACTTACTCCAGCGGATTCTGCTATTTTTGATGGCTAATATCGGAAATCCATTCTCATCATCAGCTGTGATCAAATTTTTGAAAAATGAAAAACGAAGTATTTCGCAGGAAACCATCTATAATTATATTAATTATTGCGAAGCCGCATGTTTTGCTTATTTGGTTGCAAGAGAAGATATTGTTGGTAAACAAATTCTGAAATTTCAGGAAAAAATTTACCTCACTGACCACGGATTCAGAGAAGTGGTTTATGGCAACAACGAACGGGATATTCAGCAGATTCTGGAAAACATCGTTTATTTGGAACTATTACGAAGAGGCTATGAGGTAAGAATTGGAAAAGTATCGACCAGAGAGGTCGACTTCATTGCAATAAAAGGCAATCAACGTGAATATTACCAAGTTTCCTATATTCTTGCAGAAGAAACCACCATTGAAAGAGAGTTCTCTCCACTTGAAGCGATTACCGATAATTTTCCCAAATATGTGCTGACTATGGATGCCTTTGATCGAAGTCGAAATGGGATTAAACATGTGAATATTGTGGATTTTTTGTCGGGGGAGTAGGAAGAGTAGAACAAGAACGGCATAATCTGTCGAAACTCTACGGAGCGTTGATTGAATAAGTTCCATCGATCCATTATTATAGTTCATATGGAGGTAATTTTATGGATTGCACGAAGGTAGGCATACTACTGAAGGCGTTACGAAAAGAAAAAGAAATGACTCAAAAACAGGTTGCCGATCGGATGCACATCAGTGATAAAACCATCTCCAAATGGGAACGCGGCCTGGGTTGTCCGGATGTATCCCTGTTAGGGGAGCTGTCGGAACTATTTGAGGTAAATATTGAAAAAATACTTTTAGGAGATCTGGAACTGAATGATATGGAAACTGGAAACTTGAAACGAATAAAATTTTATGTTTGTCCAAACTGCGGAAATGTGATCAGCACCACTGGCGATGCGGAGCTTTCCTGTTGTGGACGCAAACTGGCTCCACTGGTGGCCAAACCAGCTGATGAAAAACACACCGCGGTAGTAACGGATGACGATGGGGAATACTACATTACCTTCGATCATGAAATGAGCAAAGCTCATTTTATTTCCTTTGTGGCTTATGTGTCGACTGATCGGTCCTTGTTTATCCGGCTGTATCCCGAGCAAACCGCGGCAGTGCGGCTGCCTAAAATGAGCGGCGGCAAGCTGGGCAAAAAGTTTGGCAGTAAACTGTATTATTATTGCAGCAAAGAGGGGCTTTGGGTATTGTAAAAATAGGCAGCATTGATTAAGGTGATTTAGATAGATGGAAACGCGATCAAAAAAAGCATTAAAAGAAAACTATAAAAACCGGACCGTTGTTGGGGGAATCTTTGGTATAAAATGTCACGGCAATGACCGGATCTGGATAAAATCAACCAAGGATATGACCGGTCAAAAAAACCGCTTTGGGTTTGCGGTGGCAACCAATTCCTGTCCGGAGCCCGGCATGCTGGGAGCATGGAAACAATACGGTGCCAAGTCGTTTTCCTTTGTTGTTTTGGAAGAAATCGAAAAAGGTGAAACCCAGACTGAGGGAGAGTTTAGTGATGACGTTGCAACGTTGCTTGAAATATGGATTGATAAACAGAAGGAAGAACTAAAGAATGAACACACAATTACATCCCATTGACTTTGAAGCCTGGGAGCGGAGACCGTACTTTTACTACTTTACCGAAATGCTGCCCACCGGGTTTAACCTGAACGTAGAGATCGATATTACGGAGACTTATCATCAGATTAAAGAAGCGGGTATGAAGTTCTTTCCGGCTATCTTTATCTGGTAGCAAAGTTGATAACCGAGCAGTCGGAATTTCGAGTAGCAAAAACAGCTGATACGTTGGGTTATTACGAGGTATTACATCCCTCCTATGCCTGTTTTCACGAGGACGATAAAACCATGTCGCATCTGTGGACAGAATATGACTCGCATTTTGAGAGCTTTTACCAGAACTACCTGAATGATCAGGAACACTATTCCGGGAATCACGGGATTCTGGCAAAACCGGAGCTGCCACCTCCCAATAGCTTTATGGTTGGGATGCTGCCGTGGACACAGTTTAGCAGTTACTCACCGATACCTTATGGCAAGGCGGATTATTATTTTCCGATCCTCCAGGCGGGTAGATTTTTTGAAAAAAACGGCCGAAAAATGATGCCCTTTTCGATCACCGTTCACCACGCTGTAGCCGATGGTTACCATGTCGGTTTATTCCTGGAAAAATTTCAGGCGGCCATGAATCATCCCGACCAATGGATCAGGTTATGACGAAAGTCATAGCCTTTTATTTCTTTTTGCACTGTGTAAGGCGTTCTTAAAATGATATCTTAAGTATGAACAATCTGTGACTGACCAATGAATCGGGCAGATTATTGCGTATGATAGATAAAAAGTGTGATAAAGAAAGGACGTTAAGAATGGAAACTGCAATTGTAAAACTGGAAGGCTTGACAAAAAAATATGATGGCAAGGCCGTCGTCGATCATGTTTCACTGGAAATTCGACCGGGGGAGGTTTTTGGACTGTTGGGGCCTAATGGCGCTGGTAAAAGTACCACGATGAATATGATCTGTTCGTTGGTGAAGCCAACCGCTGGCAAAATCAGTCTATTTGGCAAAGATGTCCAAACCGATATGAAGGAGGCCAAAGCCAGACTCGGTTACATTCCCCAGGAGCTGGCCATTCATGGCAATTTGAAAGCCTGGGAAAATGTCGAGCTGTTTACATCGCTTTATGGAATAAAGGGCAAGGAATTAAAAAGAGCAATTGATGATTCATTGGAATTTGTTGGATTAAAAGATCAACGCAATGTCTTCAGTAAAAACTTTTCAGGCGGAATGAAACGCCGGTTGAACATTGCCTGTGCCATTGGCCATCATCCGGAGCTGTTAATTTTTGATGAACCAACGGTGGGCATTGATCCCCAATCCCGAAATTTTATTCTGGAAAAGATAAAAGTTGCCAATGAGCAGGGTGCCACCATTATTTATACCAGCCACTATATGGAAGAAATTGAAGCGATCTGTTCCCGGATTGCGATCATGGATAATGGCAAGATTATTGCCATGGGCACAAAAAAAGAACTGACCGAACTGGTCACGGCAGAAGCAGACTCGACAATGAGCCTGGAAGAAGTTTTCCTGACTTTAACCGGCAAGAAGCTGCGCGATTATGCCGAGGGAGAACTGTGAGATGCCACTGATATTGATCAAAAACAACATGAAACTGATGTTTCGGAGTAAGGCGTTTCTGTTGATGATGGTCATTATGCCGATCATTGTTATCGCCCTGTTGTCCAGTGCTTTTAAGGACATGATGGCGTCGGCCCGGGAAATCGATCCGTTTACGGTGGGCTACCGAATCACGGAGGACAGCCCTTATCGGACGTATTTATCGGAACTGAAAAAAGCAAGTGCCGAGAACGATGTAACCCTCACCGAATATCCGGAGGGCGAGATCGAAAACCTGATTAAGAATGGTACCGTCACAGCCTTTGTAGACATCCAGGATGATGATTATATCCTGTATCAGTCAAGCGAAAAAAAGGCCGAGGCATTGATCACAGAAAGTATTTTTGACCGTTTCTTTTATCAAGTGGACGCCAATTCTGCCCTGGTAAAAGCCCAGATGGAGCAGGGAATTATTGATCTAAAATTGCTGGAACCGGATCGTAAAACAGCAACCCGGGAGGTATTGGAAGTGGAACCAATGCCCACATCCACCGATTATTATGGCATTATCTATATTGTCTTCTGGAGCTTTTGCGGGATGATGCCATTGGCGGCGGTCATTTCAAGTGAGCGTAAGAATGCGATTCCCCAGCGGATGCGGGTGTCACAAATGACAAAGACGCAGTTTTATCTGGCCAAATTCGTGCCCTGTTTTCTGGTAACCTTTATTGAAATGGGCTTGGCCTGGACAATCTCAGCCTTGCTCTTTAACGTCCATTGGGGACAGCTTCCGGCTTCAGTCGGAATCATTTTGCTTGCTACTATGGCAGCAGCAGCGATCGGCGTTTTTCTTTATCAGCTCTTTAGTAAGGTGGTTGTCAGCGTGGTCGTGGGCTTTTTTTTGACCTGGGTGCTGGGCTTTTTCGGTGGTTCCTTTGATCCGTACTTCTATGAAGATTTCCCGATCATGCTGATGAAAGCATCACCGATTTATTATGTTAACCGGACGCTGGTGGAATTTTCCACCAAAGGATACAGCGACTATACTGGCACCTGTCTGATTTATCTGATTGGTCTGATTTTTGTTTTTGGAATATTAGGCAGCATGCTGATGAACCGGAAAGTGGAGGAATAATATGAATGGCTTTGTTACCTTGGTAAAAACAAATCTGAAGCTGCTGCTTCGAAATAAAGGCTATCTGTGTCTGGTGATACTACTGCCGATTCTATCAGCCGGCCTATTATCTTTGCAATTAGACGAAACCGTGACGATGAAAGATGACAGCTCTTATGTTGTTCAAAACATTGAAGACCGGGATGATAATATCACCAGTATTGAAAATACCAAGCTTTTGGTTAAAATCTATGACAACAGTAACAGTCAATTATCCGACGATCTGGCTCAGGAACTGGCGGGTTCAGGAATTTTTCGAATCTTCCGCTATAATCAGGAAGTGGTTGATTTGGCCACTGCCAGAGCAGCCAGTATCGACAGCGCCGGGAAGAGTAATATTGGCGCGGTGGTCTATATTCCTGAGAATTTTGAGACCGACATCTTATCCGGTGGCAGTGGAAATTTATCGATCATGGAGATCACCGATGACGGACGAAATGACTTGTTGGCCAGCCAGGTCAATACTTACATCAGCTTTATGATGCAAGCCGCCGACAGCACGAATTATGATAAAACAGCACTGGCTTCGATGCTGGGTGAACTGAAAGAAAGTCGGCTCAACAAAAAAATTGAAGCAGTGGAGGTCGGCAATAGCCTGGCATTAACCAGTCAGCAGAACCACCAAAGCACCCGCATCGGTTATTCAATTGCGGCGCTGACAATGGGTTTTCTGTTCTGCGGGGTCTTTATCGCCGACATCATCGTCAAGGAAAAAAACAACAAGGTCTATAACCGGATATTTTTGTCAAAAGCCAGTATCCTCAATTATGTCGTAGCAAAAATGGCCATGATTTTGTTGACCGTTGCGATACAGACCGGTATTTTAGCCTTGGTCACGCCGCTCATGGTGAGTACTGATTTTGGTATCTCTTTTAGCAGCTATCTGTTCCTGGTTTTTGGTCTGGGCTTATGCATCAGTACTCTGTCAGTGGTTATCGGCACCCTGGTCAGCAATACCATGAATGCAACCTACGCTGTCTTTGCCATCTGGATTGTCTCCAACATTATGGCCGGGCTGTACTTTCCGATTACCAGTGCCGCCCAGTGGTGGGTAAAAGCATCGCTATTGATTCCCCAGCGCTGGGTGATCGTCGCCTCTGAAATGCTGATGACTGGAGAAACGGGGGTTTATGCAATGTACGGGATGATTGTCGGCTGTTACCTGCTGGTCCTGATGGCTGGTACCTCCATTGGCGTTATGGTTGGCAAAAAGGATTATTAAACAATTACGTTGAAGTAAAAATTGAATATGTGATAAAATGTCCATAAAACGAACAGGGGAAGGAAGTCAGGCAGATGGTTGAAAAGATGAAGGAAAACTATTTCTCGATGATGAAATTCAGCTGTCTGGCGGTCATGCTGGCATATGTGATCGTTGGCGGTGCGAAATCCTTTCAAGCGATCAGCCAGGAGGTTTTTTGGCTGGGATTGTTTCTGGCGGTAGCGACCCTTTATGAGTTGCTGGACAAGGAAAAAATGGGCTGCCTGGTTGTTGAAATTATCCTCGCGATCGGGATCCTGTTTTTATTTGGGGAAAGCAGCGTCGGTTTTTATTTAATTCCGGTGGTGGTACTGGATACGGTGGCATATTTTAAATTGCCCCTCGTCGTCGGTTTGATGGCCGCTGCCGGTATCTTTTTCAATCCGCCGGATTTAACTGTATATATGATTTTCTGTATCTTTATCAGTGTTATTTATTTTCAGAATCATGTGATGATTAAGCGCTATCAGGATAAGCTTGAAAACTATGAGCAGGAAGAGTTTAAACTAAAGGATTCCATTTCGGACAAAGACCTGATGTTTAAAAAGAAACTGGAACAGAACAGCCTGCATTATAAAAATCAAATCCTTGAAGAGCGGGCCGGAAACTATCAGGCCTTGCATGATAAGCTGGGACATAGCATTAACGGTTCTGTTTATCAACTGGAAGCCAGTAAGGTGCTGATTCATAATAAACCGGAAGAAAGCAGCCGGATTATTCAGGCCGTGATCGACACCTTAAGGGAAAGCATGGATGAAATCCGTTTTATCTTACGCAAGGAAAAACCAGAGCGGAAAAAGGCAGCACTGCTACAGCTGCATGGATTATGTGAAGAATGTCGGGAAAAATACGGCATTCAGGCGACCTTGCTGTTAGAGGGTGAAGATAAAGAGATCCCCGATCAAATTTGGGAAGTGATCCTGGATAATGCCATTGAAGCGGTTTCTAATGCCCTTAAATATGCTGAATGTTCCAGACTAGCCATTGAATTGGTAGTGATGAACAAAATCGTCCGCTGCAGTATTTTTAATAATGGCACAAGCTGTGAAACAATTGTCGAGGGAATGGGGATTCAGGGCATGAAAGACCGGACCCGGAAAGTGAATGGGCTGATTGATATTGATGGCCAGAACGGATTTCGGATTAATATGATTTTTCCGTTAACGTCCGTTTCGGAAAGGGGACCGGTATGAATAAAATAAAGGTAATCATTGTTGATGACTCTGATTTTGTACGCGATGGCATGGGCATCATCCTCGGTGTCGATGATGAGTTCCACGTCGTCGGCTGTGCCAAAAATGGCAGAGAGGCGCTGGAATTTGCCCAAAAAGAAAAGCCGGATGTTTTTTTGATGGATATCCAGATGCCGGAGATGGACGGCATTGCTGCGACCAAAGAGATTGTTGCCCAAGGTCTGGGAAAGGTGCTGATTCTAACTACCTTTGATGACCGCGAGCTGGTGGAACAGGCCATGAAAAATGGTGCCGATGGATACCTGATCAAAAATCATACCCCGGAACAACTTAAACAAAGCATTAAATCTGTTTATCATGGGGTTCATTTTCTCGACAGTCAGGTGCTTGATAAATTTACCGAACCGCAAACAAAATGCAGCACTGGTTTTGACGGCAGTTTGTTTACGGCCAGAGAACTGGGGATCATCGAAGCGGTAGCCGATGGCTTATCGAATAAGGAAATCGCCGAAAAACTCTTTTTGAGTGAAGGAACCGTTAAAAACTATATTAGTGTGATCCTGGACAAAGGCAATCTGTCTCATCGGACCCAAATGGCCATTTATTATTTAACCGGCAGACGATAAGCAAGAACGGGGAAATAAAAAAACGCCATTCGAATTTTCACTCGAATGACGTTATTGACAAGTCTGATTGCGGAGCTGCGGTCAGATTTTTTTTAATGCCGGCTCCAACTGTTGCCATTTGTTGCCCAGAACCGGCGGGGTATAGTGAATCATCTGATCGACCAGCTCCCCGGGATCCGATGAGAGTAGCACCAGTTTGGTATTGGATGGGTTCATAAAGCCTTCGTTGACAATATTCTGCATCATCGCCATGAAGGAATCGAAAAAGTTGGAAATGTTGAGAACTCCAATCGGTTTCTTGTGAATGCCCAGTTGCGCCCAGCTGAGGGTTTCAAATAATTCTTCAAAGGTCCCCACGCCGCCGGGAATGGCAATAAAACCATCAGATAAGTCGGCCATGGTCTGTTTGCGCTCGTGCATATTTTTTACTTCAATAAATCGGGTCAGACGATCATTAATTACTTCCTTGGGGAAGAGACCACCGGGCATAACGCCGGTGACGCGGCCGTTATTATCCAGCATATAGTTGGCTATTTCGCCCATTAAACCGGTTTTCGATCCGCCATATACCAATTCAATATTATTCTCGACAAGGACCAGACCCAGTTTTTTAGTAATTTCTTGGTATTCTGGACGAACACCCAGATTGGAACCGGAATATACGCATATTCTTTTCATTGCTGCTTCCTCCCAGGATCTTATAAAAAATTTAATGGATGCATCAGGAGAGATGCACCCAAAATCATAAGTTCTATTAAGATTCTATATTATATCAAGCAGTGACCGGTTTGACAAGCAGGATCGGTCATTTTAGCCCTTTGCTTAAGAATTGTCGTAAACCTTTCAAATTAAAGAGCAAATAGAAAAAGCGGAAAATATGAGTGTTCTGATCAATGAACAATAACTGGGAACGTGGCTCGTTAATTATGAAGATTTGGTTAAGATTCACGAAGAGCGTTGATAAAATACACGCCGGATGCTATACTTTTTTCATGAAGAAAAAAGGAGCGTGTTGATGAAGCTGGATTACCGCCTCACGGTTTTGGTCGGTCTTGGGTTTATGACCATTAGTGCATTTTGGAGCCTGTATGATTTTGTGATTCCCATGATTATGTTGAAAGCCTTCGAATTTGGGGACACCATGGCTGGGGTGATCATGTCCTTTGACAATGTGTTGGCCTTGTTTATGTTGCCTTTGTTTGGGATGCTTTCTGATAATACCAGCACCAGAATGGGGCGACGAATGCCCTATATTTTAGGCGGAACCGCAATGGCGGTAGTTTCCATGCTCTTGATACCCTACGCAGTGATGGCCAATAAGCTGATTTTGTTTATTGTGGCTCTGGCTTTGGCGTTATTGTCGATGTCTTTTTATCGCTCACCGGCGGTGGCCCTGATGCCCGATGTTACCCCTAAACCACTACGATCAAAAGGGAATGCGGTAATTAATCTGATGGGGGCAGTTGGCGGGATTATGGTCTTGGGAATGGTGGCGCTACTGGCCCCGGATAAAGACAATATCAATTATTGGCCCCTTTTTCTGGGTACCGCCGCAGTGATGGTGGCGGGTGTCATTATTCTCAAACTGACAGTTAACGAACCGGATGCGGTAATAAAAATGCGTCATAACAGTGCGGCTCTGGGCATTGACGTCGAAGAGGCGGAACATGATGCGACGCTGGTGACCCATGAAAAGCTGCCTAAAGAGTATAAGAAGAGTCTGATCTTTATTCTCTTATCAGTATCCTTGTGGTTTATGGGCTATAATGCCGTTACCTCGGCTTTCTCAAAATATGCCATGGTTTCCTTGGGGATGCAAGAATCCCAATCGGCACTCATTTTGATGGTCGCCAGTATCGCCGCCATTATCTCATTTATTCCGGTGGGGATTATTTCCTCGAAGTTGGGACGCAAAAAGATCATCCTGATGGGTGTGGTCGTGCTGGCCGTTGTTTTTGCCACCGCGACTTTTTATAGGGCCTTTAACCCGATGCTGTTTATATCCTTTGCGTTGGCCGGAATCGCCTGGGCGGCGATAAATGTCAATTCGCTGCCGATGGTGCTGGAAATGTCCAAGGGTGCCAACGTGGGCCGCTATACCGGTTATTATTATACGGCCTCGATGGCTGCCCAGGTGGTTACGCCGATTGTTTCCGGCGCACTGTTAGAGCATCTTGGCTATCATACCCTGATGCCCTATGGTGCCTTGTTTGTCGCGTTGGCCTTTGTAACGATGATGATGGTTCAACATGGCGATTCAAAGCCCATCGCCCCGCGGTCCAAGCTGGAGGTTTTTGATGTGGCAGATTGAGATGACAAATTGGTTTAGACAGGAAGGCCGACGATGATTTATCTGATTCTGGCACTGATCGCATTCTTTTTACTCTATCTTTTTATCATTTCGCCAGGAGCATGGCCGGACCATTCTGATCCGGTGCTGTGGGAAATCAGTTATGCCCATCGGGGCCTCCATCAAAAAGACAAGACCGTTCCGGAAAATTCGCTGATGGCCTTTGGAAAAGCAATTGAAGCAGGATATGGCATCGAGTTGGATATAAACCTGACCGCCGATGGAAAGGTAGTGGTTTTTCACGATGACAGTCTGCTTCGGGTATGTGGGGTGGATAAATTGATCACCCAATGTCTGTCAGCAGAGCTAGTGGATTTTCGGCTGGAAAACACCGAACAAACCATTCCCTTATTAGCAGATGTGCTGAAACTTGTGGATGGGCAGGTTCCGCTCATTGTCGAATTGAAAAACACCAAAAATTGGCCGCAACTCTGTGTCAAAGCCGCCGAACAGCTGGCTGATTATGCAGGACCTTATTGCATCGAGTCCTTCCATCCCGGGATTGTCAGCTGGTTTTACAAGAATAAACCGACGGTAGTAAGAGGTCAGCTTTCAGCGGGACATCAAAGTTTTGAGGGTACCCCCCGGTGGCAAAGCGTTTTGATCGCTTCGATTATGACAAATGTGATTTCCCGGCCGCATTTTATCGCCTATAAGCACCAGGATGCCCATCATCGCCTCCGTCTCCAGCTGTTTCGACAATTGGGAGGGAAACTGGTTGGTTGGACGGTCAGGGATAGCGATGATATCGTCGGGTGTATAAATTTTTTTGATGTGATTATCTTTGAATTTTTCAGACCTTAGCTATGCAAAATAAGATTTAACAGAAAATAGTCTAAATACTAATCTAGTTTTAATGATTGATTGAGAAAATAAAGGGGTAAATAAAGAAATACACGACAAAAATAGACACTAATAAAAAAAGCAACGGTTAAGTTATTGCGAAACAGGTAAGCAGCGTAGCGTTTTCGCAATGGCCGCTAAAATTTCAAGAGAAAGGAACTGATTTGATATTAGATTAACAGAAGAGGGTGAGGGTACATGACACTATATATCGTGGCAGGAATAGCCATATTTATAATTTATATTTTGTTGCTGCTCCCGGGCAGAATGCCAAAGGAGGTTGATGACCGACTTTGGACCAGTTACTATGCCCATCGGGGATTGCACGAAAAGGATAAGTCGATACCGGAAAATTCGATGACTGCTTTTAGAAAAGCGGTAGATGCCGGCTATGGAATCGAAATGGATTTAAATCTTACCGCCGATGGTAGAATCATTGTCTTTCATGATGATAATTTATTGCGTTTGTGTGGGGCCGATAAATTAATAACGGATTGTACCTATGAGGAATTATTGACTTATAACCTGGAAAATACCGGGGAAAAAATCCCTTTGTTTGAAGATGTGCTGAGCATGGTGGATGGTCAGGTTCCCCTGATCGTCGAACTCAAAAACACCAAACACCTCAACGAGTTGTGTTCAAAAACAGCCGAGCATCTTGATCATTATGAGGGGCTGTATTGCGTCGAATCCTTTCAGCCGTTGATTGTCAGGTGGTTTTATAAAAACCGGCCGGATGTGGTCAGAGGGCAGCTTTCAGTCGGTCGTAAAAGTCTCAAGGGACTGGATGTCAAATTGTGGCAATGGTTGTTAATCATTTCATTTGCCACCAATTTTATCTGCCGTCCTCATTTTATGGCATTCTATCATGGTGATGCCCGAAGAAAACTGGGTCTCAGCCTGTTCCATCTGCTGACCGGAAGACTGGTCGGATGGACGGTCCAGGATACCGATGATATTGAGTATTGCAAGAAAAAATTTGATGCGATCATTTTTGAATATTTTGAACCATGAGTTTTAGTAAAAGGTCATAGCATATCAAGGCGATATGCTGGGCCTTTTTCCAGGTTAAGGGAGGAACGAGATGGAATTTTTACAAGAACAATTAAAGGCCCAAAAAGCCGGGCAGGCTTATGCCGTTCTGACGGTTGTCGAAACAGCCGGAACATCCCCGTGCAAGGTGGGAAAAAAGATGTTGCTGTTGGACGATGGCACCTTTTATGGCACGGTGGGGGGCGGCGAGTTTGAACGGGAAGCCCTGGAAGAAGCCAAACAGGCCATGAAAAACAAGCAAAGCTATTTAAAAGCTTATGAACATATCCCAACTTATGAGGCTGAAGGTTTAGGCTGCAGTTTTAAGGTGACGCTTTTTGTAGATGTTGTTTTTCCGCGGCTGCAATTAGTGATCTGCAACGGTGGCCATGTGGGTACGGCGGTTTTGCGTTTGGCAAAGCATCTCAATTTTGACACCATTCTGCTGGACACCAGAGATCCGGAAGTTATCAAAGAGCAGATTGAGATGGCTGAAAGGTTCATTCCCTGTGATGTTTTTGAACATGGCATTCTTGAAGGTGACATTCCTGACGGGGCTTATTACCTCTGCTGTGCATCGACCCATACTCAAGATAAGTCGGCACTGAAGGGAGCCTTGCAGAAAAAATTTGCCTATATTGGGATGTTGGGCAGTGTCAAAAAAACGGTTGAAATGTACCGACAGCTGGAAGAAGAAGGGATCAGCAAAAGTCTTCTGGAACAGGTGCACACCCCGGTTGGGCTGGATATCTGCGACATGTCACCAGAAGAGGTGGGATTTTCGATCCTGGCAGAAATATTAATGATCAAAAATGGCGGTTCCGGTAAATCCCGGAAGGAAGTCAAAATGACGAGCCGATAAAATAATAGACAATAACAGCGGATTCAATCCAAGTTTAAAATCAAGGTCAAAGGATTAGCAAATGAAGATAGATCGACTCATCGGAATATTATCCATCCTTCTGCAGCAAAAAAAAGTGACGGCGCCTTATCTGGCAGACATGTTCGAAGTCTCTCGCCGAACCATTAACCGGGATATTGAAGACATCTGCAAGGCCGGAATTCCGCTGACGACAACTCAGGGTGCAAATGGTGGCATCGCCATTATGGAAGGCTACAAGATCGATAAAACACTGTTGTCTTCGGCGGAACTGCAGTCGATTCTGGCCGGACTGAAAAGTCTGGATAGTATCGCCGGGACCAATCAGTATCGGCAATTAATCGATAAACTGGCCGTGAATGGGGGACCAACCCAACCCGATAACCATATTGTCATTGATCTGTCCTCGCACTATAAAAATTCATTGGCGCCCAAATTCGAAACCATTAAACAGGCCATTGACCAGCGGCGGCTGATCACTTTTTATTACTACGCACCTAAAGGTGAAAGCAGTCGCCAGATTGAACCGTATTTAATGGTCTATCAATGGTCATCCTGGTATGTCTGGGGCTATTGTCGGGAGCGGTCTGATTATCGTCACTTTAAACTTAACCGCCTCTGGGATTTGCAGGTGTGGGATGAGACCTACGAGCCCCGGGAGCTGCCGGAATACAATAGCCAAGAGCAATTGGCAATGCCCAGCCAGATTCAGCTGGTGGCAGAATTTGACCCGATGATGAAATGGCGGCTGATTGATGAATATGGCATTGACTGTTTTACCATCACCCAAGCGGGAAAACTTCGTTTTGAGTTTTATTTTTCCAGCCGGGAAAATCTTTTCAGTTGGTTGTTGAGCTTTGGTGATGGGGTGGAATTAATTGAACCCGAAGCACTGAGAAAAGAGTTATTAATGATGGCAAAAAGTATCAGTGAAAAATACCAATGATCAATTCAAACATGACAGACAGGTGTCGTGATTACTGCGGTACAATAAGTCAAAAACGAGGAGGAAAAGAAATGAAATTTGAGGCAGCCATGCTGGTGGTGGATGATATCAATCGGTCCCGGGCTTTTTATTGCGATGTTTTTGGTTTAGACGTGGTGATGGATTTTGGTGAGAACATTACCTTTGATGCGGGGTTTTCACTTCAGGATAAGGCTCTTTGGGCAAAATTCATCGACGCCGAAGAAACGGCAATTGTTTATCGGGGCAACGATATGGAGATGTATTTTGAAGAAGAGCAGCTTGATGATTTTATAAAAAAATTAAAAACCTTTGAAGATATTAGATACTTACACGGGGTGAAAGAATACCCTTGGGGCCAGCGGGTCATTCGCTTTTATGATCCGGATTATCATATCATCGAAGTGGGCGAAAGTATGGCTGTAGTTTGCCAGCGCTTTCATGCCCAGGGCATGACTGTCGATGAAATAGTCGAACGAACCATGTTTCCGGCAGAACTAGTTAAGAGTTTTCTATAAATAAAGCTGAATTTTATCTAACGTCAAAGAATCCCTTCAAAAAAATGAGGGGATTCTTTGACGTTAGTCTTAAAAATGATATAATCAAAAATAAGATGAAATTAAAGAAAAGAAGGAAATAAAATGCAATCAGACATAACGATTCGGATCGCCCGAGAATCAGACACGGAAGAATTACTGGCTATTTACGCCCCCTATGTTAGCGAAACCGCCATTACCTTTGAATATACGGTGCCGACCATTGAAGAATTCAGTGAACGAATGAGAAAAACATTGACGAAATACCCTTATCTGGTGGCCGTACAGGATCAGAAAATCCTCGGCTATGCCTATGCTTCAGAATTTAAAAACCGGGCCGCTTATGACTGGGCGGTCGAAACCACCATCTATGTCAAACAGGACAGCCGCAAAAGCGGGGTCGGTAAAAAACTCTACCAGGCCCTGGAGGAAGTTTTAAAACAACAGCACATCTGTAATCTTTACGCCTGTATTGCCTATCCCAACCCCGGTAGTATCGGTTTTCATGAACACCTGGGCTATCAGACCATTGGCCATTTTTCAAAATGCGGTTATAAATTTGAAACCTGGTATGATATGATCTGGATGGAAAAAATGATTTCAGAACATGATCTCTATCCCGAACCGTTTAAACCGATTACCGAACTGCGAGAGTGGGAGGCACTGCTGGAAAATTGTTAGTGTTTATTGGTTTGGACCAGCGCAACGCGCAAATAAAAATCGCCGGACATTTAATGTTCGGCGATTTTTATTAACGGGTATTTTTGTCAGGTTGTTGTAATGCTTATTTTGCCGCGGGCCCGATTTGTCCGGCTCGATAAGCCTTGCTGTATTTTCGGCAGTGCCGGTCCTGGCCCATCAGGGCATAGGTGGCAAAAATGGTGCCCATCATTTCCCGGTTCAGCGGATCCAGCACCGCCGAATCCATACCGGCCTGAATGGCGAAAGCCATGCCGGTTTTATTCAGCAGTGACCGGACTGGCAAGCCAAAGGAGATATTGCTGATCGCGCCGGTTACATGGATGGTTGGATACATTTCCTTGATCGCTCTGATTTCCTGAGTGAAATTAAGCAGGGAATTGTTTTCCGTTGATAATGCCATCACACAGGGGTCGATATGAATACGATCCGGGGTGATCCCATAGTGAGCGGCTTTTTCGACCATTGTTCGGGTGATCGCAACCTTGGTTTCAACATCATTGGGGATCCCATTGTTATCGCAGGTAAGTCCGACAACCTCCCAGGTATTGCCTTCCATCAGTGGTAATAAAATCTCGCATTTATCGCCTTCTTCGGATATTGAATTCAGCATTCCCGGTTTATTGGCATACTTAAAGACGGCTTCAATGACCCGCGGATTGGGACTGTCAATACAAAGTGGCGTATCGGTGGCATCCTGAACCACTTTCATCAGCCATTTCAGGGTTTCAATTTCAAATTCCGGAGCGGTACTGGCACAGACATCAATGAAATGGGCGCCGGCAACGGTCTGCTTTACAGCCCGGTCAGCGATAAAAGCAGCATCTCTTTTTTCGATCGCTTCTTTGACAGCAGGGATCGAACCATTAATTTTTTCTCCAATAATAATCATGATAACCTCCTATACCCAACTCTGGCAAATCTTCACGCCTTCAGCCGCATTGGTGGTGAAAGCATCAGCACCGACAAATTCACAGGTCTCTTTGGTGGTTGGGTTACCGCCAATAATTATTTTGGTGTCAACTCCGGCTGTTTTCAAACTTTCTACCGTTTCTTTCATGGAGTCAATCGCCAGGGTCAAGACGCCGCTCATCCCAATAATCTGGGGTTTTAGTTCGGTTGCTTTGGCAACAAACTCTTCAACAGCCACGTCAATGCCGATATCTACGACTTCAAAACCGGCCGCTTCAGACATGCTTTTAAAAATATTTTTGCCGATATCATGTAAATCCCCGTGGACGGTTCCCAATAAAATGGTGCCCTTGATTTCAGTGGCGCCACTGCCCAGAACGGGCTTTAAAACATCAATGGCTTCGGTTAGTAGTTCTCCGGCAAAAATCAGATCGCCAACAAAATAATCGCCGCTCTCGAAAAGATCGCCGACAATTGCCATACCACCTTGACAGGCCGCAACTGCTTCTAAAGCCTCGGTTTTAGAGGGATTCGTCGCGGCAAAGTCTTTTAACATCTCCAGTACCAGTTCTTCTTCTAAATCACCCAACGCCTGAGTTAATACTTTTAAATCTAACATATTTATTTACCTCTTCTATTAATAATAATTTGTTTTACGTAACAATACACAAATGTTTTTTTAAAGCTATCGTAATTTTACGATCGGTTAAGTTAACCCGTTACTCTTTCATTGCTGCTTCTGACAACATTTTTAAACAGCTGATGACAATGATGCTGTAGATCAGACAGGTTGGTAATGCCAGGATCACCGAAAGGGCCTGAACCTGAACTAATGAGCCATTGAACATCATTAATACCATCGGTATTGCTGCCAATGTCACGGCCCAGAATATTGTCAGTTTTTTTCTGGGCCGTCCATCTAAGGGAACGTATTTTGATGAAACCATGGCCATGGTGTAGGCAGCAGAGTCAAAACTGGTGGCCATGGAGAGAATTGATGTAATCAACAGCACGAATACGAAGACGCTGCCAAATGGCATTTTAGTAAACAGATCAACGACTGTTGTCGGTCCGCCATTTTCAGTCACACCCTTGACAATATCGACAAGGCCGCGTAAGTGCAGATCCAGGCTGTAATTGCCAAGCACCGAAAACATTGAAAACGAGCCTAAAAAGCCATAAAACAAGCCGCCGAAAATGACCTGCCGGATGGTCCGGCCCCGGGAAATTTTGGCAATGAACAGTCCCATGAAAATCGAATAGGACAGCCACCAGGCCCAATAAAAGACCAGCCAGGATTGGGAATCGCCACTGTTGCTGATGGGGTCCAGATAGGTGCTCATTTTAAAATAATTATCCAGCAGCAGCCCCAGCGACGTTGTTTGCATATTGACAATGAAACTCTGATTGCCAACCAGGAATACATAAATAATCATCAGTAACATCAGGATAATATTGATGTTGCTTAAGATCCGAATCCCTTTTTTTACGCCATTATAGGCGGATACGGTAAAAATAGCAGTGACCACGACAATGACCGAAAAACGCAACATCGGGGTATCTTCCCAGCCAAAAAGTTGATTCAGGCTGGCTGAAACCAGCGGCGATCCAATCCCCAGAGCGGTGCCAATCCCACCTAAAATACCAAAGAGGAAAAGAATGTTGATCATTTTTCCACCGACCCCATCGGCATATTTTCCCAATAGGGGTTTACAGGCAATGGCGACATCAAAGCGTTCATTTTTTAAATTATAACGCAGGAAAGCAAACGCCACGGCGGGAATCAGATAAACACCCCAGGCTGAGATGCCCCAATAAAAGATCGGTAAGGTGGCCGCATACTCGGCCGCTTCAGGACTCAATGGATTGATTCCAAAAGGTGGTTTGATATAATGAAACACCCATTCAATGCTGCCCCAATAGATAAAACCGGCGGCCATGGATGAGCAGAACATCATCGCCGCCCAGGAAAATTCACTGTATTCTTTTTTTTCCTGGCCCAATCGAATCGGGCCAAATCGGCCGGCACCAATGTAGATACACAAAAATAATGAGATCAGCACAATCCAGACATAGACAAAGCCGAAATTAGTCAGGATATAATTGTTCAGCGAGTCAATCACACGCTTGGATTGATCCGGAGCGATAAAGAAATAGGCAATTACAATGAATACAAAGGCCAGCACGGTAATAATCATACTGTAATTTGTATTTGATTTAGATGATTTCATATCCATTCATTTCCTTCTATCAGGATTTTTCAATAAGTTAACCGTTATCATATCGAATAATTTTTTCAGTATATCATATGAATACAACTTCTTCGACACCTTTAGCTCCCGTTTATGATTACCCTGAGATCAGCCGGTAGCGTTTCATTGAATTAGCGCCTGATTGTCTTTATTGCTCCAGCTTTGTTGCCGAATATTTTGATTGATTATGAGGATCGTTGTTAAATTATTTGTGGTTCTTCTATTGCGGCGGTTTCCACGTCAGTGCTGTCTGGTGAATTTACCCAGCCATTGGTGCGGATATCTTTTAAAAATGACAAGGTCATCAACGCAATAATCAACAGTGCCGGGATACCGCAAATAACCGTAATGGTTTGGAAAGGTCGGATCCCGCCAATCATCAGTAAGGCAATACTGATCACACCAATACAGATTGACCAGAAAATACGAATCCAGATCGGTGGTTCCTGACCGGCTTTTAATACCTTGGTGGTTGCCATGGCCATACTGTAAGCATTGGCATTTAATAAGGTCTGCATGCAAATGTTGGCAAAAACGAATAAAACTGGCATCATTACAACGGCAAAGGGTAAAAATTTCCAGACTGCCGCAATGGCAGCGCCCTGTCCGCCAGTAGCCATAACAGCACCCAGATCCAAGCCCTCATTCAAGAAGGTATGAATTGAAAAGCCCTGGAAGACGGCGAAAAACATGTAGGTACCAATGACGGTTGAACCGATCAAACCGAAAATCAGTTCGCGCACGGTCCGGCCCCGGGAAATTCGTCCATAGAAAGCGCCATTTTGAATCGACATGGTTATATACCAGGCAAAATAGAAAACGGTCCAGCCCTGCGGCATTAAGGATTTTGCATAAGGGTCGGTATTGGAGATCAGGTGTAGGGTATTATTCATTACCATGCCCAGTCCGTCAGTAAATGAATTGAGCATAAAGAAAGTCGGGCCAAAAAGTAAAACAAAAACGAGAATCCCGAAGCCCATATAAACCCGGATATTACTGAGCAGGCCCAGACCTTTTTTAAGTCCGGCAAAGAGCAACACTGCCATGATTAAACTCCATAATAGGATTAATACCACGGATATGATAAAGGGCGGCTGGCTGCCGGTCATATTGGCAATAATCGCCACCAGCGTCGGAATATTGACACCCACACAGGTAACAACGGAAGAGAGCATGGAAATTACAAAAATGATGTCAATTATTTTTCCGAAACCACCGTTGGATCGTTTGCTGCCAATCAGTGTGGTACAGGCGGTACTGGGCAGCGAATCCGCTGATTTTTTACAATAGAACTGGTAGGCAAAAACGACGGCAATCAGGGCATAACCCATGTAAAATACTGGGCCCCAGTGGAATAACGGCAGCATTGCCGCCTGGGCAAGGGCCTGCGGAGTAGCGGTTTCCACACCCCACATCGGGGTCTGATAGGAATAGAACCATTCAACCGTGGTCCAGGTGAGGACCCCCAGACCGGCCGCACCGGTAAACATCATTCCCAGCCAGGAAGCGGTGGAATATTCCGGTTTTTCATTACCAAACCGTTTTTTTCCCAGCGGACCAAAGGCCAGAAACAGAACGACTGCTGATAAGGCCATAAAGTACCAGCTGAACATCCAGGCAAAACTGTCAGTGGTAAAGGCAAAGGCAGCTTGTAGAATCTTTCCAAAGGCTTCGGGATTGGTCATAACCACGGCGCTCAAAACGACGGTGAAAATCAGTGGCGGAAAAAAAGTCCAGCCATTAACCGTTGAAAAAATCGAAGCCTTAGCGGGCTTCTGCATTTCTTTTTTCATTTCTTCTTTGATATATTAGAATTTAATATATCTTCTCCTTTCAAAGTACTATTTGAATATTTAAATAAGCAATAAACATGCCAAAGTATAGAATGGCGAATTTCAAGGCTTTTACGAATGCGACGGTTATGGTTTCAGATGATTCCTGAGTGAAAATCACTCAAACGAACGAATTTCATTCACTGAGCAATTAAAAAAACATGTCGATTTGGAGGGTTTATCATAAAAATCCCAAAAATATTGGATTCTGACATGTTGGCACGAATTATGCGTAGGATACTGATTAGAAATACTCAGGAGGTATACTATTATGTATAAGAAACACTACACGAGAAACTTTGTTACAAAAGAGTCAGTCGAATTAATTCACGAAAAATCCTTACATTTATTAAAGACTAAAGGGATTCGTTTCTGTTCAGCTGAATTGCTGGAGCTATTTAAAGCGCGAGGATTAAAAGTTGACGGCGAGATCGTCTATATCACCGAGGAGCTGGTCAATGAAGCGCTGGCGTCCTGTCCCCGTAATTTTGTGCATGTTTCCCGGGGTAAAAAAATTCCGATTGGCACCGTCCAGCAGAAAACTGTCGGACAATCATCGTTGGGTCCCATCAATGTCCTGCAGGAAGGCATCCACCGACCGGCCACGGCTGATGACTTTGTCAATTTCATAAAACTCTTTCATACCAGCGATGTGATTGACATCATTGATTGTGAGCTGCTTTACCCCCACGATGTTCCGGTGCCTTACCGGACCGATTTTATGACCCTGGCGCCGATGATGTATAGCGACAAACCTTTGGCCGGTTTAAACGGCAGTGCGGAAGTTTGCCGCCGGACGATAAAACTGGCCCAAGAATTTAATGATATTCATGACCAGGTGTTGATGTCAACCCTAGTTACCAGTGCCCCACCTTTTGCCTGGGATCGTCATATGTGCGAAACCCTGATCGAATATGCCAGAAATGGGCAAGTTTGCTGTATCGCCGGAGTGGGTCTGGCGGGACTGACCGGACCGCCGGCTTTAGCGGGCAATATCATTCAGAACAATACCGAGCGGCTGGCCGGCATTGTGGCTACGCAGCTGGTCAATCCGGGAGCCCCAGTCATTTACCAGTTCAGCGCCCTGCAAACCGATCTGCGCTATAGTCTCTGTGTCTGCGGCGGGGCCGAAACCAGCGTTGAATGGTTTGTTGAAAGTGAACTGGCCAATTTCTATGGCTTACCCAAACGATCCCACGGCTGCCTCTCCGATGCTAAGGATGATGATTACCAGTCGGGACGGGAATCAACCATGGTTGGTCTCTCGGCTTTAATGTGTGAACCGGAAGTATCCTATATGCTGGCAGGCATCATGGATTCCTTTAATACCCTGGGCTATGAAAAATTCATGCTTGATGAGGATACCTATAGAATATCCGGACGCTTTTTAAAAAGTGTTGATTTCAGTGACGAATTCCTGTGTATGGACAAAATGGAAAAGATCGAACATTCCGCCAATTATATTGCCAGAACCACAAAAACCTACAAACATGATTTCATTTTCCCGGAATTTGCCAACCGCAAAGCTTATTCCAATTGGGAAAAAGAGGAGCATTCCATCAGTATCCGGGACCGAGCCACCCAGGCCTGGAAAAAGAGAATCGCTGACTATGTTCCATTAGAACTGGATAAGGCGCAAATAAAAATGATCGAAGAACTGCTACCCCCAGAATTAAGACTTAAATAAAGGTTGTCGCTAAACTACCGTACCGACCAATTGTTAATCTGTTGTTCGCCGCGGAATCGGACAGGCTTTGCCGTGTCCGCTCCGATGCGTACAACATGATGTAACAATTGTCGGTACTGGGGTATCTTTTTTGATAGTCTGTAATCCACAGGTTTTGGCCTGTGGATTTTTTTGTTTTGCCAGTGGTGCGATTTGTAAAAATAAAAAAAAATGTTATAATGACTCCATCAGTCATTTGAGCGGCAACAGCAGCATTGAGACACGACACTATCAAAGATCTTTTTAAGTTGATGCTTTTGTTGGGCCGGGAATGATATCGTTAACAAATATAAAAAAAGAGAAGAGAAACTTATGATCGATCTATCCATAACTGTCAACACCCCTGCGTATGATGACTATTTAAAGTCAATCCCCCATGAAACGCTGTTAAAGATTCTCGAAAATTCATTTACCGAAATCTATGTCCTCGACAAAGATGGCAAGGTGGTCTATGCCAATCCCGCGGTTACCCGGCTTTATGGCATCAAACCGGAAGACATTGTCCAAAAAGACAGCAAAAAAATAAAAGAAGGGCTCTGGGATCCCTATAGTTTTGATCTGACCAAGGTCTCCCACCAGGCCATCGTCACGGAAAATATATATTACAAAACCAATCGCACCATTATCTGTATCAATGTGCCGGTTTACGATGATAATAATGAGTTTGAATTTATGGTTTCAACCTCACTGGATAATATCCGGTCAGTCGATTTAAGTTATCGTGACGTCCGCAATCCCATTGAAACCATCGATCTGGAGTTTTCAGATCAAATTATCGGAAAGAGTAAATTATTCAAACAATGCCTCAGCGATCTGGAAAAAATTGCCAAATCCGACTGTAATCTGCTGATTTTAGGGGAAAGCGGAACCGGCAAAAGCTATATCGCCCAAACTGTTCATAATGAGAGCCGCCGGAGTCATAAACCGTTTATTGCCATTAATTGTGCCGCGATTCCTGATGGCTTGTTTGAGAGTGAACTTTTTGGTTATATGCCTGGAGCCTTCACCGGTGCCAATGTAAAAGGTAAAACCGGTTTACTGAAAGATGCCGATGGCGGTACCATTTTCCTGGATGAAATCGGGGACTTATCGCCTAAAATGCAGGTGAAAATTCTGGATGTGCTGGAAAACCAGCGCTTTATTCCAGTGGGCAGTAACAAACCGGAACATGTCAATATCCGGATCATTGCCGCCACCAATCAAAAATTGATTCAGGCCATCAAAGAAAAGAAATTCCGGAGTGATCTTTACTGGCGGCTCAATACGGCGAAAATTATTCTGCCGCCGTTGCGTCAGCGAAAAGATGATATTCTGCTGCTGGTAACCCATTTTTTAAATGATTTTAATAGACGCTATAATACCAAAAAAATATTCGGCAAAGCAATTCTTTCTTATTTTATCAGTTACGACTGGCCGGGAAATGTGCGGCAATTAAAAAATGCAGTTGAACGCATGTGCATATTGTCAGACAAGATCATTGTTAATGAAAGTCTTTTTCTACAGTACCTGGATCAGGAGGAAGACATCGAAGAGTTCGATGAGGAATGTTTTAATGTTGAAGAATTTAAAAAGCGCACGGTCATTAAGCTTTATGCGAAATACAAGTCGAGCCGGATTATTGCTAAAAAAATGGGGCTCAGTCAATCTACGGCTAATCTTTTAATAAATAAATATATCAATGAGATGTGATCTTCTGGAGCATAAATTCTGTTTGGATTTTTTTGGAATAGATTCACAGAGGATGAATAAAAGCGCGTTCAATTGGTATAAAGAAAGTGCAGCTGTTTTAACAAAAAAGCAATAGACAAAACAGTTAAAAAAGAATACACTGTATAAAAATCACGAAAAATGTTGATAAGATATAGATAAACTGAATATAAATTGAACTTGGAGGCACATAGTGAAAACGATCAACTTGAAACTGATGCTTATTCATCGCGGAACCCGGACGCATTCAATCACCCAAATTGAGCCAATTGGCCATATGTCGCTGGCGGAAATGATGGCCAGTAAAGGGATCGATGTGGCTGTTTTTTCAGGCGAGCTGTTAAGAGGGCTGGAATTTCTCGAAGCGACTGGATCGGACGAAAACACGGTGGTGGGTTTATATTGTGATTATGAGAATCAGTCAGCAGTTGAGAGTTTTTCCAAAGAAATAAAAAAGCGCTATGGCGCCACCGTTTTTGTGGGCGGACCCCAGACCGTGGGGTTGGGTGAAGAATTTTTGCGCGCCAGCCAGGCCGATGCGATCATGCGAGGTGAAGGGGAATATTCTCTGTACGAAGCCATCCAGGCCATTCAAGATGAAGCAATCGAGCGATGGGAAAGCATTTTCGGGATGTGTTCATACCGCAAAGATGGCAGCTATTATGATAATGGCATTTATCCAGCCATTGAGAATCTGGATGACTTACCGATAATCACGGGTACAATTAAATCCGCCCAGCATCAGGGCATAAATCATATGGCAGTCATGTCAGGACGAGGGTGTCCTTTCCACTGCTCTTTTTGTTATGAGGGTGGAAACAGCAAGAATGTCCGGCGCCGCAGTGTTGAAAGCGTGATGAAAGAAATCCGCTGTCGGCTAAAACAAAACCCCAATGTGAAGTATATCTTTTTCGGAGATGATACCTTTACCCTGGATAAGGAACGGGTGCGAACCTTTTGTGAACAACTTAAAGAGCTGCGAAAAGAACACGATTTTGTCTGGTTTGCCGATGCCCATGTCAATATTGTCATCAAATATCCGGAAATTGTAAAAATGATGGTGGACGCCGGGCTGGTCCGGATGCAGATCGGGATTGAAAGCTGTAATCAGCACATTATTGATATCTATAACAAGAAGATCAAACGGGAAGGTCTCTTCGAAGTCATTGAGATCTGTCAGGCCGCTGGTCTGCCCCAGCTGGTCGGCAACATCATTATTGGCGGAGCCCTGGAAACCCGGGAAAGCCTGGACTATACCTTTGATACCGTCAATCAAATGATCAAGGCTGGTCGGGGCATGGTGGAAGTGGTCAGCACTTTCTACATGCCGTTCCCGGAAACGGCGATGTCAAAAGATCCGGAAGCCTTCGGGATTTTTGTGAAGGATGAACAAGCACTGACCTCGGTGGGAGATTTTCCGGTGATTGAAACCGCAACCCTGAGCATCGAAGAAATCTGCGCCGCCCGGAATGAGTTTTTTGAAATGAATATCAAATTGATGCGAAAAATGCTCAGTGATGGCGAAATTCCCGATGCGGTAATTCTGGAAAGTTATAACCTCAGTGAAAAATATGGCCTCAGTGGGATGTGGCAGGGACTGGCCTATTCCCGGTACCCCTATTTTGATGCCCAGTACAAGGCCCGGATTCGGGGCGATAAGCTGACCAGAGATTATCAAGGTGAAGCGGTTTTTGCGACGTACCCCCAACGGATTGCCCTGCTTTCCCTGACCCCCGAGCTAGCGGCCGAAATTCCGGTGTTAAACGGATTTGTTTACTCACCCTTTGAATTTGAAGTATTAAAATACAGCTCCGGAAAACTGACCATGAACGAGATGGCAAAAATACTTTTCCCGGCATACCAGAATAGCTTTGAGAACTTTGAAGCGTTTAAACAGCATCTACTGGAAACCATCAAGAAACTGGAAGCCGTGGGGATGTGTGTCTTGTCAGGAGCGCTGACTGCCACAGCGGCAGATCAGGAATGGAAGCAGCAGGGCAAAGCAGAGGGAAAAGAAGTTGAGGATGTCGTGAAAAATAAGTTCATTCTTTTTAAATTATCAACCATCGGGATGGAAATTGCCGGCTTCAGTAGAAACGGCGCTTTTCTGGGCATTTATGGCCTGGCCAGTTATCTGGACGCTAACGGTTATGACGCCATTGTCTGTGAATGCCGGCCGGATCAGGCCATCGATTATCTGAAACGCTATCCTTTTAATGAAATTTGCGGGATTGGCTTTTCGGTCGATTTTGAAAATAAGCACGTGGTTAAAAAAGTCAGTGCGGCAATTACCGAAACCTATCAGATTCCGATATTGATTGGCGGACCGGAAGCGATTTCTCTGGATGAAGATTATCTGCGCCAGTCCCAAGCGGCAGCGATTGTCAGGGGCGAAGGCGAACTGGCGATGGTAGCGGTTCTTAATGCCTTAAAAGAACAGCAAAACCTGGATGGGATTGCCGGCATCTTTTATCTCAACGAAAATGGTGACTGCATCGATAGGGGCGAAGGTCCGGTGGTGGAAAATCTCGATGATCTGCCCTTTCCGGCCTATGATAAAAGCATCACCCCGATTGATTTTTCCAGCCTCTATCTGATGAGCAGCCGGGGTTGTCCCTATCACTGCGTTTTCTGCCATGAAGGTGCTTTGAAACGGCCGATGCGGCAGCGGAGTGTGGCCAACGTCATCGCTGAAATGAAACATTTTCTGCTTAAATATCCGGAGCTCAATTATTTTAAGTTTTGTGACGACACCCTGGTTACGGATCCTAAATGGCTGGATCAGTTTTGCCGGGAGGCTAAAGCCCTTCAGGCTGTCAAGCCCTTTCAGTTCTATTGTGAGGCCGATGTGGTGTCCTTAAGCCGCCGACCAGAAGTATTGCAGGCGATGGTGGATGCCGGCCTTAACCGGCTTCAAATCGGCATTGAAACCGTCGATAAGGAGATGCTTAAAATTTACCGCAAAAATATTTCTCCGGAAATGGTGGAAATCGTCGTGAAAGCGGCCTATGATGCCGGGGTTCAGCAGGTCTTTGGCGCGCTGCTGGTGGGTGGTCCCTTTGAAAATCGGGAACATATTGAAAAGAATAAGGCTTTTGGGGCCAAGCTGCTGCGGTTGGGCCCGGGAATGATGGAAATTGCCCCCAGCATTGTGATGCCTTATCCGATGACCGATATTGGCCTGCACCCCGAAAAATATGGGCTGACGATTTACGACAAGCAGGGTCTCGGCAGTATTTCCGACTATCCGATTATGGATAGTGAAACCATGGATCGCCGGGAGATCATGGGGGCCTATCAGGAATATCTCCAGAGTTTTGTGGATGAGGTAAAAATCATGTTAAACGACGGGGAATTGGGTCACGAAGATATTTTAAGATGCTACCAAACATCGATGGCCTCCAACGGGCCCAAATACTGGATTAATATTATTTCTCATCATCGCCCGACCTTGACCGCCTATTACACCATGCTGGCCCGGGAATCCGCCAGTCGGGTTATCGATGTGAATCCGGCCGAACTGCCCAACTGGCGGCCCCAGCGGATGATTGAAATGTGGCGGGATGTCGATTTTTCCCAGGGTTATCCGCTGTTATGGGGCGAGGCACTGTCACCCTTTGAATACGAAATCATGAAATACTGCACCGGCAAAAGCACCATCGCTGCCATTACTGACATCCTATACGAGCGATTCGGAAAACCATTTAACGAAAGTTCCAATGAATTAATGGAGCGGATCATTGCGACGCTGAAAGTTTTTGATAAAAAATACTGGCTTCTTGTTGTTCCGTTCTAGAAAAAGGGTAATAAAATGAAGATACTTCTTTGCAATGTGTCAAAAAAATACGAAACCAGTTCCCATGATTATGTCGGGCTCTTTTATCTGGCCGGAGCGCTAGAAGAAGCCGGCTTTGAGCCGCTGGTTTTTCATGGCAAGCCGGAACATCTGCTGGAACAGGTAAAACAGAATGAACCGGTCGCCGTGGGCTTTTCCTGTGATTTTGATAATGTTCAGTTGATTGAAGCTTTGTCTAAAAAAATCAAAGCAGATTGGAATATTCCCATTATTGTTGGTGGTCCTCAGAGTATTGGACTGAAACAGAAATTTCTGGAAGACAGTCAGGCCGATTTCATTCTAAGAGGTGAGGGCGAAGTATCGCTGCCACTGCTTTTAAAGGCCGTGTTAAAAGAAGATGGCGATTTAAGTGAGATCAACGGGCTGGCGATGATCAAAGACGGGATTTTTACCGAAACTCCACCAGAAATAATCGCAAATCTCGATGCTCTGCCGCTGCCGGCTTACCACGCATCGTTGCAAACAGATCACTCCTATGGTAAATTGATTTTTACCGGCCGGGGCTGTCCCTACCAATGTGCCTATTGCGCCCCCAGCCCGGGCAAACAGCAGGTCCGGTTGCGAAGCATTCCGCTCGTACTGGCGGAAATCAAACTCAACTTGCAAAATAATCCGGACTTGAATTACATTATTATCATGGACGATGCCTTTACCCTCAATCGGGAGCGAATTGAAGAATTTTGCCTCGGCATGAAAGAAATTAGAAAAGACCGGGATCTGGTCTGGTATTGCGAATGCCATGTGGGCAGAATCAAAAACTGGATGGATATCCTGCCGACGATGATTGCGGCCGGGCTGATCCGCTTACAAATCGGCATTGAATCCGGCGATCAGCAGGTTATTGATGCGTACAACAAACATGTGAAGATTGACGACATCATTGAATTTGTATCCTACGCCGCCGACTGCGGTCTGACCCAGATTGCCACCAATTTTATCGTCGGCGGTCCAGAGGAAACACCTGGGGCAACTGCTAACCTGATCGAAACGCTGATGGATCGGGCCCCCGGGGTCATTGATATCATCACCGGTTTTTTAAGAGCTTATCCCGGCACCGAGATATTAACTAATCCGGAAAAATTCAATCTGCAGCTACATGATCAATCCGGCCGGTTTTCCGGCGATGACTATCCCTTTGTTACACCAAAAGGAAAAAGTCAGGATCAGTTGATGAATGACCGCCAAGAACTCAATAAGGTGATCCGGCAAAGCATGCAAAAGAAAATCAAAAATCATCAACTGAAACAGCAAGCGGTGATGAAGCAATTTAAAGCCGCCCTGACCTATGGCATCCGCAGCCGCTGGTTTGAGGAAATTGCCGCCAATCCCCGAGCTTATGAATATTATTACGTGCTTTATTTAAACGAGGGACAGGCATTTGACCCATCACTGGATTTTTCCAGCGATTATCCCCAGCGCACCTTTGAATTATGGCGCACGATGACCTTTACTGAAGGGTTCCCAAAACTTGATGGCATGGCGCTTTCGCCGCTGGAGTATGAGCTGCTGCTGCGTTGTGCCGGTAAAAAAAGCCTGGCTGAGATCGAAACCGAATTGTTTACTATATTTGGTGGCCCTTATCAAAACCAGGCCGAATTCCATGGAAAATTAGTTGATATTCTGTATCAATTTAATTTTAAATATTGGCTGACACATTTTGTGATTTAGCCAAAATCGTTTGGAAAGGAGGAAGAAAATGAGTATTGATGGTGCAAAAGCATTAGCCGCAAAAGTATTAACTGATGAGGCATTGGCAAAACAACTTGATGATGCTAAAACTGAAGCAGAATTTGATGCAGTTGTTGCAAAATTAGGTTACAGCTGTACTGCAGCTGAATTTGATGCTGCTTTTAAAGAAGCACAGGCAAAACAACCAATCAGTGATGATCAATTGGATCAGGCTGCTGGCGGTTTAAGTATTGTTGGCGTAGATTACGCCTTTACAGCAACACAAACAGCTAGAGCTTAATAAGCGAAGAAGGGGATTTCCCCCTTCGAACTACTGATTGGTTGGCTACAGTCAGCAGTTCAAAGGGGGGGTGTTAGATATGGAATTATTATTGATCAAATCACACCGCTATGTCAGCGGTTATATTCCCGGCAGTAATCTGGGAATGAATATACTGACTCAACTATTAAGGCAAAAAGGTTATCAAGTTGAAATGTTTCAGGGTTATGCCAAGGAAGCCCTGGATTATGTCATCGCTGTGATGGAAACAGAAAATAAACCCAAAATCATTGGTTTCTACTGTGATTTTAACAATGTTCATTGGGTAAAAACCTTTGCCCAGGAAGTAAAAAAACGCTATCCCGAGGTGACTTTGCTGGCGGGTGGGCCACAAACTTCTGGAATGGATGCCCAATTTCTGAAACAAACCGCGATTGAGGCAGCCTGTATCGGCGAGGGCGAAGAAACGATTGTGGAGCTGATGGATTATTTCATCAAAGATAAAGGTTCGCTTGAAGCGATTCAGGGGATTGTTTATCTCGATGAAACGGAAACCCTGGTGGAAACACCGCCACGAAAGCCCCCGGAAGAACTGGACGACATTCCCTGGCCGGATATTACCCTGACCAACGATTATAAATATTATCGGCTGCTGCCAATCTTGACCGGCCGGGGCTGCCCCTTTGGCTGCACCTTCTGTTATGAAGGAGCCAACGCCAAACGGGTTCGTCGCCATTCGGTGCCGTCACTGATGACGGAGATCCGGCAGAATTTTGAACGCGATCCAGCCATTAATTATATTAACTTTCTTGATGATACCTTTACCCTGGATCATAAGCGGGTCAACCAGATTTGTCAGGAAATAACAGAAATCCGCCAAGATTATGATTTTGTCTGGTTTGCCAGCGCGCATATCTCAACGATTGACAAGCACCGGGAGATGGCCGGGAATCTGGCGAAAGCTGGCCTTAAAAAGATCTTTTTTGGGCTGGAATCCGGCAGTGATGAGGTTTTAAAAAGCTATAATAAAAAAATAACCCGGAAAATGGCTGTTGATGTTATTGACCACTGCGTTGATTCGGGGATTCACGGCATTTCTGGCAATATTATTATTGGCGGTCCCCATGAAACCCGGCAAACCATCGCGGAATCCGAGGATTTGATTATGGAACTACTTTACCGGGCTCCAGGTCAGTTCGAAACCGCTTATTTTTCATTTTTGCCCTATCCCAAAACTCCCATCACCCTTAATCCGGAAAAATTCGGGATGTCCATCTATGAGGATTTGATTGATTGCTGTAATGAGGATATTCCCCTTTCCCGCACTAAAGAACTGGATTTTACGAACCTGATTAATATTCGTTTGCAGGCTAACAAACGGCTGCAGAATGAAATGCGAAAAATTTATTTTGATGGAAAAATTCCCGAAGCGGTAATTCTGGATTCTTACCGCTTGGGTCGTCAGTATGGTGTTTTTACCCGTTGGAATGATTATGTCTATAAAAATATTCCGATTGATGATGCCTATTGGAAAATGCGGGCTTCGGATGAGTATGTCCGGAGTGATCAATTGGGAAAAAATGCTGAAGCGGCGATTGTCCACCGCACCTTTGAGCTGTGGCTGTACACCGATGTTAGCGGCGAAAAACCGCAGATATTTGATCAGGAACTGGATGAAATCGACTATACCCTGCTGAAATTATGCAATGGCAAACTTTCTCAAAAAGAAATCCTGCAACAGGGCAAACTGAAACTGGACCCCCAGGGAAAAAATGCTGATTTCTACAACCAGGCGGAACAATCCCTGAATAAAATGGAGGGGCATAAGTGGCTTTTATACCGGAAACCGTAACCAGGAAACCCGAAGTTCTATTGGTCTACACCCAACGAATGATCCGGGGCCGGACCTTTGAAATGATCGAAAATCTGGGAATATTGACCCTGGCGGCCCAACTCAATGCCAATGGTTTTGATGCAAAAACCTATACCGGCATTACCACCGACGCAGTAAAAACCATCGAAGAAATGAAAGACCGTCTGTTTGCGGTCTGTTTTTACTGTGATTTTGATAATCGGTCAGCGGTAGCAGCCATCATCACCTATTTAAAAAAGCATTATCATTTTTATATCGTATTGGGCGGCCCCCAAACCTTGCATATGACCGAAGATGATCTGGATGTTTATCAGGCTGATGGCATTTTAAAAGGCGAAGGCGAAGAAAGCCTCCTAACCTGGCTGGGTGCCAAGGTCCGGGGCGAAGATGTGCTCGTTCCGGGTGAAATCCGAAAATCCCAGAATGCCGATTATGTCTACCTGGAAGATTTCTCAAAATATGAACTGCCCCGCAACGAGGATGTGTTTAATTATCAGGAGCGACCGCTGTTGTCGGTGATTACCGCCAGAGGCTGTCCTTATCGTTGTGCCTTCTGTTTTGAGGGCGGGAATTCTAAAAATTTGCGGATGCGAACTGCGGAAGCGGTGCTGGGCGAAATAGCAGCCCGTTTAAAAAACAGTCGACGACCGCGATACCTGTTTTTCTGCGATGATACCTTCACCACCAATCCAGTTAGATTAAAAAAGATCTTAGCCGGTTTGCGAACGCTTCGAAAGAAATATAATTTTGTCTGGTTTTGTGAAGGCCATCCCGGGTTTTTGGTAAAGCATTCAGCACTGATCCGCGAAATGATTGACAGTGGCATGGTACGGATGCAGATCGGAATGGAGTCAGGGGTGGATGATGTGCTGAAAGCCTATGGCAAACAAGCCAGCCCCGCCGACATAAAAAAGGTGGTCGAGATCTGCTATGCCGAAGGATTGCCCCAGTTAACCGGGAATTATATTATCGGCGGCGCCTTTGAAACCGCCGCAACCCTCGCCGAGACCACTAAAACAGTCCTGGCGCTGCTGGATCTGGCGCCGGGGATGTTGGACATCTCAACAACCTTTATTATGCCCCTGCCCGGCACCCAGATTTATAATCATCCCGAAAAATTCGGGATTGTTCTGGAAGACCGGGAATGCCTGACCAACCTGGAGGATTTTCCGGTCAACCATACCCAAGCGCTGTCACTGCCGGAAATCTGTATGGGTCGCTCCCGTTTTATTACGGCCGTCTCCAATAAAATGAAGGAGCAGTTTGAAAAAGGTCTGATTCCCCAAGAACGGATTAAAGCCGACTTCAACCTAGCCTTTAACTACGGTATTGCGGCCGGATACCTTAAATTTATTTATGCCAAAGATGCGACCATGGTGGCGTACTATAAAAAACTGATTGCGTACAAAGGCCTGTTGAAAGAATGGTATGAGCTCAGTGAAGAAGAAAGAAATACCTGGATTATCCACAAAATCCCGGATTTTTCGATGTTGGATCTGAACACTCTCAGTCAAACCGAAGTTGAGATTCTCAGCTATTCCGGGAGATTTGCCAGCAGTGAAATGGCTGAAAAATTGAATTTGTCTGCCGGGGACCTAAAAAAGTTGTTGGTGAAAATGAGTAAACAGCATTTGATTTTATTTTCAGCATTTATTTAGTTTAAGAATTATACAAACGTAAGGAGAAGGCGATGAAAAAACACCTTATGATCTTATCGATCTTATTGATTGGCCTGGTGTTTTGCTTTGGCTGCACAGCAGAAACTGCCAAAATAAACACCCTGTCGGTGGATGTGGTTTATCCATTCTCGCAGGAGTACAGTGAGTCCTTTAAAAATGGCATCGAACTGGCCGCTAAGGAGATCAATGAGCAGGGCGGGATCCTCAATCAAACCATTGAAATCAATTACAATGATGATGGTAATAACACCAATACCGCCGTGGAAGTAGCCACCCGGATTGGCGAAAATCGAGGTTTTCCGATTGTTATCGGACATCGGAGCACCGATGATGTGCTGAAGGTGGGGAGCATCTATAACCAGAATAATAAGCTGCTGTTCGCACCGATTATCGCCAGCTCGAAACTAAATCTGGCTGAAAATGAGGGCGCCTATCTCTGCGCACCATCGGATGATGCGATGGCCAGTGAAATGGTCAATAGTATGGCCGCTCAGGGTATCCGCCGGATTGCCGTTGTTCATACCGCCGGCAATACCTATGGCAAAGATTATATGCAAAAAGTTGAAGAACACGCGGGTGAAGCCGGCATTGAAATTGTTGATGCCGTGTCTTATCTACCGAATCTGGATTATTTCCGTTATTATCTAAAAAAATGGGACAGTCTGGGCGCCCAGGCCATCGTTACCGCCTGTGTCGGCGAGGATATCACCGCGCTTTATGGGTATCTGGAAAAAACCGGTAATACCCGGCCAATTTTTGCCAGCTATGACATTGAGATTCAGCCCTATATAATTCCCCAGAGCATGAAAAACCTGACCCAGGTCACCAGTTATTTTAACAATACCGCCACGGCGGGTCCCGAAGCGGCATTCATTCAGGCTTATCAACAGGCCTATGGGAAGAATCCGGATTTACCGGCGGCTCAAGCCTACATGAATATGCACCTGGCGGCAGCCGCGGCGAACCAGGCCCAGAGTCTGGACGTAGCGGACCTTAAAAAGGTGCTGGAAGAGAACAGTATTGATACAGTCTATGGCAGTTTAAGCTTTGATAAACGGCTGATCAACGGGATTCCGGTGTTCCAGAAGATCTATGTCAATGATCAATTGGTGCCCAAGGACAATTTGACGGGGGGAGGACAGGGTAGTGAGTAAATCCATTTTTAAAAATAAAGAGGATAAAAGCACCAAAAAAAGTGAGCATGCAGCCCTGATGACGGTCATCGGTCCGGGGAATCTGCTGATATTGCTGGGGATTATCATTTTTTTAGTCGGTGTGATCATTTATTCGATTACCGTCCCCATTAACATCACCACCACCATGGATGCGGTGGTATCCTATGGCGAAGGAACCGCCCAAGTGGTGGTTGAAAATGAAGGGATCTTATCCCAGCTCAGTGTCTCCAATGGCGATTATGTCAAGCGGGGTGATCTGCTGGGTGTACTGACCACCGAGGGGACCGCAGCTCAGATCACCAGTGGGGCCGTTTTAACTGATCAGGAGAAAAGCCTGGTTAAACGACAAACGATGATTGTCGCGATGGAAAGCGGTGTGGTGGCAGACCTGAGTTTTCAGGACGGCGCATTCTTGCCTAAGAACAGCACCTTGTGTCAAATTGTCAAACGGGAGAACGAAGAAACCACAGTGGTGGTGCTGGCTTATTCCAGCTATGAACAGGCGATTAATGTTAAGCAGGGAGACCGGGCATTTGTAGCGGTGGAATCGGCCGCCACCGATGAGTATGGATATTTAAGAGGGATTGTTCGCAGTGTTCAGCTCAGTGGTTTATCTCAGGAGCAAGAGAGTCCCGTTGAAATGCAGATTATTATTGATCCCAAGGTAGATGATCAGGGGAATTATATCTGGACCAAAGAAAACAATGGTTTCAGCGGTGAAATCACCGCTGGGACCTCCGCCAGCGCGACGATTTTCACCGATCAGTTATATCTCATTAATTTGATTATCTCTTAGAAAGGCGGCATAGACTCATGACGAATTCAGAAACCGAGAAAAGTCGGGATGAGCACGGAAAACTGCCTAAAATAGCTAAGGTACCGGTAGTGCTGCAAATGGAAGCAGTAGAGTGCGGGGTAGCATCGCTTTCGATGATTCTGGCCTATTATGGGCGCTACGAAACCCTGGAGACGCTCCGGATTGATTGCGGGGTCTCCCGGGATGGGGTAAAAGCCGGAAATATTGCCAGAACAGCCCGACTTTACGGCCTCGAGTCCCAGGGCTTTGTCTGTACCGTAGATAAGTTAAAAGAAATGACGATGCCGGTGATTATTCACTGGGATTTCAGCCATTTTGTCGTCCTGGAAGGGTTTAAAAACGACAAGGTTTATTTGTGCGATCCGGCTTCGGGACAACGGGTAATCACTACGGAAGAACTGGGACAAATGTTTACCGGGGTGGTGATTGAGTCCCGACCGGGACCGGAGTTTAAAAAGGCCGGGGAAAAGCCCGATGTCTGGAAGGCGCTGTTTAAACGGCTATCCCAAACCGGGATTTCCCCCTTACTCTATGCCCTGGTGCTGGGGGTGCTGCTGGTTATTCCGGGTTTGATTATTGCCAATTACGCCAAAATATTTGTCGATTATTACCTCAATAATACCGAAAAATTTGATATTTTGATTTTTGTTTTTATTCTGCTAAACACCGTGGTACTCCAGGCCATTCTCAACTGGCTGAAGGAGAACGCCCTGGTGCGGATGGAGAACTATATTGCCATCGACAGTGCCGGCACCTATCTTCGTCATGTCCTGCGGTTGCCGGTGGAGTTTTTTAATCAGCGCCAATCCGGTGATATCAACAGCCGGATGCAAAGCATCAATACCGTGGCAACCGCGTTGTCTTCTAATCTGGCCCGTATTCTGGTTAATCTGGTCACAGCTTTTTTATACCTGATTCTGCTTTTTCAATATAATGTCATTTTGACCCTGATTGGCATCGTCATCACCGGGATCAACATCTTTCTGCTGCAATACACAGCCAAAAAGAATGCTGACAACAACCGGGTGCTGCTGCAGTATCAGGGGAAATCGATTGGCTGGATCATGGTCAATCTGAAATCCATCGAAACCATTAAGTCAATTGGTGAGGAAGACAATTTCTTTACCCGCATCGCCGGACTCAGTGCCGAAACGCTGGCAGTGGAACAGCGGATGGGGCGGATGGAAGCCGTTATTTCGGTGCTGCCGACTCTGCTGACGGCGATCTTAACGGCTCTGATCTTTACTATCGGTAGTGAGTATGTATTAATGGGAACCATGACCATTGGGACCTTTGTGGCCTTTAATACGCTGATGACCGGCTTTACCCAGCCAATGAGTGAGCTGGTTAGCACCAGTGCCGCCTTACAGGGGATGATCGCCGATATTGCGCGTCTCGATGATGTCGAAAAATATCCGGAAGATATCGCCCTGGAGTCAGAAAAAATTTCATTGGATGGATTTGACTGTGATCAATTGGAAGGCGAGATTGAGATCCGGGATCTGACCTTTGGATATAACCGACTCTCAGACCCGATTATTCAGGGCTTGAACCTGACCCTCCGGGCTGGTGGTTCAATCGCCCTGGTCGGTTCATCGGGAAGCGGCAAATCGACGATTGCCAAAATGATTACCACCCTTTACCAGCCCTGGAGCGGTGAAATACGCATTGATGGCATTGATATTAAAGCGATTCCGGCCGAGCTGCGGGTCAACACGATGAGCTCGGTCGATCAGGAAATCGTGATGTATTCGGCCTCGGTGCTGGACAACATTACCATGTGGGATGAAACCATTGCGGTCGAGGATGTCATCCAGGCCACCAAAGACGCCTGTATCTATGAAGATATTCTGGCTTTGCCCAACGCCTTTGACCATATTTTAAGCGAAGGCGGAAAAAACTTAAGCGGCGGGCAGCGACAGCGACTGGAAATCGCCCGGGCCTTATGTAAAAATCCCCGGATCCTGGTGATGGATGAGGCTACCAGTGCGCTGGATACGGCCACCGAGGCCGAGGTCAGTGAAAACATCCGGCGCCGCGGCATCAGCACCATTCTGGTGGCCCACCGGTTATCAACGATTCGCGATTGTGATGAGATCATCGTACTGAGCTGCGGGGTTGTCAAAGAGCGCGGCACCCATGAAGAATTGATGGCTTTGGGCGGTGAGTATGCAAGTCTGATCAGAACTGAGGGATAAGAGATGGCAAAAAAACTAGAAGAGATCCGACAGATCAATAAAAAATACGATAACAGCGCCAAAAAAGCCTTTGACAGCGTTTTATCCCCCAAAAAATCGGCGGCATCCCAGGATGATAACCCGCTGATCGCGGCGGTGATCAAGGTCGCCGAAGCAATGGGAATTGTTGTGAAAATTCCGCCCCTGCGTAAGCTAAGTGGCGGCGGTGATCAATTTAAAATGATCGCCGATGAATCGGGATTTCGGATTCGCCAGGTGGACTTGAAAGCGGAGTGGTATCACAGCGACAATGGCCCGATGCTGGCCTTTACCATGACGGGAGAGCCAGTCGCCCTGATCCCTAAAACACCAACCCGCTATCGGTGCTTTCGTGCTGATGGGACATCTCAGGAAGTGGATGGCCAGTCGGAATTCGACCGGGCTTATGTTTTTTACCCACCCTTGCCCAAAGAACCAGTATCTTTTTTAGATATGATAAAATTGGGCTTAAAACTGTTCCGCCGTCGGGATCTGGTCTGGACCCTGGTGCTGGCGGTAGTGACGGCCCTGTTATCGCTGCTGCCGGCAATGGCCATGCAAGAGACCTTCAACGTCTGGATTCCCCAAAATCAATCAGTGACGATTCTGGTGGTGGGATTTATTCTGGTGGCTGTGGCCATCAGCCGGGGCCTGTTTACCATGGTTCAAAATATCTGTGTACTCCGCATCCAAGGGAAATTGTCGATATTGCAGAATTCGCTGCTGGATAAACTGTTATCACTACCGGCTTCATTTTTCAAGCAGTATTCATCCGGAGCTCTGGCCATGCGGGCCACCGGCTTTGCAATGATCCAGAAGATACTATCAGTTAATGTCATTACGATGATTATCACCAGCTCTTTTTCAATTATCAATGGATTTTATATCTTTACCATCAACACCACCATTGGCTTCCTGGCCATGGCTTTAACGGCCATCAGTGTGGCAGTCACCCTGGTGATCGGAAAAATGCAAATGAAATGTCAGCGAACCTCGCTGGAAATGTCCAATGATATTTCGGGGATGGTGTTTGAGCTGATCACCTCAGTTTCGCGGCTGCGGGTGGCCGGGGCGGAAAGTCGCTCCTATTTGAAATGGGTCCGGGAGTATGCCAAACAGCGAAAGGTGGAGTATAAAAGAGGACAGTTGATGGCGCTGTTGCGGTTAACGACCATTGCCCTGCCGACCCTGTCAATGTGTGTGATCTATTATTATGTGAGTGTCAACAGCATTTCTTCCGGGGGCTTTGTGGCCATCAATTCAGCCTTTGTTATCTTTATATCCTCGTTGCTGGGACTGGTACAAACCTTGATTTCGATTAACAGCGTAGTGCCGCAGTATGAAAATACTAAACCGATCATTGACGGTATTCCGGAAGTAGATAGTTTTAAAACGACGCCGGGAAAAATTCAGGGGGATATCGAAATAAGGCACCTGTACTTTTCCTATTACGAGGGCGGTGCAACGATTCTGGATAATATTTTTATCAATATCAAACATGGCGAATATGTGGCCATTGTGGGGGCCTCCGGCAGCGGCAAATCAACCCTGTTACGCTTGTTGCTGGGTTTTGAAAAACCGACCAGTGGCACGATTTACTGCGGCGGATTTGATCTGGAAAGTGTCGATATCCGGGAAATCAGAAAGCAAATGGGAGTGGTGCTTCAGGATAGTCAACTGATCCCCGGGGATATTTTATCCAATATCGCCGGCTCAAAAAAAGAACTGACCGAAGAAGATGTCTGGGAACTGCTTAAAAAGGTGGGCATGGATGAAGAAATCCGGGAAATGCCGATGGGTCTTAAAACCATGGTGGCAGAGGGAGCCGGAACCCTGTCGGGGGGGCAGCGGCAAAAGTTGCTAATTGCCAGAGCCATTGCTGCCAATCCAGCGATCATCTTTTTTGATGAGGCCACCAGCGCCCTGGACAACCGGTCCCAGAAGACTGTCTCGGAAAGTATGAAAAATCTTGATGCCACTCGGATTGTCATTGCTCATCGGCTCAGTACGATCATGGATTGTGACCGGATTCTGGTACTGGAAAAGGGTACCATCGTTGAAGCTGGTACCTATGATGAACTGATGAAAAAAGAAGCTTATTTTTATAAATACGCCAAAAGACAACTGGTCTGATAAAGTGCAGAAAAAAACCAGAAGCATCCTCCGTTAAGACGGCGGAACTTCTGGTTTTTTCTGGTTAGGAGATGGGGTTGATTATTTATTTTAGTATTCTAAATACGCAGTAGTTAATACTTAATAAAGCTGGTTCCGGGAACACCACAGATCGGGCATTTATCAGGCACTGCTTTTTCAATATTTCCGCAGAGGGGGCAAAGGTAGTAGAAGACTTCTTCGGTTTGATCCAGATTTTCCAGGGCTTCCTGATACAGTCGGGCATGAACAGCTTCGGCTTTCATGGCAAAAGTAAAGGTTTTGATGGCTTCTTTGTTTCCTTCGGCTTCAGCTTCTGTTAAGAAGTCGGGATACATTTCAGTATATTCATGGGTTTCGCCGGCGACGGCATCTTTAAGGTTTTCTGCTGTTGTATGAATCTTTCCAGCCACTTCAAAATGCTTCAGAGCATGTAGCGTTTCTGCATCAGCTGCCGCTTTAAATAATTTAGCCGCATTAATGTTTCCATCTGCTTCAGCTTTTTTTGCATAAGCAGTGTACTTTCTGTTTGCCTGGGACTCGCCGGCAAACGCCTCCATAAGATTGTTCAATGTTTTTGATTCTGACATTTGTTTTCCTCCATATCAATAGTTTAAATAGGTAGTTCGATTTAGCAAGAGTCTGGAAAGAAAGGGGAACGTTCCAGACTCTTGTGGATGAACCTTTTTTACAAGAAATAATTACTAAACAGTAATGATTGTAAATAAGATATCATAGAAAAACCGCAGTGTCAATAAAATTTGGGAAAAAAGTAAAAATGAAGATAAAAAAACCGAAGCAATTGCCTCGGTATCGATTATTGTTGTTCACAGTCGTCAGCGGTGATTTCCTCATAAATCATCTGCATTTCCTCATCGAGTCGGGTAATCGACTCGGCGCAGTATTTCAGTCGTTCCCGGAGTCCTTCAGACATATCGCTATGTCCTTTATATTTGAGCTGATGTTCAAGACTGGCCCAAAAATCCATGGCGATGGTGCGGATTTGGATTTCCACCGGAACGGATTCGGTTCGTTCCGCCAGAAAAATAGGTACCAGAACAATCAGGTGGAGGCTGCGGTAGCCGTTTTTCTTAGGCTCGGTGATATAGTCGTTTTTACGGACCAGGGTAATATCATCCTGCCGCAGTAATAGGTTGGCAATTCGGTTGATGTCATTTAAATAGTTACAGATCACCCGAACGCCAGCAATATCAGTCAGGTTTTTGCGGATATTTTCAGCAGTGATCTCCAGACCTTTTTTCTGCATTTTTTCAGCAATGCTCTGGGGCGCTTTTAATCGGTATTCCATGTGATGAATCGGATTGTGGTCGTATCTGGCCTGGAATTCTTCATCGAGGATTTCAAGCTTGGTTTTAATTTCTTTGATGGCAGCACGATAAATCTGCTGTTGAAGGAGAAATTCTTTCAGACTTCCGTTAATGTCCAGATCTTCAGAAAAGGGGACTTCAGTTGAATTAATTTGCATTGTTTTTTATCACTTTCAATCAATTAAGAGTAGAAAATGCCTTTCTATAGTTAATCGTGTCAATAAGCAAGCTGTAAATAGGGAAACGTTGCAATATCAATAAAGGCTGGGGAGTTATGGCCTTAACAAGTATCTCAACAATGGTGAGCGCATGTGATGAATGCGGTTGCTATTAATAAAGTCTACAACGAGTAATTGTACATCTAAAACCTTAGGTGCATTTTAAGGAATGGCGAATGTGATAAATATAACCGAAATTTTTGGTGATCACCAAGCGATGTAAGGGGATAACGGAGTTGCGAAAGCCTGGAATGGTGATATTTGGCGAATTTGAAAGATTTGTTTTAAGATCAATGGGTATAATAATAACAAACAGAGAAAGAAAGGAAGTGGCCCTATGGGATTTTTCACCTGGATTATACTTGGAGGGTTAGCCGGTTGGCTGGCCAGCATGCTGACTAAAAACAATGAGAAGATGGGATTAATTAAAAATATCGTGGTCGGAATTCTGGGAGCAATGATCGGCGGATTTGTATTTAGCTTTTTTGGAACAGCCGGGGTAACCGGGTTTAATTTATGGAGTATTTTTGTTGCCTCGGTGGGGGCGGTAATCCTGCTGGTTATCATTAATTTGTTTACAAAATAAAGAGTATATTTAACTGCAGGTTCCAATTGGTCGGGAAAGAGGCGAGGTTTCTCTCTTCCCGACTTTTTATGAGCGTAAAATAAATGGCGGCCCTGAAGACCAGGGTCTTTTTGTGATCATCTGAGAATATCGGCAAAATAAATAACGTTTTCAGAAAATTAAACAATAAAATTCAGAGCTCATTCACAGAACAGTCACTTTAGGGGAATAGAATGCTGACAAGAATATAAAGGAGGTCAGACCTATGAAACCTATTGTGATTATCCCTGCTCTGAATCCAGATGAAAAATTAGTCACCTTAGTTGAACAATTGAAGCAATATAATTTAACGACAGTTATTGTAAATGATGGCAGTACCCCAGGGTATGAAATTATTTTTGATATATTAAGAGAAAAGTTGGACTGTGTGGTTTGCGTCCACACTAAAAATATGGGCAAGGGGGTAGCTTTGAAAACCGGGATTGCCTATGCCGCCAATGTTTATCCAGATGCACCGGGTTATGTTACCGCCGATGCTGACGGACAGCATTCACCAGAGGATATTTTGAAAGTTGTCAGGATGATGGAAAAAAACTCTGGAAAATTCATTCTGGGAACCCGGGATTTCAATAACGAAAAAACGCCCTTTAAAAGCAAGTGGGGCAATCGTATTACATCTTTTGCCTATTGGTTAACGACTGGGGAACGGTGTCCGGATACCCAAACCGGGCTAAGGGGAATTCCGATGAGTTGGACAAAAAAGTTGCTGGAAATTCCCGGCGACCGTTATGAGTATGAAATGAATGTACTGCTTGAAGCAGGCAAAAGTCGGATACCATTTGTGGAGATCCCGATTGAAACCATCTATCTGAATGAAAATAAAGCTTCTCATTTTCATGCGATTAAAGATTCAGCCCGGATCTACCTTAATATCCTGAAATTTAGTTTATCATCCTTTGTTTCGGCAATTGTGGACAATTCGGTCTTCACGCTACTGATACAGATCGCCTTTGGGTCCACCTTTCTGGGTATCCTGGAGGCAACGATTATCGCCCGGGTAATGTCCGGCGGGGTCAATTATATCCTCAATAAGCACTGGGTATTTCAGAATAAGGACCGCGAAGGCAAGGCGGCATTACAGTATGCGATCCTGTTTATCAGTCAAATGCTGTTAAGCTGGTTTTTCGTTTCAAGTTTAAGCAGTCTGCCTATTCAATTGACCCTTTTAAAGATATGCGTCGATACCGGATTATTTTTCGGCAGTTACCTGATTCAGAAAAATCTTATTTTCGGTGAACAGCGAAAGGAGTATCGCCTCAAATGATTAAATTTTTTTCTAAACCCTACCGCTGGGCAGGGGTTTTCTCCCTATTATTGGTGGGGATGTTTACCTTTGTACTGCTGGACGCCTTTGTGATTCAGAAATCGATGGTGATTGTAGCGTCGGAAACAGGTACCGAAACGGCCACAGTGGTGGAAGTTGAGCCAGTGGTCACGGAAACCTCCTATGCAGATGAGCATATCGAGATCAGCATAGAAACGCTGCAAGAATATGATTCGACCATTTATGTGGCCGACATTCAGATTTCTGATGCCTCATATCTGAAAACGGCCTTCGCCAATAGTACCTATGGCCGAAATGTCAAAGCCAAAACATCGGATATCGCTGCGGCTCAGAATGCCATATTTGCCATCAATGGTGATTATTATGGTTTCCGGGATGAGGGCTATGTCTTGCGTAATGGTGTTGTCTATCGGGACAGTGCCAGTGAAAATGAAGCACTGGTTATAGATAAAACCGGGAATTTTTCAATTGTCTCTGAAAGCGAAGTCAGGATGACTTCACTGAGTGAGAATTGGCAGGTTTTGTCCTTTGGTCCCGCCCTGGTTGAAAATGGTACCATCACGGTAGACAGCAGCAGCGAGGTTGGTCAGGCCAAGGAAAGCAACCCCCGAACAGCCATCGGTCAGATTTCAGCAGGCCACTATCTTGTGATCGTTTCTGACGGCCGGACAGATGAGAGCGAGGGACTTTCGCTGCTGGAATTAGCCCAGGAATTTCAGGAAAGAGGTTGTACCGTTGCCTATAATCTGGACGGCGGCGGATCCTCCACCATGGTTTTTAATGGTGAGGTGATCAATAATCCCACCGACGGCCGAAGTATTGAAGAGCGGGAGGTCAGTGACATTGTTTATTTCGGGTATTAAAATAAAAAGCAAAAAGATTCGTAAGACCATTGCTGTATATCTGCTGCTGGCGCTGGTGGCCATTGCCGTCAATCTGATTTATAGTTTGTTTGGTCATGGAGTACATTCAGCAGCAATGACATGGATGTTCTTATACCCGCTATTGGGCGGGGCTTTAGTTTATTTTCTGATTGACCGCGGCAGTCCTTTGATCACCCGATTTGTTGTTTATCGCATTGCTTATAATAGCTATAACTCAGGGATTGGGGCCCTGACAGTGGGGAGCTTCCTGAAAGGAATACTCGAAATTGCTGGCACCAATTCCGACTATCTGGCGTTTTTTATAATCCTGGGTTGGTTGTTGATTGCCATCGGGTTGGCAATATTTGCTTTTCTGACAGTCAAAAATTCCCGTCGAGCCCAGCCTCAAAAAGCCCAGTCACCATTGAACTAGCCGTGATTCATGAATGACGCTGATTTTTGTAGCAGCACACGTATTAAGAAGCAGAAAAAAGCAAGTAGGATCTCTTTTATAGAGGTCTTACTTGCTTTTTGAAAGCGCAATTTAGAAAATCAGCTAGTCCATTTTAGAAAGTGGATCCGCTACGCAAGTGAATGAGGGGGTTATTTTGTACGGCTGTTTTTTATTTCATATAACTTCTTGTCTGCTTCAATGATGACCTTTTCGAGAATTTCTTCGTTACGCATCTGGTATAATCCAAAGCTGGCACTGATGTGGATAAGGGTATCGTTATAATTAATTTCGATGGTGTCGAGAACATGTTTTAAGCGGGCGATGAGGATGGATGCTTCGGCATAATTGGTACTGGACATCAGCAATACAAATTCATCCCCACCATAGCGGCCAAATAGGTCAAAATCCCGGATGCTTTCATTGATCGTTTGGGCGACTGTTTTTAAAACCAGGTCTCCGGCATGATGACCGTAGGTATCATTGATATTCTTAAATCGATCAATATCGATCATGGCAACACAAAGATCTGCATGAAATCGTTTGGCTTTGGAAAATTCAACAGTGGCCAATTGTTCAAAATACTGACGATTGTAGATCCGGGTCAGACCGTCCCGCTGGGCAAGATCGCGCATTTTCTGACCTTCCACCTTATCCGTCACATCCATGCAGCTGCCAATATAGCCGGCAAATTCATGATCGTTGATATAGTAGGGAGTGCCCCGGTCATTGATCCAGCGATAAACGCCATCCTTTCGTTTAAGTCGGTATTCCATTTCAAAGGATTCCTGTTTGGCAAAGGCGTCTAAATAAATTTTCAGGCACATGTCAAAATCCTCAGGATGAACGCCTTCGGCCCAGCCGGTTCCGACTTCTTCGGCCATGGCTTTGCCGGAAAAACTCAGCCAGGTGGTGTTAAAGTAATTACACAATGTATCGGTACCAGCACGCCAGATCATGTTAGGGGATGACTCAACAATGATCCGGTATTGTTCATTATCCAGTGTCATGGAAATACCTCCAGAAAATTTAAATATTAACGGTTTAGATTTAATACTTATTATAGCCTGAGTTGGGTATCTTTGCAGTAAAATTTTAGCGCGTCAATTTATTTATTTTTGCTGCCGGGAAAGTAATCGCAAAGGGATCAACCTTAATAATTGCGAGGGGCTTGAAACGGCCCAGATCGGGAAAGAAATTTTCGTTTATGTTAAGATCGGTCATCGTTGCAAAGCGACCGGTACCTGTGCCGGAAAAGGTGGTTCGAAAGGCCTTGTTATCCCAGTGCTGAATCAACGGAAAGGGTAGCAGCCGGGTGCTGACCGGAAACGGGATCGGACCGGTTTTGAAACTGGCCTCAAAGATGGGCGAGGATTCCCCGTTGTTTCTGTTTGTGACGGTCACTTTTTCGCTTTTGTCTGACTGGGGTTCAAAATTGAATTGGGCCAGTTCTTTGGGGATCCCCCAGTTTTTCCGGCCATTTTCCACTGAAGCCTGGGATGACACATAAATTTTGCTGATGGTATGTTTCTTTTCCTGGTGATATTGATATTTGCCAGGGATGACAAGCAGTTCACCATAGGGGCCACAGTCGGAGGTCTGATAATTTACCAGCATCACACTGCCAAAACCGGGGATCGCCTGATCAGTGAGAAACTCTGGGGCTTGTTGATTGGCAAAGCTGGTGCCAAATCGATAGAGAAGAATATAGCCGTAGCCGCGTAAGGTCCAGGGGGCGGGATAATCAGTCATGTACGGTCCTCCATTTAGATAGTTTATCGGCTTCCTGCTTTTTTATCAGCGGGTGGATCAGGCCCAGATGATGAATAAGCTGAAAAATTTTGGAAGGGTAGATGTGAGCCTTGTTTTTTTCGATGCCAGCCACGTAATGTCGAGCTACCGCTTCGGGGGTCTGAGTTGGAAAAAGGTCAGGATTGTCATTCTTGAAAAATGCCGTTTTGGTGGCAATCGGGTGGATCAGCGAAATCACCTGATGACGGGGAAGTTCAAACCGGGCGGCTTCGAAAAACCCCTGCAGACTGTGTTTGGTGGCCGAGTACAGGGCATAGCCGGGAAGCGGTAAAAAACTCATGGCACTGGCGGTCACGGCAAACTGAAAGGGCTGGTCACCCTTTATTTTTTTTAGTCTGTGAAAAGCATAGATGGGGGAAGTGACATTCGTATCAAAAATGGCTTCAATATGATCCCAGTCTGCCTGTTCGGCCCCTTCATAATAAGAAAATCCGGCATTGGCAATAAATATATCAACCCCACCGAGAATGGTTTCGGCTTTGGTGAACACTGAATCAACCCCCAATTGGGTTGAAATATCTGCTTGCATATAAGTGATGGTGGAAAAATCCGGCGTAAAGGCTTGGCGACCCACGGCTAAAACCCGGGCGCCTTTATGATGGAGCAGCGGTTGCAGGGCAAGTCCGATGCCCGATGAAGCCCCGGTTAGAATAATCCGTTTACCGTTTAAATTCATAAGTCATCATTTCCTTTCCATGATGTTTCGTCAAGGCCCAGTAATTCTTCAAGCTGAAACATCATCGTTAAAATTGTCTGGGTACGTTCGGACCCAAGATTTGTACTGGCTTTTTCGATGACCTGATAATGAAAGGCATCGATTTCTGCGATTACAGCTTTTCCTTTAGCAGTTATCTGAAGTGATTTGATTCGACGATCGGACTTTTTTTCAAACCGCAGCAGCAATTCTTTTTTGACCAGTCCATCGACCAGTCGGGTGGCCTGGAAGGGTTTTATGCCGAGTAGCTCAGTGGCATAACCCATACTGAAATCGTTGGTGCTCGAGAGCTGTTTCAGGAGCAGCATTTCCTGCCAGGAAATTGAAAATTTTGCCAGCTCCATTTGTTCAAATTTATAAATAGCCTGTAAGAATGCAAAAAGAGCATCATTGACCTGTTGTTTATCCATCATTCACCTCGTTTATTTGCGATATGCAAATAGTTTAGCACAATTAATTGCGCATTGCAAATTAAATATCAAATCAACCGGATAAAAAGTTTTCAGCACTTTTTAGATTTATTTTCTTTAAGGTTTGTGGTATTCTTTTACCAGCGTCACCGTATCAAAAATTAACAAAAGAGGAAGATGAGAGCGTAAATGAAGATACTGAGATTTTTACTGATTTTTGTGCCGATAAGTATTGTGGGAGAATTCATGCATTTTTCACCCACCTTGATGTTTATTTTGTCAGCTTTGGCCATTATCCCCCTGGCGGGCATTATGGGAGAGGCAACCGAAGAAATTTCTTTTTATTCGGGGCCGCGAATCGGCGGATTTCTCAATGCCACCTTTGGTAATGCCACCGAATTGATCATCGCCTTTTTTGCCATGCAGGCTGGGTTGTTTGACGTGGTCAAAGCGTCGATTGCCGGTTCGGTGATTGGTAATATTCTACTGGTGCTGGGGGCCAGCATGCTGATGGGGGGGATTAAGTTTAAATCCCAGACCTTTAATAAACAATCCATTGAGGTGTCATCCAGTATGCTGCTGTTTGCTGTCATTGGTTTAACTGTTCCGGCGATCTTTACCCATACAGTTGCGGCCGATCTTCTCAATACCCGCTATGAGGGTCTCAGTATTACGGTAGCGGTGATCATGTTTGCCATTTATCTGATGAGTCTGTATTTTTCTTTTTATACCCATAAAGATATTTACTCGGCAGTACCAGAGGAGGAAGCCACACCCAAGTGGTCCCTCAACAAGGCGATTGCTGTTTTAGTTGGCGCAACCGTCCTCATCGGTGTCGAGAGTGAGATGTTTGTGGGAGCGGTTGAACCGATGACTGAAGCCATTGGACTGAGCGAGTTTTTCGTGGGGATTATTCTGGTGCCGATTATCGGAAATGCTGCGGAACACAGTACCGCCATTGTGATGGCTTATAAAAATAAAATGGACGTAGCAATGGAGATCGCCATTGGTTCCAGTCTTCAGATGATTCTTTTTGTTACACCGGTGCTGATTTTTTTGAGCCTACTGTTTACGCCGATGAGCATCATTTTTAACGAGTTTGAACTGGTAGCCCTGGTTTTATCGGTACTGATTGCCAATCGGGTCGCCAGCGACGGGGAATCCAACTGGCTGGAAGGGGTTCAGCTGCTGGCAGTCTATCTGATTATGGCGGTGTCATTTTTTATTCTTTGATTCTTTGATTCAATCAATGCTCTTAATGAAGGAAATTCCAACAAATTATTTTTCTAGTTTGTTGGAATTTTATTTTTGATAGGGATATGGTGGGTATAAAGAATTAAAAGCGTCGGTTATATATTAACGTCGAGAAAAATGTAATTGAAAGGGGAAAGTGGGATGATCGAGCCTAGAAAGATCATCGTTTTTGTATTTGTGTTGTTGCTTCTTTTTTATACCTGTCGCCTGTTATATGCGACACGAAATAAAAAAGATAAGGCATACGTTTTTATTATTATGATTTGCGGACTCTCACTGAGTTCCATCGCAACATTTTTGGATATAATCGCTAAAATTGTCAATAATCAGGTGATTTATGATTTATTGCGTTTATGTTTTACATTGGGATCAATTTTTTATATTATCGGAATTATTCTCTGGAGTGGTTTAACAAAAGCGATGATTGAGGAACTGGAACAAATTGCTTCGACGGATCCGCTGACTGGAGCTTTAAACCGAAATGGACTCGAGAAAAGATTTCAGGAATTGATTAAAAAGGAGAGATCTTTTTTTCTTTGCGTTTGCGATCTCGATGGAACGAAATCTATTAATGATACTTATGGTCATATTGAAGGTGACAAGTTTATCAGCAATACAGTAAACCTGATGGTCGGCCTGGTGGAAGCTAAAGGATGGGTAGCGAGAACTGGAGGAGATGAGTTTATTATCCTTTTTGAAGATAACAAGGAGATGGAAATTGAGAGTTTTCTCGGTGTTATTAGAGAAAAGGTCAAGTGCTTCTATCCGCAGGAAAATGTTGGTATCAGTGTGGGTTATGCACATTTCCCGGAAGATGGGCAAAGCCTGGAGTTGCTGACGAAAACAGCGGATATGAGGATGTATGAGGATAAAAATACTAAATAAAACAGATCAGAAAGAGACTGGATTAAAGGCAGAAAGGGGTTAAAATGAACAAGAAGTTGATGGCGTTGGGGGCTAGTCTGGTATTGATAATGGTGATATTGTCGGGATGCACACAAAGCGCTGAACCAAAACGCTATGAAAAGACCATTGAAACGGCGCGAACGGAGATCTGGAATGCCATCTCAGCAGGAGGGGCGTCGAGTGCCACCGTGGCGATTATGGACAATGGCAATCTGGTATATGAAGAAGGCTTTGCCATGGCCAACCGGGATACCGGGCTTCCAGTGACCAGGGATACCCAGTTTAATATCTGTTCGGTCAGCAAGGTGTTTACTGCTGCGGCAATCTTGCAACTTTGCGAAGATGGAAAATTGGAACTGGATAAACCGGTGGTTGATTATCTGCCGGAGTTCACCATGGCGGACAGCCGGTATAAGAATATCACAGTCAGAATGCTGCTCAATCATACTGCCGCCTTGCCCGGAACCTATACCAATAATGCCGAAACAACGGTGCCGAACCCCAACTATACCAAAAATTTTCTGGCCTATCTGACCGAAACAGAGTTAAAGGGCGAGCCCGGGAAGGTTAGCGTCTACTGCAACGATTGTTTTACGTTGGCTCAAATTCTGGTCGAAAAGCGTTCCGGCCTGTCCTTTGCTGATTATCTGGCGACAAACATTTTTAATAAAGCTGGGATGAAAAACAGCAGCTGTTATTTTAAAGCCGACAACCCGGACATTGCCCGGAAATACAACGAAGATGGCACTGCCGCTCCAGTGGAATACATCAACAGCCTGGGCTCGGGAGGGATTTCCTCCACCGCGGCCGATTTATGCCGTTATGGCCAGGCGCTGTTCCAGGGCAAAATTATCAATGAAGCGATGTTCACTGAATATACCAGTCCTCAATATGGTGATGAAACAGTACCCGCAGGAACGCCCCTTTATCCTTATGGGTTGGGTTGGGATAGTGTGGCAGTGGCGGATTTTGAGCGCCAGGGGGTGACCGTGATTGGCAAAAACGGCGGATCACCCCAATACAATTCGCAGTTATATCTGCTGCCTGAGGAAAATATCTCAGTGGCCATTGTCTTTGCGGGAAATGCTGATGTCACTGGCGTTGCCAATGATATTGTCCAGTCGCTGCTTGATGAAAATGGCCTCGGTGAAGTTCCGGAAATTGCGGTAACGGAGCCAATAGCAGCCACCATCCCTGATGCGATTTTGGCTTACGCCGGGATATATGGCGATGGTTCAGCCATTCAAAAGATTGAATTCAATAATGAGAAGAATGCGATGACTTATAAAAAATTTAACGGCCAGGTCTTTGAAACCCAGGGCACCTATCCCTATCTCAGCGATGGCTATTTTCATTTACCGGTGGGCTACCGGGCTGGCTTTGCTGAAAATTTCGGCCAAAAACTTTTCGTGATCTATGATCTCAACAGCGATGCGGGCTTTGTTTCAGGTCAAAAAATGGCGTCTGGAGATGGGGTTCTGGATACCAGCCAGTTTAACGGAAAATCCTGGATTCCCACCAATCTTTCAGCCATTGATGCCAATGCAATGGCCGTCCAAACCGGTGTTGTAGCAGAGCTGTCGGGTTATCTTTATCACACGGCTAATGGGGGTTACACCCTCTATGGCTTAAAGGATGCAACGACAACGCAAATGGTTCTGCCCTATGGCAGGGATCTGGCCGAGGCCACGATTACCGAAAGCAACGGTCAGGCGATCTTAACCATCATGGATTATCAGTTAATCGATACCGCTACTGTGGCTTTGTTGCAAAAAGATGAACCGCTTGTCATTGGCAGTGATGGTCTGAACGTGTGTCGTAAGCTGGATCATGACGGGGTCTTTGGCGCAGTGATTCCGGAAGGCAGCCGGATTGTTATTTACGATCCTGATTTGCAGCCAGGCTACGACAGTATGACTGACGCGGCCAAAGAAACCGCAGTGACCGCCGGATCCTATCTGGTCTTTATCGGAGCGCCGGGAGATACATTCGCTTACAACTATACGCTTTAGCCCGGCAGCATTGCCAGGGATGGAGAAGCTACTAAGGCTGTTTATACAAAAGTAGGTAACGGCGAAAGTGCCGTGAGCTATGGATTTAGTTTTGAAATTAAATAGAAAAAAAGACACGAAAGGATGAAGAAAATGTTAAAAAAAAGATTAACGGTTGTGATCCTCAGTTTGTTCTTGATTCTTGTTCCTTTGGCGGGGTGTACGACCGCCCCTTCTCAGAGTCAGAGCTATGAAAAAACCATTGCTACCGCTCGCACCGAAATCTGGAAAGCGATCGCCGGTGGCAGGGCTTCCAGTGCGACGGTGGCCATTATGGACAATGGTAAAATTGTTTATGAAGAAGGCTTTGCCATGGCCAACCGGGTGGAGGCTCTGGGGGTAAATACCAGCACCCAGTTTAATATTGGCTCAGTCAGTAAGGTTTTTACGGCTGCCGCCGTGATGCAGCTGGTGGAGGCTGGCCAGCTTGAGCTGGATAAGCCGGTGGTTGATTATATTCCGGATTTTACCATGCAGGACAGCCGCTACCAAGATATCACGGTCCGGATGCTGCTGAACCATACCTCGGGATTGCCGGGAACAATGATGTATAATGGCTTTGCATCGGCCAAAGATCCCCAGTTTTTAAGCGAATTTATGAATTATCTGGCGGGCTGCAGTCTCAAGGCTGATCCTGGGGTGGTCAGTGTTTACTGCAATGATGGCTTCACTTTGGCCGAGGTTTTAGTTGAAAAAGTAACCGGCCAGAGCTATGCGGACTATCTGGATAAAAACATTTTTTCAAAAGCCGGGATGAAAGACAGCAGCTGTTCCTTTAAGGCTGAAAATCCCAATATTGCTCTGAAGTATAACAATGAGGATGGCGCTGCTCTGCCGGCAGAAATCATCAATCTGATGGGTACCGGGGGAATTTCCGCGACAGCAGCGGATCTGTGTCGTTTCGGAAATGCCCTGCTGGGGAACAAGCTGATGAGTGCCGAATCCTTTGCCGAGTATACCAGTCCCCAGTATGGAAAAGAAACGGTGCCGTCAGGTACCCCGATCACCAATTACGGTTTGGGTTGGGATATGGTGGACGTCGCCAGCTTTGCCGAACAGGGCGTCCATGTGCTCAGCAAAAATGGGGGAACCCTGCAGTTTAATTCCCAGTTGTATGTGATACCCCAGGAGAATATTTCAGTTGCCCTGATCTTTGCCGGTACCGGTGATGCCTCGGGAATTGCCGAAACCATCACTCAGACACTGCTGGAAGAAAAGGGGATTATTCCCGCCCCGGTAGCCGCGGATCAAACCGCGACAACCGCCGCCGTAGCGATACCCAACGAAATTCTCGGTTTTGCTGGGTATTATGGAGCCAGTGGCAGTGCCATTAAAATTGAGTTTAATCAGCAGAACAACACCCTCGAATACAAACGCTTCGATGGAAATGGCTTTGCCACCGCCGGCAGCTATCCCTACACGGGTGACGGATTCTTTGATATGCAAAACGGATATCGGATGTCTTTTTCCGAAAGTTTTGGCAAAAAATTGGTACTGCAATCGATGAATGAGGCTGATTATTCGCTTGTTATCGCAGCAGATATTAAGGCCAATAATCCGGTCGATACCAGCCGTTTTGCTGGTAAAGCCTGGATTCCGGTGAATCTCAGTGCCATTGATCTGTATGCCTTCTCGGCTGTGACCGGCAGTCTGCCGGAGCTTCCGGGGACGATTTATTTCGGCAGCGACGGCAGCTTTACCCCTTATCCCCTAAAGGACGAAAATACCGCCTTTATGAACCTGCCCTATGCCCGGGATCTGGTTGAGCCAACCATTAAAGTAGAAAACGGAACCACAACGATGACGGCGATGGGTTACGTTTTTCTGGATGTGGCCGAGATCCCCGTTCTGGCCAGCGATGAAAAAATCAGGATTGAAAAAGCTGGCGAAAATGTCGTCCGAAAGCTGGATGCCGATGGCAGCTTTAGTGTCACCCTGCCAGAGAGTGGCCGATTGGTGATCTATGATCCAGCGCTGACGGTATTAGCCGATACCATGTATGCAGCAATTGAAGAAGTGCCGGTGACAGCGGACTCCTATCTGATGTTTATCGGAAACGAAGGCGATGAATTTGTCTATCAGTACAGCTTTTAAATAGTCAGTACTTGCAATAAGGCTCAAAACAAATATTTTGATTCAGACTATCAAAAAAGATAACCCAGTACCGACAATTGTTACATCATGTTGTACGCATCGGAGCGGACACGGCAGAGCCTGTCCGATTCCGCGGCGAACAACAGATTAACAATTGGTCGGTACGGTAGTTTATAGACAACCTCGCTCAAAATATATTTTGAGTCTTATTTTTTTGTCGGAATTGGGTTACAATGAATGAAATAGAGCAATTGATTATGAGTCGAAAAATTATCCAGGGTGATTGCAGATTTGCTTATTTGAATTAAGAAGGGAAATTTGTCATGAAGAAGATTACCAAGATTATCTGTCTATTTCTTTCGGTGCTGTTTTTGACCGGCTGTACCGCCAGTCAAAATGAACCAAAAACAGAGCGTATCAAAGAGACCATCTACGATGCCTACGTTTATGCCTTTCCGTTGGTGCTGGTGAATGCCACCATGGAAAAGATGACCAATACCGTGGAGCCAACGACAACCCAGGCACCGCCCAATCAGTTGTTCCACAGCCATAATCTGGCCAATGCCAGTGCTAAAGATGTGGTCACCCTCAATACGGATACCCTCTATTCTCAGGCATTTTTGGATCTTTCGGAAACGCCGATGGTTTTTGTGATGCCCAAAGCCGATCGTTTCTGTTCCGGGGAGATTATGGATGCCTATACCAATGCGGTGAAAATTACCGGCTCTGGCAGCGATAATCCCGATCAGACGGCTTTTCTGATCACCGGGCCGGACTACCGTGGTGAAGTTCCCGATAACCTGACCCAAGTAGCGATGCCAACCAATATGGCCTGGATTCTATGCCGGGTGCTCAGCTACGGCGAAGCCGATCTTGATAATGTTTACGCCATTCAAAATAAGATGCAACTGCAACCATTACAAAACTATTTGTCAGGGGAAGTCTATATCCCGGCTAAGGGCAGCTATAATGAAAGTAATAACTTTATTCCCATTGAACATGTGTTGCAGATGTCTCCGGCGGATTTTTTCAATACGGCCAATCAGTTGATGGTTGCTAATCCCCCCGCCAGCGCTGATCAGGCCATGATCGAAAAAATCAGCATGGTGGGAGTAGGACCGGGCCTTAAGTTTGATGAAGCGATATTGGGGGATTCCGGCCAGGAAAACTGGACCGAAATGATTAATGAGCTGTCGACCACGTTGTTTAATGATTCCCAGGATTTCCTGGTTCAGATGAATAACTGGCGGTTCTTTGGGGAACCGGTGGCGGAATTTGGCACCGAATATGATTACCGGGCATTGATTGCCTTAAATGGTTTGGCGGCCAATCCGGTTTCAGTGGCCATTTACCCCAATGCCAGTACTGACAGCGCTGGCGGCACCTTTGATGGCACCAATAATTATGTTATTCATTTTGACATAGATCAACTTCCGCCAACTAACAATACCGGTTTCTGGTCGATCACTGCCTATGACAGTAATAACTTTTTAATTGATAATCCGATTAACCGTTACAGCATCAATGACCGCAGCGCCGTCACCTATAATCAGGACGGATCACTGGATTTGCTGCTGCAAACGCAGGCTCCTGGCGATGCCGCAATGACCAATAACTGGCTACCGATTTCGGCCGACAACTTCCATTTATATCTGCGTATCTACCTTCCTCAGGATTCAGTGTTTGATGGAACCTGGCAACCGCCAACGATTAAAAAGACTGAGTAAGAAGGTGTGATTTAAGAAGTAGCAGTGGTGATATGAGTAGGAATCCGAATTAGAGTATAACAAAATTGGCGAAGCCCCAGGGGATTCGCCAATTTTTATAGAAAATTTTTGACTGTGATGTTATTGAAAGTTACACCAAATGGTAGGCGGCAACAAAACCGGTTTCGACCGCGTTGGCAATTCGGCCAACCTGGGCGGTATCACCAATTTTGACAACCCGATCAAAGTGATTAGCAAGCACATCGGCCAGGGTTTGATCAGCTTTGACACCTAAGGATAGCACCACATAGTCAACAGCGAGGTCAGTGCATTGTCCATTAGTCTGCTCCAATTTAATCGATTTGTCATCAATCGAAACCAGCTTATGGGCAGGCATAAAGATCGTGCCAAATTTTATCAGGCGGGCCTGAACGTCGCTGAAGCTCTGCCAGCTGGCATCGGGGCCAATGCGATCAGCCATTTCCACCACAAAAACCTCGTTATCCTGGGTTTCCAGCAGCTCAGCCGTTTCAACCCCGGTCATGCCAGAGCCGATCACAGCAACTTTTTTACCAGCGAGCTGGACCTTGCCAGTGAGAATATCGGTGCTGGTGCAGACATGGGCTTTTTTGACGCCTTTGATCGATTGGGGAACAATCGCTTCAGAACCGGTGCCAACAAAAACAGCATAAGGGTTCAGGGCCGTAATGGCATTATGGGTGGCGGGCGTATTGAGTCGAACCTCCACCCCCAGTTTAGTGAGCTGGATTTTATAATAGTCGATCAGCCAGTTGATTTTGTCTTTATGAGGTGGTTTGTTGGCCAGCCCGAGTTGGCCACCCAGTTCGCCGTCTTTCTCAAATAAGACGACTTTAAACTGGCGTTCGGCCAGCTTTCGGGCCGCTTCCATGCCCGCGGGACCACCACCGATAACAACCACTAAACGGCCATCGCCATCCCGCCGGGCATCATTATAGAACCATTCCCGGGCGGCCCGGGCATTGATGGCACAGGCAAAGGGTTCACCCTTCATTCCATTGGCAATCATCGAATCCATACAGTTCAGACAGGAAATACAGCGGCGGATATCGTCCACCTGTCCGGCAGCAGCTTTATTGACCCAATCGGGATCGGCCAATAAACCCCGGGCGATGGTAACCCCGTCTACCCGTCCTTCGGCAATGATTTGTTCGGCAAACTCGGGGTTGCGGATCACACCGACCCCAAAGACCGGCACATCGACCGCTTTTTTAACGGCTTCGGCCAGATAGATTTTCCAGCCTTCGTTAAAAGAAATTGGTTCCCAGGCCTGGTTCATGGTTTCATAGATACCAGCGGAGACGTTGATGGCATCGAGACCAAAGGGCACCAGGTATTTACAGATTTCCACCGCTTCATCCAGCAGCAAGCCGTCTTCGGAAAAGGGGAACATCGATTCCCGGAGAAACTCATCGGCTGAAATCCGGAACATCACCGGGTAGTCCCGGCCAACGCGGGCGCGAATGCCTTCAATAATTTCTTTAACGACGCGAGCCCGGTTTTCGGTGCTGCCGCCGTATTCGTCAGTCCGTTTATTGGTCAGCGGGGAAATGAACTGGTTTAACATATAGCCATGGGCGCCATGCAGTTCAACCCCGTCGATCCCGGCTTTGTAGCAACGTTCTGCAGCATTGATATAATCCTGAACAAAACTTTTTATTTCGGCATTGGTCATTTCCCGGCATTCGGCCTGGGTTAGCATGCTCTTGATGCCACTGGGGGAGATGGTCGCCCGACCGCCGATGGCCATGTTATCAGTCTGGCGACCGGGATGATGAAGCTGAATAAAGATCGCTCCATCATAAAAATGAACGGCTTTGGCCAGCTTTGCCAGTCCTGGGATGCAGTCGTCGGTGGCGGCAGAGGTTTGACGGGGCATCATCACCCCGGTTTCATTATTTACCCGGGTGACCTCATTGATAATCAGTCCGACCCCGCCTTTGGCGCGCTCGGCGTAGTAGGCGCATTCGCATTCCGAAACCGTAGCGTTGTCGTGGGCCGTTCCCGAACCCATGGCGCCCATCACGACCCGGTTTCTGATTTTTAATGAACCAATATTAATAGGGGATAATAAATTTTCAAAAGTCATAGAGATTCTCCTTAAATTTTATAAATCGATTTACTGATAGCAGTCGAAGATCTTGGCCAGCGATGCGGCAATGCGTTCTTCAGTAGCGGGAACCGGACAGAGAAAGCGTAATCCTTCATTGGCGACATAGTTTGTACAGCCGATGATTTGCTCCCGGGATATATTTAAGTCCTGAAGCGTGGGGATCCCCAATTGCTTCTGAAATTGCCGTAATCCATTGGCGACTTCGATCCCAATGTCCAGGGGATCAGTGGCACTGATGGTTAGGCCCATGCAGGTACCGATTTTTTTGACTTTTTCGGGATAAACGGGTGCCGTCAATTCAAGGATAACCGGCGTGACCAGGGCGCAGGCAATCCCATGGGGGATATGAAAGGTGGCGCCCATGGCGTGGGCAATGGCGTGACCCAGGTGAACCATGGCATCATTAAAGGCAATGCCGGCATTGTTACTGGCCAGGGCCAGATTTTCCCGGGCCTCAAGATGCAAAGAATCAGCAGCAGCGATGGGCAGCCATTTGGTAATCCGTTCAATGGTGTCATAACAGAGAATATCGGAGTGGGGATTGGGTTGCACACTGGTTAATGCTTCGCAAACATGGGAAAAAGCGTCCATACCGGTGTAAACCGTGATCTCCTTTGGTAGACCGAGAGTCAGTTCCGGATCAACAATGGCAAAGCTGGCAGGTGCAATCGCACCGATTTTTTCATGATTCTTGGTATCGCTGATCACGGCGATAACGGTGCTTTCCGAGCCGGTACCAGAGGTGGTGGGAATCAGAATAAGTTTAATGGGTGGGTTTGCCAGTGGCGTCATGTTTCGGGCTGAATCCAGCAGTTCTGAAACACTGACATTATTGGCGCCCAAGGAGCTGATTCCTTTGGCGGTGTCGAGAACACTGCCGCCGCCAATGCCGACAATCCCATCAATGGCGTGGGTTTTTACCAGATCGGCACCAGCCTGAACCGTATAGTCCGGGGCATCCATTTCACAGTCGGTAAATAAAAAGGTTTCCATCCCGGCAGCGGTTAAACTGTCAATGGCTTTTTGAGAGTGCCCCATTTTTTCAACGTTTTCATCAGTGACGATTAAAACCCTGTTAAATCCTAATTCTTTGGCGACATCTCCGGTGGTGCTGACAGCGCCAGCACCGAAAGCCACCGGACATAATTGTGAGTATCGTTGTACCATATCAAATCCTCCTTGATTTTGTTAAAGAGTTGTCATTTCTATCTGGCATCAGTATAGCAGTTGGGGGTGGCTCCGTCTTTGTGAGGGTTTGAGATTTTAGTGATCAAAAAAGAAGTCAGTTAACAAAGCAGACTTGTAAAAAATGACAAAATGAGGAGGCTGAATTGGTAAACGATTCCTAAAAATGAGATCCGGGAAAGGTCAGTCGTTTTTATTTAAGACCCTGATGTACAGGGGTTTCACCCCGTGATATAATGAGTCAAATTCGATAAGATGATAAGGTGGTTCTGATGGCGGTAACACTTCAAAAAATTAGGTCGGTATTGAATGGGCGTCCCATTAAAATGAGCAGCGATGAAAATGACGACAATATTGAAATTAAAGGCATTGATTATTTTGCTGAACAGCGTCCGGACTTGTTGCCAGACTATGCCTATGTCATTAAGATGTCTGAGCTAGTCCAGCGACGGCTGGATCACAAAAACTGTTTCATTATCATTGCGGATCAGCCCCTGGACGAAAAGGATATCAGGGTAAGCGGCACGAAGGCCATTCTGGTGAATAAAGACTGGAACCCGGAAACGGTGGTCAAGCGGGTAAGACAATTATTTGAGGAGCAGTATCGGATTGGTGACAGTTCAATAAAGATTCTTGAGTCCTGCCGGAAAGGCTATACGATCCAGCAATTACTGGATCTGGGCTATCAGCTGCTGAATAATCCCTTGTTGCTGGTTGACGTTTCGTTATGTTTTATTGCCCATTCCGGCGGAAATAATATTGACGATGAACCGCTCTGGGAATGGACCCTGTCCAAGGGCTATGTCAATAAAGAGTATGCAAAATCGGTGATGACGGATGATAATCAAAATGAAATTGAACAGGGCAAAGAAGTGCTGGTCATCTGGGAAACCGGCCTGTTAAACCACCGGCAACTGGTTGGCCGGGTTTTAAAAAACAATCGGCCGCTGGCCTATCTGAAACTCTTGGAGTATCATCATCCGATTACTGAAAGCGATCAGGAAATCCTGATCATGCTCTGTCATGCCGTGGCGATGACCATGGAAGATGCCAACGGCAGCAGCCATACCGCCAGTTCACTCAGCGACACCTTTTTAATTGCCCTGCTCAACCAGAAAATGTATGATCATAAGGCCATTGAAGAACGGGAAAGAATTTATGGATTAAAGCTCTATAAAAACCTCTTTGCCCTGGTCATCCGCATTGATAATCGCCAGAATACCAATGATCGGTTGTACTATTTAAAACGGATTTATCAGAATTTCTTTAATCGTCAAACAGTGATTATTTACAATGGGCAATTGGTGATTTTGCTGGACACCATTACCGCAGAAATTCAGAATGAGCGGGAGATGGCATCTTTTGAAAATCTGCTGGAGGAAAATGACTGTACCGCCGGCATCAGCAAAATATTTTATCACCTGTATGATTTTTGTGAGCACTATAAACAGGCTCACAACGCGCTGAATTTAGGCGATCAGCTGAAAAAACCAGGACGGATTCGCAACTATGACGAACTGATTATTCCCCACATGATCCTCAGTTTTAGAGGGGAAACCAATATTAAAAATTTAATCCATCCGGTGGTGAAAGCACTGAAAGACCTGGATGATAAAAAAGGTAGCAATTTTCTGGAAACCCTGGTAGCCTATATTAATCATAATCAGGATACTACCCTGACAGCTAAAAGCCTGCATGTTCACTACAATACGCTCAAATACCGGATTAATCGGATTATCGAATTAACCGAGCTTGATTTATCCGATAGCGAAACCTTGTTCAATATTCAGCTGTCAGTGAAGGTAAATGAAATTTTAGCCTGTTTATAGTAAAAAATGGAGAAAAGCGCGATGAAGATAATCAATGAAACCCACAGCTTAAGTTTAAAAGAGAATTTTGCAATCGAACGCATCCATCAGTCGACAGACCAGCAGTTGACTGATGAGAAAATGACTGACATGGTGATTGTCGAACATCATCTGGATGCTTATATCAATGATCAACTGGCCTTCAAGCTGGTCTGCACCCCGGAAAAACTGGATGCCCTGGTGCTGGGATTTCTGCTCAGTGAGGGCTATATTGAAAAGCCCGATGAGATTGAATTTATTTATGTCTGTGAAAGTGGGGAGCGGGTCAAGGTCCAGCTGAACAAACCGTTGGCATTGCCGGAAATTGATCATGACACCGGCAGTAACTCGATTTCCTGTGGCAATAACCGGAAAATCCGCCAGGCCGCTTACGCCACAAGTCTGATTTCGATACCGGTCCATGACTGGTCTCATGAAACGGTATCGATGCTGGCCAATGCCTGTAACCGGAATGCCGGACTATTTGCCGAAACCGGCGGAACGCACTGCTGTGCGATGAGCATTAGCGGCGAACTGACTTTTATCTGTGAAGATATTGGTCGCCATAATGCGGTGGATAAAGCCATTGGCCAGGCCTTAATGGAAGAAAAAAACCTCGACGAGGCAATCCTGTTTACCACCGGTCGGATTCCCTCGGATATGGTCATAAAAGCGATCAGAAGCCGCATCCCGGTGATTGCTTCACATTCAGCACCCACCGACGAAGCGGTTTTACTGGCCCGCCAGTTTAATCTCACCCTGATTGGTTTTGTCAGAGGTAAACGAATGAATCTTTATGCAGGAAAGTAATTTCCTGCTCAGACTGTCAAAAAAGATAACCTAGTACCGACAATTGTTACATCATGTTGTACGCATCGGAGCGGACACGGCAGAGCCTGTCCGATTCTTCGCGAAAGTAACGAGCCAATCACAAGCTTGCTTGTAGTTGGCGACTGCTCGCGACTAATGCGAAAGGAGCGTAGCGGATTTCGCATAGCGCAGCGAACAACAGATTAACAATTGGTCGGTACGGTAGTTTATCGACAACCTCTGCAGGAAAGTAATTTCCTGTTTTTTTTCGGAACTGCAATATCATCCAAGAGATAAAACCAGATCAATGCTACACTGGGATGGAAGCGGAGGTAGTAAAATGAAACACCACGAAGAACGGGTTGTCCGTTATGATAGCGAACTGAAAATCGAAGCCTTGCGGTTAAGAGGCATTATTCAAAAATTTCCCAATCACTTTCATGAGCATTATGTGATTGGTTTTATTGAAAGCGGACAGCGAAAACTGTCCTGTAAGAACAGGGAATACCGGGTGGAACCGGGGGACTTGCTGCTTTTTAACCCCTATGATAATCATTTTTGCGAACAAATTGATGAAAAACCATTGGATTACCGGTGTCTTAATATCAAACCGGAAATAATGAAGGAAGTGGTTTACGAAATCACCGGGAAGTTGGACAGGCTGATTTTTAAACAGCCGGTAGTATCCCGGTGCGAACAGGTCAAGGGCCTTCAGGAACTGCATCAGATGGTGATGCAGGAAGCATGCGAATTTAACAAAGAAGAAGCCTTTCTGTTTTTGATCGAGCAGCTGGTCGAAGAATACGGAAACTGGGAAGCCGATTGTGATCAGCCGGAAAGTGATGGCGACATTGAAATGATCTGTGCTTACCTGGAAGCACATTATCAGGAGCGGATCACACTGGCGGACTTATGTGCCTTAAGCGGATGCGGCAAGTATTATCTGGTCCGGGCTTTTACTAAAACAAAGGGCATCACCCCCTACCGCTATCTGGAGACGGTGCGTATCAACCAGGCCAAGCAGTTGCTGGAAAAAGGCCTGGAACCGCTTGAAACAGCTTACCAGACAGGATTTTCGGATCAGAGTCACTTCACTAATTTTTTTAAGGAATTCATCGGGATTACCCCCAAACAATACCAGAAAATATTTATCCCACATGCTCCGCAACCCCGGGGATCCAGGAGCGGGGATGAAGGGAGCAAAAATTGAGTGGCGATCCCCGGCTGACCGGCCATCTGGCCGCGGCATTTACGATTTTTATCTGGGGCATCACCTTTGTTTCGACAAAAATTCTACTGGATGTCTTTGCGCCGATTGAGATTCTGGTTTTGCGCTTCGTCATCGGGTATATCGCTCTGACGCTTGTCTACCCCCGACGCATGGGCCTTTGCAGCAGGACTGAGGAAATGCTGATGATGGCCGCGGGTTTGTGTGGGGTCACGCTTTATTTTTTGCTGGAGAACATTGCCCTAACCTATACCTATGCCTCTAACGTTGGCGTGATTATTTCGATTGCGCCCTTTTTTACGGCCATCCTGGCTCATTTCTTTTTGGCGGGAGAAAAACTGCGTCTGAATTTTTTCATTGGTTTTCTGGCCGCGATCATGGGAATTTTTTTGATCAGCTTTAACGGGATCATGGTGCTGCAACTCAATCCCATTGGTGACTTACTGGCGCTGCTGGCGGCCGGGGTGTGGGCGGTTTATTCGGTGTTGACCCGGAAAATAAGTGGTCTGGGTTATCATACCATTCAAACCACAAGGCGGATCTTTTTTTACGGGATCCTATTTATGCTGCCAGTGCTGCTCTTTTTTGATGTCAATTGGAGTCTTAAACCATTGGCCCAGCCGGTTTATCTCTTTAATCTGCTGTTTCTGGGATTATTGGCCTCGGCGCTCTGCTTTGTCACCTGGAGTCTGGCGGTTAAACGATTGGGAGCCACCAAAACGACGGTTTATATTTATCTGGTGCCAGTCATCACGGTGGCAACATCGGTGCTGGTTCTGCAGGAAAGACTAACCGGGCTGGCGGTTCTGGGGATTATGCTAACCTTGCTGGGATTGGTCATTTCCGAAAGGCAGGTAGCCCCGGGGGGGAAATACGATTGCCGAACAAACCGAAAAGATCAGCTAAAATTGAGAACCAGCAGACATGAATTTATAACAAAAACAAACAAATTATCTGCCCATCGTCATGATTTATGATAGAATAAATCATGACGATGGTTTTTTTGAAATGATAAATGATATCAAGGAAGGGTTGAATAAAATGTTAAGATTAAGGGCAATTAGGATCACTTTGATTGGTTTATGCGGTCTGGCTTTATTGCTGGTGCTGACGCCGCTTTGTGGCAGTGTCAGTGCAGAGGAAAATCCGACACAAACTGAAAACGCTGTCAAAGCGGCCTCGGATTCGGTGGGTCAGGCAATGACAGCAGAGCGCACGGTAAATGCTGCGATGGGTTGTTCTTATCGTACCCATGTTCAGAATGTCGGTTGGCAGAGTTTTGTCAGCAACGGCGTCATTAGCGGAACTGAAGGACAGGGTCTGCGGTTGGAGGGCATCGAAGCCAACTTGGAGAATGTCAGCGGCGATGTCGGCATTGAATATACCACCCACGTCCAGAATGTCGGCTGGCAGAATTATGTAAAAAATGGTACGATGAGCGGAACCTCCGGCCAGTCACTGCGGCTGGAAGCGATCAAAATTAGATTGACTGGGGCTGACGCTGAGAATTACGACCTTTACTATCAGGTCCACGCTCAAAATTTTGGCTGGCTGGATTGGGCTAAAAATGATGCTAGTGCCGGAACCGAAGGGTTTGGCTTAAGGTTGGAAGGGATCAAAATCATGGTGGTACCCAAGGGTGATCCGGCGCCGGGGGCAACCGACCGGCCCTTTGTCACCACCAACATCCAAACGGTTTACCAGACCCATATCCAGAATATTGGCTGGCAGGGTTGGCAGAAAAATGGCGAACTGAGTGGCACAACGGGACAGAATCTGCGTCTGGAAGCGATTGAAATAAAGAATGATAATAGCGAGAGTAATGTCGGGCTTGAATACCAGACCCATGTTCAGAATATTGGTTGGCAGGGTTGGAAAGAGGACGGCGAAATGAGCGGCACCTCGAATCAGGGGTTGCGCCTGGAAGGAATCCAAATCCGGCTGACTGGAGCCAATGCCAATCTGTTCGACGTATATTATGAAGCCTATGTGGAAGGTTTTGGCTGGATGCCCTGGGTGATGAATGGGGAAAGTGCCGGGACCGAAGGGTTGGGGTTACGTCTGGAAGGAATTAGAATTATTGTTCAGCTCAAAGGTTCACAGGGACCCAGCCCCACCCAAAATGAGTTGGGTTCGATGGCTCAGCTGGTCAATAAAAACCACAGTGTTTCACCGGATTATGTTCCGGACGATCTGGTCTGGGTTAATCTGCCCTCGACCCGGGACACGCAACTCCGGGCTGATGCCGCTGAGCATCTGATCCAGCTGTTTAATGGCGCCAGTGCTCAGGGCTTGACCCTTTACTGCTGTTCTGGGTATCGCTCTTATGCGACCCAGTCAGCGTTGTATCAGTGGAATGTGGAGATGTATGGGGTCGCTGGGGCGGAGCTGGTCAGTGCCCGACCGGGAATGAGTGAGCATCAACTGGGGTTGGCCATGGATGTCACGTCCGCCACGGTTGATTTTGATCTGGTGGAAAGCTTTGGGGCCACGGCGGAAGGTCAGTTTATCCGGGATCATGCTCATGAATATGGCTTTATTGTCCGCTATCCTCAGGGTAAAACCAATATCACCGGCTATGCCTATGAACCTTGGCATCTGCGTTATCTGGGGGTTCCGGTGGCCACCACCATTCACAACAGTGGTAAAACCATGGAAGAGTTTTATGGGATTTATTAACTGATTTGATTTTTACGAAAGGCAATGCGATGAAAAAGTTAGGAATACTATTGCTGGTTGTGGTCATTTTGGTGGCCGGATGTTCAAGTCAGGAAAAAGCAAAGGAGAAGGCGGTGTCAGTTAAAAAAATTACGGCTGCAGAGGCCAAAGTCATGATCGATGGGGGCGAAGACCTGGTTATTCTGGATGTCCGGACTCAGGAGGAATACGATCAAGGTCATATTGAGAATGCGGTACTGATTCCGGATACCGAGATCAGCGCTAAGGCGCCTACTGTTTTAGCTGATCAGAATCAGACCATTCTTGTTTATTGCCGCACTGGCCGGCGAAGTGCCGAGGCGGCTAAAAAATTGGTGGATCTCGGCTATACTCATATCTATGATTTTGGTGGTATTGTGGATTGGCCTTATGAAGTGGTGAAGTAAGCCATCAAGCAGCTAGATAAATTATCCAGGTTGCAACAGACAAAAATGTGGGCAACCTGGATGGGGCGATAAATATCTTGCTAACAGCAAAAAAAATCTGTCGAAAAATGTGTTGAGGGTGGAGAATTAGTGATTATCTGATATTAAGGACTAGAATTCTAAATAGTTGAGATTTAAATTGCGATTTGAGAATAATTGCAGGTTTGAATATAGTTGTCAATATGACGATCGATGTCGATCCAATCATTAACCCGGGTAATCCCGGGAAACAAATGACCCTGATTATAATAACAGTCGATCAGCAGGACATTAAATCCGTGACTTGCTAGTTGCACCGCATTTTCGTAGCGATCCTCAATAAAAATATCACAGCAGAATTCGTAGGCTTTGGCAACCTTATCATGAGAGCCCAATAGTGATAGGGAACTCATCGGGATGTGGTGATGAGACAACCACTTTTCAGTCACGTTTTTCATTTCGATCTCCCGGGCGGTAACAAAGTGAAGATTGTGATCGGTAAAAAGGCCATTGAGAACGTCTTTTACACCCGCGCGGATGTGGGACTCGGCATAAATGGTTTCACCATACAAATGATAAAATTCAGCAAAGGCTTTTGGGTCTACCCCAAGCGCGATATATTCATCATATTCAGTAACCATTTCTGGGATAATTTGGGTGTTGAAGTATTCGTTGGCTCTGGGAATCCAGTCATAAGCTTCGGTTATCGTGCCATCAATATCAATACAAAAATTCAACTGATTCATTATTCATTCCTCCTGAACTTACTCGATAATGTGATTATATGGATGGCTCCAGGTTTCGTCTTTAATTCGAGATTAAAAATGTGTAAATTCTATGGTTTTCATTGTTTACGTATTTATTTAAAGAGTATCCATCCAATGATAGGGGCGGTAGGCCAGTCAAATGATGACTAGCCCACCGCCCAATTTTTTTATATTCGTATTATTTACATTCGTTGGGTAGCATCGAAGGCCAGCGGTGAACGCAGACATTCGTCGGCAAACATGGTCAACTGGAAGCATAGGGGGCTGCCTTTCATTCGTTCTGAAGCGTAGCTTAAGCCATTGGTTTTTTCATCCAGAAGGGGATGATCAATCTGCTGCGGGTCGCCTAGTAAGACTACTTTGGTACCCTTGCCGACCCGGGTAATAATACCCTTTACTTGTTTGGGAGTAAGGTTTTGCGCTTCATCAATAATCAGATAGGTATGGGTAATGGAGCGGCCGCGGATAAAATTCATGGCTTCGGCGGTGATGACACCCCGTTCAAACAGTTCCTCAATTTTTTTGCGCATTTCGATTTCATTCTGAAACCGGGATTTATCACTGCGATTCATTAAAATCTCCAGATTATCAATGATCGGCCGTAGCAGTGGGGCGATTTTTTCTTGCTCGCTACCCGGCAAAAAACCAATTTCATCATCAAACTGAACATTAGGCCGGGTGACTAAGATTTTGCGGTATCCTTTAAAATCGGGATCGAGGGTTTGGTGCAGCCCCACGGCCAAAGAATAGAAGGTCTTGGCGGTTCCAGCGGTGCCTTTGACAATTACCAGCGGGGCGGTTTCAGCGTCCTGCATCAGGGCTTCCTGCAAAAAACGCTGTCCGACATTTTTGGGCTTAACCCCGAAAGGCTCCAGGTCCAGGCTTTTTAAGGGGACAATTTTCTTGCCATTGAAGCGGCCCAGCAGCGTTTTTCGTTCATTGATATCAGAATGAATGATGAAAAACTGATTATGTTCAGGGATGATACCAGATTTTGTTTTGTTATCATTGATCACATAGATATTTTCTGGCAGAATTCCTTTTTTCTTGAATTCCTCCATTTTTTCATCCGGTGCATAGACTTCGGTTCGACCGGTATACTGATTCTGAAACACCGGCGACTGTTCAGCAAAGAAATCTTCGGTGGGGATTTCCAGCATCTGGGATTTCAACCGGACGATGATATCTTTGGTCACAAGTGTTACCGGTTCGCCCTGACTGATCAGTCCCTTACAGACTTTGAGAATGCGATTATCGTTGGAATTGTTTTGAAAACCGTAGGGAAGATCCACCGATGCAAAATTTGCTTCAATTTTAAGTAGTCCACCACTTTCCAGGCTGACCCCTTCAAACAGATTCCCCTTCTGCCTTAGCTGCTCCAGAAAACGAATCGACTGTCGGGCGTTTGAACCACGCTCGCCATCCTCGTTTTTCAGTTTGTCCAAATCTTCCAATACGGCGATGGGCAGAACAATCTTGTTATCCTCAAAGGACAACAGTGCCTGGGGGGATTGAATCAGTACGTTGGTATCCAGTACATACGTTTTTGGCATAGAAAACCTCCATAAAAGCTATTTTATGTTTTGCAGTTTCACGTTGAGTGTACACCAAAAGATCAAGTGACAGGTTTGGAACAGGTTAAATTTGTTAAAGAATAAGTCAAAAATGTGACAGATTGATTTTTGGGGGTATATAATAAAACACTGCGGTGGATAGCAGTTTTATGATTAAAAAACAGTAGATGAAAGGAGCTCTTGTGGGGATACTACCATTGATATTTTCATTTTTGTTTTTCATTATATGCGGAATGTATATGTTCTTTGGTGCTTATATTGTTTCGGTTAATTCAAAAGAAAAAAGTAATCGGATTTTCTTTGTGTTATGTATCTTCTTAAGTGTCTGGACATTTAGCCTGGCCATGTCCATTTCTGTGGCGGACATAGAGACTTGTTTTTTTTGGCGACGTGTTTCAGCACTGGGTTGGTGCACCTTTGCGGGGATATTATTACACTTCTTTTTAATTCTAACCAATAAACGAAGGTTGCTTCAAAAGTGGTGGATCTATTTTTTAATTTATACACCGGCAGCGGTCTTTATTTACATCTTTGCGCTATCTCATGACCTGGCCATCCTACAGTATAATTTAATCAATACACCATTTGGGTGGATGAATAAAGCCGAAAATAATATCTGGAACGTGCTGTATTATATTTATTACTATAGTTTTATCGCCATCGGGCTGGCAGTGCTCTGGCATTGGGGAGAATACTCCGGTGACAAGCGAAATAAGCAACAGGCCAGGCTTATTTTGTATGGGTTTAGTATTTCATTAATCAGTGGCTTTATGTTACAGATTCTCGGGAATGAATTATTCTTAACAGGAGCCACACAAAAAGTTTCGAATGTTATGTTTGTCGCAATCCTGGCAATGTTTTATTCAATAAAAAAATACAAACTGGTAAGAATGCCGCCACTCAATATGGATGAAGTCATTTTAAACAAGGGGAATCGCACAAAAATATACAATTACTTGTCGGGATGCTTTATCGCCGGGAGTTTTTTGAATATCGTGTCCCGGCACTTTATTCCAGAACAGGCTGATCTGATCACGATCCTGAGCTTTAGTGGACTATTATTGGCGATTGGTTTTATGATACAGATTGCCCAGCGTGTTGAGCCGCTAAAGAAGTACCAGAATTATATCATCATGGCGCTAATTGGTTTATCGATACCAGTGATAACCTTTGAGTTTATCAATATTGCCAGTCCGACAATTTGGGCGTTCCCATTTATTTTGATTATTGTTGCCCTTGTTTACAATAACCGAATTGCGCTGGTTGGTATAACGGTGTCCATTTTTCTAACCCAGATTCTCGTGTTTATTATCAAACCTCAGGCAATTGTCGAAATTAACAGCTCTGCTTATGTGGCGAGAATCGGTTTGTTTGGAATTGGTGTATGGGTGGCATTTTTTGTAAATAAACTCTATGTTCAGCGATTAAAGCAAAATGCTGACCAGTTAAAAATCCAAAAAATGATTTCAGAATTTTCGACTGACTTTTTAAATGTCAATGCTATCAATTTTGAAGAAAAATCCGCAAAATGGTTACGTAAAAGCGGAGCGTTCTTCAATATTGACCGGGCCTGTATCTGTTTTTTTAATGACGATAAAAGTAGCGTATCGTGTCAACAGGAATGGCGCAATGAAGACGTCGCGTCACAAAAAGCAGAACGGCAGGAAATTCCGGTCGAAGCAGCACCAGAATGGATTGAATCAATTATTGCAAATAAGATTGTTCATAATTTCAATCGCGGAGATATTTTGGATGAAAGACCCAATGATGTAATTATCGCGATCCCGATATCCAGTAAAGTTGAGGTAAGAGGATTCCTGGCCTTTGAAATAAAAACAGAGAAGGATGAATTAAACCCTGAATACGAAGGGCTACTGGAAATTATTGCCAACATTTTAGCAGATGCACTGGTGAAGATCGATGCCGAAAATGAAATCAACTATCGCGCTTATTATGATCAACTAACCGGACTGCCTAACCGGTTATTGTTCAATGACAGGTTAAACCAGGGAATAGAATCAGCACAACAAAATGGCAAAATGATCGGAGTCATCTATCTGGATATTGATAGTTTCAGAACTGTTAATGATATGATGGGGCATGAGGGCAGTGATAAGCTGCTGGTTCAGGTCAGTCAAAAGTTGGTAAGATCGGTAAAAAAAACCGATGCGGTTTGCCGTTTTGAGGGCGATGGATTTGCAATCATGTTAAATAATATGGCTCGGGATAAAGAGGTTTTAAAAGTAGCCGACCGGATCGCCGGCTTATTTAAGCATGCTTTTATTGTCAATGGCCAGGAATTTTATATCTCTGCCAATGCCGGTATTTCGATTTATCCGAAGGATGGGGATACCGCCGAGGAGCTGATAAAAAATGCCGATATTGCCATGTGTAAGGCCAAAGAAAAGGGAAAAAATAACTATGTGTTATGTTCATCAACGATTAAAGAAGAGGTCAAATTCAAAAACAAACTGACCAGTAATCTGTATCATGCTTTAGATAATCATGAATTACGGGTTTATTATCAACCACAAATTTGTCTGACAACGGGAAAAATTGTCGCTGTGGAAGCGCTGCTGCGATGGCAGCATCCTGAATTGGGAATAATTCCGCCCAAGGTGATTATTCCCCTGGCAGAACAAACCGGATTGATCAATCCGATCGGAGAATGGGTGCTGACGACCGCATGTAGTCAAAATAAGACATGGCAGGATATGGGACTGCCCCCGGTACGGATCGCTGTTAATATCTCGGCAACCCAATTTCGAAACCCACTGTTGATCAGTCAGATGAAAAAGCTGCTCAAAGAAACCGATTTAAAACCAAGGTATCTGGAACTGGAGCTGACCGAAAACATCGCAATCAACAAATCCAGTTATATTGTCGGTGTTTTAAACGGGTTAAAAAAGCTGGGACTTTATATTTCCATCGATGATTTCGGGACCGAATACTCATCATTGAGTCGCCTGAAATTATTGCCCATGGATCAGATAAAAATAGACAAGCAATTCATTGATGGCATCACCGAAAATGAAAAAGATCAGGCGATCGTTAACACGATTATTCTGCTGGCCAAAAATTTGGGACTTAGTGTAATTGCCGAAGGCGCTGAAACGGAGGAACAGATTGATTTTTTAAAAGTGCAGCAGTGTGATACGGTTCAGGGTTTCTTTTACTATAAGCCGATGCCGGCAGCGGAAATGGAGGCAGTACTACGACAAAAAAATCAACACCCTGAATAAGTGTCAGGGTGTAGTTTTCGTTAATTCAGATTGTTTTCTTCCAAAGCCAGTTTGGCGGCGGGAAAGGGTTCCAGGGCCCGGCTTAAGATTCCCTGAACATAGGCGATCAGCATCCCATAGTTGGTGATGTAAACCCCTTTTTGTCGGGCCGTGTGGACTCGATACTGCATTTCCCGGCGGTTGAGCATACAGCCGCCACAGTGGACAATCACGGCATACTCACCAATATCTTTGGGATAATGAGCACCGGAGGCCCAGTGAAATTCGATATCACAGCCGGCAATCTGGCGGATCCAGCGGGGGATTTTAACCTTGCCGATATCATCGGCCTGGCGGTGATGGGTACAGCCTTCAACAATCAGGACCTTATCCCCGGGGGCCAGTTGTTCAATTCGCTTAATGCCCCGGACCATTTCGGCCAGATCGGTTTTTTGTCGGGCAAACAGGATCGAAAACGAAGTCAGTGGAATACCGGCCGGGGTATCGGCCGATACTTTGAGAAAAGCTTGAGAATCGGTGATGACAATGGCCGGCGGCTTGTTCAGGCTCTCCAGCGTGTGTTTCAGTTCATGTTCCTTGGTGATCATCGCTACCGCATCCTTTTCGATGATGTCCCGGATGGTTTGCTGCTGAGGCAGAATCAGCCGACCCTTAGGCGCGGATTTGTCGATCGGGGTCACCAACACCACCATATCACCGGATTCAATCAGATCCCCAACCAGGGCCGGTTCCACATCCTCATAATTGGCATGGTCAATGATCATTTGCTTGACCGCTTTAATCCCGGTACCATTATAAACGCTGGTAAAGGATAGGGGGATTTTAAGCGATTTTTTCAAGGCTTCGATCTCTTCGGGGGCGGGACAACCCTTATCAGCTTTATTTAACACAAAAACGCTGGGGATTTTGCGCTTGATCAGTTGATCGATGAATTCTTCTTCAAAGTCAGTAATGCCGGTTTCAATATCCGCCACCACAATCGCAAAATGACATTTTCTGAGTACCTCGTAGGTTTTTTCAATTCGCAGCAGCCCCAGTTCCCCGGTATCATCCAGACCGGCAGTGTCGATAAAGACCACCGGGCCGATGGGTAGCAGTTCCATGGTTTTATAAACCGGGTCGGTGGTGGTTCCGGCCACATCAGAAATAACGGCCACCGACTGATCGGTGAGGGCATTGATCAGCGAGGACTTACCGGCATTTCGTTTGCCAAAAAGGCCAATTGCCATGCGGCTGGACATTGGGGTTTCATTCATACTATTTAGATTCATAATTTTTTATTTCCTTTCGATCGGTGATTTAGATCAGAGATTTTGATTAATGCTTTCGATCCATGCTGGGTGAGGTCAGGCGTTCCGGTTTTAGCACCTCGGCCAGTTCAGCAGCTGTCATCCATTTTTTTTCAAGAATAATATCCTTGATCGGTTTTCCGGTTTCTTTTAAAATCAGGGCGGCTTCGGTGCCCTTGTCATAACCGATGATGGCGGTGAGGGCGGTGAGTGTCACAGTACTGTTTTCCAGATTGGCCCGACAGGTCTCCTCATTGGCCGCAATCCCGTCGATACAGCGACGGATAAAGATCGGTAGGGTGTGACTGAGCAGATCCAGTTCTTCAAACAGGTTTTTGGCTATCACCGGCAGGAAAGCATTCAGCTCCAGTTGTCCCGACATGGCAGCCAGAGTAATGGCGGTATCATTGGCAATAATCTGAAAGGCCACCTGGTTGACAGCTTCGGGAATGACCGGATTAACCTTGCCGGGCATAATCGAAGACCCGGCCTGAACTGTCGGCAGGGTGATTTCGCCAAGGCCGGTGTAGGGTCCCGAGGAAAGCAGCCGCAGATCATTGGCAATTTTAGAAAGATTGACGGCGGCAGTTTTTAACAGGCCGGAAACTTCTACAAAGACGTCGCAGTTCTGGGTTGGATCCATCATATAGTCGGTCCGGGCCAGGCTGATGCCAGTGAGATCCCGGAGCTTTTCAATCATCGTAAAGATGTAGGACCGGGGCGCATTTAAGCCGGTACCCACGGCAGTCCCGCCGATATTCACCTGCCGGAGCCGTTCTTCAGCCTTGTAAAGCCGCCAGCGGTCCCGGGAAATAGCCTGGGCCCAGGCCCCAAACTCCTGGCCCAGGGTCACCGGTACGGCATCCTGGAGCTGGGTCCGTCCGGCTTTGATGACCCGCGAAAATTCTTCCTCCTTTTCCTGGAGCGCCGATTGCAGGTTGGCAAAGGACTCGGTCACCGGTTTTAGCAGCCGGATGGCAGCAATCCGTACCGCGGTGGGAAAGACATCATTGGTGGATTGGTGGAGATTGACGTGATCCAGTGGATGAATCAGGCTATAATCGCCTTTTTGTCCGCCCAGGTGTTCAATGGCCCGGTTGGCAATCACCTCGTTGACATTCATATTAGCCGAGGTGCCGGCACCACCCTGCATACAATCCACTACGAAATGGCTGCGCAGCGCCCCGGCTAGGATCTCATCACAGGCGGCGGTGATGGCTTCGCCCTTGTCCGGATCCAGGGCGCCGATGCTGATATTGGTCAGCGCCGCCGCTTTCTTGATGACCACCAGGGCTTCCACCAGTTCTTTATGAATCGGTATGCCGGTGATCTGAAAATTTTCCAGGGCTCGAACCGTATGGATACCGTAGTAAGCATTAATTGGCACCTCCAGTGGGCCCAATAAGTCGTGTTCTGTTCGCATCTTTTCCCTCATTTCAAATAAGAATCAAATAAAAATAAAAGACAAAAAAACTCTCTCTCCGAAAAATGGACGGAAAGAGAGCGTAATAGCATTAAGGACGTTTATTTAATAAAAAATAACAACAATTAAGTTAAAATACTAAATCAAATAAACTTGCCAATTTCGCACCTTTCCGGTCAGAAAAATCTTTTCGGTCAGGATAATAGCAATAATATAACGTTTTCAGTTAATAAGGCAATCTTAGCATTGTTTGAGTGGTTTGTCAAAGCAGGGTTAGGGTATTATTTTGTGAAACCGGCCTGATTTGATATTTGGCTCGATTAGATATGATAAACAGAGTAGTAAAAAATAAAACCAGAGGAATTAAAGGGAATTTAAATCCCAGTTAACAAACTTTTTTCTTGACTATTTTAACTGGTTTAATTAACATAGAGATTAATTTGTTTATAATGATTATTTGATAAAAGAGGATAACTACTAAAAATCGGGAGGCTAGCAATGAGTGAATTAGAAACAGCATATCCATGGGCATTGTTTAATCTGGAGCAGGGTATCTATGGTGTTTCCAGTCAATATATTAAAGCCATTTTTAAAATCGAAAATTTAATTAAAATGCCGGGTATGCCCCATTATATGCGGGGCGCAGTTAATATGCGCGGAAAAATTGTACCGATTATTGATACGCGAAAATTTTATGGCTTCCAATCGGTAGCTGAGGAGATTAACGGACTGACAGAGCTGCTGGGACAACGAAAACAGGATCATATCAATTGGATCAGAGAATTGGAAGATTCGGTTGTGGAAAACCGGGAATTCAAGCTGACAACAGATCCCCATGCCTGTGCTTTCGGGAAATGGTATGATCATTTTGAAACCAATGACAACACGTTGGAATATCTTTTGCGAAAATTTGATGCACCCCATAAGCGGATTCATGCAGTCGGCGTTGAGGTCAGAAAACTGGTTGATCAGGGCGATCGGGAAAAGGCCTTTGAGGTAGTCAGGAAAGCAAAAAATAGCGAACTGATTCAAATGATTAAACTATTTGATTCATTGGTGAATGACTTTGCGGAATCGAAACGGGAATTGGCAATCGTGTTGGAAGATCCAAAACAAAACCTGGAAATTGGCCTTACGGTGGATCGGGTCATTGCCATTGAACCAATATTGGAAGATCGGGAAAATACCCTTGATTCAGTGACCCATAAGTCTCATGAGAGTCTTGGCTTGGCTAAACGATCAAAAGATCAAGCACCGGTATTCACGATCGATGAAAAATATTTTTTGAATTTATAGCAAAACTTTTTGTTTTGGCAGCAGTTCTTTGACATGATAAATGAAACGGTGTGATTTTATTGAAAAAACGGGTAAGTATTCCATAAACCAGAGAGGAGGATTTGTAGATGAACTATCAAATCATTAAAGAATTTCCCCATCCGATGATGGAAAAAGGAAAGAGGCCGGTGATCTCCATTTATGTGGATACCAACATTAAGAAACCGGATCGTCTGGAAAATCCCATCCGTTTCAAAAATCTCGTCAAAGAAGCACAGGCTTCTTTAAAAGACAAGGAATTCAAAGGATTTAAAGATCTGTTTTCGCTTTTTAAAGAAATGGAGGAAGACGCTTTGTTCTGGGAAGGGGCCACTGAAAGCCTGGCCATTCTGGGGGATGAAGAAGAATGCATTGTCTATAAGCTGCCGGTGAATGTAAAAAGCCTGGCGATTGTGTCAGACAGCTATTATATAAAACCTATGTTAAGGAGTTTTCAGTCTTATGGCCATTATCATGTGCTGGGTTTGAATCGGGATAATTTTATTCTTTTTGAAGCCGACCGCGACGGAATCCACGGGATTCCCGTAGACGAAAAAGATTCAACCATGGAAGGGGTTCTGGGAACCGAAAAAACTGCCCCCCATCTTTCGGTCGCTAGTATTGGCGGCGATCAGTCGATGTATCACGGCCATGGTGGCGCCAAGGATGAGCGGAAGGTTGATCAGGAAAAATTTTTCCGTCATGTCGATGCTTTTATTCTGGAGAACTACTCCAAGCCATATAAAATACCCCTTATTCTCGTTGGCCTGGATGAACATCAGGGGGAATTCAGAAAGCTGACAAAGAATAAATATCTGATTAATGAGGGCATAAAAGTTGATGTCGATTCGCAGGACAAAAAGAGTTTGCATGAAAAAGTTCAGAATGTAATGAAGGAGCTGTTTAAAAAAGAGCTGAAGGAACGAATGGATATTTTTTCGGAAGCTCACGCCAAGGATTTAGGTTCCGATGACCTGGTGCAGATCGGCCGAGCCATCGCCGAAGGCAAGGTAGCCACTCTTTATCTGGAAGAAAACAAGGTTCATCCAGGACTCTTTGATCCCCAATTGGGAACCATCGTTCAGGGCAAAATTGTGGATCCCCGAGTTGGGGACGTTTATGATGACATGGCCGAGGTGGTACTGAGTCGGGGTGGTGAGGTATTGATTTTAGAAAACGAGGATATGCCGACCGAAAGCGATATTGCCGCCGTGTACCGGTACTGAGAATCCGGTTGGATTAACGTCGAACAGAGGATTAACTCCTAGTATTTAAAGGGGTTAATCCTTATTATTTTTCCGGATTAAGTTGGATTTTGTAGTATAATAAAGAAATTAAAACGCCGTTGAATGATTGAAGCGGCAAGATAATTAAAAAACACCAAAAAATACAATCGGCAAAAGTGAAAGGGAAAACCATGAGCAACGAATATAAAGCAAAAATAGGAACATTGGTTGACAGTATTTCTGAGAGTTATAAAAAGGAATGTTATATTGCCCCCCATGATTTAGGTTTTTTACCGAATCGGACCGTGATTATTGATACGACCAAAGCATTGCGGCAGCTTGTTTTTCCCAGTTATTTCGGGAGAACTAATTTTCGCAGAGAAATTCAGGACTATCACATTGGTGAATTGTTGGTTTGCATCATCGAAAGTCTGACCAAGCAGTTCACCTTGGCGCTAAAGCATCAGGCTGGCAAATCCGGAGATTTAGGCGAAGCCGAGTGTCACCAGGAAGCGGAAAGAATTTGTTATGAATTTATGAGCAAAATTCCCCAAATCCGGGAGTTTCTGGCCACTGATGTGATCGCGGCCTTTGATGGCGACCCGGCGGCAAAAAGCAAAGATGAAATTATTTTTTGCTATCCCGGCGTTTTCGCCATCAGTATTCATCGGCTGGCCCATGAACTTTACAAGCTTTCAGTGCCGTTGATTCCCCGCATCATGAGCGAATATGCCCATAATATCACGGGCATTGATATTCATCCCGGCGCTACCATCGGCAAGTATTTTTTTATTGACCATGGTACCGGAGTAGTTATTGGTGAAACTGCTGTTATTGGTGAGCATGTCAAAATCTATCAGGGGGTTACCTTGGGGGCGCTGTCGACCCGGGGTGGACAGAAACTCAGAGGAGTACGGCGTCATCCCTGTCTGGAAGACGAGGTAACGGTTTATTCCGGGGCTTCCATTCTCGGGGGTGAAACGGTAATCGGTAAAGGGTCGGTTATCGGCAGTAATGTGTTTATCACAAAATCGGTGCCGGAAGGGACAAAGGTCAGTATAAAAAGTCCGGAACTGGTTTTTGGCGAACGATCGAAAAAGGAAGCCCCCAAACAGGAACAGCTTTCAGATATCGAAACGATTTAAAAAGGATAACAGCATATGCAGACAAAAGCGTTTCAAGATTCCATTTGGATTTTGAAACGCTTTTTTAGCGCTGTTTAAAGCGTAACAAATTCTCCCGATTCTTACCGGGATTTTGTCGCAAAAACCAATAGTTGTGCTATAATAATCACAAGTTTAAGTATGATGAGGAGGGTAACAATGTTAAATATTGCTTCGCGGATTGATCAACTGCCGATGACCCCGATGTTGAAGAAGGTTCTGCTGTTAACCGGGATCGGCTGGATGTTTGATGCGATGGATCAGGGGATGGTTTCCGGTGTGATGGCAGCCATTGGCAAAGAATGGGCCCTGGATCCCAGCCAGCTGGGTTTGTTGGGCAGCATCGGGATGCTGGGGATGGCGTTGGGCGCCGGATTGTCCGGCATGGCCGCGGATAAATGGGGCCGCCGGACGGTAATTATGTGGACCCTGGTTATTTATGGGGTCTCCAGCGCGCTGTCTGGTTTTGCCGTGAATTTTACAATGCTGCTGGTATTACGGTTCTGTACTGGTTTTGGACTGGGCGGGGAACTGCCGGCGGCATCAACCCTGGTCAGTGAGTTTTCGCCGACCCGGATGCGGGGCCGCAATGTTATTATTTTAGAGAGCTTCTGGGCCTGGGGATGGCTGATTGCGGCCTTCGTGGCGTATTTATTTATTCCCGTATACGGTTGGCGGATGGCCTTTTTTGTCGGTGGAATACCAGCCCTGTTTGCGGCCTTTTTTCGCATGGCCGTGCCCGAATCGCCCCGTTATCTGGAATCAGTGGGTAAAACCAGTGAAGCGGAAGATCTGCTGATGACGATGGAGAAACAGGCTAACATTACCAGTCAGGTGAAAGCCGAGGAATCTGTAACCGATAAGTTAACTCATATCAAGGCATCGTTTCTGGATTTATGGGGCAAAGAATATATCCGTTCTACCATTGTTTTATGGGTGATCTGGTTTGGTATCAATTTTGGTTATTATGGCTTCGTGTTATGGACCCCATCGCTATTGGTAGCCAAGGGCTTTACACTGACTAAAAGTTTTGAGTTTACCCTGATTATGTGTCTGGCTCAGTTACCGGGATACTTCAGTGCTGCCTACCTGATCGAAAAGGTCGGGCGAAAAAAAGTCTTGGCCATTTATTTCGCCGGAACGGCTCTGGCGGCCTGGCTGTTTGGCCATGCTGGCAGTGTGGAACAAATTCTAATCTATGGTTCGATGCTATATTTCTTTAGTTTGGGCGCCTGGGGCTGCGTTTATGCCTATACCCCGGAAGTCTATCCCACCTTTTTTCGGGCCACCGGTTCCGGTTGGGCCGCCGCCTTTGGTCGCATTGGGGCCTTTTCAGCACCCTTTGTGGTGCCGGTGATCTATAATTATTATGGCACCGAAATCGGCTATACCAATGTGTTTATTACCTTGACCCTGGTGTTTGCGGTGGTGGCTGTTGTGGTGGCGGTGTTTGGCAAGGAAACGATGGGCAAAACCCTGGAAGAAATAAATAAAGCAACAGTTTGAAATTAAGACGTCATAAAATAAGTGAATAAATAAACAGCCTGTTGTCTTTAATCGACAACAGGCTGTTTTTTTTCAAAACGTTTATATAATTGACAATCTTCAATCGCATCATTGGGATAAGGCATTTTCAATCGATTTGAGATAGGCCTTGCTGGAAACGGTGGCGCCGGTGACGGTGTCGACGGTGGTATTTTGTTTTTCGATGACACTGTTGATGATGGTGCTGGTCATTTCCGGAGATTCGATGGTGACGGTTTTGACCACATCGATGTTTGAAATCTGATGATCGGCAACGCTGACGGCGACCTCATTAGTCCAGCGTCCGGCCTGGTAAACACCGGCATAGGTGCCATCTTCAATCTTGGTCAGATCGACCGGGTTGATCGCCAGGTTTTCTCCGGCTTCCAGGCCGTTGGTGATGTAAAAAACGCCCCCAGCGCCGACCAGTACCAATACCCCCAGAATACTGAGAATAATCATCATCACTTTTTTCATCTGTTTTTCCTCCTGTTATTTAGATTCCTGGTCCATTACTTCCAGGTTTGCCAGCATTTTTTCTAGTGCTGACCGGGTCATCGCCATTTCTTCAGCCGAGATACCTTTAAATAACTTTTCGGTGAAGATTTCTGATTTTTTTTGACTATTTTTACCAAACGAAGCAACCGCATCGGTTAGTTTAATCCGGGTGATCCGGGCATCATGGGAATCTTTTTCCATCACCACAAAACCCTTTTGTTCTAACTTGAGCGCAACCTGTTTGACATTCTGATGAGAACTCCCCATTCCTTTGGCAACTTCTTTGATGGTTGGGTCGTGATCAAAAATATTAGCAACGACAATGGTGAGCAGCCACTGTTTGGTTGTTAAATTGTATTCTTTCAGTTCCCGCTCCAGCATCGTATCCATCTGGTTGGCAACGACTTGAATCCCGCCAAAGATGAATTTTTGATCGGGCATTGAATCGATAATGTCCAAAATATAACCTCCAACAATCTATTAAGGTAATATATTACCTTAATAGATAATACATTACCTTTTTTTATCTGTCAATACTTTTCGGTAAAATTAATTTGTTTCTGAAAAAAGTTAAGGGGTATCTGTATTTGAAAGGGTTTGCAGAAATTTAAGCAGCAGAAAATTTCGAATTTATGTTATTATAGATAGGCATCAGAAAGAGGAGAACTTTATGCCAAAAGTAGGAATGCGAATTTTTAAGACATTTATAGCGGTTTATCTGTGCTTCTTAATCTATTTATTAAGAGGCGAGCAAGGCTCCCCCTTCTATTCGGCGATTGCGGCGATTTTATGCATGCAACCCTATGTTTCCAATAGCTTTAAGGTGGCGATGAATCGGACCTTGGGAACCTTTATCGGTGGTGCGATGGGTTTGGTGCTGCTTATCTTCGAGCGGAGCTTCATTCCGGTGGATATGCCGGTATTGCAGTATCTTGTGGTCTCTCTTTGCGTGATCCCGCTGATTTATTTTACCGTCAGCATCAGAAAAGCAAGCGCAGCTTATATTACCTGTGTGGTATTTTTAAGTATTACGGTGACCCATGGGGCTGATGTGAATCCGCTGATCTTTACCATCGACCGAATTATTGATACGTTGATTGGAATTTTTGTGTCGTTAGGTGTTAACGCCTTTCATCTGCCCCGGCGAAAAAACAGGAAGACTCTATTTGTTACCAATCTTGATGGATCATTGCTAAATTCTCATGGTGAAGTCAGCAGTTACTCCAGAATAAAATTAAATACCATGATCCGGCAGGGCGCTTTGATTACCATTGCGACGACAAGAAGCGCGGAAACCCTGTTACCCTTGCTGGAAGGGATCGAAATGAAAGTCCCCATTATCATGATGAATGGCGCCGTTTGGTATGATCTGCAAAAACGGACTTATTCATGCTGTAAGAAAATGAAACCGGAAACAGCCAAACGAATTATTGATGTTTTTGAAAGGAGCGAACGGAACTGTTTTACTCACGCCATTATTAACGATGTCCTGCATGTTTATTATACCAGGCTCATTAACCCGGTGGAGGAAAAAATCTATCACTCGAAAAAGCGCCTCCCCGAGCAGAGCTATGTGTGCGGTGAATTACCAAATGATCAAAGCGTTTTATCGATCATGGCAGTGGATCAGCAAAAGACTATAGTGGAGCTGAAAGATGCCATCATGACCCTGGATATTGCCCCTTCTGTTAATATTGAGTGTTACCCGGACGACGAACACCCCGGCTATTATTTTATCGAAATAACCAGTCATGAAGCCTCAGTAAAAAATGCCATCAGCGATATGAAGACTTATTATGATGCCGAAAAAGTGGTCGCCTTTGGTAACGATATCCGAAACTCAGCCGTGCTGGAGGCCGCCGATTTTGCTTATGTGGTTGAAAATGCCTCGGATGGTCTAAAAGGAATGGGCTGGACGCAGATTGGTACCAGTGACAGTGATACGGTGGTTAAGACCATCAGCCGGCATTTTTATGTCAAACCTTTTAGTTTAAAACAATGATGGCCGTTTGCAGAGAAGAATGGGTTTGACACTACATATTGTATGTGTTAATATAAGTACAACAAAATAAGATGGTAATGGTGCTGCGCCAGCTGGAGCAGTTTAAGGGGAAGCAGGTGCAAATCCGGCACGGTCCCGCCGCTGTAAAGGGGAGTTTTTTATCGGAAAACAAGCAGATAAATCTGAGTGTTTTTATAAAAAATCAAACCTGAGTCAGAATACCCGCCGTTATTAGACACACCAGACTCTACGCGTGATAGGGGGTGTTTGAACCAAGGAATCATTATGCCTCTTGACACGCCGTCGAGGGGCTTTTCAATGCCCAAAACAATGAAACAAGACTACCAGGAAAGAAGGAAAACAAACCCGTATGATTACTAAAATCAAAAAAAGAGATGGTCGTGAAGCCCCTTTTAATATTGAAAAAATTGCCAATGCTATTTTCAAAGCAGCCAGTGAAATTGGCGGACAAAATTACCAGACCGCCATGGATCTGGCCGAAAAAGTGACCATTTATATCGAACAGGAAATGAAGACCAAAGCACCGACGGTGGAAGAAATTCAGGATGCGGTTGAAAAAATTCTCATTGAAACCGGACATGCTAAAACCGCCAAGGAGTATATTCTCTACCGGGCTGAGCGGACCCGGATCCGGGAAATGGATACCCGGCTGATGAAGATATATGAAGACCTGACCTTTAAAGAAGCCAAAGACAACGATGTAAAACGGGAAAATGCCAACATTGACGGTGACACCGCCATGGGCACGATGCTGAAATATGGATCAGAAGGAGCCAAACAGTTTTATGAAATGTTTGTCCTGAATCCGGACCATTCAAAGGCCCATAAAGCCGGTGAAATCCACATTCATGATCTGGATTTTCTGACTTTGACCACCACCTGCTGTCAGATTGATTTAGAACGGCTGTTTAAAAATGGTTTTTCGACCGGCCATGGACATCTGCGCGAACCCAATGATATTCAGAGCTATTCGGCGCTGGCCTGCATTGCCATCCAGTCTAATCAAAATGATCAGCATGGTGGACAGAGTATTCCCAATTTTGACTATGCCATGGTTCCAGGGGTGAAAAAAACCTATATCCGGCTTTATCGGGAAAATCTGGCTAAGGGCTTAACCCTATTGACGGATACCAAAAATGCCTTAGCCAAGGTTAAGGCCATCAGTGAAGATATTGACAAAAAACTGGGACTAAGTCCTGAGTTGAATCATCCGCAAGATTACCTTGAAGCAGAAACCCGGAGTCTGGCCCAGTGGATTCACGACGCCAACATTATTACTCGAGTTCAGCAGTTTGCCATGGAAAATGCTGAAAAAGAGATCGATCGCAGCGTCTATCAGGCGATGGAAGCCTTTGTCCATAATCTCAACACCATGCACAGTCGGGCCGGAGCCCAAATTCCCTTTAGTTCCATCAACTACGGTATGGATACCTCAACCGAAGGACGGTTGGTGATTAAAAACCTGCTGCTGGCCACGGAGGCCGGGTTGGGAAACGGCGAAACTCCGATCTTTCCGATTCATATTTTTAAGGTTAAGGAAGGGGTGAATTATAATCCCTGGGATCCCAACTATGATTTATTCAAACTGGCCTGCCGGGTCAGTGCCAAGCGTTTGTTTCCCAATTTTTCCTTTTTGGATGCGCCCTACAACCTGAAATATTACCAGGCCGGCCAACCGGAAACTGAAATTGCTTATATGGGCTGTCGCACCCGGGTGATTGGAAATGTCCACGATAGCAATCGGGAAATCACCTATGGCCGCGGCAACCTCAGTTTTACCACCATTAACCTGCCCCGGATTGCCTTAAACAGCAAGGGCAACCAGGAGCTGTTTTTTAAAGAGTTGGATCAGAAAATCGATCTGGTGATTGAGCAGTTGCTGGAGCGATTTGAAATTCAGGCCCATAAAAAGGTTAAGAATTTTCCCTTTCTGATGGGTCAGGGGGTCTGGATTGATTCGGAGGATCTGACCGACGAGATGGAAATCCGGGAAGTATTGAAACATGGCACCCTGAGTATGGGCTTTATCGGACTGGCGGAATGCTTGACGGTTTTAACCGGAAAACACCATGGCGAAGGGGCTGAAGTTCAGGAACTGGGGCTGGAAATCATTGGTCATATGCGCAGGCGTATGGATGAAACCAGCACCCAGTATCAGCTGAACTTCACCCTGCTGGGAACCCCCGCTGAAGGCACCGCCGGACGTTTTGTCAAGTTGGATAAACAGGTCTTTGGTGAAATCCCCGGCGTAACCGACCGGGAATACTATACCAACTCGTTTCATATTCCCGTTTACTATCCTACCAGTGCCTACGAAAAGATCATGCTGGAAGCCCCTTATCATGAACTGACCAACGCCGGGCACATCACCTATGTGGAAATGGATGGGGATCCCCTGGATAATCTGGAAGCCTTTGAGAAAGTGGTCCGGACGATGAAGGAAGCCGGCATCGGCTATGGCTCTTATATAAGGTAAAAAACATAATAAATATACTTAAATGGCTAAATAATAGTATTATAGATTTATTACATATAATCAAAAAATATAATAAAACTTAAAGACCAATTCAGAAATGCATATGAAATAGTATGTGTTTTTTTTGATGCGTTTAAGTAGAGTTCAATTAGATTGATCAATTATTATTTAGCTATCAGTTCCCATTCAGAACGATGAAATCGAAAGATCAAAGATAATTTGATAAATCTAACCCCGGAAAATATTAAATCCATTAGTTTTGACAACAATTTATGACACTAAACAGGCTGCTTACTAAACATTTAGGTTATCCCGCCCATTACACGATATCATAAAGCAAACTATATTATAAATTCTTGATTCTTGTTTCATCCATATTCATTGGGGTATCAAATTAATCAAGTAAGGAGTGTGGAAAAAATGAAAAAAGTAATTCTTGTCTTCACTTTATCGTTGTTAGCCGCTTTGGCTCTTACTAGCATTTCATTTGCGGAAGAGATGGAACTTAAAAGTCCGGATGTTATACTATCAGAAATTATGGTAGAGCAAGGAATTAAGGATGCAACACAGATTGATCCAAACAAAGTAAACCAGGAGACACTTGAAGCATTAGGTGATTCGGTGATGGAAAAAATGATTGCTAATTCAGCTATGCATGAACAGATGGACATCAAACTAGGCGGAGACGGATCAGAATCCCTTAGAGCCTTTCATATCAATCTTGCTGTCAATTATCTAACAGATTACCCAAATGGGATGATGAATCTCATGAGCGGAGGAATGATGACGAATAGTTATTCATCTACTAATTCTGGATGGTACGGAAATGGAATGATGAATAATAATTCATATGCCAATTCAGGATGGAATGGATATGGGATGATGAATTCTTTTGTATCTGCAGTGGTTACCATTGGTATTATTGCCATATTTCTGATTTTAATTATTGGCGTCATAATTTTTGCAGTGATAAGATCAAAAAAGATACCGATAGCTCAGGAAAAATCTCTGGAAATATTAGGTATAAGGTACGCACAAGGTGAAATCACAAAGGAAGAATTTAATAATATGACAAAGAACATCCGCTCCCTAAAATAAATTCAGATTTTAGTTGGGTTCATTAGAGTGAAATATGTTTGAGAATAGAAAGAAGGAATCAATAATGATGTATGGCATAGGTTATGGTGGTGGTTTTGGCTTCTTTATGATGTTTGGATTGTTTCTATTACTTGTTCTGGTTATCATCGGAGTGTATTTTATTGTTCACCATTTTACAAATTCAAATGTAAAAGAAGGAACCCGTTCAGGTGATAAAGCTCTGGAAATTTTGCATGAGCGGTATGCTCGCGGTGAAATCGATGAAGAAGAGTACAATCGAAAAAAAGCGGAGTTACGAAAGTTATAGCTAAGACAGGATGGAAAAGGACTGTGCTTTCTGGTGCTGTCCTTTTTTTTAGTAGTTTTGATGTAATGGTTGGTCAAATAGGTAATTATATTTCCAACTGTTATAAAGTGTAAATATAGTTGAAAATAAAGAAAGGCACTTCCAATTGAGGCGGAAAATCTATATTTTGTGCTTCTTATTGGCTTATCGAAAAATCTATGTATAAAGCAATGAAGGGACAAATAACGGTTTGTCGCCATTTATTGTCCCTTAAGATTAATTCACACGATATCAGTTTTCAGAGTTTACACAAAAAATGAAACATTTTCCTGGCTTTCGGAAAAGAGATCTCAAGGTCTAAAGCAGGACTCTTAAAGCTGATTATAAATTATGTTTCCTTAATTCTATTTTCTTCTTAGCATATTCTTCATCAGCAATTTCTCCAGATGCATAGCGTTCATTCAAAATTTCTAAAGATCGATCTGTTGTTTGATATTTAAATCGATTGTTTTGGGGATTTCCGTTTTTTGAAAACCAAACAATAGCAACAACCACCACAAGCACTAATAGTAATACCATAAATATGGTTACACCCCCTGTTATTCCCATCATACCGAATCCATTGTGCATACCATACAGTGAGTGAATTCCGTGCCAACCTAACGTATTAAATCCCATCATTTTATTAGCCACCTTTCAACTGATTTCTTGATTTTACTTGATGTATATCTTTGTACTTATTCTAATAAAATTATGTGTAGATCTTATGTAGATTTCAATTACAAAAATATTTTCTCAACTATTTTCATTTGATCAATTTCTCGACTATTTCTTAAAATTCTTGCCATGTAGATTATTAAGAAATTTTCCTCAATAATCTATTTCAAATAATATATTTTTAATAATTTCAACTGTGTATCATCTGGATACTTATTTTTCATCACTTTCCATTCGTTAAGTTCATCAACATTTAGCCCAGCCTTTACAAGGTCTTCAGCACCAACAATAAAGGCCATATCTTTATTTACACGTCCATCTGCATTCCAATGCACTTGAAAGCCTTGATCGAGACTTAGAATATAACCATCATTTTCTAAAACAGCAATTTGGTCAGGTATCTGACTTATTAGTTTCTCGAATGCTTCATTAGAGTCTTTATAGATTTCTTTGTTACTGCTGACATCAAATTTATATATGAGCATATTTGGATTGTTATCTGAAGCTGCTACATAAGTGAAGGGTGTTCCTTCGAGTTTAGTAACATCTAATCCAGCATGTATAAATTCATCAGCATTTATAGAAAGAGAAAAGTCAGCATCACTCACAGAAGGATCTTCTGTCCATTCAAACTTATCACCGTCTTTAAGTAGGAGCCCAAAATGGCTTAATGTCTCATGATAGACTTTATTTTCTAAATTGTTAGTTACTATCAAATTAAAACTACTGGCTGCATCCCTTATAATCGCACTATTGTTTTCAGATGTCCTATCATTGCAACCCGTTAATGCAAATATTAACAACGCTACTAAAGTTATTACAAAAAACTGCTTTTTCATATTTCCCTCCTAAATTATTGCATCAATATCATCTAAAGATAAGCCGTTTCTACACTTTTGAAAATAGTCATCAAAAATATCGGCTATCACAAGGTGGTAACAATAGATTCTATTCACGGCAATTTAACTTTTATCAAATAAAATTAAAAAATCTTGTCTTGATTCACAGAAGGATGAGCACATGTTTCAATAAAGTCAAGCTATCACACTTGTCAACGTTTGTCAACAATGATTTGCGTCAGACAGCACTACTGAAGTGTTTATTCATATGACCTAAATTAAAGGAGTCAATTATAGAGACAGATCTTCTCGGCTGACTAATTTTATACAGCTATTCTCACTATCATTCTAAGAAAAATATAAAAGGGGCAGTGCATATGATTTTGGCACGACCCCCTTTATGTTTTAAAATGATCTTTGACTTGCAGATCGAAGCAGAATAGATTAATAAAATAACCGCCATCGTTTAAACAATGCTTATAATCATTATTCCAAATCATTCTTAGAAATTTGTTCTTTCTCTGAATCCTCTAAATTTTTTTGACCATTATGATGTTTATGACCAGAATGGCCACCGCAACATCCGATGCCGAATTTAGACATGACAAACATGAGTCCGATAAAGATTAAAATTGATATGATTGTTCCCATTGAAATTCTCCTTTAAAATTATTTGTTGTATCTATCATACAATAGACTTATGAAGAAATTATGGAGAGATTGAGTATTTCAACATAAATAAAATCAAATTTTCAAATAATTTTGCAAAAATTTGAGAATGATAAAAAAGGACACCTGCAAAACAATGCATGTGTCCATCTAGCTGGAAAACAGAAAGTAAAATTACTAAGAAAGTATGTTCTGATTTGAAGGTTTTTCCTCTGTTTGATCCGTTTGTTCAGATTTACCTTTATCTCCACCCCGTAACATCATCGGCATCATGAGTACCATCATAATCGGGCAAATGAATGGCAGAAGCGTAAATAGAATACCTTGATAACCAAGCAATGTTATGATAAGTAGTATTAAAATGGGTGCACCACAACAAAGGGCCATCATCATCATGTGTGACATGTGATGTTTTTTATTTTTTTTCAGGTTGTTCTTGTTTTCATCGTTTTTACAACAATTCATCAGTATCAGCTCCTTAAAATTATTTGATCTATGTTTGCAAGTATACTTGATAGTTGTGGAGATTTTATGGAGATTGGAAAATTTTAAAAATTTATTACAGTTTTTTCAGAAAACAGAAAATTCGGATATCAATGAGATATCTGTCAAATAGTGATTGAGATTATCTGAATTTCATATTAAGATAAAAAAGATAATCTACAACTTGATTTAGCCGATAAAATAACGTATAATGCATATCTATCATAACAGATAGATATGATAGGATTAAACAACATTGTGAAAGGTGATATTTATGAAAAGATATCCATTAATAAGGACTTTTGCCTTATACAGTCTATTCGCGTTTGTTTTAATGGGCATTGTGCTTTCCCTGGTTATATATGAACATATTAAAAATGATAAGCTAGATAATCTTGAAGAAGTCTCTAAAATTACAATTAGTACGGTTGTTAAAAACAATCTGACTAAAACAGACTTTGCTGATACCATATCTGACACTAAGGCATCTCAAATCAAGTCTAATATCATTGAATCCATGAATTTATATGACATTCAAGCGATTATGCTCATCAACCAGGATGAAAAAGTAATCATGGCAGATAATTCTGTTTTTACTGTTGAACAACCTGACAAAAAAAATCTTGAAAAAGTATTAAATGGTGAGACTCCTTTCGTCGTTTCAGATGCTTATGCACTCAATAATGCTGAAGATGAGAATAAAGGCAAGCTGGTCATAAATATTTATGAACCGATCATCTATGACGGTAAAGTTGAAGGTGTTGCCGTTTTGCAAATCCTTGAAAAGAACATCAGTGAACATGCAAACATGATTGTACAAGTGATAGCATTGACAGTCTTTGGTGGATTTTTGATCCTTTTTTTATTGTTGGTTGGCATTCTTTATAAAACATCACAAACACTTCGACAACAAAATAAAGAGCTAATTAATCAAAAGTCAGAAATCGAATTATCACTGAAAAGACTTGATGATTCCTATTTAAATACTGTCTTTGCTTTATCCAATGCTGTTGATGCAAGAGATCCTTATACAGCAGGACACTCTGAACGGGTGTCAAAAATATCCATGCTTTTAAGTAGAGAACTGAAATTGACAGCAGAAAATCAAGAAATTCTTGAATATGCAGGGCTTTTCCATGATATCGGGAAAATAGGGATACCTGATCATATTTTGAATAAGAATGGTAAGCTGACAGATGAAGAATACGAGGTTATAAAAAAGCATCCGGATATTGGAATTAATATCCTTAGTAATGTCGATTTTCTAACTGAAGCTTTACCAATTATTCGCCACCATCATGAGATGTTCTCAGGCAATGGTTATCCATGTGGGCTCAAAGGTGCGGAAATTCCACTGGGTTCACGGATCATTGCCATTGCCGATACTTATGATGCAATGACGACAGATCGGCCTTATCGACAGCGATTTAGCCATGAGGTTGCAGTAGCGGAAATTCAAAGAAACAGTGGAACTCAATTTGATGACAAATTGGTTGACATATTTATAAAAATTGAAAGTATCATCAAAAGTATTAACTAGTAATTAGGTGTGATCAGAAATACCCTGTAAATTTTCACATTATTTCAGACTGGTTTAATCACAATAAAACGGATGAAAAAGAACGAAATAATGGGAAAAAACTGGCGTGTCAAAAATAAAACGCCAGTTTTTAATCACATAATCACGCTCTGTTTCTCCAGAAAAAAGGGAAATAACGCCGTTAGGCGTTAAATCCCAGCTTCCGCAGAAGCGGCAAATACAATTTCTTCATCAATAAGTTCGGTTTGTTTTTGAAAGGCGAGAATCAGACACTGGGTAACGAGATTACCGACTAATCGCGGATACCCGCCAGTGGATGATGAAATGGCTTCATAAGCATTCTCGTTGATCAGATTCCGTGAAACACCGGCATGCTTAAACCGGTGTTTGATATAGTCCCTGACCTCATCCGGTGTAAGCGGTGAGAAATGAAAGCGGGTCACCAGTCGCTGATCAAGCGACCGGTTCTGGTTTAAAGCCAGACGGTTGGCCAGCGTTGGTAAACCGGTGAGAATCAGAATAAAAGGATTACGTTTATCCATGTCAAAGTTAAAAATGATGCTCAGATCGTGAAGAAACTGAGCCGAAGCCGACTGCATCTCATCGAGGATAAAGACTGGCGTGATGCGGCGCTTATCATAAAGATCGGTAATGACGTTCTGAATCTGAAAGAACAGCTCCACTTTGCGAAATTTTGGCTGTTCCCCAAGCGAAAAGGCCAGCCCCCGGTAAAAATCCATGGTTGTCCCGGAAGACATCGGGAAATACATGACCTTNTATAACGACGGATTCANACTGTCNGCANAGACCCGCAGGGNCGATGTTTTACCAACCCCNGGNTCNCCNGTAATCAGACCAAAACCNNNGGTGGTTTTNAGATAATCCAGACGNGCCAGNACTTCCTTGTAAGCTTCNGANTGAAAGAGCATCGATGAATCAATCCCCTTGTCAAAGGGCGCCTGCTGGAATCCGAAAAATGATTTATACATGAGGCACACCGCCTAACGCGCTGTAGCTGATAGCATTGTTATTGCGTTTGGCAATGGCGTTGTCCGTCATGATGACTTTTTTACAGGTATAAATCCGGACACTGTTTTCATAAATATAGATTTCATCCGGGCATTCATTGGGATAACGGATATCGACGCTCTTGCCAATAAACATCGGCGACGCTTCGAAAAGGGCGTTGTGCAGCGAAATGGTGGCATCCGACTTGACCTTTCTGGTTACCCGGATCAGAAAGGCTTCATCAAT